>DATIKM010000047.1:0-30070 GCA_035477595.1 Chthonomonadales bacterium
CGGGCGCCGGCAGCGATGAACTCCACTGCGATGGCGGCCAGGAGGAGGCCCATCACGCGAATCAGGATGTTGGACCCGGTGCGGCCCAGGCGCCTGCCCACGGGCGCCGCCAGGCGCAGGAGGATCGCTGTGCCCAGCCCGACGATGCCGATCATGGAGAGGAGCGGCCAGAACCCAGGCCCCGCAGCCTTCGACTCGACGAGCAGGATGACGGTGCTGATGGCGCCCGGGCCCGCCAGCAGCGGGATGGCCATGGGCACCACGGCGATGTCCTCGCGCGCTTCCGCTTCCTGGTTCTCCTCCGGCGTCTGGCGGCTGCGGCTGGGACGCGCGTTGAGCATGTCGAGCGACATGACCAGCAGCAGCAGGCCGCCGGCCACCCGGAAGCTGGCGAGCCCGATCCCGAACACCTCGAGCACAACACGGCCAGCGAGCGCCGAGCCGACCAGCACGAGCGTCGCCGCACCGGCAGCGCGCCATGCCATGCTGTGCCGATCGGCGGGCAGGTGGTGCGCCGTCAGGGTAAGGAACACGGCAACGGCCCCGACGGGGTCGACGATGACGAAGAGGGTTATCAGCGTCTTCAGGTAGGTTCCGAGATCGTCCATGTCCGCGCCTCCGGCCGCGCCGGCGCCCTACGCGCAGTTCGGTCGGCGTCGCCGGGAGTCCTGCCCGGTCGCGCGTGGGCATGCCGCGTCGCGTGGTACGCTGAAGCGCCCTCGCGGGCGGACGGGCGCGAGCGACGCGCGACCATTGGAGGGCGGGAAGCACATGGGGGAGAGCGACGCGGGCGCGGCGCAACGCAGACGGCATCTGACCGGCGTGGCGCTGGCGCTTGCGGCGGGGGTGCTGTGGAGCTTCGGCGGCCTGCTGATCAAGTGGGTGGAGTGGAACCCCATCGCCATCGCCGGTGCGCGCAGCGCCATCGCCGCGGTCGTGCTGCTCGCCTTTGTGCGCCGGCCGCGCTTTACGTGGACGCCCGCCCAGATCGGCGCGGCGCTCGCCTACACGGTGACAGTACTGACGTTCGTCTCCGCGACGCGGCTCACCACCGCCGCCAACGCCGTGCTGCTGCAGTACACCGCACCGGTCTACGCCGCCATATTCGGATGGATTCTGCTCCGGGAGCGCGTCACGTGGCGCGATATGGTGACCATCGCGGTGGTGCTGTCCGGCATGGCGCTGTTCTTCCTCGACCGTCTGACGCCGGGCGGAATGCTGGGCAACGTCCTCGCCGTGGTGAGCGGCGCGAGCTTCTCTCTCATGGCGACGCTGCTACGGGTGCAGCGCAACAGCTCGCCGCTGGACTCGGTGCTGCTGGGGAACCTGCTGACGGCGATCGTGAGCTTGCCGTGGATGCTCGGGAGCGCGCCGGGCGGTTCTACGTGGATCGGGATCGTGCTGCTGGGCGTGTTCCAACTCGGGCTCTCGTACGTCCTGTTCGCAGAGGCGGTGAAGCGGATCACGGCGCTCGAGGCGGTGCTGGTGCCCACGGTGGAGCCGATCCTGAGCCCGCTCTGGGTAATGCTCCTGTTGCACGAGACGCCCGGTCCGTGGGCGACCGCTGGCGGCGCAGTCGTGCTCGGCGCGGTCACCCTGCGCTGCGCGGTCCGCGCCGTGCGCGGGGTCTAGGAGTCGACGGCGGGGGGAGCGAGCGCGACCGACGCTACGCGCGTCGCACCCTCGGGGGCGGCGACGCCATTCGCCGCCTATGCTCGCGAGCCAGCGCCTGGCCGGCAACGACGGGTCGCTCAACCTGGCCCGGCCTCCCGGTCGCGGACAAGCGGCCGTGGCCCTGACCGGATTCAGCCTCCTGGAGCGCTGGAGCCCGCGGAGTCGCGCTGGCGTTCGGCGCGGAAGGCGTCGAGCTCGGCCTCCGCTTCGCGCGCCACATCGGCGCGCCCCAGCTCCCGGAGCACGGACGCCCTCTTCGCCAGCGCTTCGTGGTAGCCGTCGGCGGCCTGCGCCCGGACCTCGGGCGGCAGGCCCAGCGCCAGCACCCTCACGTCGTTGCGCGTGCGCCAGAACTCGCCCAGAATCTCGGCGGCCTCGGCGTAGAGGCGCTCCGCCTCCTCCCTGCGCCCAGCGGCCAGCTCCGCATCCGCGACCGCAGCATAGGCGAGGCCCGACTCCCAGTTTACAATCTCCGGCAGGGCGCGCACCTGCCCGTGCACCCCCTCGTGGAGCGACACCATCGTGCGGTACACGGCGACCGCGTGCGCCGGGCGGCCGGCCTCCTTGTAGCACTCCGCGAGTGCCAGCAGGTTCTGCAGGTTGTGGGGGTCGGCCCGGCGAGCGCGCTCGTGCGCCGCGATGGCTGCGCTCAGATCGCCCTGTCGCCGGAGGAAGCGCGCGTAGCGCCGCAGGGGCCGCACGGAGGGCGCGAGCCGGACCGCGTCCTCGTAGGCTGCGCGGGCGCGTTCTGGCTGTCTCGCGCCCTCCATCAGCATCGCCAGCCTCAGGCGAGGCTCGGGGTCGAGCGGCGCGAAGGAGCTGGCGCGCTCCAGCGCACGGGCGGCGTCGGCGCCGCGCATCTCGGCGAACGCGCCCTGCGCCGTCGCCATCTCGAGGCGGGCGAGCGAGGTCGAGCCGGCCCAGAGCCACAGGCACACGCCGAGCGCCAGCGCCCCCGCCCGGACCGGGGCGAGCCGCACCATGGGCGCGGGCGCCGCGCTCGCTGGCCGTGCGCCGGCGGCGAGCCCGCAGACCAGGGCGAACATCAGCGCTACGCTCGGCACGCTCAGGTCGGAGTCCGCCAGGTTGCGGACGATGGCGGCCAGAAGGGCCGCCAGGCACCCGGCCGCGATCGCCCCTGCTTGCACGGGCCCAACCTCGAGCCCCAGCGCCGACACGTGGCCATTCCTGCTGCCCGGCGCCTGCGTCTCGTCTGGAGAGGGCTCCGGGTCGCGGCGCCCCCGCAGGCCCGTGGTCACGGTGGCGAGCACCGCGGCAAGCCCGATCAGGAACGCGAGCGCCCCCGGGTAGCCGGTCTCGGCCGTGAGCTGCACGTAGGCGTTGTGTGCGTGCTGCGTGTAGCCGGTGATGGCGAAGCGCGGGAACACCTGCTCGAAGGACCCGAGTCCCCAGCCAACGATCGGGCGCGCATCCGCCATCCGCTGAGTGCCATGCCACGTCATGATGCGGAAGGCCATCGAGTGGCCCTCGCCCCCCGCCGCGCCCACACGGGTGGCGGCCGGCTGCGCCATCGCGAAGCCAATCGCCGTGAGGGCCGCCGCGAGCATCGCGGCGCGGCGCAGCGAGGCGCGACCCCACAGGCCCGCGCGCCAGAGCGAGATCGCGAGCACGAGAACCCCCAAGGAGGTGGCAGCGAGGCCAGCGCGCGACTGGGTGAGGAGCAGGCAGGCGACCTGCAGCACGCAGGCGAACGAGAGCGACAGCGCGGTGAGCCGGTCGCGTGCACCGACAGCCAGCCCGGCGGTCAGCAGCGCGGTGGGCGCCAGGTAGCCGGCGAGGAAGTTGGGCGATGCGAACGGCCCGAACACGCGCCAGTCGGGGATCCCGTCTGCGCGGTACTGGACCCACTCGCGCACGCCCACCGCTGCCACCAGCGTCGCGGTCGCCGCCACGGAGATGGCGAGCCACGCACGCACGCGCGAGTCGGCCTGGCTAGCGACGACGCCGCCCACGGCGACGCAGGCGACCAGCGTGGCGAGGGCGTGCAACCCGGCCTGCGCGTACCTTCCGAGGGCCACCGAGAGCGCGGCCCACAGCACAAGCACCCCGAAGCCCAGCACGGCAGGCGTGCACGCGACGCGTTCTCGCCGGTGCCAGAGGAGCGCCAGCGCCGCTGCGCCCGCGAGCGCGATGGCGACGGGCGTGGCGATGAGCGAGACGGCAGAGACGCCCGCTGGCTGCATCACGTTGTCCGCGGGCATCCCGAGCCCGGCAGTCGCGGCGGCCACGGAGGCACCCGCGAGCACGGCCGGCGCGAGGCGCACGCGCGGAAGCGGCGCGGCGAGCGGGGCTGGCGGTGAGGTCGCCTGCTGGGAGCGCCTCGCCCGCGATCGGCGCGACCGGCTCACGGCTTCCTCCTCGCGGCCAGCCGCTTCTTCCAGTAGCGCCAGCGGTACCGGGCGATCTGGCCCACAGCGCGCGCCACGATGCCAGGCAGGATGAACGGCCGCAAAAGCAGCGGCGTGCCCGCGGCGTAGTGCTTGCGGTAGAACGTGTACATGCTCCGGTGAAAGTGGTAGGTCATGCGGGCGGGCGCAAGGTCGCTGCTGCGCCCGATGACGTGCGTGATCACCGACTGCGGCACGTAGACCACACGCCAACCCGCACGGTGGGCCCTCATGCAGAGGTCCACATCCTCGCAATACATGTAGAAGTCCTCGTCGAAGCCCTTCAACCGCTGGAGCGCCTCGCGCCGTACCATCAGCGCCGCTCCGGACACCCAGTCTACATCACGCGGCGTCTCGTGGTCGAAGTCCCGCATCAGGTAGTCACTGGTCCATCGGTTGCCGGGCAGGAGCCTCCCCAGGGGCGTGTTGCGGTAGAAGCCTGTGCCCAGATTCGGGAACCGTCGGCAGGAGTACTGCAGCGAGCCGTCCGGATTGAGCAGTTTTGCGCCGAACACGCCCGCGTCGGGCTGGGTGTCGGCGAAGGCGATGAGCGCGTCGAATGCGCCGTTCGCGACGATGGTGTCCGGGTTGAGGAACAGGACGTAGCGGCCCGACGCCATCGGGAGCGCGCGGTTGTTGCCGGCGCCAAAACCCGCGTTCCGGGGGTGCCGCACCAGCAGGTGGTGGGGGAAGTCCGCCGCCACCATCTCGGCGCTGCCGTCGTGCGAGTCGTTGTCCGCCACCACGACGCGGACGTCGCGGGCGGGCGGGTGAGCGTCGATCGACGCGAGGCAGCGCCGCAGGTCGTCGCGCGCGTTCCAGTTCAGCACGATGACGGAGAGATCAGGCATGCCGGCTCCGGGACCGGCCGGCGCTTCGGGGCGCCCCATCACTCGCCGTTGCTCTCGCGGACCGGAGCGGGCACGTCCAAGCCGAAGAAGCGCTCCAAAATCTTCCGGGCGATGGGCGCTGCCACCACGCTGCCGTGGCCGGCGGCCTGCACCGTGACGCAGATCGCGATGCGGGGGTTCTCTATCGGAGCGTAGGCCACGAACCAGGCGTCGGTCACCATGCGTCCGCCCTGAAGCCGCTGCGTGGTGCCAGTCTTGCCGGCCACGCGCAGGCCGGGGATCGCGGAGCCGGCGGCGGTGCCCCCCGGCTCCATGACGGCCTCCATCCCGCGCACGATCTGGGCGAGGTGGTCAGCGCTAAGCCGCAGGTGTCCGTCCTCGATGCGCTCCAGCCTGTGCACCACCCTAGCCGATCCATCGGCGCCGTGCTCCGTGATGGTGCGCACAAGCTGCGGGCGCAGGAGCGAGCCGCCATTCCCGATGGCGGCGGTCATGCGGCACATCTGGAGCGGCGTGGAGGTGAGCATCGACTGGCCGATGGCGTAGTCGACGGTGTCGCCGCCCACCCAGGGCTGGCCCAACCGTGCGCGCTTGAGGGCGGGGTCGGGCACGATGCCGGCGATCTCCACGCGGGGGAGGTCGATCCCGGTACGCACGCCCAGTCCGAACCGCCGCGCGTAGGCGGCCATGCGGTCCGGCCCGAGGCGCTGGCCCAGGCGGTAGAAGTAGACGTCGCAGGACTTCGCAAGCGACTCCGTGAGGTCCACGCGTCCGTGGCCGGTGCGGAGATGGCACCGCTTTGGCCATCGCCGCAGGAAGATCACCCCGCGGCAGTACTCGGTGGTCCAGCGGGTGGCTTTGCCCGTCTCCAGCCCCGCCGCGGCGGTTACCATCTTGAACGTGGAGCCCGGTGCGGTAGCGCTGCCAGCGGCGCGGTTGATCAGCGGCTTGCGGGGGTCGCCGTGCAGGCGCCGCCAGTCGCCCGTGCTGATGCCGCTGGCAAACAGGTTGGGGTCGAACGACGGCGTGGAGACGAGGGCGAGGACGGCGCCGTCGCGCGGGTCCATCACGACAGCGGCGCCTGGGTTGCCTCGCGCCGCCCAGCGCGCGAGCTCGTCGTAGGCGACCTTCTGCAGGTCGTGGCGGATGGTGAGGGTCAGTCGCGCGCCGGGGACCGGGGCGGAGCTCTCAAGCTCCCGCCTCCTGCGGCCGTGGGCGTCAACCTCGATCCGCTGTCCGCCGTCCTGTCCGCGGAGCTGCGCCTCGTAGGCGCGCTCGAGTCCGAGCTCGCCGCTGAAGTCTCCGGGCCGATAGCCTTCCGCGCGCTTCCGGCGCAGCTCCTCCTCGTTGATCTCGCCCATGTAGCCGAGTACGTGGCCGAGGAGCGATCCGTCCGGGTACGAGCGCACGGGTTCGGCGCCCACCGAGACGCCAGGCAGGCTGAGCTGCTGCTCATCGACGCGCGTGGCCGTTGCCATGTCGACGTCCTCCGCGACGCGCACGGGCTCGTAGTCGCCGATGCGCTTCTCGCGGATGGTGCTCTCGATGTCGGCCGCTGTGACGCCGAGGAGGCCGGCAAGCCGCTGGCGCACGGGTGCCGCCTCCTTCGCGAGAAGCTGCGACGGCACCGCCCACACGACCAGCCGGTACCGGTTGCAGGCCAGGACCCTGCCCGTGGCGTCCTCGATGATGCCCCGGGGCGCCACCCAGCGGATGACGCGGCTGCGGTTCGTCTCGCTGGCCCGGAGGAGCGCGTCCCCCTGCACGATCTGCAGGTACCAGAGGCGAGTGATCAGCCCCGCGCAGCAGATGGCCAGGACGATCGCGATGACGCGGATGCGCACGAGCGAAGTCGATTGGACCTTGACGGAGAACATAGCGGGCGCCGGCTCCTTTAGCCGGCTACTCGCCGGGCGGCCCGCGGTGCGTCCGGCAGGTCCGCGGGACGTCGCGCTGCCGCATGCGGCGCTCGATCGTCGTATCGCACCAGCGGGTCGCCCGCAGCATCGTGTCGACACAAAGGTTGACGGCTATCACCTCGTCGGTGGCGTCGCGGCGGCGCGGGGGCTCTGGGCGACCCCGGGGTTCCGCGAGGCGCGGGCCCGACACGCCGTCTCGTGCGGCGACCGGGGTCTCGGTTCCGACGGTGCGTATGCCGGCGCGTCCGCCCGGAGTGGGTGCAGACACGGTGGGTGCAGGCGGCGCCGGCGAAGGAGCCAGGCCCTGGGCGCGTCCAGCCGGCTCGGCGGCAGGCTCCTGCTCCGGAGGTGCATCGCCGGTGGACCCGGCCGGCGCTGCATCGCTCGGGGCCGGCTCGAGGGTCGCGCCCTCGCCGGCGGGATCGGGGGCCTCGGCAGGCTGCGGTGGCGCAACCGCTGGGCTGCGTGGCGCCTGCGTCTCCCTGGGAGGGGGCGCCACGCCTCTGGCGCCCCGCTGGATGGGCACTGCGGCGAGCATGAACTCGCGCCAGATCGGCGCGCAGAGCTGCCCTCCGGTGGCGCCCCTCATCGGCCAGTAGCCGACCACCCTGCCCGAGCTGTCGCGCCGCTCGCGCGCCACCCACACGGCCGTTGCCAGCTCCGGCGTATACCCGACGAACCAGGCGTCCCGGTTGTCGGTCGTGGTCCCGGTCTTGCCGTGGGCGTTGGGCACCCTCGCCGCGGCCGTACCCGTGCCGCGCCGGACCGCCGCCGCGAGCGCCGTGTTGATCGCCTCGACGGTCTCCGGGCGCAGGCGCGGGTCCTCGACGGTCGGGGCGTTCTCGTCTATCAGCTCGCCATCGCGGGTGAGGATGCGCCGTATCGCCATCGGGATGGCGCGCTGGCCACCATTGGCGAACAGGCTGAAGGCCGAGCACAGCTCGATGGGCCGCACCGCCGAGGCCCCGAGCGCCAGGGGCAGGTACGGGGCCAGCTCGGAGGTGATGCCCATGCGCCGCGCGTAATCGATCACCGCAGGGATGCCGACGTCGACGGCCACCTTCACCGCGATCGTGTTCGTCGAGCGTGCGATGGCGTTGAGCACCGTCATGCGGGAGTGGCTGATGCGGCCGCCATAGTTGGTGGGCAGCCAGTTGTCACGTCCGCGCCACGGGAAGTTCTGGTCGTCGCGGTAGGTCGCCTGAAGCGTGGTGACGCCCTGGTCGATCGCGGCCGCGTAGACGATGGGCTTGAAGGCGGAGCCCGGTTGCCGGAGTCCCTGTACCACCGCGTTGAACTGGTCCCGCCCGTAGTCAAGACCGCCGACCATGGCGCGGATGAAGCCCGTCGCCGGGTCGATGCTGATCAGACATCCCTGATTGGCTCCGTACCGCGTGTTACGGATACCGTCACGCAGGGCGCGCTCGGCAGCCGCCTGGATGCGCGAGTCGAGGGTGGTATGGATCCTCCATCCGCTGTAGATCGCGTCCGGACCGTAGGTGCTCCGGATCTGTGCTACGACGTAGTCGACGAAGTGCGGCGCGCCGAAGACCGTGCGGCGTCGCAGCGGCGTTATGTCATCGGGCCCCGGCATGGCGGACGCCTTGGCGCGCTGCTCGGCGGTGATCTTGCCGGCTTCTTGCATGCGGCGAAGCACGGTGTTCCGCCGTTGCAGCGCCAGGTCGGGGTTCTGGCCATAGGCTGAAGGCCGCTGAGGGAGCCCCGCGAGGAAGGCGGCCTCGGCGAGAGTCAGCTCGCGGCAGCTCTTCCCGAAGTAGGTGCGCGCGGCGGCCTCCGCGCCGTAGGCGCCGTTCCCATAGGAGACCTCGTTCAGATAAAGTTCGAGGATCTCTTCCTTGGTGAAAGTCTGCTCTATCCTGATGGCGAGGATGGCCTCGGCCACCTTGCGGCGCACCCTGCGCTCGCGGGTCAGGCCGAGCTCGCTCATGTTGCGTGCGAGCTGCTGGGTGATGGTGCTGGCGCCCTCGCGGATCGCGCCGCCGGCCACGTTGCGCACGAGCGCCCGCGCGATGCCGTAGTAGTCCACTCCCTGGTGCTGGTAGAAGCGCGCGTCCTCCACCGCGATGGTGGCGTCCACGAGGTTCTGGCTGATCTCCGAGAGCTCCACCGGCTGCCGGTTCTGCGTGGCGAGGACGGCGAGCACGCGAGGCCGCCCGGTGGCATCGGTGTCGTCGAAGTAGAGGGTGGTGTTCTGCGCGGGCCGCCAGTTGCTGATGGCGCTGATGGAGGGCAGGGAGCGCGACACCTGTACGAACACCGTCAGCAGGTAGATGATCCCAAGCGCGCCGCTGGAGAGCAGCAGGAGCGCGGCGACGGCCAGTGCGCTCTTCACACTCCTTTTGAGGCTGACCGAACGTCGCATGGCAGGACGCGCGCGCGCGCGTCCTGCCCGGTGAGCGGACCTGTACATGGTCGGATTATATGCGCGGTCGAGGGCCGGTGTCAACGCGACACGGCGATGGCACCGGTCGTCAGGAGGCCTGCCGCCGGGTGCTGCCGACGCGGAACACGATCTGGCGGACGAGGGGCCGCCCCAGGCGGTCGTTCAGTTCATCGAGGAGGCGCTGCCGGTGCAGCGACAGCTCTTGCGACCAGACGGTGCTGCGCGTCTCCACCGTCAGAACGCCATCGCGGATGCGCACCGCCCGCGAAGCGGCCGCCGCCGCCGGACCGACGGCGTCGGCCCAGTGGGCGAGCGCCATCGACTCCGCGATGCGCTCACCGCTCGGCATCTCCCGCAGCAGCTTACCGAGCACCTCGCTCAGGGGGTCGATCCTCCCCTGCCTCATGCCGATCCCCCGCGCGCCCCTGGCGCACCCATTCGTTTCGACATGCGCGCGCCTGTGTCCTTCGGCCCGATGTCAGGCAGGGATACGCGGCATCAGTGGCGGATACTGCAGACGAGCGGGGTGCGCCGCTCGGACCTCGGAGGGGAAGCCCACATGAGCCACGTGCTTTTCGCGTCCGCCCACGTCAACCGCATCGATCGCGACGCTTCGCTGCCTGCGAAGTTCAGCCGGTTGCTGGAGAAGTGCCGGTTCAAGGAGCGTTTCGAGAACAAGCGGGTGGCGATTAAGATGCACGTCGGAAGCGACATCGGATTCTACACGATCCACCCGCTCTTCGTGCGCCTGGTGGTGGAGGCGGTCAAGAAGGCGGGAGGCTACCCGTTCCTGACGGACGGCTCGTTCAGCACGGACGCGGCCGTGGCGCGCGGGTACACGCACGAGGTTGTGGGCGCGCGCGTGGTGGGGGCCGGCGGCGAGATGGACCGCTACCACTACAAGCGCTCGACGCCTCTCGAGGGCCTGCCAGAGGTGGACATCTGCGGCAACATCGCCGACGCCGACGGCATGATCGTGCTCAGCCACGGCAAGGGCCACGGGCACACCGGGTTCGGAGGCGCCATCAAGAACATTGGAATGGGCTGCGTGAGCTACCGCACGCGCGGCGCCATCCACGCGCTCATGGCCGGCCACTTCGCCTGGCAGGGCGAGCTGTGCACCCACTGCGCCCAGTGCATCAGCGGGTGCCCCACGGACGCCATCCGGTTCAACGAGAAGGACGAGATCGTCATCAGCGAGCACCACTGCCGCTTCTGCATGCACTGCACGCGCTCGTGCCCCGTGGGCGCCCTCACGATGGACCACCCGGACGACAAGTACGCCCTCTTCCAGGCCGGCATGGCCGCCGCGGTGCGCGAGACGCTCGCAACCTTCGAGCCGGACCGCGTCTTCTACATCACCCTGCTGCTCAACATTACGCCTTTGTGCGATTGCTGGGGCTTCTCCACGCCACCCATCGTGCCCGACGTGGGGATCGTGGCTGGGGACGACATCGTGGCGGTCGAGCAGTCCTCCCTCGACATGATCAAGGCGGAGAAGCTCATCCTAGACAACGTGCCCGAGCAGTTCCGTCCTCCGGGTGACCAAGGCCATCTGTTCCAGCGCATTCACGGCAAGGACCCGTACGAGCAGGTGCGCCAGTGCGTGGCCACCGGCCTTGGATCCACCGACTACGCCGTCGAGACGGTGGAGTGACGGCGCGTCGGGCCGCGCCGCGACGCTGAGGCGGGGGCTCCGTGGACGCCGCCACCTTCCTGGACCGCTATCCGCGCTCGGCCAGGCGGCTGGCCAGTCTGTGCCACGTACAGGTCCTCCCGCCGCGAGGCGCCGAGCACGCTGACGTGCCGGGCGGGCTCGCGGAGCCGGTGCGCGACGCGCTCCGGCGCGCTGGCATCGAGCGGCTCTACACGCACCAGGCCGAGGCCGTCGCGCGCGTGCGCGCCGGCGAGGACGTCGTCGTGGTGACAGGCACCGCGAGCGGCAAGACGCTCTGCTACCAGGTCCCCATCGCCGAATCGATCCTGGAGGACCCGCTCTCCACGGCGCTCTGCCTCTACCCCACCAAGGCGCTGACGCAGGACCAGCTCCGCGGCATGCTGGCGCTCCACGATCCGCAGGCCGGGCTGCGACACCTGGCCGGCGCCTACGACGGCGACACCCCGCAGAACCTGCGGCGCAGACTGCGCGACTCGGCCAACGTGCTGATGACGAACCCGGACATGCTGCACCAGGGCATCCTCCCTCAGCACGCCCGGTGGAACCGCTTCTTCACACACCTGCGCTACGTGGTCATCGACGAGGTCCATGCCTACCGGGGCGTCTTCGGGTCCCACCTGGCCAACGTGGTGCGCCGGCTCGACCGGATCTGCCGGCACTACGGCTCAAACCCGCGGTTCCTCTGCAGCTCCGCCACCATCGGGAACCCGCGCCACCACGCGGAGCGCATCGTCGGGAGGCCGATGACGCTCATCGACCGGGACGGCGCGCCCCGAGGCCCCAAGCGCTTCGTGCTGTGGAACCCTCCAGCCATCGAGGGCGCGGCTGCGGGCGACCCGGCGGATTGGCGCGTGGGCGGCGACCGGCGCAGCGCGCTCTGGGAGGCGGTCGAGCTGATGACCGCGCTGGTCCGCGAGGGCGTGCAGACCATCGCCTTCGTGCGGACGCGGCTGGCGGCGGAGATGCTCTTCCGCCACTGCCGCGAGAAGCTGCGCCCCGTGAGCCGCCGGCTCGCCGAATCGGTGCACGCCTATCGGGGCGGGTACCTGGCGGAGGAGCGCCGCGAGATCGAGCGCCGGCTGGTGAGCCGCGAGATCATGGGCATCGCCAGCACCAACGCGCTGGAGCTCGGCATCGACATCGGCAGCCTGGAGGCCTGCATCCTGGTGGGCTACCCGGGGAGCATCGCGAGCACGTGGCAGCAGGCCGGGCGGGCCGGCCGCGGCGGCGAGGAGGCGCTCGTGTTCTACGTCGCCCAGAACGCTCCGATCGACCAGTTCCTCGTGGCCCACTCCGACTACCTGTTCGCGCAGAGCCCCGAGGCCGCCGTGGTGGACCCCGACAACCCCCATGTGGTCATCGGGCACGTGCGGTGCGCGGCCCACGAGCTGCCGGTGCGCGAGGAGGAGGCAGGCCGCTTCGGCGCCTACGGCCGCTCGCTCCTCGAGATGCTGGAGGAGGAGGGAGACCTCCACGAGCGCGACGGGCGCTGGTACTGGGCGCGGACGGAGTATCCAGCGGCTGAGGTGAACCTCCGTAACATCGCCGGACCGGTCTACACCATTCAGGACGACACGGCGCAGCAGCGTGTCATCGGGACGATGGACGAGGTGAGCGCCCTCACCCAGCTACACACGCACGCCGTCTACCTGCACGGGGCCGAGACCTATCTGGTCGCCCGGCTCGACCTGGAGAGCAAGATCGCCCATGTCGAGCGGCAGGACCTGGACTACTACACGCGGTCCGTGCAGGTCTCGCAGATACGACTCGATGAGGTTGCCGAGCAGGCGGCCTGTCGCGGCGCGGCAGTGGGGTACGGCGACGTGACGGTGACGACCTCGATCCCCATGTTCCGCAAGATCAAGTTTCACTCGCGCGACAGCCTGGGCTTCGAGGCGCTGGAGCTTCCGCCGCAGACGCTCGAGACAGTGGCGATGTGGATATGTCCGCCACTCGACAGCTCGAAGGCGCTCCTCGACGCCGGCATGCAGCCGGCCGAGGCGCTGCTGGGGATCGCGAACGTGCTCCTGGACGTGGCCCCGCTATTCGTGATGTGCGACCCGTCGGACATCGGCGCCACCGTGGACTCGGCATGCCTCGGCCGCGAAGCGGTGTTCGTCTTCGACCGCTACCCCGGCGGCATGGGGTTCGCCCGGCGCTGCCTTGATTGCATCGACGAACTGCTCCTGGCGGTGCAGGCGGTGGTGGACGGGTGCCCATGCAAGGACGGGTGCCCGTCGTGCGTGGGATCCGCGGTGCCCGCCTTCGCGATGACAGACATGGACAGCGCCGTACGTGGCCGCATCCCCGACAAGGAGGCGGCCCGGGCGCTCCTTCGCGAGGTCCTGGGGTCGCCCGAGCCGCCGTCCGCCTGACGCGCGCCCGGCACCCCGCCTCAGCCCCGGGATCGCTCCAGCAGGAGGAACATCATCAGGCTCAGCAGCGCGCGACGCTCGTCGTCCTCGCTGAGAGTGGCCACGCGCTCGACCACGAAGCGGCTCTCCAGGAACGCTGGCCTCTTCCTAAGGCGCAGCACGACGGTCCCATCGGCGCGGCTGACCAGGTAGGTCGGGTTGAGCATGTACCCGGAGAACCACCCCAGCAGCGGCAGGTCGCCGATCACCCCGTCGACGAGCCTGACCCACGGGTTTTCCTCACGGATGGTCATGGTGGGGCGGTCGTTCTCACAGATGTCATAGTGCGCGCGCCAGAGCGAGCGCATGCCCCGCCGCTTGACCGAGCCGACCTCGGCGCTCCGGGCGTCCGTGATGCGGTAGCGCGCCGAGAAGTCGATGATGCGGTCGGCGTTGATGTGGTAGAGCGGGTTGGTCTGCCGCTCATCGCCGAACACGGTAACCGACTCCTTCAGCCTGAGCAGCTTCTGCCTGATGTAGGCCACTATGGTCCCCTGCGCATCGCGCACATAAACCTGCGGCGCGAGCGCCACCAGCTTGAACGAGAGCTGGAGCGGGTACTGAAGCGGCATACGCATGAGGCTCACCTCCTCGGGCGACTTGTGCTCCGTGCGGTAAAGTCACGGGGTCACGCGAACACCGCGCACGTACGCGTTCGCGGTCACATCGGCGCGCGTGAGCGGACGCCCGTTGACGACGACGTTCTGGAAGACTACGTCCTCCACGGCCTTGTCGGCGTCATAGCCCACCAGCTCTATGCGCAGCGGGTCTGCCTTCGCGACGATGTCCCGGAACAGGACGCCGCGCACGCGGCCGCGCTCCGGGTCGCGGCTCCACATGGCTCTACCGATCCACACGGAGGCGAGACGGGGCGACTCCTCAATCCGCAGGTTCACGAAGCGGATGTTGGAGACAGTGGCCGCGTCGGAGTGGAACACGCGGAGCGTCCACTCACGGCCCCGGTCGCGGATGATGTCGGAGTCCTCGAAGAGCACGTCGTCCACGTCCTCGCGGAGCTCGGCGCCGACGCTGAGCGCGTGCGCCACTTCGTTCCACAGGACGCAGCGGCGCACGACGATGCGAGCCGCCTTGCCGACGCCCTTGTCGGTCTTCACCACGACGAGGTCGTCCAGCGTGCGGATGAAGCAGTCCTCCACGAGGACGTCGCGGCTGTTGCAGATGTTGATGCCGTCGGAGTTTGCTCGCCTCCCGATGATCTTCACGTTGCGCACGGTGACGCGGTCTGACTCGCGGATCGGCATGGTCCAGACGCTCGAGTCGCGCAGCACGACTCCTTCGATGGTGATGTCGGAGCCCCGCACGAGGATCATGTTGCGCGCGTGGGTCGGGCAGGCGCTCGCGTCCACGATGCCGCGCCCCCGGAACTGTATGCCGGAGCCGCGCAGCTCGAACGTTGGCGCGTAGCTCCTCAGACCGCTGCGAGGGTTGATGGTGTACGGCTCGTCGGGCCCGACGACGGTGCGCACTACGGCGCCGCCCGCCACGTAGACCGTCTGGCCGCTGGTGACCACCTTCCGGGTGACCTCGTGGATGCCGGGCCCGAAGAAGATCACGTTCGGGTCGTCCGGACTGGGCACGTCGGTCTCTGGCGGGTTGGCGAAGATGTGGAGGACGCCGACCCAGTCGCCGTTCACCTCCACCGTCACGGGCCGTGGCGCGGCGAGAGTGAAGGTCACCGTGCGCCCGCGGACGCGGGGCTGGATGCCAAGCGATGTCGGGAGGATCCTCACGGAGCGGACGGGCTCACGGCTTCCGACCTCGACCCGGACAGGACGTCGCATGTCGAAGATGGCGAAGGCGGCCTTCGCGTAGTAGTTCGCCGAGGTCGCCGGGTTGTCCATCGCCCTCCAGCGGCTGGCGGGGTCCGCCGGGGCGACCTTCGCCTGGTAGACGGGCGCGCGCCTGCCCTCAACGCGCAGCGTGAAGAGCGTGGAGAGCTGCTCGCCCCTCGGCGCGGGGTAGATGGTCACCGCTTCGGCGCGCCCACCGCCCGCGACAGCCGCCAGTCCGGCGACGGCCAGGCCGGCGCTCACCAGCACGACAGCGCCGAGCGAATAGCTCATGGGGAGGCCTCCGTGTGGGGCGCGGCTCGAGCCGCCGGCCGGCTCCGGCGGCCCGCCGCGCCATGTATGCGGGGAGTGCGGCGGAGGATTGGGCCGCTCGTTGCCCCGTTCGCGCCGGTGCGTCCTCCGGCAGCGAGTCGCCGGACGGCGAACGTCCGGCTGCCTCCTGCGCGTTTCGGCGGAGCGACGAGCGGCCTGACCTCAGGCGCGAGCGCGCGAGCCGGAGAGCATGATCTCGATGTCCTCCTGCAACGCCTGCAACTCGTCCTCGTGCATTACCTCATCGTGGAGTATCTGCAGCGCCATGTTATAGGTCACCGGATCGATATCGCGGGTCTCCTTCAGCATGGCGTTGTAGACCGCGATGGCGCACTGCTCACCCTTCACGTTCTGCTCGAGCAGCTTGAGGACGTGGGGGTCCTCGGGCGCGTCGTAGCCGCAGGTGCTCCACTTCGCCCAGTCCTGGGGGGAGAGCAGCGGCGTGCCGCCGAGTTGGATAATGCGGTCTGCCACCATGGTCGCGTGGCGCAGCTCGTCGGCCGCATGCTGGATCAGCTCGGCCAGGACGCCTTCGCGCATCGGGCCTTTGGCGACCTTCGCTCCGAGCCAGTACTGGTAGTATGCCAGCCACTCGTCCGCATAGGCCTTCTGCAGCAGCTCAACAATGTGCTCCGCCTTGCCGCCGACGATCGAGATGCCCTTGGTTCCCATCGTGTGGCTCCTCCTCAGACGCGCGCACCGCGCGCGGTTCGCGCGCCATTTCGCCGGCGGACCGCGCATCCCCTGCACGGGCTGGTCAGGGAGCCTCGAGATCGGGCTGGGGCTCGCCGTCTCGCGTCCAGCCGCGCAGCAGGAGGCGCCACTTTCTGGCGGGCGTCGCGGCGAGCAGGTTGGAGGCCGGCGTGTTGCTCATCGTGAGACCGAACACGGTTACGGTCGTCGTGCGGTCGGGGCTGTCGAAGAGGAAGGCGCGGCCGTCGGCCTGCGCGACCATACGGCCGCTCGCGACAACGTTCGTGGGCGCGAACGAGCTGATCGAGAGGTTGGCGAACTGGAGGGTCGCGCCGCCGAAGCCGGGCTCCACGATCACGGCTGCCTGCCGCGCAGCGATGCCGGGGTCGCCGCCGAAGCGCTGGCGCGGGGCGATGCTCACGTGGATCATCGTGTTGGTGAACTGGTTGGGCAGTATGGTGCCGAGGACGCACTCGATGCCCACCTTCACGTTGTCGAGCTTGAGGTTGTGGACGCTGCCCCAGGGGCCCTGTCCCCACGCGTGGACCGTCTCTTCGCCGGTGTTCGGGTCGCGGAATGGCCGCGCCCTGGACGTCCCGAGCCGCATGCCCGTGTGGGCCAAAAAGACGAGCGCGTCGTTGATGCTGTAGCCGTCCACGCTGCCGAAGTCGAAGGCGATGTTGTCGTCCCAGGAGGTGATGATCTCGTGGAGCCTGGTGTGTTCCCGCGCGATGGGCCACTCGACGTTTGGCACGATGTGGATGCCGTCGATGCGCACGACGTCCCTGGCCTCGCGCAGCGCGAACGCGCGCTTGTAGCCGAAGAGGTAGCAGCGGTGCACGAAGACCTTGCCGGCGCCGGTGACAGCCAGGAAGTCCCAGTAGCGTGCGCAGGTGATATCCTCGATGGTGACGCTTGCCACGCCCGGCTGGATCGTGAATGTGGGGCCGACGGGCTTCACGTGGTCGCGGAGGAACCGTTGGCGCCGCTCGGCGTCGCATGCGTAGTGGTAGGGGCTCCGCGGGTCTGCGAACTCGGCGTCGGACGGCCATGGCTGGCGGTCGTAGAGGATGTAGAGGCCGCGCACCGTGTTGCCGCCCCGCAGGTCGAAAAGCGCGCGCTTCGCCTTGCCCTCGTACTCCGATGGCGCCGGTCGCGCGAGGATCACCGCGCCGGTCTGGACGGCGCGCGGAACGCCCTCCCAGGCGATGAAGGGCATGCCGGCGGGCGCGCCGACGATGCTGACCCCCTGCTTGACCTCCACACGCCTGGTGAGCACATAGCCGCGGCCGCTCGCCACGGGGTCCACCGCCACCGTGCCGCCGACGGCCGCCGCCGCGTCGATGGCGCGCTGGAAGGCGGCGGTGTCGTCCCGTCTGCCGTCGCCCACCGCACCGTATGCGCGGACGCGGAAGACGCCGCGCTCGCGCGCATCTGCCGGGCCGCCGGGCTGGCAGGCGGCGAGGGCACACAGAACAGCGGTAAGCGGGGTGATGCGAGCGCGCATGGGGTTTCTCCTGCTGCCGGGGGTCCGGGCACGGCGGGCTTACCCCCGCGGGCGCAACGGCGCGGCCAGGGCCCGAAGTCGGGCGTGCGGCTGGAGGGCCCGGCGATGGCGACCGCAGCGACCAGGGCCGGGGCGGCGTCCAGGGCGGGCCGGCCGTGTCCGGCGCTCGCGGGCGACTTGCCGCGCCAGGGCATCGCTTGCGCCCGGCGCGTCAGTTGTTGGTCACGACCTCGTCGAGCGCGCGGTAGTTGAACGGGGCCACGCGAACCGCCTTCCTGGGCGGCGTCCGACGGATAACCTCGATCTGCCCCTGGAGGATGGCCTGCTCCCGCTCCAGGCGCGCCGCTGTGTCGGTCATCTCCAGGAGCGTCTGCCGCTGCTCGAGCGGCACCTGGATGACGGCGGCAATGACGAACGAGAGATCGACCGCATCGCTCGGCAGATCGTACTCGGGCAGGTCGACCCCGGCTGCGCTGATTAGGGCCTTGAAGTACTCACCAAAGAGGCCGCTCACCGAGCCGGACAGGACGGAGAGCCGTTCGACGTCCGCGGGCGGGTCGTCAGCGTAGGGCTCCGTCACGCCGATGAGGTAGGGCTCACGATCGGCATGGCGCTCCACCACCCGGAAGCGCTCCGAGCCCACGGTCAGGATGTTCACGCGGCCGCCCTCCAGCTTCTGGACCGCGTGGATCTGCGCCAGGGTGCCAACGGACACGGGGGTCGCCGGCTCCGCGCTCTCCTCGCCTTCGCGGATCAGAACGACGCCGAACGGCGCGTTGTGCTCGATGCACCGCTCGATCATGATGCGGTACCGGTCCTCGAAGATGCGCAGGGGCATGGGCATCCGCGGGAAGAGGACGGCCTGCAAGGGGAAGAGCGGTATCTCTCTCGTACCCATGTCGCGCCGCCTCCGGCGATAGGGCTTCGCGCGCACGCTACTCGGCCGCCGGGTACGCGCCCAGGACGGTCACGAAGAGCGCATGGTCGCGCAACTGGTTGACAGCCTTCGAGACGTGTGGGTCGCGTATGTGGCCCTGCGCGTCTACATAGAAGACGTACTCCCAGGTAGACACCCTTGCGGGCCGCGACTCGATCATGGTGAGGTTGACGTCGTACTTCTCGAAGGCCGCCATCGCTCGGAACAACTCACCCGGGCGGTTGCGCACCGAGAACATGATGGACGTCTTGTCCTTCCCCGTCGGCTCCGGCTCGTTGTAGCCCAGCACCACGAAGCGCGTGCGATTGCTCGGGTTGTCCTCGATGTGCGCGAACAGGATGGGCAGGTTGTGGATTTCGGCTGCGAGAGCCGGGCAGATGGCTGCGGACGAGCCGCCCTCGTTCGCGGCCGTCTCCGCGGCGCGCGCGGTGCTGGAGACCTCCACAGTGGCGACGCCGGCGAGATGGGAGCGCATCCACTGGCGGCATTGTCCGAAGGGTTGCGCGTGCGAGTACACCGTTCGCACGTCCTCCAGGCGCTCCGCGTGCGTGGCGAGGTTGTGCACGATCGGGACAAACACCTCGGAGACAACGCGCAGGTTGCTGGAGGTGAAGGTGTCCAGCGTCTCGGGGACGGCGCCCGCGAGCGAGTTCTCCAGTGGCGCGATGCCGTAGTCCGCGACGCCCCGCTCGGTCTGGGCGAATATGTCGGCGATCGAATCTGCCGGCGCGAAGCCTGCAGAAGAGCCGAACTTCTGGATCGCGGCCTGGTGCGAGAAGGTGCCCACCGGTCCCAGATAGGAGACGGTCAGCGGCTTCTCGAGCGCGAGCGATGCCGAGATGATCTCGCGGTAGATCGCGCGCACGGCGGCAGCGCCGAGCGGACCACGCTCCAGCGCGAGGAGGCGCTTCATGATGGCGTGCTCGCGCTCGGGGGTAAAATGGGGAGTGCGAGCCCGGGTCTTATGTTGCCCGATCTCCTGAGCGAGTGCGGCACGGCGACCGAGCAGCTCGACGATCTTCTCGTCGATGCGGTCGATCTCTTTTCTCAGCTCGGATAGGTTCATCGCAATGCTCGCCGAGGGCACGGGCGTTACCGGAGGCGCCCTGCGGGACGGCCAACGGTTCGTTGCCGCCGACGTCTTTTCCTGCTCGACGCCCCAAGGGAGGCGCCCATGCCGCGTGGATCCTGGTTTGGCCGGCAGTCCGCCGGGTCGAATGCGACCGACACAGTTCCGGATGGTATAGCGACGAAGTGCGCCCGGTGCACACACATCGTGTTCGTCCGCGACCTCGACCGCAACCTGAGCGTGTGTCCTCGTTGCCGGTACCACCACAGACTTACGGCGCCCGAGCGCATCGCCATCACCGCCGATGAGGGCTCTTTTGAGGAGTCTGATGCCGGCATGATATCGGCCGATCCGCTCGGCTTTCCCGAATACAGGGAGAAGCAGGCTCGCGCGCGCGCCGCGACCGGATGCGGCGACGCGATGGTGACGGGCCTGGCGCGGATCGACTCGCATCCCTGCGTGCTCGGCGTGGCGGACTTCCACTTCATGGGCGGGTCTATGGGCTCCGTGGTGGGCGAGAAGGTCGCGCGCGCGTTCGAACGAGGGATCGCCAAGCGGCTCCCGGTGGTGCTCTTCAGCGCCTCCGGCGGGGCGCGGATGCACGAGGGCCTCGTCTCCCTCATGCAGATGGCGAAGACGGCGGCGGCCGCCGCTAAGCTTGCGGAGGAGCGCCTCCCGTTCATCTCCGTGCTCACGGACCCAACGACAGGCGGGGTCTTCGCGAGCTACGCCGCGCTGGGCGACGTCATCCTCGCGGAGCCAGAGGCGACGGTGGGGTTCGCCGGGCGCCGCGTGGGGAACCAGGAGCTGGGCGTGAAGCTTCCGGACAACTTCCAGACCAGCGAGTTCCAGAACGAGCACGGTATCGTGGACCGCGTGATCCACCGCAAGGAGATGCGGCCGACGCTCGCCTCGCTGCTCGCTTTCTTTAGCGGAGGGTCATGCCCGTGATGGACGTCCTGGAGTTCGAACGCCAGATCGCCGAGATGGAGCGCATGATCGCCGAGCTGAAGCAGCCGGCGAGGCGCGCCGAGGCGACCCAGCAGGGCATCGATGCGGAGTCCGAGGTCGCCAAGCTCGAAGGACAAGTGCGGGCGGCCATCGAGGGTTACTTCAGCAAGCTCTCTCCGTGGGAGAAGACCCAGCTCGCCCGACACAAGGACCGGCCGTACACGCTGGACTACGTCCGGCTCGTGTTCGAGGGGTTCATGGAGATGCAGGGCGACCGGCTAACCGGGAACGACGAGGCTGTCGTGGGCGGACCGGCGTGGCTGGGCGGGGCGCCCGTGGTGGTGATCGGCCAGCAGAAGGGGCGCGACATCAAGGAGCGGCAGCGCCGCAACTTCGGGAGCGCGCGCGCCGAGGGCTTCCGCAAGGCCCTCCGACTCGCTCGCTTCGCCGAGAAGTTCGGGCGTCCGCTCATCTCGTTTGTCGACACGGCTGGCGCCGCCGCGGACCTCCTTGCCGAGGAGCGCGGCGTGAGCGAAGCCATCGCGCGCAATCTGCGGGAGTTCGCGCGCCTGCGCGTGCCGACGGTGGCGGTGGTTATCGGCGAGGGCGGCAGCGGCGGCGCGCTGGCGCTGGCGGTGGCCGACTGCGTGCTCATGTTGGAGCACGCGATCTACTCCGTGATCTCGCCGGAAGGTTGTGCGGCGATCCTCTGGCGTGATCGCGAGCTGGCGCCGCGGGCGGCGGAGGCGCTGCGCCTGACCGCGCAGGACGCGCTCCGCCTGGGCTTGGTCGACGGAGTCGTGCCCGAGCCGCTGGGCGGCGCACACCGCGACGTGGTGATGGCAGCGGAGGCGCTGAAGCACGCCATCGAGGAGCACCTCGGGGTGTTACGTTGCCTCTCGGAGGACGAGCTGGTAGAGCGCCGCTACGCGCGCCTGCGTTCCATCGGCAAGTGGAGCGAGGGGCCTGGGCCAGGGGTGGTGGAAGGCTGACGCCCCCCGAGCCTATCGCTTTTGCAGCAGCCGGTGCCCGAGCACGAGCGCATCCATCCCGCTCGTCATGTAGGTGCGGTACGCGTTCTCGGGGGTGTTCACGATCGGCTCGCCGCGCAGGTTGAACGACGTGTTCAGCACCAGCGGCACGCCGGTCGCGTCGCCGAACATCTCAATGAGCCGGTGGTACCGCGGGTTGGTGGCGCGGTGAACGGTCTGCAGCCTGCCGCTGCCATCGACGTGCGTGATGGCGGGGACGGTAGCCTGCTTGTCTACCCGCACCGGGGAGACGAGGAGCATGTAGCGCGCTGGGTAGTGACGCTCCGGCTCCGGGAGCTCGAAGTACTCCGCAGTGCGCTCGGCCAGCACGGACGGAGCGAACGGCCGGAAGGGCTCCCGGAACTTGATCTTGATGTTGACCGTGTCCTTCATGTCGGCCCGTCGCGCGTCGGCGAGTATGCTGCGGTTCCCGAGCGCGCGGGGCCCCCACTCGAACCGCCCCTGATACCATCCCACTACCTTGCCCGCGAGCAGTAGGTCCACGACGCGCGCCAGCATCCTCGCATCGTCGTCGATGCGCTCCGATGGGGCGTTCTCGCGCTCCAGGAAGGCCTCCACGGCGTCGGGCCCGTGCTCGTCGCCTAGCAGGGCGTGCTCTAGCACGAACCGGCGGGGCTGACCCAGCACCACGTTGTACGCGTAGAGCGCCGCACCAGCCGCTCCGCCCGAGTCGCCGGCGGCTGGGTGGATGAACAGGTCCTCGAAGGGCGTCTCGCGCAGGAGGCGGTAGTTGGCCACGCTGTTCAGGCCGACGCCCCCCGCCAGGCAGAGGTTGCGGAGCCCCGTCTCGGCGTGAAGGTGGCGCGCCATGCGCAGCAGCACCTCCTCGGTGACGCGCTGGATGCTCGCGGCGACGTCCGCATAGTACTGGTTGCGCTCTATCTCCTCCGTCGTCGGAGGGTTAGGGTCGTCGTACAGGCTCGTCCTGGCGGTGACGAAGCGGGCCTTCGGGTGGCGCGGCGTGCCGAAGAGCTCCTCAAAGCGCCGGTTGATGGTGCGGTCGGTGGAGTGATGGAAGCAGAAGCGTGACATGTCGAGCGCGAAGCTGCCGTCGTCGCGCAGGTCGATGAGTTGCATCACGCGGTCGGCGTACTTCGGCTCGCCGTACGGCGCCATGCCCATCACCTTGTACTCGCCCTCGTTCACCTCAAACCCGAGGAAGGCGGTGAATGCGGAGTACAGCAGGCCGATCGAGTGCGGGAAGCGCATCTCCTTGTGCAACCGGATAGTGCTGCGCTCCGACCCATCGGCCCGCGTGGTGCGCGCTGTGCCGAGCGCGCCGGTGACCCACTCCCCCGCTCCGTCGACGGTCAGCACCGCGGCCTCGTCGAAGGGCGAGCAGAGGAAGGCGCTGGCGGCATGGGCGACGTGGTGTTCGACGAAGAGGAGGCGCTCTGGGGGCACCCGGAGCCGCTCCCGAAGAAGTCCCTTTACCCACAACCGGTCGGTGAGCCATGCGGCCATCGCCTCGCGGAAGACGCGCCCGGTCCGCGGCGCCGAGCCGAGGATCGTCATCCAGAGACGCTCGAACTTCATCAGCGGCTTCTCGTAGAAGACGACGTAGTCGAGGTCTTCGGCACGAATGCCGGCGCGGCGGAGGCAGAAGGCGATGGCGTGCTCGGGGAAGCCGTGGTCATGCTTCTTGCGGCTGAAGCGCTCCTCCTCGGCGGCGGCGACGAGGACGCCATCCTGCAGAAGGGCGGCCGCCGCGTCATGGTAGAAGCAGGAGACGCCAAGAATGTTCATGGGCGCGCTACCCCTGCCCCCTCGCCGCTTCGAGAGACTCCTCCGGCTCCGGGCGCGCGATCCAGTACGTCGTCGCTCCCGCTCGGCGCAGGCGCAGCGGGTCCTTCAGGCGAACGACAAGCCCGACCGGCGTCACGAGCAGCAAGTAGAGCGTCCACATGATCGCCGCGCCGAAGAGGTGAAACGTCCACCGGCCGATCATCAGCATGGCGACGAGGAGCCACACGCGCCACCAGTCCGGCACGAGCCATACTAGCCCCGCGAATGCGAGGAGCACGGCGCAGCGCCCGGCAACGTTGTCGAACCGGTCGTTGAGCCGCGTGATCGCGCGGCCAAGCGACCGGAGCGCGCTCAACGCGCGCTCCCCCCGGTCGTCTGCCCCGTGGCACGAGCGCTCCGCGCCGAGGACTCGAGCGCGCTGGCGAGCGGGCCCTCGAGCGCCGCCGCAGCGACCCGATGCCCCCGCGCCGTGAGATGGCGGTCCTTCCGGAAGAACGTGGTCGCGCCCGTCGGGTCGGCGGCGCGCAACGGCGAGAGCAGATCGATCACCGGCACGTCGGCCTTCTCGAGGGCGCGGGTCATCGGAGCGTAGGCGTCTCGCAGGGAGGCGGCAGGCGGCGGGCGGCGGCGGAACGTCTGGGCGGGGTCAGGAGTGAGCGCCACCAGGAACGGCACTCCGCGCTCACGGCACTGACGCTCGATCTCGAGGAGGAGCGCGGTCGTGAGAGCGAGGGTACGGTGCTCCTCGGTCTGCCGTTTCACAATCTGCGCTGCAGTAGGGGTATGGCCGGCGAGCGCCTGGCGGGCGAGTCGGGCCAGGTGGAGGTTGCGCGAGAGCCAGCCTGAGTGCGCTGGCGTTGGCCGGTTCGGGGCGCCCGCAGTGAACATGTCCAGCTGCGGGACCGCCGGCAGCCGCTCCGCCGGGAGCGGTGCGTCGGCCTCGCGTCGCGCGAATGGTCGGAGCCTGCCGTTGACCAAGGTGTAGGTCTCGCGCACGATGCTGTCCTGCGAGTCGTTGTCGAAGAAGAGCAGCATGACCGCGTCCGGCTCGTAGGCCCATCCCTCCGCCTTCAGCCAGTCAAGCTGGTCGGCCGTCCCGAAGCTGGGAACGCCCGCGTTCACGAACTCGACGCGGCGCCCCAACCGCCGTGTGAGCGCCCGCTCGAGGGCGACCCCGAGGGTCTCCTCGTGCAGCACGCCGTGGCCAAACAGGAACGAGTCGCCGAGGCCCAGAACGCGCAGCGTGCCGGCGGGCGCCGGGATGGCGACCTCGTCGTCGCGCAAGGCGGCGCGGTTGATGCGGACTGGCACGTCGAACTCCGGCGTGGTGTGCCGACCGGTCCAGCCTGGAACGAGCGCGCGGCGCGCGGTCCGACCCTCGTCGAGCGGACTGGTCGCGAGGAACAGGTCGCCCGCGAGCGGTGGTACGGGATGGAAGAACCGCAGGCCGATCTCAAGCACTGCGAGCGTCAGCAACGTGGAGCTGCAGCCCAGCGCCAGACCTGTGCGGATATCCCGCCAGCGCGTCTCGCGCTGCACGGGATGGCAGGAAGCCATGGGTGAGGTTGCCACTCCTCTCTGCGCCGCGCGCCCGTGGCGGGTGGCAGCGCACGCTGAGTCTAGCCCGGTCTAGCGGCGGGCGTCAAGGCGACCAGACGGCGGCGTTGGGGCGGATGGAGGGGGCGAGCCCGGAGACGCCGAGCGGCGGCGTGCGCTGTGGGATCGACGCGGCGTGGTCGGGGTGGCAGGGGCGTGTGGTGCGGCGTCGTAGGCGCTCAGGTGAGTGTGCGGAACGAGGGCGACGGAGCTGCGGGGCCGGCCCGCCCAGGCGGCCGGACGCCGAGCCGACGAGTTGGACGCGGCAGCGTCAACCCCGAGACAGCCAGCGGTGCATCGCGCGGGCCCACCGCGCGCTCCTGGAGTGGTACAGCCACCGCTGAAGACGGGGCCGCGCACCCGTACGCTCGACGATGGCGACGGCCTGTCTGCGCAGAGAGTTGCGCGCCACCATCGGCATCGCGGCGAGGAGCGATGGGAGCGTCCGCCTGACGAGCAGCACGTTGGCTTCCAGTGCCACTTCGGTCGCGTAGCGGCTCTTGTACTCCCAGTCCTGAGAGTTGAAGTCGAGACAGCGCGCCTCGGACTGGGCGTGCAGGTCCTGTACGACGAGGTACCAGAGCACTGCGCCGGGCCCTCGGTGCGCCCAACTGGCCACGTAGCCGAGCTTCTCCAGCAGCAGAACGCCGTCGCAAGCGCTGAAGAACACGAACGCCAGCGGTTCGCCCCCGCACCGGAGGATGTACGCCCTCAGCAGTCCGCGCTCAGCGAGCCACGCAGTTCGGCGAGCGTCGGACTCGGACCAGCTTGCTGCAGCGTAGCTGTGCTCCGCTTTCCAGCTGGCGCCGAGCACCTCGAGGGCGGCGCGGCACAGGATGGGCGTCTCCTCCGGAGAGGTGATGATCTGAACGGACAGCCCTTCGGGGCAGGCCGCGCGCAGCTGGCGAACCTCCCACTCCCGCTTCTTGGCGGTGCGCTTGCTGAACTGGTTGCGCAGGTAGTCGTCGAAGCTGCCGCGCACCGCCAGTCTCCACCGCCTAGCATCTCGGGTGAGGGTCTGGGCCCACCACGTCCGCCGAGCTGGGCCGTCCCCGAACACTGCCTGCCAGAGCGGCGAATCACGCACCACATACCCGAGCCGGACCTGCTGCGCCGGAATGCTGGCGAACGCGGCGTGACACACACAGACGGCCTCGTCGACGTCGCGCGGCAGGACTGGCCCTGCCACCATGTTAGCGCGTCGGGCGGCGCCGGTCTTATTGGTCTGCTCGACCTCCGCCGCCAACCCGGTGAGCGCCACGACCCCCGCCAGCGCCTCGCCGCACCACACGGCAATCGCGGCCGGCTCGCGCTCTCGAGAGGCTGCGTACTCGATGAGCCAGTCCGGCCGCTGATCTGCAACCGGCAGGGCCTGACGGGCCCAGAGGTCGAGCCAGGGCTGCTCGATCTCGCGGACCGCGTCCGTACCGCGGCGCACCTCGACTCGCAGTTCTGGCGCTCCAGCATCGCGGGCTGCGCGCCGCGTCGTCTCGCGTAGTCTCATCGGTCCTCCATGCGCATGTAGGGCACCCTCGGCCAAGGCATGGCACGGGGGTACGCCGGAACGGGGAGCTAACCGGCCGTCTCGGTGCGCCCGCCCCTCCCAGGTGCGCTCTAGCGGCTCAGCCCCACGTGGCGGCCCTGACGGCGCAGGACCACGAAGTCCCAGATACCCGCCAGGAAACCGGCGCCGTAGCTGAGGTGATAGGTTGCGAACACCGCGGGCAGGAGTGGGAAGAGGCGCCATCCCGCACGCGCCGCCAGGGCGGCCGAGGCGGCCCCAATGCACAGCATGTAGAGCGCCAGCACAACGATGAGCGCATGCTGCGCCGCCTGGCTGAACGGCGCCACCGCTACCAGCGCCGCCAGTGCTGCCACGCATGCGGCCGGCACGAGGTGCCGTGGCGACGCCGGCAAGCGGTGCTTCTGTATGACCCGCACCTTCCAGTAGCCGTACTGGAAGTACTGCCGGAACAGGCCGGTGAGCGATGCGCGCGGCGTGTACCACGAGCGAATCCGCGGCGACTGCCAGACCACGCCCCCGGAGCGCACGATGCGCAGGTTCAGCTCGTCGTCCTGGTTGCGCACCAGTTCCTCATCGAAGAGCCCGAGCTCCAGCAGCCGCTCCTTGCGCCAGAAGCCGTAAGGAACGGTGTCGGCCGGCCCTTCGTGGTTCGGATTGTGGAACGCCCCTCCACCCACGGCAACCGGTGAGTGGTAGGCGGCGGCGATCGCCCGGTGCAGGAGGCCCTGGGCGCGCGTAAGGGCGGGCCCGCCTACGTTGTCGGCAGAGGTCTCCCGCGAGACAGCCAGGCACTGCACGAGGTAGTCCGGCGCGTACTCGGTGTGAGCGTCTATGCGCGCGATGTAGTGGCCGTGCGCCGCGCCGATGCCCGCGTTGAGGGCGTGCGGCGTCGTGCGTGCCGGGTTGTCGATCAGCCGGACTCGCGGGTCGCCTCCAGCGGCTCGCGCCACGATCTCGCGGGTCCCGTCGCTCGACATCCCGTCCGCGACGACCACCTCGAACCCACCACGCGGTTCCTCGAAGGCAAGAACCCCGCGGAGGCACGCCTCGATGTGGCCGGCCTCGTTCCGACACGGGATCACAATGCTGACGGCGGGGTTGGCGGTCACGTCGTGCCGGTGCGCAGCTTGCCCAGCAGCCACTTCCATTGCATGCGCGCCAGGCGCCGACGGTCCACCTCAGGCTTCCAGTCGGGCCGCGTCTTCAGGTGGTCAAGGAGCGTGGAGACCGGGACGAACCATCCTCCCAGGCCCGCCAGCCGCTCCATCAGCCGCCGGAACTCGGGATGGGGGCGGCCACACTCGGTGAAGCCGTACGCGAAGTGCGTGTAGGCGATGCAGGCGCCGCCCGATGCCGCGAGGCGGTCCTGGTTGCGCTCGGAGGTCAGGCGCAGGAAGCTGGCTATGCGCGCACCATCGCTGGCGCTGAACCACATCGGCACGCACGGGCGGGCCGGATCGTGATAGGGCATGATGGGGTCCTGCGCCAGCGTGTCGATGTCGCTGAACACGAGGTTCCGCACATAGGAGATATGCGTCCGACAGAGGTCGCCCCAGTAGAACGGGCTCTGCTCGATGTGCCCGGACGTGCTGTTGTCACTGCCCCTGACCCCGTGCGTCAGGCGGTACGCGATCCGCGCCGGGCCATCGAGTCTCGCGCTGCCCCAGTACAACCCATCTCTCTGGCCCACGTGAACCGTGTAGATGCGCGGATCGCGGCCGACGACGTCGCGGAATAACTCGAGGCCCAGTATCGTGCGCTCGCGCGTGGACGGCTCGTTGGCGGCGCCGTGGCTCGCGATCTCCACTCCACGCTCCTGAAGACTCAGCACCCAGGCGCGGTACTCGGGCTCCTCCAGCGACTGGCCTCCCTCAGGGCGCGGGTTCCGGGCGGTCAAGGGCCAGACGGTCTTGGTGGTGACGATGCCGAGGTCGAGCAGAAAGTCGTAGACCGGCGCGACCTGCTCGACGGTGCACCCATCGGTGTCGTCGATGACGGAGAAGGCAAACCGCTTGCCGTCGGGCCACGCGATGCCATGGGTTCCTGGCGCGCCCACTACGCGACCCGTGCCGGCGCGCGCGCGCCCGAACTGCGCTGCCGCCAGCGCACCGCGCCGCGCGCTCGCTCGCGCAGGAAGGCCAGGACCCGACAGCGCGACCGCCGGAACCACGGCACGCCGATGCGCTCACCGCCGAACTTCGCCTTGTAGTCGCCTCCGCCGCCCATGTCGTACCGAGCGATCCCCTTCTCCCTCCAGTGGCGCATCGCGTGCCACTGGAGGGCCTCGTTCGGTCGCCAGTGCTGGTCCGGCCGCCAGCTCGCCCCGCCCCAGAAGTACATGGTCCCGTTCATCGCCGGGAAGATGCCCGTGGCGATGCACCGCCCTCCGGGCTCGCGCGCCCGCAACAGTAGGAGGCGTCCGGTCGGGAGGAGGCGCCGCATCAGCGAGCGCACCCGGTCGACGCCGTAGGTGGGAACAAGCCCCTGCTTTGCGAACACATCGACGAGCTGGGCATGGTAGTCGTCTGCAAAGCCATCGTCATGCGCTTGCTCGATCGTGACGCCCTCACGTTGCGCCTTGCGGATGCAGCGCCTGCACGCGCCGGTCATCCGTGCGAAAAGCTCACCCTCGGAGCGCGCGAGGTCGATCTCGTAACCCGGAAGCCTGCCGTACTCGTAGCCGAGACCGGCGGCGTCCTGCCGGGTGAGCCGCCGGTCCATCACCTCCAGATGGACGCACCGCAGGTCACGGAGCGCGAACGGCACCAGCGCCGCAAGCGCGCTCCGGCGGTCCGCGCCCGGGACCAGGTTGAAGCCCATGTAGGCGGTCGTCCAGCCGGGGAACGGGCTGCCGAGCAAGCGCAGCCCGAAGCGGCGGATGACGGCACCGGTGAAGAAGCCCAGGAGCGCGCCTCCCTCTCGCACCTCAGCAACCACCGGTTCGGCCCGCTGCGTCTCCGCGATGAAGGCGAGCCACTCGCGCGTCTGGAAGATGGTGCGGTCCGGGTACGCGTCGAGAGCGCCCCAGTCCACCTCGTCGAGGGGAATGCTGTGGAGGGTGGTCACGCGCCGCTCGGCGGGGCCAGCTCGCCCCGGTCGGGCCGTTGCTCTGGCGGGATCTCGCAGACGACGGCGCGGAACTTGCCGTTGGGGCCGCGTGGGATCTCGCGGACCCGCTCGATGTGAACTCGAACGGGGCCGAGCCGCTCGGCGAAGCGGTGGCGTATGCTGGCCTGCTCATCCGGAGGGATGTCGCCGTGAGCGACCACCCTCACGAGGAAGCTGTCAACGGCCTTCTGGACCACCTGGCCCTCCACGACCGCGCCGAGGCCGACGAAGATGCCATGGAATCGGACCATGCGGCGGCCATCGGGCCCCACCACCTCGTCCTCAACACGGCCCATCAGGTCAGTCAGCACGGGCAGGTGGTCGCGTCCGCACGTACAGCCGGATGCCGAGATCGCTCCTATGTCTCCGATATCGTAGCGAACCAAGGGCTGTGTGTAGTTCAGCAATCCGGTGC
>DATIKM010000048.1:0-9107 GCA_035477595.1 Chthonomonadales bacterium
AACGACTCCGTAACCAGTCGCAGGAAGGACCCAGAGCGATGCCTGACGAGCGTAGGGTAAGCCGCAGAGTCTTCATCGACAAGGCGGCCAGCGCCATTGCGCTCCCGAGCGTCATCTCGAGCAGCGCCCTCAGCGCGGTCACCGCACAGTCCCCGTACGCCTTCTCCGGGCCAATACCCCGGCAGGTGCTGGAGCGCTACCTCGAGCGGTCGCTCCAGTACCTTGGCCTGTGCAGCGAGGGCTCGTCGGGTCCCGCACCGCACTTCGATGACAACCTGCGGCTGATCCGCGAGATGGGCGCGAGGTTCATCGGTCGGGCATCCTACGCCTGGGATGCCCCGGTGGACGACGAGCAGCACTACCGGATCGCGCGCGAGAACGCCGCCCGGGTCCACGCCCAGGACCCGGAGGTGATGCTGCAGGCGTGTGTCTTCGAGACCGCCTACTCCAACCAGGCGCCGGAGGCGGCGGAGCGCCTTGCCCGAGGGCATTCGGTGGGGGGCATAGAGGATATCCCCGTGCCGGAGTGGGTGTTCCGCGAGTACGGTGCGCAGCCCGAACGGCGCAACTTCCGCTACGACGATATGCTCTACCCGGACGGCCGGCTGCGCAATCACTGGCTCCCGGGCGCCTCCGTGCCGGACATCACCCGGCGCGAGACGCAGTACTGGTTCTACTACCGCGCGCGCCGCTACATCGACGCGGGCCACGAGGCGATCCACTTCGGGCAGGTGCAGCTCGTGGGCCAGCGGGACGAGGGCTGGCGCGTCTGGGCGGATCTGGTGGCGCGCGTTCGCCGATATGCCGCCAGCCATGCGCGCCGGCGGTGGGTGGTGCTGGACGGTCACTTCGCCATGACCCTGGCGGACCCCGGGATCAAGGTGGATGGCCGGTTCCTGTGGGACTTCCTGGGCTTCCCGCTGCGGCCCGTGGAGACTGCGGAGCCGCTGGGAGCCGAGCTGCGCGCCGGACACCTCGACGCGATGTTCGGGCGCGTTCCGGGAGGCCTGCACCCGGCGGGCTGGACCTGCGACGAGATCCCGCAGCTCTATGAGGTGGACAACTGCCACACGGGGCTCACGGACGCCGGCAGCATCTTCGTGTGGGGCGCCGACGAGAGCACCTGGCTGGCGAACCTGCCGGACGACCGGCGCCGCGCCTGGCTGCGGTACGCCCACCGTTGGGTGCGCGAGAACACGCGGGCCGGCCACTTCCAGATGCCCGGCCGGCGACCAGCCACGACACCCGTCACCGCTCCGGCGCTGTGGTCGTACATCGCGAATAACCGGTCGGCGAGCGTGCCGGACGGGTTCGGCGATGAGGGCGCCATGCGCGCCGCCTGGGACCAGGCGGGCCCGCGGCCCTCGCCACCACGAGCCGAGGGCGCGGCGCGACGCGCGGCGCGGGCCCGGCTGCTGGGGCGCTGGCGACCGGGCGACGCGGCCGGCGTGGTGATCCCGAACGAAGCGCCCAGCGGTCAGCCGGGCCGGCTGGTGCGCCGCCGCAGCGTGGAGTGGTACGCCGCTATGTACCGGGTCCATGGCGGGCGGCAGAGCGAAGCGGAGCGCGCGAGGGGCGCTGCCGATCTGCGGCGGCTGGAGGAGGCCACGGCGCTCCGCCCGGTCGATAGCGGACTGGCGTTCGACGGCTCATTCTGGGTGGACCTCGGCATGGCTGCCGAGGCAAACACCCCCGCGGTGACGCTCCGCCTGCGACTGCGGGCAGAGCGCCTGGCGGGCGAGTGGATCGTTGCCGAGAAGCATGAGTGGCTGCGCGGCGGGTTCTACATCAAGTACCACGAGCCGGAGCGCAGCCTCTATGGTGAGGCGTTCGACGGCGAGGCGCAGCGCCGCATCGTGCGCTTCCACGGTTTCCAGGCCGGGCGTGTGCACGACATCGCGCTCGTGGCGGACGGCAGGATGCTGCGCGCGTGGCTCGACGGGCGCTGGGTGGATGAGGTCCCGGCGGGCCCGGTGCTACCGAGCACGGCGCCCCTGCTCGTGGGGCGCGGGTGTTCCGGCGTGTGGGTGGGCGATGTGCGGCTGTGGGGCCGTGCGGCCACGGAGGCGGAGCTGCGGGCCCGGTAGAGCCGGCACGCGTCGGCGCGGGTGTTGCCGGCGCGATGCCGCGCCGTCCGGTACGTAGAGAGACGCTCGCAGTACGGCGCGCCCTGCAGGTGTCGGCGCGGGTGTTGCGGGCGCGGTCTCCCGCCGTCCGGTACGTGGAGAGACGGTCGCCGCACGGCGCGCCCGGCGCCGACGGTCGAGTGGGCGCATCGCCGGGCCTCCAAGGGCTCCCGGAGGGGAGCGGAACGGAACACGGAGATGGGCAACCGAAAGGGCAGTGGACCCGGGACGCGCGCGCTCGTGTGGGCGCCGTTCCTGGGGGCGGTGCTGATCGTCGCCGGGTGGGCGGCGCTGAAGGGTGGCGGGCCAACCCCGGCGCAGGCGCAAGCGCCCGGGGCCATGGGTCAGGGCCAGGGCCAGGGCCGCGGGTTTGGCGGCTTTCAGGGGCGTATGCCCTTCGTCTTCGGCACGATCGCCTCGGGCGACGTGAACGCTGGGATCATCGTGCTCAACTCGCCCATGGGCGGTGAGCAGACGATCCGTGTGAACGCTTCGACGAGGTACTACACGCAGGCGACCATCGCGGTCAGCGCGCTCAGGGTGGGCGATCGGGTGTCGGTACAGGGCATGCCGACGGCCATCACGGCCAACTCCATCACGGCCGGCGAGATGCCGAACATGATGCCCGGCGCACCGGGCGCGGGTCCGGGCGCCGCCCCGGGTGGCGGTCCTGCGCAAGCCGGCGCGCAGGGCGCGAACCGGCAGCAGGCGCGTGCGGCATTCGCAGGCGCTACCGGCACGGTGACGGCGACGTCGCCGCTCACGATCCGGATCGGCGACAACGTGAGCCTCGTGGTGCGGCTTGCGCCGAACGCGACGGTGTCGCGCATCAGCGAGACCAGGCTCGCCAACCTGAGGGTGGGTGACCGCATTATGGCGTCCGGGCAGTCGGAGGACGGCGGCGACTTCGTGGCCACGGTGGTCGGCGCGAACCTGCAGACGGGCCCCGGTATGGGGGGAATGGGTCCCGGCATGGGCGGCCGCGGGCGTGGTGGGTTCGGCGGCGGACCGGGCGGCTCCCCGGGTGGGCCAGATGCCCCCGACGGGCCTCCCGGGCCCCCTCCGGGCGCACCCGAGTAAGCTGCGCCACCTCGCGCCCTGGTGAATGCTGGCCGGCGCCCGACCGGGCGCCGGCCAGCATCGTCTGTGCCTCCCCGTGCGCGCCTGCTGCGGCCGGCGTGTTACCCCGTGCCCCGCGCGCGAAGGAATCCCCTGCTGCATTAGGCGAATGAGACGGCGCACGCCTACGCCGGGCCAGAGGAGACCGTACCGTGTACCGATCTTCGCCGCCCAGTGGCCGCGCCAGACCCAAGAGCCATTCCCGCGCTGGAGCGGCGAGATGAGGGAACCGGTTTCCCTCAACCCCGGCCAGCTCCTAACCGGCCCGCTCTTCAACGAGCCGATGCGCGTCAAAACCGTCCAGCCGAACGGACCAGCGAGCTGGGTCGTCGGGCTCGTCGGGGTGCAGACGGAGCGCTACCGCGATGTCACGCTGTCCGCTGCTCAGCTCGCGCGGCTCACCGTTCTGCACGCCCAGCACTCCTTCGATGGCGACGGCCGCCTGCTGCGGCTCGGCCTCCAGGCCTACGCGCTCGGCATCGCCTACGAGTTCGACCCGTACTTCGGGCTCTCGATATCGCGCGTCGATCCGCTCCCGCACCAGCTCGAGGCGGTCTACGACTATCTGCTCAAACTGGCGCGCGTGCGGTTTCTGCTCGCGGACGACGCGGGCGCGGGCAAGACGATCATGTCGGGCCTCTTGATCCGCGAGCTCGAGCTGCGCGGCCTCGCCGAGCGGATCCTGATCGTGTGTCCAGCGAACCTTGCGTTCCAGTGGCAGCGAGAGCTCAAGGAGAAGTTCGACGCGAAGTTCCTCGTGATGCAGGGCCAGGACATCCGCGAGCAGTTCGGCGTCAACCAGTGGATGGAGAGGAACCGGGTCATCACCTCCCTCGATCTCGCGAAGCGCAGCGAGATCCTGCCCGGGCTGCGGCAGGTGCACTGGGACCTCGTGATCGTGGACGAGGCGCACCGCATGTCCGCCTCCGACGAATCGCACAAGAGCCTGCGCTACCGGCTGGGCGAGCTACTGCGCGAGAGCGCGGATCACATGCTGCTGCTGACGGCAACGCCGCACAAGGGTGACCCGCAGAACTTCAGCTTGTTCCTGCAGCTCCTCGATGCGGACGCGTATGCGGACGTGAAGTCGATCCGCGAGGCGATGAACCGTCGCCGCGCCCCGTTTTATCTCCGCCGCACGAAGGAGGCGATGGTCTACTTCCCTGAGCGGCGCGCGGACGGTTCGTGGGCCGCAGAGCCGATCTTCACCAGGCGCATTCCTCACACGGTCGATTTCCAGATCGACGGCCCCGAGTTCGATCTCTACCGGGAGGTCACGCGCTTTGTGAAGCGCGAGAGCGCGCGCGCGGCGGCCGAGGGCGAAGACCCGCGCGCCCGCGCGATCGGCTTCCTCATGTCGCTCTACCAGCGTCGGCTCGCCTCGAGCACCTTCGCGATGCGCCGCTCGCTCGAGAACCGCGCGCGGCGGCTCGAAGAGGGGCTCAAGCGCGCGCAGGACCTCGCCCGACTCGTGCCCCCCGATCTCCCCGCTCCGGAAGAGCTGGAGGAGATGGAGGAGGGCGAACGCGAGCGCCTCGAGCAGATGCTGGAGGCGGTCACGCTCGCCGGCAACGCAGACCAGGTCAGGCACGAGGTGGAGGAGCTGCGCCGTCTCGCGGCGGAGGCGCAGGCGGTCGAGCAGTCCGGCGCGGAAGCGAAACTCTCCGCGCTCAGGGCGCTGCTCCAGAAGGAAGGGTTCTTCGATCATCCGGAGCAGCGGCTGCTCCTGTTCACGGAGTTCAAGGACACGCTCGACTACCTCGTCGAGCGCATGGAGCAGTGGGGCTTCCGGGTCGGCTTCATCCACGGCGGCATGAAGCCCGGCTCGCGTGACGAGCCCGGCTCGCGTCTCTACGCGGAGCAGCAGTTCCGGGAGGGCGGCATCCAGGTGCTGGTCGCCACCGAGGCCGCCGGCGAGGGCATCAACCTCCAGGCCTGCAACATCCTCTTCAACTACGACATCCCCTGGAATCCGAACCGGCTCGAGCAGCGGATGGGCCGCATCCACCGCTACGGCCAGCGCAAGGACTGCCTGATCTTCAACTTCGTCGCGACGAACACGATCGAAGGCAAGGTTCTGCAGCGGCTACTCGAGAAGCTCCAGGAGATTCGCGACGCGCTCGACGACGACGCTGTGTTCAACGTGGTCGGCGAGGTGCTGCCTGCCGCGCACGTCGAGCGCGTGCTGCGCGACTACTACTCGGGCCGGCTCGGCGACACCGACCTCGAAGACCGGCTGTTGCGCAACGTGGACGAGCAGCAGTTCCGCGCCATCTGCCAGAACGCGCTCGAGGGCCTGGCGAGCAAGAAGCTGAACCTCGAAATGTTGATCGAGCGGCGTGCACGAGCCCAGGAGCGACGCGTCGTGCCGGAGACTATCGCGCGGTTTCTGCGTGAGGCGGCCGAGTACGTGCCGTGGACGCTCAAGCCCGTGCCAAGCGTCGCCCACGCGTTCGAGCCGGCGCGCACGCCCGCGGCGCTGCGCCACTGCGAGAAGGAGGCCGGATGGAAGCTGCCCGCCCTCGCCGACCGCTACCCGCGCTGCTCCACCGACCGCGACACGGCCGAGACGCAGAAGCTCGAATGGGTCACGCCCGGCCATCCGCTGTTCGAAGCCGTGCGCCGTCACACGCACACCCGCGCGACGGCCGAACTCGGCAAGGGCGCCACCTTCCACTCCCTCCAGCACGAGGCGCCGGCGCGCATCGACTTTTGCCGCGCGCGCATAGTGGACGGGCTCGGCAACGTCGTGCACGAGCGCCTTTTCGCCGTGGAGATCGACGGGCACGGCGAGCCACGGCTCCAGGAGCCCGGACTGCTCGGCAACTTCGCCCCCGCCGCGCCGCCCCCGGAGCTTCCCCCGGTGGCAGAGCTTCCCGAGGCCACGGCGTGGCTGCACGAACACGCGCTCGCCCCGTTCCTCGAGGAGGCGCGCGCCGACCGCCAGAGCGAGGTCGAGCGCATCGGCGCGCACGTCGAGCTGTCGCTCACCGAGCTGCTGCAGCGCGCGGACGATGAGATCGGCAAGGCCGCAGCCGACGTCGAGCAGAAGGTCGTAGGCGCGGAGGGTCGCCTCGCGATGGCCGAGACGCGCCACTCGGAGCTTCTCGCCCGGCGCGCACGGCGCCGCATCGACCTCGAGCGCGAGCGCGAGCTCACGCTGCAGGCCGTCGAGCGGCTCGCGAGCGTGCTGGTGCTGCCGCACCCCGAGCGCGAAGCCCCCGAGGTGCGGCGGCTCAAGCCCAACTTCGAGACCGAGGCCATCGCGATGCGCGTGGTCATGGAGCACGAGCAGGCACAGGGCCGGCAGGTCTACGACGTCTCCGAGAAGAACCTCGGCTACGACGTGACCAGCCTCGATCTCGCGTCTGGCGAGCTGCGGCTGATCGAGGTGAAGGGGATCGGCGCGGCTACCGGAACGGTGCTCCTGACGCCCAATGAGCGCCGCGTCGCCGAGGACAGGCGCGACTGCTTCTGGCTCTACGTCGTCACCCACTGCGACACGACGCCAGTGCTGCAGGGGCCGATCCGCGACCCGGCGCGCCTCGACTGGCACGAGGTGAGCAAGGTGGCGCACTACTACCTGTCGGTCGACGCGATGACGAAGCCCATGCAGGTGCACCAGGAACCGCCGCCCTACGGAGGTAAGGGGTGAAGATTCGAAGGTTCACACTCAAGAACTGGAAGAACTTCGTCCAGGCCGAAGCGGACATCCAAGACCGCTTGTTCCTGGTTGGGCCAAACGCATCGGGGAAGTCGAACTTCCTCGACGCGTTCCGATTTCTGCGGGACCTGGCGTCCACGGGTGGCGGGTTTCAGGAGGCGGTGTCTCTGCGCTCAGGCGTTTCCGCTATCCGGTGCTTGGCGGCACGCCGCTACCCGGACGTAGAGATCGCCATCACGCTCCGAAGTGACGACGGCCATACTACCTGGGAGTATGCACTCACCTTCTATCAGGACAATCGGCGGCGCGCACTCGTGCGCAAGGAAGGAGTACGTCGCAACGGCGATGTCGTTCTGGATCGGCCAGGGGACGCAGATGACGCGGACCCGCAGCAGTTGACGCAGACGCATCTCGAACAAGTAAACGTTAATAAGCGTTTCCGCGACCTGGCGACGTTCTTCGCTTCGATCCGCTACTTGCACATCGTGCCGCAGCTCGTCCGCGAGCCGGATCGCTCGGTCGGGCGAACCAACGATCCGTTTGGCGGCGACTTTCTGGAACAGGTGGCAAAGACGCAGGAACGCACTCGGAAGGCGCGTCTGCGACGGATTCAGGAGGCGCTGCGTGTAGCCGTGCCGCAACTTCAGGGGATCGAGCTCTCGCGCGATAGCCGTGGTACACCGCACCTGCGTGGTAAGCACCAGCACTGGCGCCCGCAGGGCGCGTGGCAGACGGAGGAGCAGTTCTCCGACGGCACCCTGCGCTTGATGGGACTGCTCTGGGTAGCGCTCGACAGGGAAGGCCCCTTGCTCCTCGAAGAGCCGGAGTTGTCATTGCACCCCGAGATCGTTCGTGTCCTTCCGCAGATGCTGGCGCGCGTGCAGCGACGCACGGTCAGGCAAACATTCCTGAGCACGCATTCGCCGGAGTTGCTGCGCGACGAAGGGATTGGCCTCGACGAAGTATTGCTGCTCAAGCCGACGCCGGAGGGGACCGAAGTCTCGCCCGCCAGCTCGCACCGCGATATCCGCGATCTGCTCGAAGGCGGCTTGTCGCTGGCCGACGCCGTCATCCCTCGCACGAAACCCCAGGACGCGGCGCAGCTGACCATGTTCGGTGAAAGCTGACATGGGAGCGATCATTGCGGCGGCCGTCGAAGGGCCGACGGACGAAGCCGTGGCGAGCAAGCTCATCACCCACGTGGGCGCAAACGCCGGTCCCGTTTATGGCAAGCAGGGCAAAGCGCATCTCAAGGATCGCGTGTCGGGTTACAACAACGCCGCTCGGCACGCGCCTTGGTTGATTCTGGTCGATCTCGATCATGACGCTGACTGTGCTGCGCCCTTGAGGCAGGCGTGGTTGGTGGAGCCGGCGCCGTTGCTGTGCTTCCGCGTTGTCGTACGCGCGGTCGAGGCCTGGCTACTGGCTGACGCCGAGGCGCTTTCCCGGTTTCTGGGCGTGGCGCAAAGCATGGTTCCCACCCAGCCGGAAACGCTTGACGACCCGAAAGCCGCACTGGTCAAGCTGGCGCGTGCTTCACGTCGCAACGCAATACGCCACGACATGGTGCCGCGCGAGAGCAGCGGCCGCGCGGTCGGTCCGGCGTATTCCTCCCGGCTGATCGAGTACGTGGGCAACCACTGGCGACCGGCCGAGGCTGCGGAGCGGGCGGACAGCTTGGACCGAGCCATCCGTTGCCTGCGTCGGCTGGCCCAGGTCGCCGCATGATCTCCAAGGGATGCAAGCGGCTGGCGGAGGTGGACTTCCCCATCGCCGAGGTGAGCCGGCACGCGGCGCGGGAGAAGTCCATCCGGCACGGGCACCCCAGCACGCTGCACCTGTGGTGGGCCCGGCGGCCGCTCGCGTCGAGCCGGGCTGTGCTGCTGGCGCTCTTGTGGCCGGACCCGTGCGATCTGCTCTGCACGGCGGCGTTCAAGGCGGAGGCGCGGGCGCGCCTGCCCGAGGTCGGGGGCTGCAATCCGGGCACGACGGACGAGCATCTGCGCCGAGCGCTCCTGCGCTTCATCGCGGACTTCGCGAACGGGGACCATGGCGCGCCCCACCTACCTCGACGTGAGCCGCGCGCTGGTGAGGGCCGCGCACGCGAGCGATGACGGCAGCCCCTACGAGCCACCGCTCGTGGTCGATCCGTTTGCGGGCGGCGGGTCGATCCCGCTCGAGGCGCTACGCGTGGGGTG
>DATIKM010000049.1:0-9711 GCA_035477595.1 Chthonomonadales bacterium
CGCTGGTCCCGCCCGGCTTACCTCTGGGTCGTTCGAGGGCCGGCCTGAGCCGTGAGCTCTAGCGGCTAGCGCGGACTGCTGGTGCTCCGGACGGCGACTTCGTGCGACCCACTCGGGTGGGACCCCTGAGTGCGCGCGAGAGTTCCAGGACGCTCCGGTCTCGCCACGACCTTCACTGCACCGCGTGCCCGGTCGCACGGGCGCGTAGTGCGGATCGACGGGGGCGCTCGGTCGCCGCGCGCAACAGAGTCCTTGACGGGCGCCGACCTGCTGAACGAGCGCCCCTCCGCGGTTCCGACCCAGCGCGGCAGGCCTGCGGGGGGGGGGCGGTCACGGCCTCGCCGCCGATCGCGGGCGGAGGCGCAACGCTCAGTGAAGGCGCGTTGTCAGGGGTAGCGCTCTCGGACCATCCTCAGCCTGACCCGTCTCCCCGAGCTCCCAGGCTGCGGCGCCGGCATGGTGGGGGCTGCGCGTGGGCAGGGCCGACTGAATCCGCGCCGCAGACCGATCAGAGGTAGCCGCCCGCAGAGCCCAGGTTGTTGCGGGCGACCGTCTGGTGCGCGTCGTCCTGCCGCAGGTTGGCCTCCACGTTGCGGTTGAGGATGTTCGCCTCGATGCGCGTGTCGTCGACCCCCACGAGCTCGACCCCGATGCGGTTGTCCTGGATGTCGTTGCGCAGGATGCGGTGGCCGTGGGGGCGGGGGCCCGGCGGCGCCCCGGCTGTCTCCGGCAGGTTGCGGATGCCGTGGTCCTGGTTGGCGGCGATCCTCACGCCGATGCCGTTGCGGGTGAAGCGGTTGCCGTCGATATCCCAGTCATGGCTCGTGAGGGCGTCCGGGAACGCCTCCTCGAACTGCGACGCGCGCCTCGACCAGAGCAGCACGCCATGCCCGTTCGCCTGAAAGGTGTTGCCGCGGACCGCGCAGCCGTGGCCGTTCTCCACGGCCACTCCGGCCTGCCGGTTGGCGACCATGCGGTTGCCCTCGATCACGCTGTCCCACGAGAAGCCGAGCCAGAAGCCGTAGTTGCTGCGGTCTGCGTGGTTGCGCCGGAACACGTTGCCGCGGCAGAACGTGGCCTCGAACGCGATGTTGGGGCTTAGCGAGGCGTCGTTCTCCTCGAACAGATTGTCGTCGCAGCCGCGCTTCTCGCCGGCAGGGGTCAGCCCGGCCAGAAAGAACCCGTCGCCGCCCATACGAGCCGTGTTCTGGCGGAACGTGTTGCCGGAGGACCCGTAGACGGCTACGAACCCGGCGGCATCCGCGCCCATGTGGCCGTGGTGCAGGCCTCCCTCGCGCGGCTCGAACCGGCAGCAATAGTCGGCCCGGTTCCCCTCAAAGAGGCTGTCGCACGTGCCGTACAGGTGTATCCCGAACCCACTGTTGTAGGACACCTCATTGCGCGCAACGCGGATGCGCCGGCACCCGTAGGTGAGAAGCCCGTTCTGCTGGTGCTGCAGGTCGTTGTCCTCGACGCGGCTGTCCAACACGTCCTGCAGCAGGATGCCGGCCCCGTAGGCCTGGTCGGCCGGGCGCCAGATGTCGAGGAACACGGTGTTCGGCGGAAGCTCGGCGGTGCCGGACACACGGTTGCGCGAGAGCACCAGGTACCGGCACGCGCGCGCATGGATGCCGTGCCGGTACCCAGCGAGGCGGACGTTGCGGATGGTCACGTTCGCCCTGCCCGTCAGTGTGATGCCGGCTCCAGCGCCATCCGGGCTCAGGAGGAGCGCGCCCTGACCGTCGATCACCACGTCGTCTGCCGCGACGGTGATCCCTCGCGGCGCCACGTGGACGCCCGGGGCGAGCGTAATGCTCTCGGTGACGACAAGACCGTCGCACGGGCTGGCGGTTCGCATCGTATACTCCTTATGAGGGATGCTCGTGCGCTGCTGCCGTTCGGCCCGGGGCGAACTATAGCACCGGTGGAGGGAGCCGGGCAACGACGCTTCCGTTCGCACAGACAGCCGTCTACTAATAAGATTCGTTGGCGCTCGATTCCAGCCGATGGTATAATCGACTGACACGGTTGGCATCGCGCACGCCCGGCTGCATTGGTGCGTGCGCGCTCTCTCTATGGAGGTCCGTAGTGGCTCAACCGCTTCGGCGGGCACTGGTTGTGGCGGCGTCCTTCATGGTTGTCGCTGCCGCGTTCGGGGCTGGCCGGCACTTGCGCCAGGCGACGAGCCAGGAGCCCGCTCAGTTGCCGGAGGTGTCGCTCGAGGCCCGGGTGGCGGGCAGCTCGGTGGGTTCCGCGCCCCCCTCGCGGGAAGTTGGGGACGCCGCCGAGACGTTCCTGCAGGTACAGCGGTACGTGCTCACCGAGTATGTCGATCGGGTCACGGACACTTCCAGGCTCGGGCGCGGGGCGGTGCGCGCCATGGCGCTCAGCCTCGACGACCCGATGACCCGGTTCAAGGATCCCGAGCAGCGCAAGGAGCTGGAGCGCCAGATGGCCGGGCGCTTCACCGGTATTGCGGCGACGTTGCGCGTCGTGAAGCAGAAGCGCGACGGGGTTGATCAGCGGCGCCTCGCGGTGGTGGCGGCCGCTCCGGGCGGCCCGGCCGCCCGCGCAGGCCTCCGGCCGGGCGACGTGGTCGAGGAGATCGGCGGAAGGTGGGTCATCGCGTACGATCCGCGGCTCGACCTGAACCGCCTCGAGCTCCGCACGATGGACAACACCACCTATCTGAGGGCGCTCAGGGAAGCGCAGAGGAAGCTGACCGACGGCGTGACGCTGGCGCGGGCGGTCACCATGCTGACTACAGGCTCCGGCAAGGAGCTGTCGCTCACCGTGCGGCGTCCGGGGGTGGCCGCGCCCATCAAGGTGAGCCTGACGACCGCCGAGACCCAGGTGAATCCCATTGAGGCGCGGGCCGTGGGCGCCGTGACCTATGTGCGCGTTGCATCCTTCGGCGGCCGCGTCGGGCAGGATTTCGCCAGCGCGCTACAGGCGCGGCCTCGCACTCCCGTGGTGCTCGACCTCCGCGACAATGCGGGCGGCCCATACACCGACCGCCGCGCGGGAGCCATGGCGTCGGCGATGGCCGTTGTTCAGGCGCTCGGAGGGACGGGGCAAGTGGGAGCCGTCGTCCGGCGTGGCGGGCGCCGTGAGCCTCTCGAGGTGCAGGGGCCGGCGAGGGCGAGGCGCCGCGTGGCTGTCCTCGTGAATGGCGGCACGTCCAACCTGGCGGAGCTCGTGGCCCAGACGTTGCGCGAGGAGGTCGGAGCGAAGCTGGTGGGCACGCGGACCTTCGGCGATGCGGTGGCGCAGAAGCTGGTGCCGCTGCAGGGCGGCAGCGCCCTCATCGTGAACGCCGGCAAGCTGGTGACGGCGGGCGGCACTGACTTCGCCGGTAGGGGGCTGCAGCCGGATGCGACGGTTGCCGCCGGGCCCGACGATCCTGCCCTCCAGCGCGCGGTCGCCTTGCTGGCGCGGTCGTAGGGGGAAAGAGCTACACGCAATGCGGAGTAAGTCCAACCTCTTTGCGGCGTTCATCGCCCTGGTCTTTCTGCCCGCCATGGTAGGGTTCATCGCGCCGACGGACAGAAGCTCGGGCGCCGGCCTGCTCGCCTCGACGACCAACCTCCTGCGCGGGTCGCTCGGGATGCAGGAGGCTCAGGCCAATGAGTCCGACACGCCCTTCGCAGCGTACCAGCAGGGGCTCAGCGTGCTGCGACGCGAGTACGCGGGCGCCCAGATAGACGACAAGAAGGCCGCCGAACTCACGTACGCGGCGATCCGCGGGATGCTATTCACGCTGAACGACCCGTTCACCAGCTTCCTGGACCGCTCCGAGTGGCGCCAGATGCGGCAGTCCACGCAGGGCGAGTTTGAGGGGATCGGCGCGGTGCTGGAGCCCTTCGGGCGCGACGTGCGGGTAGTGAGGCCCATCCCGGGCAGCCCCGCACACCAGGCGGGCCTGAGGAGCGGGGACATCATCCTCAGTGTGGGCGCCCACAACGCGGAGACCGGGCGGCTCACGGGCAAGACGGCCACCATGGGCAAGGACATTAATGAGGTGGTCGCCCTGATTAAGGGACCGAAGGGGACGCGCGTCTCTCTCACGGTCCTGCGGAAGGGGTCCACCACGCCTATCACGTTCACGCTCACACGTCGCCGGATCGAGCCTCCCGTAGTCCAGTCCTGGATGCGCGACGACGAGGCCAAGATCGGGCACATCGTGGTGAACGAGTTCAACGAGAAGTGCGCCCCGCAGTTCGACCGCGCGCTCCAGGATCTGCGCCGGCGCGGGATGCGGGCGCTGGTGTTCGATCTGCGCTTCAACCCTGGGGGGCTCCTCGAGGAAGCCGTGGAGATGGGGTCTCGGTTCGTCGAGCGCGGCAAGACCGTGGTGATCCTGCAGGAGACGGCGCAGGTCCGGCGCGAGTTCCGGGCCAACGGGCGCCGGCTCGTGGCGGACATTCCGATCGTCGTGCTGATTAACCGTTCGAGCGCCAGCGCCTCCGAGATCGTGGCGGGTGCGATCAAGGACCACTCATTGGGCACGCTCGTCGGCGAGGCGACATTCGGCAAGGGGCTGGTGCAGACGCTCTTCCCACTGACCAACGACACGGCGCTCCGCCTGAGCACCGCCAGGTACTTCACTCCGAGTGGCCGCGACATCAGCAACCGCTACGACGACGAGCACCGGCCGATCTTCGGCACGGGCGGTGTGAAGCCGGACGTGCAGGTCGCGCAGTCGGAGAAGTGGGAGGAGACGCAGAACTTCGAGGACGCGGAGCACGATCTGCAGCTTCGCCGCGCCATGGAGCTGCTGCGCACCAAGCTGGCGGAGAACGAGCGCCGCGCCGCGCGCTGACCCGTCGCGCGAACCGTCTCACCGCAAGCCATTGTGAGGGCGGTCCCAACGGACCGCCCTCTTCGCTGTCTGGGGCCGCAGGAAGGCGCCGCCGGATCGCAGAACACACCCCTCACGGCGGTGCGGTCACAGGGCGCCGCGAACCTCCCCAGGAGCGATCTCGTGTCTGCAACGGTGAAGATCGGTTTCGTCGGTAGCGGCGGCATGGCGAAGGCACACATCGACGCGATGAAGGGCATGACGGACGTCGCGTTCGCGGCGCTGTGCGACCCCGACCCTGCCAAGAGCGCGGCACGCGTCGCGCAGATAGCCTCCGTTCGGCCGGACGCGCCGGCCCCGGCGGTCTACAGCGAGCCGGTTTCGATGCTGAAAGGCTCCGACATCGACGCCGTCTACATCCTGCTGCCGCCGTTCGCTCATGGCCCGGCAGAATGGGCGTGCATCGCTCACCGCAAGCCGTTCTTCGTCGAGAAGCCCATCAGCAAGGACCTCGGCTTCTCGCGCGAGGTGGCCGCGGAGGCGGACAAGGCCGGCATGGTCACCTGCGCCGGCTACATGAACCGGTATCGGCAGGGCGTGCAGAAGGCGCGCGAGGCGCTGCAGAGCGATCCTGCGGTGCTTGTGCACGGGGGCTGGATCGGCGGCTCGCCCAACCCTAAGCCCGGGGACACGAGCATCGGGTCGTGGTGGGTTCAGATGGACAAGAGCGGCGGACAGATTGTGGAGCAGTGCACCCACACTTTCGACGTGCTGCGCTACCTCTGCGGCGAGGCCACCGAGGTGCACGCCTACGCGGCGCGCGGGTTCAACAAGGGGCTCTTCACGTACACCATCGACGACGCAAGCGTGGTGAACCTTCAGCTTCGTTCCGGCGGGGTCGCCTGCCTGATGTCAGCCTGCGCGGCCAATGGCGGTGGAGGCGGGGTGTGGCTCAACGTCTACTCGCACGGCTCTACCTTCGTGTTCTCCGGGTGGGAGCACTCGGTGAAGATGAGCGGGAAGGTGGGCGACGCGCAGATCGCCGGTGAGGGCGACATCTTCGCCGTCGAGGACCGCGTGTTCGTCGATGCGGTGAAGTCTGGCGACGGCTCCGCGATCCGCTCGACCTACGCCGACGCCGTGCGCACGCTCGAGCTGACGCTCGCCGCGAACGAGTCGATCGCGAACGGCAAGCCGGTCACGATCAGCCCGTAGGGCAGGAGGCAGAGGACGATGGACCTGGGCATATCGGGCCGCGTGGCGATGGTCGCGGCGGCGAGCAAGGGCTTGGGGCGGGCCAGCGCGCTCGCGCTCGCCGAGGCAGGCTGCCGCGTCTCCATCTGCGCTCGGGGGAAGGTGGGTCTCGACGCGGCCCGCGCGGAGCTTGAGGCAGCGGGTGCGGAGGCGATCGCCGTCGTCTGCGACGTTGCGCGCGCGGCGGACTGCGAGGCCTGGACCGCGGAGACCGAGCGCCGGCTCGGACCTGCCGACATCCTGGTGACGAACACCGGCGGTCCCCCCGCGGCCCGGTTCCTCGAGCTGACCGACGAGCAGTGGGAGGCGGGCGTGCAGTCCACGCTGATGAACGTGGTCCGCCTCTCGCGGCTCGTGGCGCCGGGAATGCAGCGCCGCGGGTGGGGTCGGATCGTGCACATCACGTCGCTCGTGGCGCGCCAGCCGATCGACGATCTCACCGTCTCGGGGACCCTTCGCAGCGGCATCTCGGCGCTCACGCGGCTGATGGCCAACCAGTTCGGGCCCGACGGTGTGCTCGTGAATGCGGTGCTGCCAGGCAACACGCTCACCGATCGGGCGCTCCACCTCGCCAGGGTCCGCGCAGCAACCGAGGGCGTGCCGCCCGAGCAGGTGCTCGAGCAGACGGCCCGGCGCGCGCCGCTTGGGCGGATGGCTCAGCCCCGCGAGATCGGCGACGTGGTGGCGTTCCTCGCCTCGGAGCGCGGCTCGTACATCACCGGCGTTTCGCTGCTGGTGGACGGCGGCGTGTGCCGCGCGCCGTACTAGGTGTGCCGCTCAGGAGGGCGCAGCCTGATGGCGAGGCCGCTGGCGCTCGCGACCGGCTGGTGGGCGGATCTGTCGCTGAACACTCTGACGGCGAAGCTGGGGTCGTGGGCTTACGACGGGCTGGAGGTGGCGTGCCGGACGATCGGCAACCATCTGGCGGGCCACGCGGCGCCGGACGTAATCCATGAGCGGCACAGGGCGGCATGGACTGCGAGCACGGTGCCGCGGAGGCGGCAGGGCTCGTGAAGGGGGCAGACCTCAAGCCCTCCGCCGTGGCGTTCGACGCCGCGTTCGAGAAGTAGAGGCCGAGGCGCCGGGAGTGCGGAATGCCCCTACGTGACGCGATCGTGCTCGCCGCCGGCGGTGGTGCGCGCATGTGGCCGTTCGCCACTGTGCGGAACAAGTGCGCCATGCCGGTGGGCAACGTTCCGAATGTGCGGCGCCTGGCGGATGCGCTGGCACGCGCCGGGGTCCAGCGCGTGGCAGTGGTTGTGGGCGCGCGGGCGGATTCGGTCCGGCGCGCGCTGCTGGCCAGTGCGCCCGAGGTGCGCTTTGTAGAGCAGCCAGCGGGGGGCGGCACGGCCGGGGCCGTCCTGGCGGGCATGCGTGCGCTCGATGCGGAGCGGTTCCTGGTCCTCTATGGCGACACCGTCGTGAGCGAGGCGGACCTGCGCGCCGTGATCGCCGCGGCAGGCGAGAACTCGTGCGCGGCGCTGGTGACCCCTATGCCCTCCGGCGAGGGATGGGCATGGTACGGCGCTAGGGTGCAGGGCGACTCGGTCATCGGCGTCGTCGGGCACGACGCGGAAGCCACGGAACGCCTGTGCGGCGTTCTGGCTCTCGATCGGTCGTACGCCGTGCATCTGGAGGCGTCGCCGGGCTACATGGCATGCGTGCCAGTGGGCGGCATGCCTCCACTCGAGCCGGACCTCTTCCAGGCGATCAACGACCGAGGAGCGCCGCTCGCGGCGGTGTGGTGCTCCCAGCCAGTCGTGGACATGGACAAGCCGTGGCACGTGCTGCAGGCGAACGCGCTGGCGGCGCAGTGGGAGTGTGCGGCGCTGGTGGAGAGCCGCATAGACCCCTCGGCCCGAGTGCACGATGGCGCCGAGATCGACGGCGCCGTTGCGCTCGGGCCTGGCTCCGTGATCGGCAACCGGGTCGTCGTGCGCGGCCCGCTCATCGCCGGCGCGCACACGCGCATCGTGAACGGCGCCATCCTCGAGGGCGGCAACCTGGTGGGTGACCGCTGCCGCATCAGCGATTACTGCCTCCTCGGTTCCGACACGGTGGTGGGCCACGGCTGCATCGTGGGGCACGGCGCCGAGATGGACGGCGTGCTGTTCGACGGCGCCTACCTCTGGCACTACTGCGAGATCAGCGGCGTGGTGGGCGCGTCGGTGGACATCGGCGCCGCGACCGTGTGCGGCACGCTCAGGTTCGACGACGGCCATGCGGAGCATCGGGTCGCCGGTCGGCGGGAGCGGCCGCGCGATGGCGCCAATGCCACGTACATCGGCGACTACTCGCGTACCGGCGTGAACGCGGTCACGATGCCGGGCGCGAAGATCGGCAGCTACGCGTGCGTGGGAGCGGGTGTCATCGTCTACGAGGATGTGCCGGACCGGACGCTCACGCTGCTTAAGCAGGAGACGATCCGCCGGCCCTGGGGGCCCGAGCGCTACGGTTGGTGAGGGTCGCCGGCATCAGGCCGGGAGCCGGACCACCACACGCGACCGGCAGGCGACCGCGCGGCCCCGCGTCTCCACCACAACGGCGCTCCGGAAGATGTCGACGATGTCGGGATCGAACTGCGTGCCTGCGTGCTCCGTGAGCTGGGCGCACGCCGCGGCAGGGCTCAGGACGGGGCGATAGGGTCGCTCGCTCGTCATGGCCTCGTAGGCGTCCGCCACGGTGATGATGCGTGCCAGCAGCGGAATCTCGTCGCCGCACAGCCCGTCCGGATAGCCGTCGCCGTCAAACCGCTCGTGGTGGTGGCGGACGATGCTCGCGACGCACTCTAGTTGCGGCACCGCCTTGACGATGCTGTGCCCCGTGACTGGGTGCGAGCGCACCGATTCCCATTCGAGATCGTCGAGCGCCCCGCCCTTGTTCAGCACGCAGTCGGGCACCCCTATCTTGCCCACGTCGTGGACGCGGGCCGCCATGTCGAGCGTTCGTTGCTCGGCGAGTGGCAGGGACATGGCCTCGCCAACTGCCGCTGCGAGCACCGTCACGCGCTCCGAGTGGCGGGCGGTGCACCTCTGCTTGGCGTCGATGGTAGCGGCCAGCATACGGACCGACTGGAGCATGGTGCGCTCGCCGTCCTGCTGTGCCCGGTGCCTTTCGATGCGGGCTCTCTCGAGGTTGCGCTCGATGACGATCGGCAGTGCTCCCACGGCGAACGGCTTGGTGATGAAATCGGCGGCGCCCTGCTGAAGCGCGGTGCGCGCGAGCTCAACGTGGGCATGGCCGGTGAGCAGGACGACGGGTATGTGCGGATGGGAGGCCCGGAGGGCGCGAGAGAGCGCGAGGCCATCCATGCCGTCCATCCTGACATCGGAGAGGACGAGGTCGCAGTCCTGGCGCTGCAGGAACGCCAGCGCCTGCTCGGCGCTCGGAACCGCAGAGACGCAGTAGCCACTGCAGCTCAGTGAGGTGTGGAGCAGGTCACGGACCCAAGCTTCGTCGTCAACCACAAGGATGTGGGCACACGACCTCAGCTCGCTTGCAGTCGCCGCTGTGGGGACGGACAGCGGCCCTGCAGCAGGCTCGGCCATCAGAAGACCTCCCGCCTCGGGACTGTGGGGCAGTATACGTGCCTGGGCTCGCTTTGTCAACGGTTTTCCGTGCCATTTTTAGAGTCATCTGGCGCTCCGCAACCGAAG
>DATIKM010000050.1:0-12466 GCA_035477595.1 Chthonomonadales bacterium
GCGCCCTCGCGAGCGGCGAGGCGGCCGGCGCGCGGAACCTGGTCCGCAATGCCGACTTCGAGCGCTCCTTCCTCGCATCCGCGCCCGCCGATGCTTGGACCGCCGAGCGCACCGCGCCCGGAGGACAGAACCGCCGCGCACCCGGCGGCGGGATCAGGAACGGCGCCGCGCACCTCCTCTCCGCTCCCGCTGGAGCGCCGGCGACGTGGTGGATCGCCACACAGAAAATGAGCGGGCTCCGGCCGGGAGACCGGGCCATCGCGAGCGTCTTCGTGCGGACGGAGGGCGTCTCCGGAGGCTCGGGGGCCTACTTCGGGATGAGCTACTCTAACGCGCGCGGCGACCGCATCACCTGGACCGACAGCCAGACCATGCTCACCGGCACGACCGGCTGGACGCGCCTGTCGCAGCCATTCGTCGTGCCGCCCGGGGCGGTCCGCGTCACGTTCGGACTGGTGCTCCACGGCTCGGGCCGCGCATGGTTCGACCGCGCGCAGGTCGTGCTGGGCGAGACCGATGCAGACTGGCGCCCGCGCGAGGCGCCGCGCGCCACCCCCGCCCGTGCCGGGCTGGGCAGCATCGCGATCCTGCGCGACCCGACGATACCCGCGACGGGCGCGGCCAGCGATCCTGCCCACCTGCGTAGGCTGGCGGAGCAAGCCGGTTACCGCTGCGCCTACGTGGACGCATACGCCCTCGCGGACCCCGCCCGCCTCTCATCCGAGCGCTTCGACCTGCTCGTACTCACCCGCGGCGCCTCCTTTCCGGCCGCCGCAGCGCCGAACCTGCGCGCGTTCCTGCAGGACGGCGGCAGCCTGCTCACCGTCGGAGGCTACCCGCTCGACCGGCCGCTTGTTCGCCAGGGACAGGCGTGGGTGGACCCCTCGGAGGTCGAGATCGACGCGAGCGTGTTTGCCGCCGTCGCCGAACCCGGTACGGGTGTGTGGCGAAGCCGCTCCCACGAGAGCGACGAGGGGCCGGTGCTACCCGTGGCCGGCCGGCTCGCGTTTGGCGTCGACCGCATGGCTAACAGCGGCTGGGTTATGCTGCAGACCCCCGAGCTCGCCGGCCTGCCGCCAGGCTCGCGGGCTCTCGCCTTCGAGGCGCGCTCGCTCGGGCCTCCCGTGCCCGTGGCTGTCGAGGTCGTCGAGCGAGACGGCTCCCGCTGGCGCAAGCGCTTCGAGGTGGGGCCTCGGTGGCGCACCTACGCCGTGGCCCTCCACGAGCTGGAGTACTGGAGTGACAACCCGTCTGTCGGCCGCGGTGGCTCGGGCGACCACGCGCGGGGTGAGGCGGTAGCGCGGGTCGCGTTCGGCATCACCACGGAGTTCGTGCAGCCCGGAGGCGCCTACCGGGTGGAGATCGGGCGGGTGCTCGCGGGGGCTCACGGGCCGCCGCCCGCGCACGTGCCCCTGAACTCGGCCACGGGCAGCATCAACCCGGCGACATTCCTGATGCCGAGCGGCGACGCCATCTCGATCTGCGACGCGGGCTCGCCGCTCTCGGGCGTCGCGATGCTCGTCGCGTCGCCCGGCCAGCCCTGGCTCCCCGCCGCCTGGAGCGCCCCCGGCGGCGTGCGCGGCCACTCCGCCACCGGGCAGACGGCGCAGGGCTACGCCGGCGCGCCACTCAAGGCGCGTTGGGTGCCCCTGGCCGACGCGGTGGACCGCTACGGCCGCAAGCGCGGCACCGCGTTCGCCGTGATGCACCACTACGCCGGCGAGTATCCCGGCTCAACGTGGGCCTACTCCGGCATCTCCTGCCGCGACCTCTTCCGGCCGGGCGACGCGGCGGGCGAGGAGCTGTTCCGCACGGCCCTGCGCCGGCTCATCGGCGCGCGCTTCCTCTTCGAGCCCTCCGCCGGCCTCGCGTCCGTTCGCCCCGGCGAATCGGTCGCACCCGCAGTGCACGTGGGTAACGCGGGCAGCGCGCCATCGCAGGCGTCAGTCCGACTGACAGTGCGCGCCGACGACCGGCTCCTGTCGAGGTCGGAGCGCCGGGCGACCGTCCCGGCGCGGGGCGGCTCGCGCCTCGCCTTCTCGCTCGCCGTACCGGCTGGCCTGCGCGCGCGGTTCCTTCACCTTACCTTCGAGTTGCTGAGGCCAGACGGGTCGGTCGAGGACCGGATAGAGACAGGCGCGGCAGTCTGGGACGAGGAGCGTCTCGCGCGCGGCGCCCGCCTGACCTACCGCGACAACTACTTCGATCGCGGCGCCGGGCCGCAGTTCCTCATCGGCAGCCAGATCTACTGGGGCAACCCGACCAGCACCGGCTCCGACCCCCTGCGCTGGCGGGAGCAGCTACGCCGAATGGCAGGTGCGGGCTTCCGCATCGCCCGCAGCTTCATGAACGTGCCCGGAGGCGACACGGAGGTCGGGTGGCGCCAGCGCGACGCGCTCGTGCAGCTTGCGCAAGACGCCGGCATCTCCCTCTTCTACACGGGCGTCTCGACGGTGACGACCAACCCGGACTCAGTCGCGGAGCAGGCCCGGGGCGCTGCACTCGCTGCCGCCCGCTACCGGAACGCGCCGGGGCTCTTCGTGGACATCGTGAACGAGCCGTCGATCCACGTGGGCAGGGAGCCAAGCGACCATGAGGCGTTCCGCGCCTGGCTGCGCGAGCGCTACGGCTCCACGGAGCGCCTGCGCGAGGCCTGGGGCGTGGAGATGAGCGAGCCTTCGCTGGACGAGGTTCGCGTCCTGCCGATGACCGGCCCCTGGAACAGCGTCCGCGCGGTCGACACGCACCGCTTCCACTCAAGCGCGATGCGGCGCTGGGCTGGCGAGACGGCTGCCGCCATGCGGCGCGAGAGGCCAGGCCTGCTCGTCAGCGTAGGCCACCTCCAAGGCTTTGGTGACGCACGCACGACATGGGACCCCATCGAGAGCTCCCGCGACTTGGACTTCGTCAACCGCCACTACTACGGCGACCTCCACACGTTCTCCGCTGAGCTCATGCAGATCGATCAGCGCCTGCTGGGCCGGGCGCCCTCCGTCGGCGAGTTCGGCGGGACCAGTCACCCCGGCCTCCGGCTTCACCCCCTCTACGAGCGGGAAGCCGAGATCGTGCGTCGCTACGCCTACACGGTGCACGCCGCCTTCGGGCTGGGCGGCGCATTCGCGGTCAACTGGCACTGGCAGGACCCGATCGAGGACATCTTCCCGTGCGGCCTGCTGCTCGCCGACGGGGCGGTGCGCGACCGCTTCGCCGCCTTCCGCGCGGCGGGGCTGCTGTTCGGTTCCGTGCAACCGGCATACCGCGCGCCTGCCGTCTGGCTCGTCCTGCCCACCTCGCACCGCTTCGGTGCCGCGGCGGGGCGCGTAGTCAGCGCCGTCAACCGCGCTCTCGACGCGCTCATCACGCTCCATGTGGGCTTCAGCGTGGTGGACGAGCAGGATCTGGGCCAACTCCCGTTAGAGGCACGCGTGCTGGTCTGGCCCGTGCCCTACTGCCCGGAGGACTCCGCGTTCGAGCGGGTGTACGAGTGGGTGCGCGCGGGCGGCTCGCTCTACGTCTCCGGTGACCTCTCCTTCGATGCGCAGCGCCGCCGTACCCGCACGGACCGCCTGCGTGCGCTCTGCGGCGTCGAGTGGGTGCGCGAGATCGCCCCGCCGCCCGACCGGCCGGAGCCGGGCGGGGCGCTGGCTGCTACGCCGGAGGGCGGCGCCCTGGGGCGGGCCGTGGTCGCGTCCGGCGCTGCTGCGCCGAGCGTTGAGGTCCGCGCCGCGGGAGCGCGCGTGCTCGCCACCGCCGGCGGCCGGCCGCTTGCGACCCTCCACCGGCTGGGCGCGGGGCGCGTGCTCTACGTGACGGACCCGATCGAGATGCACTCGAGCCCGCGTGCCGTCCTGGCGGCCTTCCTCGCGGAGGCCAATGTCGCGCGGCACCGAGTGGCGCCCGACGAGCCGGCCCTGGAGTCACACCGCCTCCGTACGGTGGATGGCGGCGTGGCGCAGGTGTTGTGGAACCGCTCCTCGCGGCGCGTGCGAGTCGAGATTGCCGACCTGCCCGACCGCGTCGCTGTCACGCTGGGGCCCGGAAGCGGCGGCGCGGCCCTCTTTGACGGGCGCGGGCGGCTAGTGGGCGCGGAGGGGCTCCGGGTGGAGGCGGGCGGCGCGCGGGTGATCGACGCCAGCGCCACGGCGGCGGCCATCTCGCTCGACGGCGCCGACTTGCGCGCGAGCCGAGGGGTTCTCGTCGCGCCGGGCGGACCAGGCATCCTCCGCCTTGGCGGGCCAGTCGGGAGGACCGCCTCGGTGGGCGAAGTGGTGGACGGCCGGTGGCGCGAGTACGAGCGCGCGACGATGCCCGTCGCCGGGCTGCGGCTCGACGACGCAATGGGGCGCTCGCTCGTGCTCGTTGGCCCGCGGCAGAACCTCGCCCGACTCGGCGCCCAGGTGGTGCGGCGATGGTGACGCACACTGAACCGCCGCCGTTCTGACGGGCGACACTGAGCGCCCTCTCCGTCGTCATCTTGGCCCTCTGGAGGGAGCAGCGCCAGCCGCGGCGAAGAGCACTCCGGACCGCGCGGCCCCCATGCGCGGCGCTGTCCGACCCATCGAGGAGGTGCGTCGCCCGTGACCGATCGGAGCAACCGCCGCGTGCTGGCGCTCATGCCGCACCCCGACGACATGGAGATCCTCTGCGCCGGCACGCTCATCCGCCTGCGCGAGGCCGGATTCGAGGTCCACGTCGCCACGATGACGCCGGGGGACATGGGCTCGCCCACGCTTCCGCAGCAGGAGATCGCCGCCATCCGGCGCGCCGAGGCCCGCCGGGGCGCCGAGGCCATCGGGGCGGCGAGCTACACCTGCCTGTCCTTCGAGGACGTCGAGATCGTCTTTGAGCGCGCCGCTCGCCACCGCGTCTGCGGCATGCTGCGGCAGGTGGACCCGGCTGTCGTGTTCACCACCCCGCCCGACGACTACATGTTCGACCACATCGTCACGTCGCAGCTCGTGCGGGACGCCACCTTCAACGCCCCCATGCGCAACTACTTCACCCCCGGCGGCGAGAAGCCGTGTTCCGGCGTGCCCTGGCTCTATTACACCGACCCGGTGGAGGGCATTGACATGGATGGCGCGCGCGCCCGGGCCACCTGCATCGTGGACGTGACCGCCGTCATGGAGCGCAAGGCAGCGGCTCTCGCCTGCCACGCCAGCCAGCGGGAGTGGCTCCGCGCGCATCACGGGGTGGACGAGTACGTCGAGGCAATGCGGCGCTGGTCCGAGGCGCGCGGCGCCGAGGCCGGGTTTGTCTGCGGAGAGGCCTTCCGGCAGCACCGCGGCCATGCCTACCCGCGCGAGGACCTGCTGGCTACGACGCTCGGCGCGCGCCCGGTGAGCCCCGCGCCGCGCAAAGGAGAGTGATGCCATGCCCAGACCGCTCAGCAGAGTGGCGCCCGGTTGGTGGGACTACACCACGCTGGAGCCGGACCTGCTCCGCGACGCCGCCGCGCTCAGCCTCGACGACTTCCCTGGACTCGCGCGGCCAGGCTTCGAGGTCGCGCTCTACGACACGCTCGAGGAGTTCTACCTCGCCGAGGCCCTCGAGTACGTGAACTCCTGGCGCCGCGCGACCGCCGACAACCCGGTCGGCATCTGCGGGCCCATCGGCCCCACGGAACAGCTCCCGCTCGTCGCGCGCCTGGTCAACGATCTGGGCATCTCGCTCCGCGACGCCCACTTCTGGGGCATGGACGAGTGGTACCTCGACGGGCGCGAGGCGCCGGAGAGCCACCCACTCTCGTTCGCCCGCTGTGACCGCGAGATGTGCTTCGACCGCATCCGCCCCGAGCTGGCCATGCCCGAGGCGAACCTCCACTTCCCCAAGGCCGACGTCACTGAGTTCGAGCGCTCGTGGGAGGAGGTCCGGTGCGCCGTCATGCAGGGCGGGCAGGGCGAGGTGAAGCACTGGGCGTTCAACGACCCGGTCCGGCGCGAAGGCGCATGGGCCGACGCGCCGCCCACGCCGGAGGAGTACCGCAAGCTTGGCACGCGGGTCGTGGAGCTCCACCCGCTTACGCTCATTCAGAACGCGCGCACATCGGGCGCGGGGAACATCCCCCTCGTGCCCACGCACGCGCTGACCGTGGGGCCGGTTCAGACCTGGAAGGCCGAGAAGGTCTCCATCTGGCACCCCGGCCACCACGACAACCCCTTCGGCATGCGCCTCTCCGCACTGATGATCTCTGAGCGCGTGGCCGATTCCTCGGTCCCGATGTCGCTACTGGCGGACCATCCTTGCGTCCGGTTCAGCTACTGGCGGGGCGGCGTGGGCTCCTGCGAGACCGAGATGCACTGAGGCGCCGCCGCGCAGGGAACCCGCGCTCGCGGAGAGAACACGGATGCGGCGCGCGCCCGGCCGTGGGGCGCACCGCAGAGCCGTTCGTGCACGCTGCTCCATCCAGGAGGTGACTTCATGGTTCGCGTCGGTCTCGTGGGCGCCGGCTTCATGGGCCGGATGCACGCAAACGTCTATGCCGCTTTGCCCAACGCCCAGGTGGTCGCCGTCGCCGACCAGCGGCCCGAGCAGCTTCACGCGCTGGCCGCGCAGGCCAGCGCCCGTCCCTACTCCAGCATGGAGGAGATGCTGAAGGCCGAGCAACTGGACATGGCCGACATCTGCCTGCCCACACACCTGCACGCCGAGATGTCAACGAAGGCTGCCCGCGCCAGGCTCCACGTGCTGTGCGAGAAGCCGATGGCCGTGTCGGTGGCCCAAGCCGACGAGATGATCGCCGAGGCGCGCAAGCATGGCGTCCTGCTGATGGTGGCGCACTGCATCCGTTTCTGGCCCGAGTACGTGAAGCTGCGCGAGATGGTGCGGAGCGGCGCGCTGGGCGCGCTGAAGTCGCTCAACCTCACGCGCGTCAGCCCGCGCCCCACCTGGGCGGCCAACAACTGGCTGATGAACGAGGAGCTCTCCGGCTCCGCCGCGCTCGACCTGCACATCCATGACACCGACTACGCGCTCCACCTGCTGGGCGCGCCGGACAGCATCGCCGCCAGGGGCACGCGCACCGGCGACGGACTGAGCCATATCGCCGCGCTGATGACGTTCGGGCCCGTCGTCGTCAGCCTCGAGGGCGGGTGGGACTTCCCATCGAGCTTTCCCTTCAAGATGGCGTTCCGCGCCGTCTTCGAGCGCGGCGCCATGGCGATGGACGGCGGACCCCTCACTGTCTACGAGGACGGCAAGGACCCCGTGGTGGTGGAGATCGAACCGATGGCCGCGGCAAGCGCGGGCGGCAACATTTCGGACCTCGGCGGCTACTACGGCGAGATCCGCTACTTCGTGGAGTGCATCGAGAAGGGCGAGGAGCCCGTGTTGGTGACGCCCGAGTCGTCGCGACAGTCGCTCGAGGTGACGCTGCGCGAGATAGCTCTCGCCCGCGAGTCCGCGGCCTGAGGAGGGAGAGGAGGCGCACGATGCTGCTCAAGTCAATCAGCTACTGGGCGTTCCCGGGTGGCCTAGAGGGCACGCTGGACATCCCCACCTTCATGCGCAAGGCGAAGCAGCACCGTTTCGAGGCCGTCGAGCTCTGCATCGGCGAGGGCGGCGAGCTTGGCCTCGACACCGGTGAGGCGCGCTGCCGCGAGATACTCGCGGAGGCAGGACGCGCCGGCGTGAAGGTCGCGAGCTGCGCGTCCGGCGTCTACTGGTCCTACGCGCTCGCGAGCGAGTCCGCCGAGGACCGCCGCCGGGCAGAGGAGGCGCTCCGGAAGATGGCGCGCATCGCCGGCTGGCTGGAGGTGCGCGCGCTGCTGACGATCCCCGGCGCGGTGGACGTGTTCTTCGACCCGGCTGCGCCGGTGATTCCCTACGACGTGGTGCTGGAGCGGGCGCGCGAGGGCCTGGCGCGCGTGCTGCCCACCGCGGCGGACTGCGGAGTCACACTCGCCATCGAGAACGTGTGGAACAAGTTCCTCCTCAGCCCCGCCGAAATGGCCACGTTCATCGACGGCTTCGGCAGCCCGGCGGTGGGCGCCTACGTCGACGTCGCGAACATGATGCCCTACGGCTACCCGGAACAGTGGCTACGCATCCTGGGCAAGCGGGTCGCCGGCATCCACTTCAAGGACTTCCGCGTGGCCGTCGGCACAGCCGACGGTTTCGTCGATCTCCTCGAGGGCGACGTGAACTGGCCCGCAGTGATGGACGCGATCGCGGCCATCGGCTACGAGGGGCCGGTCGTCGCCGAGATGATCCCGCTCTACAGGCACTACCCGGAGGTCCGCATCGCGAACACCTCCAACGCGATGGACGCCATCCTGGGCCGGTAGGCACATCATAAGCGCGCTGATGGTCTTGCTTGTGGCGGCGGTGATCGGCGGCCAGCCGGCCGAGCCGGTCTCGCGCATCGTCGTGCGCGATGGGCGCTTCATCGAGGCACCAACGGAGCGCCCGTGGCGGCCGCGCGGGTTCAACTACATCCGCCTGCGCCGCCTGAACGAGCAGGGCGTGCTCTGGCACGACACGTTCAACCCCGCCACCTATGACGCCGCCCGCGCGGAAGCCGCCCTGACCGAGATGGGACGCGCTGGCTTCAACGCCGTGCGTGTCTTCGTCGACCACACTGCTGGCACCGGAGTCGCTGCGCCGGAGGGCCGCGAGGGGCTCTCCGACGCCTACATTGACAACGTGGCGGACTTCCTGCGGCGCGCCCGCACCCACGGTCTCCGCGTTGTCTTCGCGCTCTGCTGGACGCCGGACAACGTCAGGTACCGGCGCATGGCATACGCTACGCCCCGCCTCGTCGAGGGCGAGAACTCCCCGTGGTTCAACGCCGGCTACGTGCGCGCGCGGGCGACCTACCTCGCCGACTTCGCGCGCGCCATCCGGGCCCGCGACCCGGCGCTCCTCGCCTCGGTGCTCTCCCTCGAGACCGAGAACGAGGTGCACATGATCGCCACCGCGCCGCCCTTCTCACAGACGACGGGGACGTTCGCATTCCGCGGCAAGCGGTACGACCTGGCATGCGAGGAAGACCTCCAGCGCTTGGCCGACGACGCCGCCATAGCCACCACGAACGCCTTGGTCGACGCCGTGCGCCGCGTCGACCGCCGCTTGCTCGTGAGCGCCAACGTCTTCACGTTCCGCGCCGTCGGACGCTCGGGCCCGGGCAAGCTGCGAACCGACCGCACCGCCGACCCGCGCTTCCCGGTGCGCCCCCTCGCGCTCGCCCGGAGCCGCATCGACTATCTCAGCGTGCACTTCTATCCAATGGATGCCGGCTCGCTGGAGGCCGACTTCGCGAGCATCGAGATGGAGCGGCTCCGGGAGGCGTGCGCAAAGGCCGGTATGCCGCTAATCGTGGGAGAGACGGGCGCATTCCGGTCCGCGTGGAGGACGCCTGCCGACGCCGTGGAGGCGGTGCGCCGCACCATCCCGCGCCTGCTGGAGGTCGGCTTCCAGGGCTGGCTCTACTGGACCTACGACACCGATGAGCAGAACCTAGAGCTCTGGCACGCCCGCTACGCCGGCGCAGCCATCTTCGAGGCGCTGAAGTCGCTGCCCCCGCGGTAGCGGCTCACGCCCCACCTGCGCGCGTGGTGCCAAGCCGGAGGCGCGCCCGCGGAGCGCGGCGGCTCACTACGCCTTCGCCGGGACGGCGCCGAACGCGCTGGGGCAGCGCTCCGCCACGGGGCACTCCGCGCAGCGCGGCCGGCGCGCCACGCAGACCGTGCGGCCGTGCTGGATGAGGGTGTGGCCGGCTGCGGTCCACTGGTCCCGCGGCAGGAGCGCCATCAGGTCCTGCTCGATCTTGTCGGGGTCGTCCTCCGCCGTCCAGCCCAGAAGCTGGCTGATGCGGCGCACGTGCGTATCGACCACTACGGCCTGTCCGCCGTAGCAGACCCCCAGCACCACGTTGGCGGTCTTGCGCCCCACGCCGCGCAGCGTGGTCAGCTCCTCCAGCGCGCGCGGCACCTCGCCGCCGAAGCGCGCCACCACATCCTGGCTCATCGCGATGAGGCTCTGGGCCTTGTTGCGGAAGAAGCCCGTGCTCTTGATGATCGCCTCCACGTCGGCCTGGCTGGCTCCGGCCATGACAGTCGCGTCCGGGTAGCGCTGGAAGAGAGTGGGCGTGACCATGTTGACCCGATCGTCGGTGCACTGCGCGCTGAGGATGGTGGCGCACAGCAGCTCCCAGGGGTTCCGATGCAGGAGCGCGCACTCGGCTTGCGGGTACCGCGCCATCAGCAGGCGGAGAGTCTCGGCGGCGTGCTCGCGCCGTTTGGCACTGGGCTTGCGGCTGGCGGGCGTTGCGGGTCTGGGCATGGCGCGCGTTCTCCCTCGGAGGGCCTCAGCGACAGCGCAGCGTCCGCTGCAGAAACGCCAGGCGACGCGGAGGCGCGTAGACGAAGTGCTCCTGCGTGCGCATCTGTTCGAGCAGCGACGCAACATCGACGGCGGGCCCGCGCAGGTAGTGGAACCGGCAGCCTGCCTCTGCGCAGATGCAGAGCGCGGCGCCCACATCCACGATCCCCTCGCGCAGGCCCACAACCCCGCGCAGGTGGCCGCGAGCTGTGTAGACCAGCTCCGTGGCGATGCTCCCGATGCATCGCAGCCGGCAGACCAGCGCCTCCGTGTTGAGCGTCTTCAGCGCGCTGCTCGTGAGCGTGACCATGTCCTCGGGGTGCAGGTCATCGCCGTCTTCCGCCTCAAGCCGCTGGCCGTTGCACCAGGCGCCCTGGCCCCGAACACCCCAGTACAGCTCGTCCAGCACGGGGAGGTAGACGGCGCCCAGCTCTGGCACGCCGCGGTGGAGGAGGCCGACGGACACGCACCAGTGCGGCAGGCCCGCCACGAAGTTCGTGGTGCCATCGATGGGGTCGCAGGCCCAGATGGGAGCGTCGCGCGGCCCGCGCCAGCCGTACTCCTCGCCCACGAACGCGTAGCCGGGGTAGGCGGCCGCGAGCCGCTCCTCCACTAGCTGCTCCGTCTCGCGGTCGGCCGCCGTCACCATGCTGGTGTCGGGCTTCAGCTCCACTTCGATCCGGCCCCAGTGCTCGAGCGCACGCTGACCGGCTTCGACCACGATCTTCTTGACGACCTCGACGTCGGCGAGTGCTGTCATGGCATCGGGCGCGAGGCGCCCTGCTACCTCCTCGATATGGGTTGCTAGAGGTTCGGGTTCCACGCGCTCCAACGGTCGAGGGGCGGCAGCACTCCGGCCGCGATGACCTCGTCGCGCAGGGCGCGCAGGTGGCGCACGCTCTCCTCGAGCGCGGCCATGTCCTCGGCGTCGCCAGCCGGTACGGTCCCCGAGAGACCGTCGGGCCCGAAGCGCGCGTCGGCGGCCATCATCACTCCGGCGTAGGGCCCCTCCTTGAAGAAGACGCCGCAGGGCCACGGGTAAGCGCCGCCGCGGATGCGCGCGCGCAGCATCTCGACGCTCTGGTGCGCGGGCGACTGAAACGACGAGCGGCCCCGGAGCTTGATGATCCGCGCTCCGCCTCCGCGCACGTGCTCCTGCACCGCGGTCCACTCCTCCAGCGTCATGCCGCGCCCGCCCACCGTCGCTCCGGCCAGGATGGCGGTAAGCTTCACGCTGCCGACCGAGATGCCGCCCTTGAACACGGCCATCTTCTCGCCGTGGCCGCCGTAGGTGGCGCAGCCGGTCACGCCGTCCTGCGGTACGCCGAAGTGCTCTGCGAGGCGGGCCTGAAGGCGGGTGCTGTCTAGCGCGGCTAGCGTGCTGACGCAGCCGGGCTTGAGACCGGAGTAGACCAGCGTGGTGAGGCCCGTGATGTCTGCCGGGTTGAAGATGACGATGACGAACTCCGCGTCCGGTGCGTGGGCGCGGATCGACTCGCCGAGGCCGCGCGCGATCTCGCAGTTGCCGCGCAGCAGGTCCTCGCGGGTCATCCCCTCCCTGCGCGGCGCACCACCCGACGAGATGACGTAGGCGGCGCCGTCGAGCGCCTCCGCCGGGTCGGTGGTCCACGTCACTTCGGCGCCGGGATAGGCGCAGTGGCGGATCTCCTCGGCAGCCCCCTCCAGGCCTGCCGCGAACGGGTCGACCATGGCGATGCGGCGCGCCGTCGCCGTCGAGAGCAGGTCCTGCACGAGGTTGCTGCCGATGGCGCCCGCAGCGCCGAACACGGCCACCTTGCGGTCCGTCAAGTACACGTCGGTTCCTCCCGGAGGCTGTCGCGGCACTTCTCCGCGCCCTGGGCGGACGCGGCCAGCGCCTTCGCCACCAGCCTCGAGACCTTGGGCGGCGCCTCGGCGTCCGCCACGTCCGCCGCTTCAAGTGCGGCGACACTGGCCTGAGCAGTGCGCATCCGGCCGCTGACGATCGTCCCGGCGCGCCCCTTGCGCTTGCCCGGCGGCGCGCCTCTCGGCATCCGCCCCGAAGAGCGGCAGCAGGTCGAGAACGGTCGTGCTAAGGTTGGGGTCGCCGCCCACGCCCACGCAGGTAGTCTGCCCGAGGCCCGCTCGGGCCAGGCCATCGGCAATC
>DATIKM010000051.1:0-13325 GCA_035477595.1 Chthonomonadales bacterium
GGGCGTCGGCCCGGGCACTGGTCAGGGCAGCGCGGGAGGCCAGCAGGCCCCGCAGGGCCAGCAGGCGCCTTAGGGAACGCAACCTGCAGCACGCCGTGGGCGTCGGGGCGGCATCGCGCGGCCCCGTGCGCCTGATCAGCAACCGAGTTGCTGTGCCACCCACGAAGGGAGGTCGCACTAAGATGGTACGCCGCAAGAGTGGTTTTACCCTCATCGAGTTGCTCGTGGTCATCGCCATCATCGCGATTCTCGCCGCGATCCTGTTCCCCGTGTTCGCGCAGGCACGCGCGTCCGCCCGGCGGATCACCTGCCTCTCGAACGCGAAGCAGATCACGATGGGAATCATGCAGTACGTGCAGGACTACGACGAGCGGTTCTTCGGCTGGACCTGGGGCAACCGGTTCGTCATGGACTCCGGCAGCTTCTGGCCGGGCGCCACCATGCCCTACATCAGGAACCTGCGCATCTTCCAGTGTCCGGACGATCCGCTGGAGTGGAACAACCCGCACGACTGGACCGCTCAGGGGCCCGACCGCGGGGCCAACGACCCGTTCCGCACCAGGGATGGGTTCAACTTCTGGGATCGCAGCAACCCCACCTTCATCTCCTATGGCATCAACGAATCTCTGATGGGCGGCCGGAAGTTGGCCGCGATCAGGAGCCCCGCTTCGTACGCCATGGTCGGTGACTCTGCCATCGCACTGATGAACTCCTGGGAGCCCACCAACGCCAGGGAGGAGCAGCTCATCGTGTCCCGGTCGGCCTTCTCGGCCCAGGGCTGCTGCCTGATCTGGGAGGACCGCACCGCGGCGGAGTTCAGGGCTGCCTATGCGGCGGACGTCCTCGAGGCGGCCACCCGCCATGCAGGCGGCCAGAACATCTCCCACGTCGATGGGCATGCCAAGTACCGGAAGTGGCCCGACCTCACTCGACTGCGGATGTCCCCGCGGACGTAGTCGCGGCGTGAGGCGGTCGACCGGCTCGGCCGGTCGCTGGGGCGGTGGAAGGGGCTCGTCCTTCGGGCGAGCCCCTTCGCCTTTGCGGGAACCGCCGGACCCGCCGCCCGGCCACGGCGTCTGGCAACGGGTACAATGGAGCGGCGTCGCGGCTGGCGTTCGGCCGCCACCGCGCCTGGCCGTATGGCCGTACCGTCCCACACTCCACAGATGGAGGCGCCCTTCCCGTGTCCGCAGCCCCGGATGCACTGCATCAGCTCATCGGTCTCTCCCGCAGCCTGGGCGATCCGTTGCGCCAACTCGCCATCCTTGGCGAGGGGAACACCTCCGCGCGGATCGACGACGAGACCTTCTGGGTGAAGGCGAGCGGCACGCAGCTCGCGACCGCCGACCCCAGCACCTTCGTGCGCGTGTCCCTACCCCGGGTGCTGCAGGCGCTCGAAGAGCCCTGCCTCTCGGATGCGGGCGTGCGGCAGGCCCTTGAGGAGGCGCGCGCGGATCCCGGGGCCATTGCCCTGCCGTCGGTCGAGACCTTCCTGCACGCCTACCTGCTCTCGCTTCCCGAAGTCGCGTTCATCGGGCACACGCATCCCGTGGCAGTGAACGCGGTGCTCTGCTCCCAGCGCGCCGCAGAGGCGGTCAGCGGGCGGCTCTTCCCGGACGAGATCGTGTGCTGCGGCCCGGCGGTCTGCTTCGTCGAGTACACGGACCCCGGGGCAGTCCTCGCTCGCGCGGTGCGCGATCGCGTGGAGCGGTTCATCGATGAGCACAACATGCCTCCGAGGGTTATCCTCATGCAGAACCACGGCCTGATCGCGGCCGGCCGGACGCCGAAGGATGTGGAGACCATTACCGCGATGTATGACAAGACCGCGCGCGTGTTGGTTGGCGCTTACGCGATGGGCGGACCGAACTTCCTAACTCGCGAGAGCGTGGAGCGGATCCATACACGGCCCGACGAGGCCTACCGTAAGAAGCAGATCGGCGTGCGCTGAGGCGGCGCGCACCACGCCGGCATTGGAGCACCGACACCATGGCGACGCTCGACGACTACCGGGCTGGCGCAGGCGCCATCCCAAAGCGCATGCTGAAGTGGCGGCTCTACGGAGCCGGGCTCGACAAGCTCCAGCTCGAGGAGGTGGACGTTCCCTGCATCAGGCCGGACGAGTTGCTGGTGCGCCAGGACGCCTGCGGGCTCTGCTTCTCCGACACGAAGGTGATCTCCCTTGGGCAGACTCATCCGCGCATGGTCGGGCGCGACATGGAGCGGAACCCGGTGACCCTCGGCCACGAGGTGACGTGCACCGTCGTGGCGGTCGGCGACAGGCTCCAAGACCGGTTTCGGGTCGGCGACCGCTTTATCGTGCAGGCCGACGTCTTCCACGACGGCGTGTCGATGGCGTACGGCTACGTGATCTCCGGAGGGCTGTCCGAGTACAGCGTCATACCGAAGGAGATGATCTTCGGGGACGAGGGCTGCTACCTACTGCCCCTGCGCTCTGGCGACGGGTATGTGGAGACCGCGCTGGTAGAGCCATGGGCTTGCGTCGTCGCGGCCTACGCGCTCGGGCACCGCAGGGGTGTGAAGCCCAATGGCAACGTGCTGATCCTGGCCGGCCGCGATGCGGAGCTGGACTGGGACGGCGCGACGGCCGGAGAAGCGGCGCCGAGCGCCGTGTACGTCGTCGGAGAGGGTGTGAGCGCGCTGCAGTCGGCGGCGACGGGGCTGGTCGATCCGGACCGCGTCTGCGCACTGCATCCGCCCGCTGCCTGGAAGGACCTGTTGCAGTACACGAGCGGCGCAGGTTTCGACGACATCGTGGTCGCGGGCGCCGTGTCGCCGGAGGACGTCGAGGGCGCGGCGACCGCCCTCGCGAACCACGGGGTCCTCTCCTTCATCGGGGCGGCCGTCATGCCGCGCAAGCTCTCCCTCGACATCGGGCGCATCCACTACAACTGGCATCACTACGTCGGCGCTGCCACTTCGCGCGTGGCGGACGCCTACGCCGAACTGCGCGGCGCCGAGCTCAAGGCGGGCGGGGTCGCGTGGTTCATCGGCGCAGGCGGTCCCATGGGTCAGATGCACGTGCAGCGCGCCGTCCAGATCGCCGAGGCGCCGTTGCGCATCGTGGCGACAGACATCGATGCGGCGCGTCTGCAGAGCGTCGTCGACCGCTTCGGCGCCCACGCACGTGAGCGCGGTATCGACCTCGTGGCCATCAACCCGAAGGACCTCTCACCTGAGGCGTTCGATGCCCGCCTCCGCGAGCTGACCGGCGGGCGCGGATTCGACGACGTCGTGTCGCTCGTACCCGTTCCCGCGTTGATCGAGCATGCAACCGCTTTCCTTGCCGACGGCGCCTGGTTCAACGTCTTCGCCGGCGTTGCGCGCGGCACCATGGCCGACATCGACGTGAACGCGATCCGCGAGCGCGGGGTGCGCTACGTGGGCAGCAGCGGGTCAGCGATCTCCGACATGCGAACCACGCTCGAGAAGGTCGAGTCCGGGGAGCTCGCTACCAACGCATCGCTGGCTGCCGTGGGCGGCATGCGGGCCGCCCGCGAGGGGCTTGCAGCCGTGAAGGACGGACGGTACCCCGGCAAGGCAGTGGTTCTGCCGCTCATCCACGACATGCCTCTCACGGCGCTTCCCGACCTGCGGGAGCTGTACCCGACCGTTCACGCCAAGCTGACGGACGGCATGTTCTGGACCATCGAGGCAGAGAAGGAGCTGCTGCGCGTCGCTCTGCTCGACAAGGAGAACGGCCAGTGAAGCGACTTCAGGATCGCGTCGCCGTCATCACCGGCGCCGCGCAGGGGCTCGGGGAGGCGATCGCGGACCGGTTGGCGGCCGAGGGATGCTCCGGCGTCACGATCGCGGACGTCAACATGGAGAAGGCCCTGGAGACCGCCGCCCGCATCGCGAGCGAGCGCAGGTGCCGGACCATTGCCGTCAGGGCAGATGTCACGTCCGAGGAAGAGGTCGAGGCCCTCTTCACCAAGACCGTGGACGCGTTCGGACAGGTGGACATCCTGGTTGCGAACGCTGGCATCCTGGTCGCGGAGAGCGTGGCGGACTTCCCGGCCGCCAAATGGCGCAAGGTGTTGGACGTGAATCTCTACGGCTACTTCCTGTGCGCCCGGTCGGCGGCGCGCCTGATGATCCCGCGCAAGTCCGGCTCCATCGTGCAGATCAACTCCAAGTCGGGCAAGCTGGGCAGCTTCCGCAACAGCGCCTACGCTGCGAGCAAGTTTGGCGGGATCGGCCTGACGCAGTCGCTCGCGCTAGAGCTGGCGCCCTACGACATACGCGTCAACGCGGTCTGCCCTGGCAACCTGCTGGACGGCACGCTCTGGCAGCAGAGCCTCTACGAGCAGTATGCCCGCACGCAGGGCCTCACCCCGGAGCAGGTGCGCGAGAAGTACGAGAGCAAGGTCCCGCTCGGCCGTGGCTGCACCTACGACGACGTGTGTAACGTGGTTGCCTTTCTCCTGTCGGATGAGGCGTCCTACATGACAGGACAGGCAATCAACGTTGCGGGCGGCCAGGAGATGCGCTGAGCGTCCCCTGCCCTTGCGGTGTGTCGCCTGAAGGAGCACGGCATGGCGAAGCAGCAGACGCGGTACGTGTGCGCGGAATGCGGCTTCGAGGCGCTGCGATGGATGGGGCGGTGCTCGCGGTGTGACGCGTGGAACACGCTCGCGGAGCAGCGCGTCGAAGTGCGCAGGGCGGACGGCTCTGCGCGCGCGCCGGCCATCGCGCAAGGCCGGCCGGTCCCGGAGCCCGTCACCAGCATCAAGCCGGACAACGGCGCGCGTCTGCCGACTGGGCTGAGCGAACTCGACAGGGTCCTCGGCGGAGGCATCGTAGCGGGAAGCGTGGTGCTCGTGGGCGGCGACCCTGGCATCGGCAAGTCTACGCTTCTGACACAGGTGGCCCATGCTGCGGCGGCCCAGGCCAAGGGCCTCTATGTCTCCGGCGAGGAGAGCGCACAGCAGATAGGTCTCCGCTGCCAGCGCCTTGGTGCGCTCAGCAACAGCCTGTTCGGGGTCTCGGAGACGGATCTGCAGAGCATCTTGGCGCACATGGCCGCTGTCGATCCGGCGCTCACCGTCATCGACTCCATCCAGACGTGTAGCGACGACACACTGGACTCCGCTCCGGGCACGGTCGCCCAGGTGCGCGCGTGTGCGCTGGCGCTGACTCAGGCCGCCAAAGCGTCCGGAAGGCCTGTCATCCTCATCGGCCATGTAACGAAGGAAGGGGCGGTGGCCGGCCCACGCGTGCTGGAGCACATGGTGGATGCGGTGCTCATGTTCGAGGGTGACCGACACTCGTCCCACAGGGTGCTCCGCTGCACCAAGAACCGCTTCGGGTCGACCGACGAGATCGCGCTCCTCGAGATGCGGGGCGATGGCCTCGCTCAGGTTGAGGACCCGTCGGCTTCCCTGCTCTCGGAGCGGCAACATGGGGGCACGGGCTCGTGCGTGGCAGCCCTCCTGGAGGGCACGCGCCCGCTCCTGGTGGAAGTGCAGGCGCTCACCTCACGGTCCTACCTCCCCGCGCCGAGGCGGACAGCAACCGGCATCGACTACAACCGCGTCACCATGCTCCTTGCGGTCCTAGAGAAGCGCGCCGGACTTCGGCTTGGCGACCAGGACGTGTTCGTGAACGTGGTTGGAGGCGTGCGGGTGTCGGAGCCGTCGGCCGACCTGGCCGTGGCGCTCTCGGTGGCATCCAGCTTTCGCGAGCAGCCAGTCGACCCGACCACCGTGCTGATTGGTGAGGTGGGTCTTGGTGGCGAGGTCCGCGCCGTGCCCCACGTCGAGCGCCGGCTCCGAGAGGCCGCTCGCCATGGCTTCACCCGAGCGGTGGTCTCATCGCGCCTGGCTCCACGCTGCGCCGAGGTGGACGGCATCGAGGTCGTTGGCGCGGCCGACGTCGTGCGCGCGATGGCCGCGGCTCTGATGCCGGCCGGCGCGTTCACGGAGGTCAGGGCGTGAACACGGACAACGCCCGGGCGACCGGGTTCGCTGCCGGTGGATGGCCCTCGCTGAGCGCCGCCGCCATCGACGTTGTCGTCCGCGCGGCCCTTGCCGAGGACGTGGGCAGCGGCGACATCACTACGATCACCACGGTTCCTGAGGACACGAGCGTGCGAGCGCGCATGGTGGCCCGAGCGGCGGGTGTGGTCGCAGGCATCCCGATCGCCATGGCCGCGTTTGCGGCCGCGGACACCCACATCCGCGCCCTGGCGCTGCGCTCCGATGGCGACCAGGTCGCACCGGGAACGACGCTCTGCGAGGTGGACGGGCCTGCACGAGGCATCCTGACCGCGGAGCGCACAGCCCTGAACTTCGTGCAGCGGCTCTCTGGCATTGCCACGCTAACGGCGCGCTACGTACGCGCCGTTAGCGGCACACCCGCGCGCATCGTCGACACGCGCAAGACGACGCCCGGGCTGCGTGTCTTCGAGAAGTACGCGGTGGCGGTGGGAGGCGGCCGCAACCACCGGTTCGGCCTCGATGATGCCGTCCTCATCAAGGACAACCACATCGCCGCGGCGGCGGGCATCTCCGAGGCGGTGACGCGGGCACGGAGGGCGATTCCGCACACGATGACGGTCACGGTGGAGTGCGACACCCTCCACCAGCTTGACGAGGCTCTGGACGTAGGCGCCGACATCGTGATGCTCGACAACATGGACGCGGTAACGATGGCCGAGGCCATCCGGCGCGCCAGGGGACGTGCCGTGGTCGAGGTGTCCGGGCGCATCTCGCTGGAGACCGCGCCGGCGATCGCGGCTGCAGGAGCCGACATCCTGTCAGTGGGCGCCCTCACCCACTCGGCGCCCGCCCTCGACGTGGCCCTTGACTTCCTGCCGTCAAGCTCCAGTTGATGGCGCACGAAGACCCGTCAATGGAGGGAAGTGGCCTCCTGGAACTGGAGTGCGTCACCTCCACGCAGGACGTCGCAAGAGAGCGCGTTCTCGCGGGCGACCGGGGCTTCCTCGGGGTGCGCGCCAACTTCCAGACGGCGGGCCGCGGCCGCCTTGGCCGAGAGTGGCACGCCGAGCCCGGCCTGTGCCTTCTCGTCAGCTACGTGCTGCGCGGTGCGGACTGCACGCCCCCGATGGCGCACAGCCTGGCATTCGTTGCGGGGGTCGCCGTGGCGCAGACCATCTCGGCGGTGGCTGGCGGGTCCCCTTCCCTGAAGTGGCCGAACGATGTCCTGCTCGCCGGTCGCAAGGTCGCGGGCGTGCTGATCGAAACGCTTGCGCCACACGGCGAGCCCGTGGCGATCGTGGGCATCGGGGTGAACGTAAACGCGCTGCCCGTGGCTCCGGAGCTGGCATCGACCGCCGCATCGCTCCGAGAGGTCACTGGCGAAGTCTGGGACATCCGTGCGCTCGAGGCGCGGCTTCGCGACACGCTCTGCCGCGTGCGGCAAAATGCGGTAGAGCGCGGCTGGAGCTGGCTTCTGGACGAGTGGCGCATGTACGATGCTACAGCCGGGCGGAGGTATGTCGTGGAGTTGGGAGGGGCGCCCGTCGCGTGCGTAGCGACGGGTATTGCGCCGGACGGCTCGCTCCAAGTGTGGTGCGGCGAGCGTCAGTGGACCACATTCGCCGCCACGGCCGTGCCTTAGGGAAGCCGGGCGCCCATCTCCCCTGTCTGGCCAAGCAGCTCACGGATGATAGGGACCGCACACGCCAAGGCCTTGCCTCGATGGCTGATCGCGTGCTTCTCCGCCGGGGTCAACTCGGCCATGTGCCGGCCAAGTGCCGGCAGGTAGAAGACCGGATCGTAGCCGAACCCGTTCTGCCCGCGCATGGCGTGGGCCACGCGGCCCTCACAAACGCCATGGCAGTAGAGCACGCGGCCATCGGGCGTGGCGATCGCAACGACCGAAACGAAGCGACAGCCACGACGTTCCTCGGGCACGTCTCGCAGCATCGCCAGCAGGCGCGTCATCTTGTCCGGGAAGGTGGTCTCCTCCCCGAGGAAGCGTCGCGAGTACACGCCCGGCTGCCCGTCAAGGGCATCGATCTCTAGCCCGGCGTCATCCGCGACGCACACGCGGCCCGTGAGCTCGAATGCGGCGCGCGCTTTGATCTCCGCGTTCTCCGCGTAGGTGCAGCCCACCTCGTCCGGCTCATCGGCGGCCATGGCCTCAGGGTAGTCAGCCAGGGTGCTCACCGCCACGCCGTACCCCTGGAGGATCTCCACCATCTCTCCGGCCTTGGCGCGGTTGCGCGAAGCGATCACGAGCGGCGGCGGGTATGGCACGTGAGGGACTCCGTGTTGGAGCGACTGAACGGCGCCTCGTTGCGCGAGTGCGGCGTCAGGCAGCCGGCTCGCCCTGGGAGAGCGCTGCATCCGCTGCCTGCCGCGCGCAGGCGATCAACAGAAGCGAATCGGGGTCGTTGATAACTGCGTCCAGCGAGTGCGGCAGGAACAGGGCCTCGACCGGGTCCCGAGCCCCTATCCGGCGGCATGCAGAAACGCTGACGCTGTCGCCACGCATGGATGCGGCCATGAGAACGGCCGGACGCACGGAGCGGTAGTGACGCAGCAGCCAGACGCGGAGGGCCGCGTACTGCTCGGCGGCAAGCGGGTCGCGCGTCTGGGCCGCCCAACACAGCAGCCCGATGAGCTCGTCACACCGCTCACCGAACGCGCGCAGCTGCGCGGGATCGACTCGGGCTGCCCGACGGAGCAGCCGCCGATCCGCCGCGGCATGCGCCTGCGCGCGCACGGCGCTTGCGAGAGAGCGCGGCGCGGCGCACGTCAGACCCCATGCCCGCTCCGCACGACGCGAGATGCGCGAGAGAGCGAACTGCAGGCGGAGGCGCGCCCGGAGCAGCGTAGCGCCAGGCAGGCCGACGCGTATCATGAAGGAGACACCGGACCTTCCCCATGGGACAACGATGTTGTGCGTCTAGCGGCGCCCCGGTCATAGCGACCGCCGGCGGCTGCCGTGCGGCAACCCCCCGGATGCAGCGAGGGAACAGGCGTTGTCAGCTACTCGACTGCTGCCGAATGCGCACGAAGTTGATCTGAAGGTTCGCCACGGCGTTCTTCAGATCGCGCTGGGTGGCGGCGTCCAACTCCGCCCGCACGCGCTCCGCCAGGAAGTCGACGGAGTCGATCAGCACACGCGCGTTGGCGAGGTCGGCCTCCACCTTCCCGGTTACGGGATCAGCGCGGAGCCCAAGGCAGACCCAAGCCCCCTGCATCAGGATGTCGATGCACATCAGGAGGCGGTCGCGCGGCGTCAAGCTGTGAGGAGGGGCCTCAGCCGCGCCCTCCTGTTCCGGCACTGCTGCTTCCGAGGGCTCAGGACCTGCTGGCTCTTCGCTGTCGACGTCCGCCGCACCCGTGCGGCGCTTGTCAACGACGGTGAAGTCGTCCTGCTCTTCAGGAGCCATGGGCCACCTCGGACCGCGGAGCATCTGGGGTAGCGTCGATGTGCCAGTATATCATGCCGATGGCCCGGTATCAAGGCGGCGGACCCGCAATTCGCACAGGCGCCCTGCCGTTAGCGGCCCGATGCTTCCCTCGTGGCCGGCACGGCCGGAGCCCAAGGAGCGCTTCCCATGAGGCTTACCGAGATCGTGCGCTACCTCGAGGACTACCTGGACATCGCCTCCGTGCCCGACTACCCAGACGCCCACAATGGCCTTCAGGTAGAGGGACCCGAGGAGGTCTCCAGAGTGGCGCTGGCCGTTGACGCCTGCCAGGCGACGATCGATGCCGCGGCAGATGCAGGGGCGGGCCTGCTGATCGTGCACCACGGCCTGCTCTGGGGCGCCAAGGCGCCTGTAGTCGGTGCTACGTACCGGCGCCTTGCGCGCCTGATACGCAACGATGTGGCGCTGTTCTCCGTGCATCTCCCGCTGGACGCCCATGCCGAGGTCGGGAACAACGCCCTCATGGCGCGCGGGATAGGGATGCCGATCGTGGGACGGTTCGCGGAGCACGATGGCGTCCCGGTCGGCGTGGTCGTGGAGGGACCCATCGCGGTCGATGAGCTGCGCGCGCGCGTTGCCGATACCATCGGGGCGGAGGCGAGGCTGATCGCCACAGGTCCGGCGCTGGCTCGGCGCATCGGCATCGTCACCGGCGGAGCAGGGACGTGGATCCACATGGCTGAGCGCGCTGGCTGCGACACGTTCATCACGGGAGAGGGTCCGCACCACTGCTACTTCGAGGCGGAGGAGCGCGGATTGAACCTGATCCTTGGTGGCCACTATGCCACGGAGACACTCGGCGTGAAGGCGCTCGCCGCGCACCTCGGCGACCGTCTCGGTCTCGAGTGCATCTGGATAGAGCATCCCACGGGGCTGTGACCGCCCGCCCGTCGCCGTCCCCGGCCGCGTGTGGCAGGCAATGCTATAATGACCGCGGTCCGAGGCAGCCCATGCCCCGGCGCTGTCTAACAGGAGCCCCTCCGTTGCCCACCGAGTTGAGGAAGTTGGCGTCGTTGGCCGGGCCGCGGCAGTTCGTGAAGTTCTGTATGGTGGGCTCGAGCAGCTTCGCGATCGACTTCGGCGTGTCCTACATGCTGACCTACGGTCTGGGCCTCTGGTGGGTGCTGGCCAAGACGATCAGCTTCAGCCTCGCAGTCACCAACGGGTTCTTCTGGAACCGGCGCTGGACCTTCCGCGCCGTCGGACACCGTCGCAAGCGTGAGCAGTACGCGATGTTTGTCACGTTCAACATCGTGGGATGGGCCCTCAACGTGTGCATCATGAAGACAGTCTTCTTCATTTCCACGGGGGCATGGCACGGACAGCAGCCCGAGCGACCCATGTTCGTGCTCGCAACCTTCGCAGCGACGCTGGTCGTCACCTTCTGGAACTTCTTCACCAACAAGCACCTGACGTTTGGCCGCAAGCGAACGACCCCGGACGCCGCCTGACGGTTCAGTCGATTCGGCGGGCGCTGTAGGCGGCCATCGCCGCCTCGTACACCGCCCTGGTCGGGACGCCGCTTGCACTGGCGGCCGAGCGCACGTCCTCATACTCCGGTGTGGCCGTTGTCTCCGCGCCCTTCCAGCGTCCCACCTTGACGCGCACAGCCCCGTACGGCGTCTCGACAGGCACCCACTCGCGCTCCAGGCACCACCGGCGCGCCCGCGTACAGCGCACGCCGAGCGTCGTCGTGTGGCGCACCAGCGCGTCGACGACGGCATCCGTCATCTCGGGTACGCAGAGGGCCGTCACCAAGGTCCCCGGACGCCCCTTCTTCATCTGTACCGGCGTCAGGAAGGCATCCAGCGCGCCGGCGCCCAGCAGGCTTTCCACCGTCGGGCCGTAGAGCTGCGGGTTCATGTCGTCGAGGTTGGTCTCCACGATGTCCACCTCAGCCGAGCCGCTGAAGTGGGGCTCCACGAGGTCGCCGACGATGGCACGGAGCAGGTTGGGACGGTCGGGCCACTGACGCGTGCCAGCCCCGTACCCTGCGGCGGCGGTGCGCATCGCGGGCGCGGGTCCATGTCGTGACGCGAGCGCGGCGACGAGCGCGGCGCCGGTGGGGGTCACCATCTCGCCCTCGACGTTCACGCCCACCGTCGCGATGCCCTTGGTGAGCTCGACTACGGCAGGAGCCGGCACGGGGATGCGACCGTGCGCGCAGTCCACGAAGCCGTGGGGAACCGGCAACGGCGAGCAATGCACATCATCAATGCCCAGCAAGTCCAGGAGCGCGCACACGCCCACCACGTCCACGATGGCGTCCAGCGCGCCGACCTCATGGAAGTGCACCTGCTGCGGGGACACACCATGGACCCGCGCCTCTGCCTCAGCCAGGCGGCGGAACACGGCGACGGAGTCTCGGCGCACCCTGTCCCGAAGACTCGACGCACCGATGATCGCCTCGATGGCGGCGAGGTGGCGGTGTGCCGGCTGAGGGTCGGTCTGCACGACGCGCGCTCGAGTCGCCGCAATGCCGCTCACGTGGACCGCCTCTGTCTCTATGCGCCACCCCGACACGTTCAGACGGCCGAGCTCCTCCGTGAGCCGCTCTGGCGGCACACCGCAGGCCAGCAGCGCGCCCAGCGCCATGTCTCCCGAGATGCCGCCGATGCAGTCGAGGTAGACAATGCGCATGCTCCCTAGCCTCCTCGCTCAAAGAGGACGGCATCGGCCCGGCCATCCGGTGTTCCCACGAACGCGGAGAGGGTTCCTGACTGCCTGAAACCCGAGGCCTCCAGCGATACCGCCGTGAGTGACTTCGGGTCGGCCCAGGCGACCTCGCGCTCACCGGCAAGGTCCGGCAGGGCTGCCAGCAGCTCGGCGGCAAGCCCTCCGAAGGACGGGTGCACGTCGAGGTCGGTCAGCCATACGCCGGGCCATGGGCGCGGGTCCGCGCCCATCATGAACGGGTGGCGGATGGCCACGCCGACGACAGCGCCATCGTCAGTCTGCAGCAGCCGCCCGTGCGGACCGGACCCCGCCGCTCCGTGGCAGAAGCTGCAATAGCCCCACTCCAGGTTCTCGATTCCGACCACATGCCACGCGACGATGCGCAGGCGCTCCGCCGTCTGCACCGACCCGAGGAGCGCAACGAGCGGCCAGTGCTCCCATCGCGGCTCCACAACGCGGGCCGACCGTGGCGCGAACCACGCCTCCTCCAAGCGCTCGTGGCCCGGCGCGGCATAGCGCATGAAGCCGCCGCACAGGCTTCGGAACCCGAACGCGTGGTAGATCCAGTAGGCAGGGCTCTTCCACTCGGTTCCGAGAAGTAGCACGCGGCCCCCACGTGTGCGAAAGTCCGCCATCTGCTCGCCCAACACCGCTTTGCAGATGCCCTGGCGCCTGCGCTCGGGTCGCGTGTAGACGTGGCCAAGGATGCCGACGCCGTGGCGCTCCACGGTCATCACGTTGGCCACGGCCTGACCGCCGACCACGCCAAGGTGGAACCGCGTCTCGAGGTCGTCAGTGGCTCCATCGAGCGCCTGCGCGATGTGGTGCTGCCACTCGGGCCCCTTGTGCGCCAGCAAGGAGAGCGTCGGTTCGCGCCAGGCCGCATCGGCGCCTTCCACGCAGAGCACCTCCATGCGCTCCCCCGTGGCGATCGTCGCGCTTCCGAGGTAGCGCACCATCAGGCGACCCCGGACAGATGCCGCCAGGCGAGCTCAGCTGCGCCCATCACGCCTGCATCCTCGCCCAGCGCCGCCTCGACGATGCAGCAGTCCTTAGACAGCGAGTAGATGGCATGCCGTCGCATGGACCGCTCGGCTGCCGCCAGCAGGCCAGTCGCCTTGCGGACGCCACCGCCGAGCACGACCATCGCCGGGTTGAACGCGTTCACGGCGTTGGAGATGCCCACTCCCAAATAGTAGCCGGTCTCCTCGAAGACCTC
>DATIKM010000052.1:0-21253 GCA_035477595.1 Chthonomonadales bacterium
AGATTCGCGCGCCCACGTGCGCCTCAGCCTGCTGTCGGACGCGGTCGCCATCGCACTCCGCGACCACCTGCGACCTGACGGACAGTACAACCTCGAGCGCATGCTCCACGACTTCCTCGAGGCGGGCGGCGAGGCCAAAGCATCAAGCTCCTGCATGGACCACCGCGGGCTCTCCCGGCTCCGCCTGATCGACGGCGTCACCATCGGCTCCATGGCCGAGCTCGCGAACTGGGCCCTCGCCTCAGACCGGATCATCGCCTTCTAGCCGGTCCCAGCGCCCTGCCGGATGGAGGGCGGCCAGGAGGCTCGTGTCGGTGTGGGCTTGCAGCGCGGCGGTCTGACCGCGCCAATGACGAGAGGGGCCGCGTGGTGGCGGCCTAACGACGTGCTCCGCGACCCAAGCGGCGCCCCGGAGTTACCGTGCGGCGTTCCGCGCATCGGCGGAGCACACCTGCCCGGGTAACCGGGCTCTGGGACAGACCCCCAGGGGTAAAGAGCAGGTTCAACTCCTGCACGGCGGAGCGGCTCCGGGCGCGGCTGTCCCGGCCGAGCGCCCTGCGGGGCTCCGGATACCCGCTCGTCGCGCTGCCGATCTTCGGGTCGGAGGGGCGGCGGGCGTCAAGGGGCTCCCCGCGCGAGGCCGGTGCGCCCGGAGCCGCGAGGCCTCTGGCTCGAACGACGCGCCCTCGGGCCGGGCTTGAGCGGGAGGCGGACCACGGGCCGTGGGGGTTCGCCCGCCGTGCTGTGCGCCATGGTGCGCCCGCGGCGACAAGGAGGTCACCGACGATGCTCTGGGTTCGGCACGAGACGGTACATGAGGGCACGGTGGGGCTGCTGTACGAGAACGGACGGTTCCTGCGCACGCTGGAGCCCGGCCGTCACTGCCTGCCCCGACTTCCGTGGCGGCGCGCGCGGGTGGTCACGGTGGACGCGCGCCGGCAGATCCTGCGCATCCAGGGGCAGGAGGTGCTGACCTCCGACGCGCTCTCCGTGCGGCTGAACGTGGACGCGCAGTTCCGCGTCGCCGACGCCGCACGGGCGGTGCACACCGTGGCGGACTACCGCGAGACGCTCTACGTGGCGGTGCAGCACCTGCTCCGTCAGGAGGTGCAGGCGCGCACGCTCGATGCGCTGCTGGCGGACCGCTCCGCGCTGGGCGAGGCGCTGCTTGCGGGGGCGCGCCCTCGCGGCGAGGAGATCGGGCTGGAGGTGACGGCCGCCGGGGTGCGCGACGTGATCCTGCCGGGCGACGTGAAGCGGATGCTCGCGCAGGAGATGGAGGCGCTGCGAGCCGGGCGAGCCGCGCTGGTGGCGGCTCGCGAGGAGACGGCCGCGATGCGCGCCAGGGCGAACACGGCGCAGCTTCTGGAGAACAGCCCCGTGCTGCTCCGGCTCCGGGAGATCGAGGCGCTCGCGCAGGTGGCCGGCGGCGATGGGAACACGGTGGTGGTCGCCCTCCCGTCGGACCTCCTGAGCGCGCTCCGCGGGGACGCCCGGCCCGCGACATAGGGGGCCGGGGAGCCTACCTCGTAGCCACGGATGCGAAGACCCGCCGGGCAGCCTCGGCGCCGCGGCGGTGCGCCTCCAGCGCGGACATCGTGCGCGGCGTGCCTGCCTCGACCGCCTGCTCCAGCACGACATGCACCCTGCGACGCTCGCGCGCCAGCCTCGCCGCGAGCCGCGCGTAGTCGATGTCGCCCGCCTCGCCGAAGGCCTCCGTCCAGACGCCGGCCGTGGACTGCCGCAGGTGCAGCTCCGTCACACGGTCGGCGTAGAGCTCCAGCATGTCGAAGACGAACACCGCCGAGTCGCCCGAGCCGCGGTAGGTCCAGTGCGCATCCAGGCATAGCGTCACGAGCCGGGGGTCGGTGCCGACGAGCATGTGGTGCATCTCGCGCGCGGCGCGGCGGAACTCGACGTCGTGGTAGTGGTAGGCAAGGGTCATGCCGAGCCTTCTCAGCTCGCCGCCCAGCCGGTTCATCGCCGCCGCCTGGGTGGTAAGCTGGCGATCGCTCTTGTCCTCCGGGCCACCCCAGCGGATCGGGTTCGGGTTCGTCACCACGATGCGCGCGCCGATCGTCCTCGCCCGCTCCGCGATGGCCACGACCTGCGAGATCGTCGCGTCGGCCTGCGCCTGCTCGTGCAGCGTGGAGTTGACGTAGAACGACCGCATCTGCAGGCCGTGCTGGCGCAGCAGCGGGCCGAGCACGTCCACGTCGGCCGGCGCGTTGAGGATGGGCTCGAAGCCGTCGAGCCCGGCCTCGCGCACCTCGCGCAGGCCCGCGTCGAGCGACGCTCCGAAGTCGCGGCCCTCGCGCTGGTAGAAGGTGTGCCACGGGTAGACGTTGGTGGCGAGATGCATCCGTCTCTCTCCTTGCGCCGCCGCGGCCGACGCACTGTGGAGCGCCGCCGCAGTAGAGGCGAGCGCAGCCGTCGCCACGAACCGCCGCCGCGAGATGGGGTCATCGGTCATTGGGATCGTCCCTCCGTCGCCGAGCTGCATCTGCTCGACGCACTCTCCCTTCCACGCGCCAGCGGCGAACACCTGCCAATCCCGATGGCCCCTCTGGACGCGCCGCCCGACGCGCGCTATGCTGGAAGCCAGGCGGCGACGGCCGCGGCCGCCCGAGGGAGGCGTCCATGCAGTACGGCCACTTCGACGACGAAGCGCGCGAGTATGTCGTCACGCGTCCCGACACTCCGCTCTCGTGGAGCAACTACCTTGGCGACACCCGCTACGGCGCCATCGTCACAAACAACGCCGGCGGCTACAGCTTTCTCCGGTCCGCCGCCCGGGGACGCATCCTGCGCCTGCGGTTCAACGCCATCCCCATGGACCAGCCGGGCCGCTACTTCTATCTGCGCGACCGCGACGAGGGCGACTACTGGTCCACGAGCTGGCAGCCCGTCGGCAAGCCGCTCGACCGCTACAAGAGTGTCTGCCGCCACGGCACGGGCTACACCGCCATCTCGTCCCGCTACGCAGGCATCGAGACGGAGACCACCTACTTCGTGCCGCTTGGGCAGGCCCTCGAGGTCTGGCGCGTGCGCGTGCGGAATGCATCCGACCGGACGCGACGACTCTCGCTCTTCACCTACTGCGAGTTCGCCAACCACTGGAGCGCCGAGCAGGACCTGGTGAACCTCCAGTACAGCCTCTTCATCGTGCGCGGCGCTCTGCGTGACGGGCTGCTGCGCATCGCCATCAACGACCACCTCTACACCGACCCGGATCGCTACGCCGAGGGCGAGACCGGCCAGCACGTGTGGATGGGGCTCGTGGGCGCGGATGTCGCGGGCTTCGACACACGGCGCGACGCGTTCCTGGGCCCCTACCGCAGCTACGACCGGCCCCTCGTGGTGGAGCAGGGCGCCTGCACCGGCAGCGAGACGTACGGCGACAACGCCTGCGGCACGCTCCAGGCCGATCTCGACCTGGCGCCCGGCGAGCAGCGCGACCTCGCGGTGCTGCTCGGCACAGGGCCCGCGGAGACGATGGGCCGCGCCGCCATGGCGGAGTACGGCTCCATCGCGCGTGCCGACCAGGAGCTCGCCCGTCTGAAGGAGTGGTGGCACGCGCGGCTCGGCAGCCTGACGGTGCGCACGCCCGATCCCGACCTCGACCACATGCTCAACGTGTGGGCGCCCTACAACTGCCTGATCACCTACGCCTGGTCGCGCTCCGCAAGCCTGGTCTACAACGGCGAGCGCGACGGCCTGGGCTTCCGCGACTCGGTGCAGGACCTCCTGGGCGTGGCGTCGATGCTGCCGGAGGAGGCCGTCGCGCGGCTGGAGCTGCTGCTCTCCGGGCAGTGCTCGAGCGGAGGCGCGATGCCCGTGATCCGCCCCTTCGAGCACCGGCCCGGCCACGAGCGCGCGCCCGACCCGGAGGATTACCGCTCGGACGACTGCCTCTGGTTCTTCAACGCCGTGCCTGAGCTGGTGGCGGAGACCGGCGACGAGGGCCTCTACCAGCGCGTAGTGCCCTACGCCGACGCGGGCGAGGACACGGTGCTCGGCCACCTGCGCCGCGCGCTCGAGTTCAACCTGCAGCGCACGGGCGCCCACGGGCTGCCGTGCGGACTGGCCGCGGACTGGAACGACTGCCTGCGCCTGGGGTACCACGGCGAGAGCCTCTTCGTGGCATTCCAGGTGCGGTTCGGTCTGAACGTCTACGCCGAGGTCGCCGATCGGTTGGGGCTCCCTGCGGAGGCCATGTGGGCGCGTGAGCGGGCCGGCCCGCTGGACGAGGCCATCCAGCGGCACGGGTGGGACGGCGACTGGTTCATCTGGGCCATCGGCGACGACGGCACGGTGTACGGGACGAAGCATCGCGAGGAGGGGCAGGTCTACCTGAACACGCAGGTGTGGGCCGTGCTGAGTGGCGCCGCCACGCCCGAGCAGGCGGAGTGCTGCATGCGCGCGGTGCGCGAGCGGCTCGCCACGGAGCACGGGGTGATGCTCTGCGCGCCGCCGTTCGTGAAGACGCCCATCGACGTGATGCGGGCGGTGCTCTTCACCCCCGGCATCAAGGAGAACGCGGGCATCTTCAACCATACGCAGGGCTGGGTGGTGATGGCCGAGTGCCTGCTCGGGCTGGGCGACCAGGCCTACGCCACGTACCGCGCCTCGATGCCCGCCGCCTACAACGAGCGCGCCGAGCTGCGCGGCGCCGAGCCCTACGTGCAGGCGCAGACCACCTATTCCGCCTTCTCGCCGCGCGCGGGGGCGGCGCGCACCTCCTGGCTCACCGGCGCCGCCGCGTGGGCCTACTACAGCGCCACCCACGCGCTGCTCGGCATCCAGCCCCGGGCGGAGGGGCTCCGGATCGACCCGTGCATCCCCTCCCGCTGGCCCGGCTTCACCGCCGAGCGCCGCTTCCGGGGGAGGCTCGTGCGGATCGAGGTGCGCAACCCGGAGGGCGTCTGCCGGGGGGTGCGGAGCCTCACGCTGAACGGCGAGGCGCTGCCCGGCTGCGACGTGCCGGCCCGCAAGCTGCGCGAGACGAACGACGTGGTGGTCACGCTGGGGGCCTGAGGGGCTCGCCGATGGGAAGGAGGACGCGACCTCCGACGAGGCGCGCGCATGGATCGGCGGGCCAAGGAGCTGCACCTTCACCGCCGAGCGCCGCTTCCGGGGGAAGCTCGTGCGGATCGAGGTGCGCAACCCGGAGGGCGTCTGCCGGGGGGTGCGGAGCCTCACGCTGAACGGCGAGGCGCTGCCCGGCTGCGACGTGCCCGTCATCGCCCCCCCCGGGGGGGCCTACCTCGTGTCGGCGTACACGTTGTCGCGCAGGATGACGCGGCCGGAGCGGCCCTTGCGGTTCACGGGGCGCTTCGTCGTGTAGTGCTCGTTCTGTGCGTAGACGGTGGTGATGGCGCCCGGCTCGATCACCAGCGGGATCGGGTCGAGGTAGGGGTTGACGATGTAGACGCTGTTGTTCACGTTGAGCCGCCCGCGCACCTGGCGGATGAAGACAGGCGTCGCCGTCCTGCCATCGATGGCATAGAAGTGGCAGTTGTCGAACGACACGCGGCCATGCCCTTCGATGCGCACGACCTCCTGGTCCGGCGGCGTCTTTGGGTCGGCGGCGCCGAAGAGCCCGCACGAGGAGAACCGCACCGGTCCGTGGTTCTTCTCGCTCACCATGATGCGGCCGAAGATCTGGGAGTTGCTGAAGCTCACCCCGCTGTGGCCCTGCGTCTCCTCCACGTGCACCGCGATGTCGCACAGGTCGGCGCCGGATTGGGTGAGCAGGTAGTTCCCCGGCCCGTCGGGCGCCGACTGCCTGAAGTGGAGGCCGGTGTGGTACCCGATGCAGAACGAGTTGGAGATGTATTGCCAGTCGCTTCGGCTGAGGACGAAGGCGGTGGCGTTCCTGAGCATCCACCTGCGGAGGTCTTCGAGGCCCTCCGGCTCGAGGTGCATCCAGAATGGCCAGAAGTGGATGTTCTCCAGCCTGCCCACGTCGTAGCACTTGTCGATGAACAGCCCGGTGTGGATGGCATGGGCGTAGAGGTTGCGGATCAGGTGCCTGCCGCAGGGCTGCGAGCCGAAGTCGACGGCCTTGTAGGGGTTGATGAAGAGGCAGTCGATGATGGAGATGTTGTCGCCGATGCCCGCCACGGTCCAGGGGTACGGTATGGGCGCGGGCGTGGCCACCTGCTTCGGGTAGTAGACGATGAGCCCTTTGAGCGTGGCGTTGCGCTCCATCGATATGTAGGGCGGCGCCTTCTCGTCGCCCTCGCCGGCGACCGCCAGCAGCACCGAGCCGGCGACGATGGCCGCCCTGGCGTCGGCGGGCGGCGCGGGGATGCGGGCGCTCGGCGGGATACGCGTGGCGACCGGCGGCGCCTCCCACTCGCCGACGAGGGACGTGTGCGGCGGGATCCGCAGGCGGCCCTCGATGAGGAACATGCCGGCGGGCACGTGCACTCGCCCGCCGCCGCCAGCGTGCGCCTCGTCCAGCGCGCGCTGGAACGCTGCGGTGCAGTCCGTCTTGCCGTCGCCCACCGCGCCCATAGCCGCCACGTTCCAGGCGCCGGACACGCCGACCGTATCGCTCCGGGCCTCCTGCGCAAGCGCGTAGGGCGCTCCCACCACCGCGCCTGCCGCCACCGCCGAGCCTCTGAGGAAACGGCGGCGCGTCGTTCTCTCCTGCATCGCTTGCCCCTCCCTGGCGGCCGCAGACCGGCCGCCGGCCGGCCAGACGGTAGATGCCGCGCGCCAAGGCGGCGCGACGCGGGTCAGTGGCAGTTATCCGCGGGTCAGACGGATGCCTGCCTCATCCGATGGCTCATCGAGGGGAGCGGGCCTTCCACCCGCGCAGCGACGCCCCCCGAAGACGGCACGGCGCATGCCTCCACCGGGTGGTATGATCGGGCCAGACGGCGAGGTTGGACGCGCCGGACGGATTGGAGGCCCACGTGAAGGAACAGAGCGACGGCGCCGAGCCGGTCACCCTGGTCGCCTGTAATGCCATGCGCGCGCGTTTCGAGATCGCCCTCTGGGGCCGCGACCCGGGTACGCTGCGCGGCGCGGGCCAGGAGGCGCTGGATGAGGTGCGCCGGATCGAGGCGCAGCTCAACGTCTTCGACCCCGCGAGCGAGGTCGCCGCCCTGAACCGCGACGCCGCCGCGACGCCCCTTCAGGTGGACCCGAGGCTCTTCCGCCTCCTGGAGCAGGCGCTCGCGCTTGGGCGCGAGACGGGTGGAGCGTTCGACATCGCGGTGGGCCCGCTGCTACAGGCGTGGGGCTTCCGCGGAGACGCCTGCAGGCGCCCCTCGCCTGAGGAGGTCGAGGCGGCGAGGGCGCTCTGCGGGCCCAACGCGCTCGTCCTCGACGAGGAGGACTGGACGGTCCGGCTCACGCAGGAGGGCGTCTCCCTCGATCTGGGAGCGATCGGCAAGGGCTACGCACTCGACGCAGCGGCGGCGGTGCTCCTGGAGTGCGGCGTGCCGGGAGCGCTCCTGCACGGCGGCACCAGCACGGTCGTGGGCCTCGGGACCGGCCCGGACGGCCTGCCGTGGCGGATCGGGGTCGCCACGCCGGGCAAGCCCGACAGATCGCTGGTGACCGTCGCGCTCAGCGACGCCGCCCTCTCCGTCTCCGCCGCGCACGGGCGGCTCCTGATTGAGGGCGACGAGCAGTGGGGGCACGTGATCGACCCTCGCACGGGCTCGCCGTCCTCCCGGTGCGCTCTCGCTGCGGTGCGCTGCGCCTCCGCGACGGAGAGCGACGCGCTCTCAACGGCGCTGCTGGTAGCTGGCGAGGAGATGCTGGCGGCGCTGTCCGAGAGACCGGAGCGGGCCGAGGGACTGGTGGCGATCGCCGGCGAGGACGGCGCCCTTCAGGTGGTCGGGCCGCTTGCCTCCGGCTGAGGCCCCCGCCCGTCGTTGCGGCGCGGCGCATCCGGTGCATCGCTGCGAAGGGCGCATCCGGCGCCCACGGAGCGGCTCGAGCAACGCAACTGCGAGCCCCCAGCCGGGTCCCGCCGGGAGCCGTTGGCCGCGATCCAGGTGTTTTTTGCCATTCCACGCAGGAAGTTCCCTCGAATCCGCCAATAACTAGCACGTGTTGGAGTGTGGCTGCCATCGCAACAGGGACAGATGCCGGCCACCCCATCCAGGCGACATCCAGGCGACAAGGAGGACACGTCGTGAAGAGGTTCGTGTGGCTACTCGGCTGTCTGACCGTGCTGGCGCTCGGCGCCGCGCAGCCCGCGCAGGCGCAGTTCGACGACGAGCTCGCGAGGGACTGGCAGCTTAGGCTCGGGTTCTTCGTGCCGGAGAGCGAACAGGCCCGCGGGGCCGTGGGCGACGTGTGGTTGTCGTTCGGCGCTGAGCGCGTCATGCACCTCGACGAGAGGTACGACCTCTCGTTGAGCATCGAGTACTACGGCCGCGATAATATCTACAACGTCCCTGTCCTCGTCAACTTGGGGGCGACCACGCACCGCATGCGCTACGCCGTGGGTGCGGGCATCAGCCTGGGCCGCGACGTGCATCGCGGCCGCACCAACTTCGCGTACAAGCTCATGGTGGGGTATGAGCTGACCGAGGGGATGAACCCGATCACGTTCGACGTGTCGTACCGCGGAACCGGCACCAGTCCGACGCTGAACGGCTGGAGCTTCCTCTTCGGCAAGCGCTTCTGAGCAAGCCCAGGTTGTGGGCAGGGGTCGCGCCATCGAGGCCGGCGGGCTTCCGCCGGCCTCGATCAGCTTCCGGGAGGAGCGGCGCCGTCGTGGCGGGCTTGCCCCGCGGAGACCGCACCGGCCGGGAGGCCGCCGCGCACCGGGCTATCCCTCTGCCTGCGCTCTGGAATGCGCGGGCATCCGGATACGTAGATTCGGGCGCCCACACACGGATCGCCCGGCGACCGAACGCGAGCAAGGAACCCGACCCCATGGTATCCCTCAGCCCGAACACCACGATCCACGAGCTCCTCTCCGCGCACCCAGACCTGATCGAGGACCTGCCTGCCGCGTACCCGGAGTTCGCTCCACTCCGCGATCCGGTCGCTCGCGCCGCCATGGCACGGGTTGCGACCCTCGAACGAGCCGCCGGGGTCGCCAGAGTGCCGGTTGAGAAGCTGATGGCGGATGTCGCCGCCATGATCGCTCGGCGCGCCAGCGCCGGCGCGCCGACGACAGACCCGGCATCCGACCGCTCGGAGAGGGTGGAGGCGCTCAAGCGGATCATCGAGCGGCTCCACGCGGGGGGATCGCTGGAGGAGGCGCAGCGCGAGTTCCAGGCGGTGGCTGGCGATGCCTCCGCAGGCGAGATCGCCGAGATGGAGCAGCAACTGATCCGCGACGGCCTGCCCGTCCAGGAGATCCAGCGGCTCTGCGACGTCCACGTGAACGTGTTCCGCGCCGGACTCGACTCTCAGCAGCCGCCGGAAGCGCCGCCAGGGCATCCGGTGCACACCTACATGGCCGAGAACCGCGAGATTGAGCGCCGCGCGAACGCATGGGTCGATGCGTGCCGGCGGACCTCCGGCCACGATGCTCCTGCGTGGGAGGAGCTCGGCGCAGCCCTCGAGTCGCTCGCAGCCGTGGACCTACACTACACGCGCAAGGAGCACCAGTTGTTCCCCGCGCTGGAGGCGCAAGGCTTCACGGGCCCGTCGCGGGTCATGTGGGGCGTGCACGACGACATCCGAGCGCGCGTTCGGGCACTTCGGCAGGCCATCGCCAACAGGGACGCTGCCGCCGTCGCCGCCGGTGGAGCGGAGCTGGCGCGCCAGGCCACAGAGATGGTCTACAAGGAGGAGCGCATCCTGTTTCCGACCGCCCTGTCGCTGCTCTCCGAGGGCGACTGGGTCCGGATGCGGGATGGCGACGCCGCGATCGGCTACCTGGTGGAGCCCGAGGCTCGATGGACCCCGCATTCCACGCCACCCGCACCCGATGCGAAGGCCGCGGGCGTCGCGGGCCCGAACGAGGGCGCACCCATTGCCTTGAGGACCGGCGCCCTCACGTCGGAGCAGTTGGCGCAGATCCTGGTCACGCTTCCCGTCGAGATCTCCTTTGTGGATGACCAGGACGTCGTGCGCTTCTACAGCGACCATCCCGACCGCATCTTCCCGCGCAGCCCCGGCGACATCGGACGCGCCGTCCAGAACTGCCATCCCCCGTCGAGCCTCCACATAGTCCAGGCGATCCTGGACGCGTTCCGGAGCGGCCAGCGCGACGATGCGAAGTTCTGGATCAACTTCCGAGGCCGGCTCGTGATGATCAGCTACTTCGCGGTGCGGAGCGAGGAGGGGCGCTATCTGGGCTGCATGGAGGTGACTCAGGACGTCACCGACATCCGGTCGCTGGAGGGAGAGCGGCGCCTGCTCCAGTGGGAGTGAGCCGCGCGCGCATCGGCCTGGGCCGCGGCGCCGCCCGCACCGCCGCGAGCGAGCGGTCGTTCCTCTGCGCGCCGCCCTGAGTGACGCGGCCAGGTGCGTCCGCCTCGGCGCGCGGCACACCTCAGGGCGCGCCCGGGCGCGCCGCCGGCAGCCTCGGCCACAGGACCGTCCTGCCCACGCGCGCGCACAAGCGCTCGAGCCACGCGCGGTCCTCGTCGTCGAAGGCGGCCAGCTCGTCGGAGTCGACATCCAGCACCGCCCGCACCGCGCCCTCGCGGTCGAGCACCGGAACCACGATCTCGGAGCGCGTTGTGGAGGAGCACGCGATGTGATGCGGCGCGAGCGCCACGTCCGGCACGAGCTGCGTCTGGCGCTCCCTGGCTGCCGCGCCGCACACACCCCGCTCGAATGGGATGGCCAGGCACCCATGGCCGCCCTGGTAGGGCCCCACTCGCAGCATCCCTGGCTCCGTGACGCGGTAGAAGCCGGTCCAGTGGAAGTGCGCCAGGGCGTGGTGCAGCTCGCACACCACCGTGGCGAGGATCGCGACCTCGTCCGTCTCGCCCTCGATGAGCCGCTCGATGCGCTCGAGCGCGGCCGCGTAGGCCTCGCGCTTGCTCATCGCCGGCTGCTCCCAGTCACCCGCGCGGCGCCTGCTCGCCGTGCTGCTGCTGGCATCGACGTCGCCTCCCTGTAACGGTCCCCGGCGGCTGAGAGCGCGGTCCGCACATCGCCGGGACCCACACCGGATCCCACTGGCTCACTGGCCCCCGCGCGCGTCGGTCCACGCCCTGCGCCACGCCGCGAGCTGACTGTCGAGGTTCGGCGCCGTCTCCCAGGTGTGGGTGATCCCGACCTGCCGCGCTATACGCTCGAAGCGGTCAACGAGCGCCGGGTAGGCCTCGCCGGCGAAGGCCGGGCCGCGAGCTATGCGGACGTAGAGGATCGGCAGACTTGCGCGCTCGACGCGCCGGCGCACGGTCTCGCTCTCCGCCCGCCTCTCGGCACGGTCGAACAGCGCCGTGGCGCGGTCGAGGAACTCCCTGGAGAGGAACGGGTGGTCCATTGCGAAGCGGATGCCTCCGGGCGGCGCCTCTAGCTCCCGGGCGTGGTCGGCCCTGGCCTGCCGGAGGAGCGCCTCGTACTCCGCGATGACGGGCGCCGCCCTGCCGTAGTGGCCCCAGATGAAGTCGCGGATCAGCGCGTCCAGGTCCAGCGAGGGGTCCCAGAGCAGCTTGGCGATGACCCAGGAGCGCAGCTCGTCGCGCTCGGCGCCCGGCGACTGATAGGGGCCCTGCGTCATTATCCCCTCGGCGTTGTGGGCCACCCAGAAGCGGATGTTCTCGGCGATGACGTCCAGGTTGGGCATCGGGGCCAGATAGTGGCTGAAGTTGACCATGTAGTCCCAGATGTAGATGCGCCTGCAGACGGCCGACCACGCCCTGGTCAACTCGGCCATCCTGGTGCGCGATGCGGGCGTGAACGGGTGCGTCCACGAGCCCACGACGTCGTTGCACAGGCGGATCACCACGTTGTGGCGCGGGCGGACCGTCCTCGGCACGCCGACCGTTTCGATGTAGGCCAGCGTGTCGATGACAACTCGCGGGAACTCGCGCTCGGCCGCCTCCGCCACCTGGTTGACCAGGTAGAGCTGGCAGGCCATGTCGGAGCCCTCGGCCTCGCGCAGGGCTGCGCAACGGGGGCAGTGGCACACGCGGACGACGTCCGTCTTGCTCACGGACGCCAGCTCGGAGTGCGGATGCTCGCGGAGCGCGGTCAGCACCGCCTCGGTGACGAGCCGAACGGTATCGGGATTCGTGGTGCAGAGCTGGAGGGAGCTGCGCTTGCCGTCCGCGTCGAGCATGAACAGCTCAGGGCGCTCGGCGAAGTGCCGATCCGGCGGCAGGAGCTGGTGGAAGGTGTGCACGAACAGGCTGCCGTAGTCGATCCGCCCACCCCATTCCTCGGGGACGGGCGCGCCCGGCGCGTTCGTGCGGTTCCGCAACGACCAGACGGCGTCGAACGAGATGAACGTGAAGGGGTCGCGCAGGCGGAGCCTGGGCGCGTAGGTGCGCTGGATGGGAGCGAAACGCAGCGTGCGCCGGCGGGGGATCCGGTAGCTGTCCTTCGTGTACCACCGGCAGCCCAGGTCTTCCTCGAGCAACGCGTAGACGGCGTTGATGACGCCGCGCGTGCGTCCACCCCAGAGGAACAGGTTGCCGCCCCGCTCGGCGATGCCGTAGCCCTCGTCGCCCAGGTCCTCGCGCGGGCCCACCGCCTGCTCGAGCAGCGCCGTGCGCCCGATGCTCACCGCCCTGCCGCGGACCGGGCCGCCCTCGGCCGCGATCGGTATAGTCACGCCGGTGATCTCGGCGAGCCAGCGCTGCAGGTCCTCGGCTGCCTTGCGGTCCTGGGTGGTCGGCGCGGCGGCGAGGAGGATGTGGTAGGCGGTTCGCCCGCGTGACGCCAGCGTGATGGCGGCGCCGCGCTCGCCCTTCGGCGCAAGCGCGTTCACCCATTGCGCTGAAGCGCCGCACGCGGCGCAAAGCAGCAGGACGGCGAGCAGCGCTCTCATGGCGCCTCCGTTCTGGTGCGCAGAGCGGGCGCGGCCGGCAACGCCTGGCAGCGCCCTCCAGGCAGGCGGTACGACGCGCGCCGGCCGAGGTCCTGCCCGCCGCGGCAGTGCTGTTACCGGCCGTGGCGCCATGGGCAGTGCCAGCGTGCCGCAGCCCGGAGGAACGCCGTGAGCATCCGCCGCGGCCGACCGGCGGCCGGCGCCCTGGCGCATCAGGGCAGACGCGGGAGCAGAGCCTCGATCCGGTCGATGCATGCGGCCTCGCGGCGGTGCGCCTCGCCCAGCAGGGCGAGCTTTGGCTCGTCCGCGAGCGCCTTCTCGCTCGCCCGCTGGAGCAGCGAGCCGATCGCTGCGTACTCCGCGGCCAGGCCCTCAGCCTCGAGCGGAAGGATCGGCGCGACCTCGGTCAGGTACTCCCCCGCCATCCGGCGGCTCTCGGACCAGACCATCCCGTTCCACCAGTTCCCGTGGCTGCCGCCCTCGCCCGCGCGCACTGCGGCCTCCCAGTTCTCGTACGCGCCGCCGCCCACGGAGTAGGGCGAGCGGGAGTGGCGCTCAGGATGGCGCCACAGGTCCACCGCGTGCCGCAGGCTCGCCGTCATGGTCGCCAGGCGATCGAGCGGAGGGAGAGCGTCCACGATGTGGAAGTCCAAGTGGATCTCGTCGCCCAGCTCCGACCACGACCCGAAGGTGAGGTGCGCTGGCGGGAAGTCGTGCCCAGGCCACGGCTGCGCGGTGAGGAAGCCGGTCTCGTCGTAGCCAGTGACGAGCTGGAACTCCATGTTCACCAGGAAGCACGGGGCGCCCAGAGTCAGCGCCTCGCGGAGCCGCCGCTCGACGGCTGCCCTCTCAGATGGCGGGCTGCTTGCGTCGAAGTAGCCGAGCGGGGTGATGTCGAGCCCCACGTTGCGGAGCAGGGCGAAGGCGGGCTGGCGATTCCAGCAGTAGGGCCCGCTCGGGCAGAGCTCGCTGTGCACGTTCATGAGGAACGCATGGCCGCTGGCGCCGTAGAGGTACGGGTCGCTGGCAGCGATGCGGTAGTACCGGAGCGTGCCGCTCAGGGCGCCCATCAGGGTGACGTTGAACGGGGCCTGCTTCAGGCCGTCGAGCTGCATCGTGGCACCTCCCATGCCGTCGGGTGGCCGGCTCTCAGGGCCGGGCCGTGGGGAAGAGCGTCCTCCAGAGCTTGCGGTAGGTCCGCAGGTCAGCGGCCGTGACCTGCCGGCGCTTCATGCGGATGCGGTCGTAGAAGTAGCCGCCCCACTGCTGCGCGCCGTAGGTGAGGTAGATCCAGTGCGCGCGCCCCTCGCGCATCGCCGTGGCGGCCGGCACGTGGTTGGCCTGCGCGTCTGCGTCGCGCTCCAGGTAGCCGAGGGGCGCCCAGTCCAGCCCGTTGAGAGAGATGGCCTCCATTATCTTGCGGGAAGCCCAGGCTCGGTCCATCTTCGCGGCGAGCGCGGGGTCCGACGGGACGAGCGGCTCGTAGCCGCCCGGGTCGCCGTAGGCGAAGTAGACGTCGTCGATCCTCACCACGTCGGGGTTAGGGAAGTTCGCAAGCGCCGGCCGGTCCGGCCCGCGCACGATACGCCAGTCGTCCGGATTCAGGAAGTCGCCGCGGTTCTCGGCGACCACCATCGGCATGTCCGACCCGGTGAAGGTGTCGAACCACAGGCGCCAGACGCTGCCCTCGCGCCGCAGCGAGGGACGGTGGTACACGCCGCGCGCGTGCAGGTACTCCCCAGGCCTCATGGGCGGCGCGCCCACGTTCGCGGGGTCCATCAGGATGGGCGCGCGACTGCGGGTCCAGCGGATGCCATCGTCGCTCACGGCGCCCATCACGCAGTTCAGGTCCGAGTCTGTGTCGCCGGGCCGGCCGAAGGGGATGCCGTCCCTGTTGTGCCCGGTGGCGCTGTAGGCCATGTACCAGCGGCGTCCGAGCCTGACGACCGAGGGATCGCCGTTGTGCCAGGCGTCGTACATCCTGTTCTGCGCCACGAGCACCGGCTCCCACAGGCGCGGGTTCATCGTCGCGTCCCACCGGCCTCCGCCGCGGTACACCTCCCATGGCCCGGTGATCCTGGGCGCGCGGGCGGCGAAGATCATGTCGCAGCCGTGGCCGATGCGCGTGTTGCACACGTCGTCCGCCCAGCCGAAGAACCAGCCGCGGTAGGGATAGGCGCGATCGGCGGGGTCGCGAACGATGCTCAGGTGGTACATGTTCACGAACCCGTGGAGGAGGTCGCCTCCTGCCTGCCGCCAGGAGGCGGTGCGGTCCACATGCCTGCCGAAGCGCTGGCCGTCGACGATGACCGGCTCGTTGGCGGGCATTGGCGGCGCGCCGCCCGTCGACGCGATGCCCACCACCACCAGCCCAGCGACCATCGCCGCCACCCTCATCGGTCGCCCCCGCGCGCTCGTCGGCCCAAGCGCCGGCCCGGTTCGGCGCCCGAGCCGGCGACCCCTGCGTTCGGCCCCGCAGCCGGCGTCTCCTGCACAAGGGCCGGGCGCGCAGCGGGAACGGCTTGCGGGCGGGGGCTTTACGGCGCGCGGGACGGCGCTCGCCTGCCCGGCGCGTGCGCGGCCGCCTTGGCTCGGGTGGCGCGCGATGCTGTCTTTCGGAGCGACAGGGCCTTAGGTTACACGCGGGACCGACGGGGATCCACGGGCCGGGCGAGGCGGCGATGCGGCTTGCGCTCGTGGCGCTGGACCCCGGCGCTGGCCAGCGCGTACGCCTGCCGCACGCAGCCCAGCCCATGTATTGCGGGGCGTCCATCGAGGCGACATGCGCTGTCGAGACGATGCACTTCCGGAATGTCTCGATAGGCAGAGCCGCTACACAACCCAGGATGCCGGTCAGTGACGCCGTGACGCCCCGCACCAGGCTCAGCGACCTTCGGACAGGCGCCGGCCGGCAGCTCCCGACCTTGCCAGCGGCGTCACGCCGTGCTACGATGCGTCGTGTAGGCGACCAGCGAGGGAGAGACACTGTTAGCCCGCAGTGACCGCAAGGAAGCGTGGCCCGAAATCCATCGCCCATGAACTGCGTCAAGTCCCGGCAACGCGTCGCCGACCACGGGGAGGTGTTCACCCCGCCGTGGATGGTCGAGGCGATGCTCGACCTTGTCAAGGGCGAGACGGAGCGCATCGACTCCCGCTTCCTGGAGCCGGCCTGCGGGAGCGGCAACTTCCTCGTGCAGATCCTGCGGCGCAAGCTCGCAGCCGTGGAAGTCAAGTACGGCAAGTCCGACTTCGAGCGGCGGCACTATGCGCTGCTGGCGCTGATGTGCATCTACGGCATCGAGCTGCTGCCCGACAACATCGCCGAGTGCCGCGCCAATCTGCTGGAGATCTTCGCCGAATACCTGGGTGTGGATGAGCCGGACGACCTCTATCGCGCCGCGTCCTACGTGCTGTCGCAGAACCTCGTCCACGGCGACGCACTGACAATGCGTACCCACGACGGCCAGCCGATCACCTTTGCCGAGTGGGGCTACCTGGGCAAGGGCAAATTCCAGCGGCGCGACTTCCGCCTCGAGACCCTCGCCCAGTCGTCAACCTTCGGCGCGGAGGGCTCGCTCTTTGCCCACCTTGGGAAGCACGATATCTTCACGCCGACGAAGGCCTACCCGCCGATGACGGTCAGCGAGCTGGCCGCAGCCGCGACCTGCCACGCACCGGAGGAGGCCGAATGAGAGACGAGTCCACACCTCAAGGGCAATTGCTCATCTACAGCGACGGCGGCTTGAATCTGCAAGTTCGCCTCGACGGCCCGACCGTCTGGTTGACCCAGGCCCAGATGGCCGAGCTTTATCAGACGAGCAAGCAGAACATCAGTCTGCATATTCAGAACATCTTGGACGATAAGGAGTTACCCGCCGAGGCAGTTGTCAAGGAATACTTGACAACTGCCGCCGATGGCAAGAACTACCGTACGCTTCACTACAGCCTCGATATGATCCTCGCCGTCGGCTACCGCGTCAGGTCGCCGCGTGGCACCCTCTTCCGCCAGTGGGCGACAACCCGCCTGCGCGAACTGCTCGTCAAGGGATTCACGATGGACGACGACCGCATCAAGGCCGGCCGGACCATCGGAGCGGACTACTTCGACGAACTGCTTGCGCGCATCCGCGACATCCGCGCCAGCGAACGCCTCTTCTACCAGAAAAGCGCCGACATCTACGCCACCAGCATCGACTATGACGCCAACGCGGAGATGACCCAGCTCTTCTTCCAGACGGTGCAAAACAAGATGCACTGGGCTGCCCACGGACACACGGCCGGCGACTTCGACTTGGCGGCCAAACGGATCGCGGAACAGGCCGCGCCCGCGCCCAAGCCGCGACGCCCCAAGAAGGAGACCGATGGCCGCGGAGGGCAGCCATGAGCGCACAGGCTGCTCTGGAGGGAGATTGAGCATGGCCAAGATTGACGTAAAAGGCACGTCCGTTACCGTCATTTCAGGCGGCGCTGACGATTACATTTCACTCACGGACATTGCCCGCTACAAGGACAGCGAACGCACCGACTACATCATCCAGAACTGGATCAGAAACCGGAACACCATCGAGTTCCTCGGCATTTGGGAACATCTCAACAACCCGGGCTTCAATCCCATCGAATTCGATGGGATTAGAAACCAGGCCGGGCTGAACAGCTTCGTGCTCACCTCCAAACGCTGGATCGAGGCCACGGGCGCCATCGGCATCACCGCCAAGGCCGGACGCTATGGCGGCACCTATGCCCACAAGGACATCGCCTTCGAGTTCGCCTCCTGGGTGTCGGTCGAATTCAAGCTCTACCTCATCAAGGAATTCCAGCGCCTGAAGGAAACCGAGCGCGAGCAGCTCGGCTGGGACATCCGCCGCAACCTGGCCAGGATCAACTACCGCATCCACACCGACGCCATCAAGGCCAACCTGATTCCGCCGCAACTGACGCCGCATCAGATCAACCTCATCTACGCCAGTGAGGCGGATCTGCTGAACATGGCGCTGTTCGGCAAAACGGCGCAGCAATGGCGCACGGATAAGCCCGGCAACAAAGGCAACCTCCGCGACGAGGCCAACGCCTCGCAACTGGTGTGCCTGGCGAACCTGGAAACGCTCAACGCGCACTTCATCCATCAAGGCCTGCCCCAATCGGAGCGCTTGCAGCTTCTGAACCAGACCGCCATCCAACAAATGAAGCTCTTGCTGGCGGATTCAGGCGTGCGGCGGATGGAAGGCGGGCAACCATGAGCGCTCAGGCCACCTTCACGCTGCGGGGCCGCAACCCGGATGTGCTGACCTGCATCGCCAACCTCTCCAACGACGAGGTGTTCACGCCGCCGGAGTTCGCCAACCGGATGCTGGACACGCTGACCGAGGCCTGGGCGGCCGACCACGGCGACGCGAACCTCTGGGCGGACAAGACCGTGAAGTTCCTCGACCCGTGCACCAAGTCGGGCGTCTTCCTGCGCGAGATCACCAGCCGCCTTACCAAAGGTCTGGAGGACGAGATTCCGAACCTTGGGGAGCGCGTGAATCACATCCTGACCAAGCAGGTGTTCGGCATCGGCATCACGCATCTCACCAGCCTGCTGGCGCGGCGGAGCCTGTATTGCTCGAAGCATGCCAATGGCAATCACTCCATCGCGAAGACCTTTACCAGCAACCATGGCAATATCTGGTTCGAGCGCACGGAGCACACCTGGGAAGGCGAGAAGTGTAGGTATTGCGGCGCCAGCAAGAAGACGCTCGACCGTGGCGAAGGGCTGGAGACCCATGCCTACGCGTTCATCCACACCGACGACGTCAGGACTCGGATGGCCGAGTTGTTTGGAGGCGATATGCAGTTCGATGTGATCATCGGCAACCCACCGTACCAGTTGGACGATGGCGGCTTTGGCAAGAGTGCCGCACCGATTTATCAGTTGTTCGTGGAGCAGGCCAAGAAGTTGGAGCCTCGTTATCTGTCTCTGGTGATTCCCTCGCGCTGGTTCGCTGGCGGCAAAGGTCTCGATGAATTCAGAGAGGCCATGCTTGCCGATAATCGATTGCGCTCCATTGATGACTACCTCAGCGCGGCGGATGTGTTTCCCGGCGTGGGCCTCAAAGGTGGCGTGTGTTACTTCCTATGGGAACGGGACAACCCCGGCCTCTGCCGCGTGACCACCCGCTTCAAAGATTGGCCTGTTTCTACCGCTACGCGACGGTTGCTTGAACAGGGCGCGGATGTGTTCATCCGCTTCAATGAAGGGCTGTCGATTCTCAAGAAAGTTGCTTCTGTCGAAACGGGGCAGACTAAATCGCTTTCACTCCCTGAAAACAAGCGATTTGATCCGTATGTGAGTTCAGCAAGAGTCTTCGGTCTTCGCACATTCTTCAAGGGCAACGCGAAAAAATCGAAAGGGGATGTACTGGTCTATCAAAACGGCGGAACGGGATACACACCGAGAGGCTCCATCACCACGGGTACTGATCTCATCGACAAATGGAAGATTTTCGTCAGCTACGCAGCGCCGGGAACTGGCAACAGAGACACCTACCCGCACAAGATCATCAGCACTCCCTTCATCGGCGAGCCGGGCAGCATTTCGTCGGAAACCTATCTCTGCATCGGTCCGTTCGATTCGAAGAGCGAGGCGGAAAGCGCCTTGTCCTATCTCTGCTGCCGGTTGACGCGCTTGCTGATTCTTCTGCACAAGTCATCCCAACACGTCACGCGCAAAGTCTATACCTTCGTGCCAACGCAGGATTGGACTAAACAATGGACAGACGCGGATCTGTACGCGAAATATGGCCTGAATGATGAGGAAGTCGCATTCATCGAGAACACTGTCCGTCCAATGGAACTGACTACCGACTTGTTCGATGAAGTCTCAGTGGACGAAAGTGAAGATGAGTAACTCCATCGCGGCGATCCTTGCGCCCAAGCCGGAAGCCCGGCCGCGTATCTACGCCTATTCGATTGACGACCAGGCGCACAAGGGTCTCCTCAAGGTCGGGCAGACCACGCGCGACGTGAAGCAGCGCGTCGCCGAGCAAGTCAAGACCGCTGCCATCAAGAACTACCGAATCGAACTCGACGAGTTGGCCGAGCGCGACGACGGCGGCATCTTCACCGACCACGAGGTGCGCGAGGCGCTGGAGAGGAAGGGCTTCGAGAAGGTCGAGCTCGAGTGGATGCGCTGTTCGGTCGCGGACGTGAAGACCGTGCTCACCGAGCTACGCAGCGGCCGGCCGCTCACCGGCACGCACCACGAGACCTTCGAGATGCGCCGCGAGCAGGCCGAAGCGGTGAGGATGACCCACGCCTACTTCCACTCACGGTGGGCGGAAGACATGCACGCGGTTCCGCGCTTTCTCTGGAACGCGAAGATGCGCTTCGGCAAGACCTTCACCACCTATCAGCTCGCCCGGAAGCTCGGCGCCAAGCGCGTGCTGGTGGTGACCTTCAAGCCCGCCGTGGAGGACGCCTGGAGCACCGACCTCGAGAGTCACGTGGACTTCGACGGCTGGCAGTACCTCTCGCGCAACTCCGGCAGCGACCCGACCCAGATCAGCCGCAGGAGGCCGGTGGTCTATTTCGGCTCCTTCCAGGACCTGCTTGGCCGGGACGGGGCGGGGAACATCAAGGCCAAAAACGAGTGGCTCCACACAGTGAATTGGGATCTGGTGGTCTTCGACGAATACCACTTCGGGGCCTGGCGCGAGACCGCCAAGGAGCTGTTCGAGGGCGAGGAGGAGGCGGTCGCCAAGAAGGAGGCCAGGCTGGAGTACGGCAGCGGTCTTGAGGAGGTGAACGAGGACCTCGCCGTGCTCTCGCAGAAGGAGACCGAGTTCCTGCCCATCACCACCAAGGCGTATCTCTACCTCTCCGGCACGCCGTTTAGGGCGCTGGCCACCGGCGAGTTTATCGAGGAGCAGATCTTCAACTGGACCTATACCGACGAGCAGCGGGCCAAGGCGGAGTTCGCGGCGAAGAAGCCGGGAGAATGGAACCCCTACGGCGCGCTGGCCCAGTTGCGCCTGCTGACCTACCAAATGCCGGACGAGCTGCTGGCGGTCGTGAGCGCCGGGGAGTTCGACGAGTTCGATCTCAACGCCTTTTTCGAGGCGTCGGGCACCGGCGCCAAGGCGCAGTTCAAGCACAAGAGCGATGTGCAGAAGTGGCTGGACATCATCCGCGGCGGGTATGCGCCCAGGGCGGTCGAACATCTTAAGACCGGGACGCGGCCACCCTTTCCGTACTCCGACGTGCGCCTGTTGCCGTATCTCCAGCACTCGTTCTGGTTTTTGCCCAGCGTGGCTGCCTGTCACGCGATGGCCAACCTGCTGG
>DATIKM010000053.1:0-1675 GCA_035477595.1 Chthonomonadales bacterium
GCCTGGAATGCCACGAGGTTTTTCGCCTGGCCCGCCGCCCGCTTCGCGGCGGTGAGGTTGCGCTTGTAGAGCGTCTTGGCGAGCTGGAGGTAGAAGTTGTAGTTCAGCTCCTTCTCGGTGCCCGCCTGCACGGCCTTCGCCCGCATGTCGATGCCCATCCGGCCGAACGACACCGCGGCGTCGGCGTCGCCGAACGAGATCGGGCCGCCGGGAAGCTCGCGGTAGAGCTGGCCGAGCACGTGGTACGCGTCGGGGTGGCTCGCGTCCAGCGAGAGGTCCTTCGCGAGCAGCTCGCGCATGGGAGCGGCCTTGAAGAGGGAGTTCAGGATGCCCTTCACCTGGCCCCAGCGGCCGATGTTCGAAGATTTCCAGTAGTAGGCGAGGTTGTTCCGGGGGTCGGCGGCGATGGCCATGTCCGCGTACTTCTCGCCCTGCTCGAAGATCTTGAGGATCGCGTCCTTGGCCACCTTGTTGTCCTCGGCCACGTCGCCCAGCTCGAGGGTCTCGCGGGCGGCCCGCCAGTACAGCTCGGCCTTCTCGGCGGCGCTCGCGGAGCCGACGGCCTCGAGGGCGATCGCCCGGGCTTCCTCGTACTTTCCCTGGTCGTGGAGCGTGTCGACCTTCGCGATGGTGTCGGTGAGCGCGGCGAACACGCAGAGCGGGACGAAGATCATGACGGCAACGATGAGCAGACGTCGCATGGGCGTTCTCCTTTCGAGATCGTGGTTCGAGGCGATGCTACGTTCCGCTCGGTCATCTGTCAAGATTGCTGAGTGAAATGGTAAGACTCTCCCCCGCCCAGGGGCATGCGACGAGGGCGACGCACGCAGCAATTCTCGGTGAACGAGGTCTGGCAGGTCGCGGCCTGCTTCCCGAGACCATCGCTCCCCCGTGATCGCGTCAGACAATCCCTCCGCCCCGGTCAACGAGGGCTATGGGGACTGGAAAAAATACCGGACAAATGTTGGGGCTTCCGGAAATGGCAGAGTTCTGAAACACTCCCGGGTGTGGAAGGGGAAGCAGTAGCTCGGGGACCGCACCCGTTGCGGTTTTCGGCGCTGCTGGGTTGCCTGGCAGAGCACGTCGATCGCATCGCCGACACCCGCCAACGGGCGAAGGTGAATTACGCTCTATGCGACTGCTACCTCGGCGCCTTCGCGATGTTCTACCTCCAGGACCCCTCGCTGCTGGAGTTCCAGCGGCGTTTCCAGCAGACAGTTCAGAGCAACAACCTCAAGACCGTGTTCCAGGTGGCGGACATTCCCGGTGACACCCAGCTGCGCGATCTGATCGACCGTCATCCGCACGAGCCGTTGAGCGACGTGTACGCCGATCTGCTTGAGCGGCTCGCCGACAGCGGAGCACTGGCCCGATTTGAGTTTTGGCCCAAGCAGTATCTTGGACCTTCCCCGATTCCATGGACACGCGGATAAGCAGTCTGGTAGAAGGGACAGGTCATGGAGAACACAGAACGGGGTACTCGCAAGAAGTACACCAAGGAGTTCAAGCTTGAGGCCGTGAGGTGTTGCCTGCCAGGTTTGGTTACCAAAGTCCGCCAGGTTGGCTTGCGCTCTGCTTGCCCGTTGAGGTGCACTGAGCTGCCAGGAAGGGCGGCGTGCACGTGACAGCGGCGGTGTCGCCCTTGGTCATGCATCTGCCGGGTCCTCGAGGAAGA
>DATIKM010000054.1:0-24640 GCA_035477595.1 Chthonomonadales bacterium
TCAGTTCTACTTCCGGACGACGGACGTGACGGGTGCGATGGACCTTCCGGAGGGTGTGGAGATGGTGATGCCGGGCGACAACATCACGATCACTGCGGAGCTGCTGCAGCCGATCGCGATGGAGGAAGGTCTGCGCTTCGCTGTGCGCGAGGGCGGCCATACCGTCGGCGCCGGCGTCGTCAGCAAGATACTGGGGTAGGGTATTCTGTGCGGGGTCCGGAGAGGGCTGACCTCCCCGGGCCCCGCGACCTGTGCAGCGGGCCCGAGGCCGAGGCGATTGCCGCACCGCCCGGCGGGACGGTTTGGGGGGGTACTGGATGGCAGCTTCTCGACGCGACAAGGTGCGCATACGCCTGCGGGCCTTCGATCACCGCATACTGGACCAGTCGGCGGAGAAGATCGTGGACACCGCACGCCGGACGGGCGCTCGGATCGCGGGGCCCGTGCTCCTGCCGACTGAGCGGAGCATCGTCTGCGTCAACCGGGGCACCACGATTGACAAGGAATCGATGGAGCACTTTGAGATGCGGACGCACAAGCGCCTCATCGACATTCTGGAGCCCGGCTCGAAGACGATCGACGCGCTGATGCGGCTCGACCTGCCGAGCGGCGTCGACATCGAGATCAAGCTGTCGTAACGGCGCGCGACCATCTCGCCGGAGCCATCGTCGCTCGGGCGAGCGCGTAGCGCCGCCGACTGGAGGAGAACCTTGATAGACGCGATTCTGGGCAAGAAGATCGGCATGACCCACGTCTTCAACGATGACGGGTCGGTGACGCCGGTCTCCGTGATCGAGGCAGGCCCCTGCACTGTCACGCAGCTCAAGAGCGTTGAGACGGACGGGCATACCGCCGTCCAGGTCGGGTTTGGCGACATCCGGCCCAAGCACGTCACGAAGCCGCTTCTGGGGCACTTCCGCGGTGGGTTGAGGAACCCGAAGCACCCCGACGCCAAGCCGCGCAAGACGCTCCGCGAGTTCCGTACCGAGGACACCTCGGATCTTGCGATGGGCCAGGCGATCTTGGTGTCAGACGTGTTCAGCGCGGGCGATGTGGTCAAAGTCACCGGCATATCCAAGGGCAAGGGTTTCGCGGGAGTGGTGAAGCGCTTCCACTTTCACGGCGGAGACATGACCCACGGCTCGATGGTCCACCGCAAGCCGCAGTCAAGCGGCGCCACAGACGCAGCGCGAACGTTCAGGGGCACTCGCAAGCCCGGACACATGGGCGCGAAGCAGGTGACGGTGCGCGGACTCACCGTGTGGCGTGTCGACGGCGAGAAGAACATGATCCTCATCAAAGGCCCGGTGCCTGGCGCCAACGGGGGCCTGGTGACGATCGCGCGCATCTAGGAGACCGACAGCGATGCCATCCATACCGCTTTACGACAGCCAGGGCAACGAGAAGGGCACCCTGTCACTCCCGGAGAGCGTTTTCGGTGTTGAGGTGAGGCCGGCTCTGGTGCACCAGGCCGTTGTCGCCGAGGAGGCAAACTCGCGGCAGGGCACCTCCGACACGAAGACGCGCAGCGAGGTCCGCGGCGGCGGCAAGAAGCCCTGGCGCCAGAAGGGCACTGGCCGCGCCCGACAGGGGAGCACGCGTGCGCCGCAGTGGCGGCATGGCGGGGTCGTCTTCGGGCCGCACCCGCGTGACCACAGCAAGGCGCTGCCCCGCAAGATGCGCCGGGGCGCCCTGCGCTCGGCACTCTCGGCCAAGGTCGCTGACGGCGAGGTGATCGGGTTGGACGAGTTGCGGCTCGCCGCCGTCAGGACGAAGGACATGGCGGCCCTGCTCGACCGGTTGCCGATCCAGCGCGAAGTACGCACCAAGCACTACGAATCGAAGGGCGGAGAGCCCGTCATCGGGTCGAAGCGCGTGCCGCACCGCACGCTGGTCATCTTGCCTGAGTACGACGGGAAACTGCTTCTGTCGTGCCGCAACCTTCCTTACGTGGTCCTTCGCTATGCGCCGAGCTTTTCCGTGCGCGACGTGGTGACCGCCGGGCGGGTGGTGCTGACCGAGGGCGCCATCCCGAAGGTCGAGGAGGTGCTGGGCCGATGAAGGATGTCTACACGATCATCGAGCGGCCCCTGCTCACCGAGAAGAGCATGGACCAGAGCCACAGGGGCAAGTACACCTTCCGGGTGGCGCGCGATGCCAACAAGATCGAGATCGCGGAAGCGATCGAGCGGATCTACCGGGTGAGCGTCGTCAAGGTGAACACCATGACGGTGAAGGGCAAGAAGCGGCGCGTAGGTCGGTTCCCCGAGGGGCGAACCAGCGACTGGAAGAAGGCAATCGTGACGCTGAAGCCCGGTCAGAGCATCACGGTGTTCGAGGGCCTGTAGGGGCGGCCGGACTCGCGAGGGGAGCGCACGCGCCTCCTCCGGGGCGGACCAACGGAGACACTCCATGCCAGTTCGACAGTACAAGCCGACGACGCCCTCCAGGCGGTTTCGGTCGGTCTCGCGCTTCGACGAGATCACGAAGACCGAGCCCGAGAAGTCGCTGCTCGAGCCGCTGAAGCGGAGCGGCGGGCGCAACAACCAGGGCAAGGTGACGGCGCGGTGCCGCGGCGGCGGAAGCAAGCGCATGTACCGCCGCATCGACTTCCGGCGCGACAAGGTGGATGTGCAGGGCACCGTCGCGGCGGTCGAGTACGACCCGAACCGGTCGGCCCGGCTCGCGCTCATCGAGTACGCCGACGGCGAGAAGCGGTACATCCTGGCGCCGGTCGGCCTCAAGGTCGGCGACCCGGTCATCGCGAGTGACACGGCAGACATAAAGCCTGGCAACAGCCTGCCACTGCGGGCCATCCCGGTCGGAACCACCATCCACAACGTGGAGATGACCCTGGGCAAGGGCGGCCAGCTTGTGCGGAGCGCAGGCGTCGGCGCGCAGCTCATGGCGAAGGATGCCAAGTACGCGCAGGTGCGCCTGCCGTCCGGTGAGGTGCGCCGGATGCTCGTGGAGTGCCGGGCCACGATAGGTCAGATCGGCAATGTGGATCACGAGAACGAGTCGTGGGGCAAGGCCGGCAAGACCCGCTGGCAGGGCAAGCGGCCGCACGTCCGCGGCGTTGCCATGAACCCGCGCGACCACCCGCATGGTGGCGGCGAGGGCAAGTCGCCCGTGGGACGCAAGAAGGGGCCCGCGACTCCGTGGGGCAAGCCCGCCCTCGGCTACAAGACGCGCCGCCGCAAGGACACAGGCAAGTACATCGTGCGCAAGCGCGCCAGCTAAGGCGGCACTCGAGACCAGGCGGCGCCCGGACCCCAGCGGGATCCGGATGCGCCCGGCGCGAGCCGGGGCCGGGCAAGTGTGGAGGATGAGGGATGGGTCGCTCGCTCAAGAAGGGGCCGTACGCGGACCCGAAGCTGCTGAAGAAGGTCGAGCAGATGAACGCTCGCGGGGACAGGAAGGCGATCAAGACGTGGTCGCGGCGGTCGACCATCTTCCCGCTGTTCATTGGCCACACGTTCATGGTGCACGACGGACGCAAGCACATTCCCGTGTTCGTCACTGAGAACATGGTGGGCCACAAGCTGGGCGAGTTCGCCGTGACGCGCCTGTTCCGCGGCCACGCCGGGCAGCATGTCGAGCGACGGACTCACATCAAGTAGCGGCGCCGGGCGAGCGTTGCGGCCGCCGGCCGCCTCGCCCGGAGGGTCGGCGACGCGACCGGGTCGCCGCGCTTTGAGGAGCAGTTACCATGGGGAAGGATAAGAGCCCGGCGCGGTTCGCCGAGAACCAGGCCGGGGCCACGGCGAAGTTCATCCGTGTGCCCCCTCGAAAGGCCAGGCTCGTTCTGGACGCGGTGCGCGGCAAGTACGTAACGGATGCGCTTGCCGTGCTGAAGTTCGTGCCGAACTTCGCCGCCCGGGCCATCGAGAAAACGATCGGCTCGGCCGTGGCCAACGCGGAGAATGGCCGGCCCGTCAGCGAAGCGAGCGGCCGGCAGCTGGCGCCGCTCATCCGCGAGAACCTGAAGCTCGTGCGCGCCTGGATCGATGAGGGCCCGCGCATCAAGCGGGTGCGCCCGCGTGCGCAGGGCCGCGCGTACCGCATCATCAAGCGCATGTGCCACATCACCATTATCGTCGAGGAGACCGCACCGCGCGAGCGCGCCCAGCGGCGGTTGGCCCGGCCGGCGCAGTCCGCTGCCGGACGCCCGGCCGTGACGCGCCCGAAGACGGCGCCCGTGGCAGCCACGGCGCCCGCCGAGCCTCAGGCGCCCGCCGAGCGGCCCGCGCCGCAGGCAGTCGTGGACCAGTCGGTGAAGCCCGCGGCCGTGCCCGAGACGCCCGCCGGCGAGGCGCCTGCCGAAGACTCCGGCAAGGCCAGGTAAAGGAGAGGCGCTTTGGGACAGAAGATCCACCCGATTGGCTTCCGGATCGGCGTCATCCGCGACTGGGAGAGCAAGTGGTACCTCGACAAGGGGTACGCCGACGGCGTCTACGAAGACCACAGGGTCCGGCGCTTTGTGAAGAAGCGCCTTGAGAACGCCGCGGTCGCGCGGATTGAGATCGAGCGGCCGGGCGGCTCCCTGAAGGTGACCATCCACACCGCCAAGCCGGGCATCATCATAGGGCGAGGCGGGAAGGGCGTGGACGAGGTCCGCGAGCAGCTTCAGAGGCAGACGGGCAAGCCGGTTCACGTCAACATCCAGGAGATCCGGCACCCGGACATCGACGCCCAGCTTGTTGCGGAGTCGATCGGTCAGCAGATCGCCAAGCGGATCGCTTATAAGCGCGCGATGCGCCAGGCGGTGATGCGCGCGATGAAGCTCGGCGTGCGGGGCATCCGCGTAATGTGTGCCGGCCGGCTGGCCGGCGCGGAGATGGCGCGCCGCGAGCATATGCGCGACGGCAAGATCCCGCTCCACACGCTGCGGGCCGACATAGACTACGGCTTTGCCGAGGGCATGACCACCTACGGACACATCGGGATCAAGGTGTGGATCTACAAGGGCGACGTGCTGCCTGGCGGATCCCGGCCCACCGAGGCGGAGATCGTGCCTCGGCGCGAGGCCATGCGCGCTGAGCGCGAGCGTGCCGACCGTGCAGGTGCTCGGGGCGGGCGTGGACGGCGGGGCGGCCGCGGCCGCGGTCCCCGCGAAGGAGGTTAGGGCTGATGCTGATGCCCAAGCGGACCAAGTACCGCAAACAACACCGTGGTCATCGGCGCGGCGCGGCGCACTCCGGCAACACGCTGAGCTTCGGCGAGTACGGGCTTCAGGCGCTCGAGTCGTGCTGGATGACGGCGAACCAGATCGAGGCGGCTCGTATCGCCATGACGCGTCACGTCCGGCGCGGCGGGAAGATCTGGATCCGAGTGTTCCCGGACAAGCCGTTCACGAAGAAGCCGGCTGAGACCCGCATGGGTTCTGGCAAGGGCGCTCCAGAGGGCTGGGTGGCCGTTGTGCTCCGCGGCCGGATGCTCTTCGAGATGTCGGGGGTGGCAGAGGATCTGGCGCGGGAGGCCATGCGCCTCGCGGGCCACAAGCTGCCGATCGACGTGCGCTTTGTGAAGCGCGAGAGCCCGGAGGCGGGTGAGCCCGGAGGCGACGACGCCCCGGTGACGGATGAGGCGCCGGTCGAGGTCGTCGAACTGCAGGAGGAGACGGATGCCGCAGGAGAAGCGGGCGCCGATGCTGGACCGGCTTAGGCGTCTGACGGACCGGGAACTGGCGGACGAGCTGCAGAAGCAGCGGGAGCGGCTCTTCACGCTGCGGCGCGACAACGTGTCCCGACAGCTCGGCAACTCCGCCGCGATCCCGCAGACCCGCAGGATGATTGCCAGGATCATCACGCTGATTCGCGAGCGCGAGTTGGTCGCGGGGGGAGGTAGCTGAGCATGGGTGAGCAACCGACGGGCGCATCGGTCGAGGCGCGCACGCGCCGCAAGGTTCGAACGGGCCGCGTGGTGAGTGGCGGGAAGATGGACAAGACGGTGGTGGTTGCTGTGGAGACCATGTTCCTGCACCCGCTCTACGGCAAGACGATGCGCCGGACGCGCAAGTTCAAGGCGCACGACGAGGCGAACGCCTGCGGCGCTGGCGACACGGTGGAGATCATGGAGACACGCCCTATCTCCAAGGAGAAGCGGTGGCGCGTGTCGCGCATTGTGGAGCGCGCCAAGTAGCGACGAGGCGTTGCGCCTGCTCGGCCGCGCGGTTCGGTGCGGCGGAGGCCAGGGCGCGGTACGATAACCCGTCGGGGCGCTTCAGCGCTCCGGGATGGAGACGACGGGAATGATCAGAATATACACGCGCCTTCGTGCCGCCGACAACAGCGGTGCACGTGAGGTGATGTGCATCCGCGTGATGAAGGGGTCCAACTGCCCGGAGGCGCGGGTCGGTGATGTGATTATGGGCGTGGTAAAATCCGCGACGCCGGGGCAGCAGGTGAAGAAGAGCGACGTGGTGCGAGCGGTCATCGTGCGGACCAAGCAAGCCATTCGGCGGCCCGACGGCTCGGTGCTCCGCTTCGACGACAACGCCTGCGTGGTGATCAACAACGCCCTCGAGCCGCGCGGTACGCGCGTGTTCGGGCCCGTCGCCCGTGAGCTGCGAGACCGCAACTTCATGCGGATCATCTCGCTGGCGCCGGAGGTGCTGTGATGTTGAAGCGGCCCAAGCCGAGCGAGTACCCGGTCAAACTGCGGCTCCGGAAGGGCGACACCGTTATGGTGATGTCTGGCAAGGACCGCGGCCACACGGGGATCATTCTAGCTGCCTTCCCCTCGAAGAACAAGGTGCTGGTCGAGGGTGCGAACATCGTGACGAAGCACCAGAAAGCGCGACAGACCGGGCGACCCGGGCGCACCGCGGCGCAGCGCATCCAGGAAGGCGGCCGCATCAAGAAGCCGGCCCCGATACCCGCCTGCAAGGTTATGCTCGTGTGCCCGCTGTGCCATAAGCCCACTCGGGTTGGCTACGCCTATCGCGAGGGCGAGACCAAGCTGTCGTCCCGGAAGTACCGCATCTGCAAGCGTAAGGACTGCGCGGGCGGGCCGATCGACTGAGGCCGCCGCCGTCGACACCGCGCGACGGCGTTCGGCAGACCATCGACGGCGGGCCGCATGGCCCACCAGCCCGTGAGGAGCCCATCGAATGGCCCGACTCAAAGAGACATATCGCAACCAGGTGGTTCCCGCCCTGCGCAAGGAGTTTGCGTACGCGAACATCATGCAGGTGCCCAGGCTCGAGAAGATCGTGATCAACATGGGGGTGGGTCAGGCAGGGCAGACCGGCGGCGACTCCAAGCTGCTGGACAATGCCATGCGGGACATGGCGACGATCGCGGGACAGAAGCCCGCGGTGTCGAGAGCGCGGAAGTCGATCTCGAACTTCAAGATCCGCGCGGGCGCACGCGTCGGGTGCCATGTGACACTGCGCGGCGCCCGTATGTACGAGTTTCTGGATCGCCTCGTCTCGACGGCGTTGCCGCGCGTTCGCGACTTTCAGGGGATCAACCCGAACTCGTTCGACGGCCGCGGCAACTTCGCCATGGGCGTAAAGGAACAGCTGATCTTTCCGGAGATCGACTACGACAAGATCGACAGGGTGCGCGGCATGGACATCATCATCTGCACCTCGGCCCGCACGGACGAGGAGGGCCGCGCACTCCTGAAGCACCTCGGGATGCCGTTCCGGGCGAAGTAACGACCACGGGGCCTTGCGATGCGACCCAACCGGGTGTGCCGCGCGAGGCGGGAAGCGCGCGATGAGGAAATACGCAATCGACGCCATCCGCAACGTCGGGTTGTTGGGCCACCAGGGCTCAGGCAAGACCTCGCTTGCCGAGGCAATGCTGCTGTGCTCGGGCGCGATCGATCGCATGGGCCGCACCGATGACGGCACCACCACCACGGACTTCGACCCGGAAGAGGTGAAGCGAAACATCAGCATCAACCTCGCGCTGGCGCCGTGCGAGTGGAAGGACGCCAAGGTCAACGTCGTCGACGTGCCGGGCTACCTCGACTTCCAGGGCGAGGCGCGCAGCGCAATGCGCGTTATCGACGCGGCGGTGCTGGTCACTCCCGCGCAGGGCGAGCCCGAAGTGGGGTTCGACATCGCGTGGGAGTTGGCGACGAGCGCCTCCAAGCCGCGCGCGGTCTTCGTCAGCCGGATGGACCGGGAGAACGCCGACTACCAACAGGTCGTCGACGCGCTCCGCCGGACGTATGGCTCGCAGATCGCACCGGTTCAGGTGCCGATCGGCTCGGGCGACCACTTCGCCGGAGTGGTAGATCTCGTTCGGATGAGGGCGTACGAGGGGGTGGGCGCCGAGTTTCACGAGGTGCCTGTGCCTAGCGCGCTCGAGGACGTGGTGGCCGCGCACCGTGAGAGGCTCGTTGAGTCGGCCGCCGAGGGAGACGACGCGCTGCTCGAGGAGTTCCTCGACACCGGAAGCCTGACCGACGAACAGGTGGTGCAAGGCCTGCGCGCGGGCGTTCGCGCCGGCAAGCTGGTCCCGGTGCTCTGCGGGGCTTCGACGAGGAACTACGGCGCGGCTTCCCTGCTGAACCTCATCGTGGAGGCGTTTCCGAGCCCGGTGGACGCGGGAGAGGTTGAGGGCGAGTCGAACGGCGTGAAGGCTGTGCGCACCCCTTCGGCCAGCGAGCAGATGTCGGCGCTCGTTTTCAAGACGCTGGCGGACCCGTTTGTGGGACAGCTCACCTACTTCCGCGTCTTCTCGGGCTCGGTTCGCTCCGACACCCACGTGCTGAATGCGAACTCCGGCAAGGACGAGCGCTTTGGCCAGATCTACGTGATCCGGGGGAAGACGCAGGAGGCGGTGGCGGAGATCGGCACGGGTGACATCGGGGGCGTGGCCAAGCTCTCGAGCACTCGAACGGGCGACACGCTGTGCGGAGCGTCCAAGCCGTTCCGCCTGCCGGCAATCGAGTTCCCCAAGCCGATCTACGAGGTCGCCATCGTCCCGCGGACGAAGGTGGACGAGGACAAGCTCGGTCCTGCACTTCAGCGTGTGACCGCAGAGGACCCCGCGTTCCACTTCCGGCGCGACCCGGTTACCGGGCAGACGCTGATCAGCGGCATGGGCGAGACGCATGTGAGCACCACCGTGGAGAAGCTGCGGAAGTTTGGCGCCACCGTCGAGACCGTCGCAGTCAAGGTGCCCTACCGGGAGACGATCCAGTCCACCGCGGAGGGCCAGGGCAGGCACAAGAAGCAGACGGGCGGGCGAGGCCAGTACGGTGACTGTCATGTCCGCCTCGAGCCGCTCCCGCGCGGCGCCGGGTTCGAGTTCGTGGACGCGATCGTGGGCGGGTCGATCCCGCGGCAGTACATACCTGCCGTCGAGAAGGGCATCGTCGAGGCTATGGCGGGCGGCATCCTCTCCGGCAACCCGGTCGTCGACCTGCGGTGCACGTGCTACGATGGCTCCTACCACGACGTTGATTCCTCCGAGGCTGCGTTCCGGATGGCGGGCATTCAGGCGTTCAACAACGTGGCGCCCAAGGCGAACCCGGTGATCTTGGAGCCAGTCGTCTCCGTGCAGACCGTGGTGCCGGAGAGCATGATGGGCGACGTGATGAGCGACTTGTCGAGTCGACGCGGCCGCATCGTCGGCACCGAGCCGCTCGGGGGCGGCCGCACGCGGATCACGGCGACGGCGCCTCAGGCCGAGATGCTGCGTTATGCGATCGATCTGCGCTCCATCACGCGCGGCCGCGGGGTCTTCGGGACCGAGTTCTCGCACTTCGAAGAGGTGCCGGCTCACGTGGCCCAGCAGATTGTGGCGGCGTACCAGAAGAGCAAACAGGAGAAGGAAGGCGGCCACTAGCCGCCAGCACTTCATCAAGCGGCGCCCTGGCGTGAGCCAAGCGCCGCACACGCTCCATCGTTACCAGCCGCGCGGACACCGCGGCTCCGACGGGAGGAACCATCGTGGCAAAGACCTGCCTCATCGTGAAGGCCAGGCGCCGGCCGAAGTTCGCGGTTCGGGCCTACACGCGCTGCAACGTCTGCGGCCGCGCTCGCGGCGTCTTCCGCAAGTACATGCTGTGTCGCATCTGCTTCCGCGAGATGGCGCACCGGGGTCTCCTGCCCGGCATCACGAAGTCGAGCTGGTAGGAGATAACCGATGGCCTACACGACCGACCCGATCGCGGACCTTCTGACACGCATCCGCAACGCCAACCACGCGGGGCACGAGCACTTCACCATCTCCGGCAGCCGCACGAAGCTAGAGGTGGTGAGGATCCTGCAGCGCGAGGGGTTTGTTAAGGGCTTCGAGATAATCAAGGACCCGAAGCAAGACCGGATTAAGGTGTTTCTGAAGTACGGCGCCAAGCGGGAGCGCGTCATCACCAATCTGAAGCGCGTGAGCAAACCCGGCCTCCGCATCTACGCGGGGAAGGACAAATTGCCCCGCGTGATGCGCGGCCTGGGCATCGCCGTGCTTACCACGTCGCAGGGCGTCATGACGGACGCCGAGGCGCGCAGACGCGGCATCGGCGGCGAAGTGCTGTGCTACGTCTGGTAGCGCGATTCGATCGGTGAACCGTCGCGCCAGGGCGCGCACGGCATGGAGGCTGTCGCCATGTCTCGCATCGGCAAACATCCCATTCCGGTCCCGGCCGGAGTGGACATCGAGGTGGGTGACGGATCGATCACTGTGAAGGGCCCCAAGGGCGCCCTGACACAGTCGGTCAGTCGCGCCATGGGCTTCACACTGGAGGGCGGAGCGCTCGTCGTGTCGCGGCCGTCGGAGAGCAAGGAGCACCGCTCGCTGCACGGACTGACCCGGACGCTGGTCGCCAACATGGTGGAGGGCGTCACCAACGGCTACCGCCGGGTTCTCGAGGTGCACGGTGTCGGTTACCGCACGGCGCTGTCCGGTCAGAACCTGACGCTGTCGGTGGGCTACTCACACGGCATCGAGGTCCCGCCGCACGAGGGCATCACGTTCGAGGTCGGCGTCGACAGCCAGACCCGCGTTCCGTTCGTGGTGATCAGCGGCATCGACAAGCAGCTTGTGGGCCAGACGGCCGCTCAGGTACGGCGCCTGCGGAAGCCCGAGCCCTACAAGGGCAAGGGCATTCGCTACCGGGGTGAGCACATCCGCCGCAAGGCCGGCAAGCAGGCCAGGGCTGGCGGCAAGAAGTAGCCCGTGCGGTGCCTCTCGCGGCGGTCGGCGTTGCGGGAGGGGGTCCGCGAGGGTATACTGCATATTCGCGCCTCCGGAAGCGGAGGTGGGCGGGTGGGTCGGCAGTCCACCGGAGTGAGAGAACCATGGACGATAAGGCTCGGTTGCGGATCAAGCGTCATCGGCGTGTGCGCGCCAAGGTGCGCGGCACCGCCGAGCGTCCGCGCCTTTGCGTCTTCCGCAGCCTGAAGAACATGCACGCGCAGCTTGTCGACGACGATGCGGGTCGCACGCTGGCCGCTGCGTCGACGGTGGAGAAGGCGTTCCGAGAGGCCGGCAAGTCGGGCGGCAACAAGAGCGCAGCGAAGGCCGTAGGGGCGATGGTCGCGGAGCGCGCGCAGGCCGCCGGCATACACACCGTGGTGTTCGACCGCGGCGGCTTTCAGTACCACGGCCGTGTCAGGGAACTGGCGGACGCCGCCCGGGAGGGCGGGCTAAGGTTCTAGGCGCGGCCGCCAGGTCTGCACCTGTGCCGGCGGCGTGCGGCTCGCTTTGAGCGAGGCGCCCGAAGGAGTGACGGATGCCGAAGATCAACGCGGACACGCTGAATCTTGAGGAGCGGGTCGTCCGCACGAACAAGGTTCAGAAGACCCACAAGGGCGGCCGCACCATGAGCTGGAACGTGCTGGTCGTCGTGGGCGACCGGAACGGCTACGTGGGCGCCGGCCTCGGCAAGGCGCGGGCCATCCCGGAGGCGATCCGCAAAGGCGTGGAGGATGCCAAGAAGAACCTGATCGAGGTCCCGATGGTCGGCTCGACCATCACTCATGAAATACTGGCCCACCACGGCGCGGCTGAGGTGCTCCTGCGCCCGGCGGCTCCTGGCACCGGGATCGTGGCGGGTAGCTCGGTGCGCACCGTACTGGAGCTGGCTGGCATCAGCGACGTCCTCGGCAAGTCGCTGGGCTCCTCGAATGCGATCAACATCGCTTGGGCCACCATCGCTGCGCTGAAGTCGATGAAGCGAGCCGAGGACGTTGCCGCGATGCGCGGCAAGTCGGTCGACCAGTTGGTGCCTTGGCTCAGACGCGTGCGCGAGGGACAGGCTGCGGCGGGAACGACCCGAAATGGCTGACCTGAAGATCACGCTGACGCGCAGTCCGATCGGCTTGAGCGAGACGCAGAAGCGCACCGCTCGGGCGCTGGGGTTGACGCGGATGCACAAGTCCGTGGTTCGCCCGGACAATGACCAGATCCGCGGCATGGTGCACGCGATAAGGCACCTGGTGACAGTTGCTCCGGCCGAAGAAGCGGCCGGCGAGACGAGGTAGACACCGATGCGACTACACGATCTGGCGCCCGCGCCGGGTTCCCGTAAGCGCCGTAAGACGGTGGGCCGCGGCCCCGGGTCCGGTCACGGGAAGACGAGCACCCGCGGCCACAAGGGCAACAAGGCGCGCGGTCAGGTGAACCCAAACTTCGAGGGTGGCCAGACGCCGCTCCATCGCCGCCTGCCACAGCTCCGCGGGTTCAAGCCAGTGAACCGTGTCCAGTACGCGGTGGTCAACGTTGGCGCCCTCGATGGCCTGGACAGCGGCGCCGAGGTGACGCCGAAGGCGATGGCGGAACTCGGGCTGCTGCGGGATGAGAACGAACGCGTGAAGGTCCTTGGCGATGGGGAGCTGACGAAGAAGCTCACGGTGCGGGCGCACAAGTTCAGCGCCAGCGCGGTCGCGAAGATTGAAGGGTCGGGCGGGACGGCCGAGGTACTGTAGATGCTCGAATCGCTGTCTAAGGCGTTACAGATCCCCGAGCTCAGACGGCGCATCATGTTCAACCTGTCGATGTTCGCCGTTTTTGCTCTTGGCGTCCACATCCCGTTGGGCGGCATCGACCACGATAAGCTCGAGGCGATCTTCGGCCAAGGTGGGTTGCTGGGTCTCGTGGACGTGTTCTCGGGCGGCGCCCTGGGCCGCATGGCGATCTTTGCCATGGGCATCACGCCGTACATCAACGCGTCCATCATCATGCAGATGCTCACGCTGGCCATCCCGCACCTGGAGGCGCTGAGCAAGGAGGGCGAGGCGGGTCGCAAGCAGATCGCGCGGATCACGCGCTATCTGACCATCTTTCTGGCGGCCGTGCAGGCCATCGGCTTCAGCGTGACCTTCCGGGACGCGGCCACGACGTGGTTCAGCACCGTGCAGATGGTGGTCATCCTGACGGCTGGCACCTGCTTCCTGCTCTGGATTGGTGAGCAGATGACGGAGAAGGGGATCGGCAACGGCGTGTCGCTGGTCATCTTCGCTGGCATCATGATCAGCCTGCCCTACCAGACCGGTCTGGTGTGGGAGATGGTTCAGACAGGGATCGTTCGTCCGCTCGGGCTGCTGGTGCTGGTTGCGCTCTTCCTGGGCACAATCTATGGCATCGTGATGATCACACAAGGGGAGCGGCGGATACCGATCCAGCATGCCAAACGGGTAGTGGGCATGAGGATGGTTCAGGCAGGGAGCTCGTTCCTGCCTATCAAGGTGAACACTGCCGGTGTCATCCCGATCATCTTCGCCATCTCGATGCTGCTCTTCCCCGCGCAGTTGCTGAATGCATTCGGGCCGAGGGAGGGTTTCGTCGGAACGTTGCAGACGTGGGCGAACTATCTGGCTCCGGGGTCGCACTGGTTTTCGCTCGTAATCTATGCCGGGATGATCGTTCTGTTCACCTACTTCTACACTGCTGTGGTGATGAACGTTCAGGACATGGCTGACAACCTGAAGAAGTACGGCAACCTGATTCCGGGAATCCGACCTGGCAAACCCACGTTCGACTACCTCGACCGCGTGGTTTCGCGAGTGACCCTCGCGGGGGCTGTCTTCCTTGCCTCCGTCGCGCTGGTGCAGTACGTCGCTCAACCGTTGACGGGCGTCCCGATCGCCTCATTCCAGTTGATCGGCGGAACGTCGCTGCTGATCGTTGTGGGCGTGGCAATTGAGACGATGAAGGCGATCGAGGCGCAGCTCCTGATGCGCAACTACGAAGGTTTCATCAAGCAGGCGCGCTGACGGCGCAGGCTGTTGGCACACAGGGGAAACGCGCGGATGGTTTTCATTCTACTGGGACCGCCCGGAGCCGGCAAGGGAACGCAGGGCTCGCGTCTTGCGGCCGAGATGGGCGTTCCGAAGATCTCGACCGGCGACATGTTCCGGGAGCTTGCCGCCCAGGGCACCGAGCTCGGGCTGAAGGCGAAGGGGTATTGGTCGGCCGGTCAGCTCGTGCCGGACGACATCGTGATCGGCCTCGTACGCGAGCGTCTGGCCATGCCGGACTGCGACAAGGGCCTGCTGCTGGACGGCTTCCCGCGCACGGTGCCGCAGGCGGACGCACTGGGCTCTCTGTTGGCGGACCTCGGTCGCGACTTGACGGGCGTTCTGGACTTCGCGCTCAACGACGAGGAGCTGGTTAACCGGCTCTCCGGCCGACGCACCTGCCCGAAGTGCACCGCGACCTACCATGTGGTGGCCATGCCTCCGCGGCAGGCCGGCATCTGCGACGCGTGCGGTGGCGAGCTGATCCAGCGTGCGGATGACCAGCCCGAGTCAATCAGGAAGCGGTTGCAGGAGTACGCGGCAAAGACGGAGCCGCTGCTGTCCTACTATCGCGAACGCGGTAAGCTCCATACGGTGGATGCCGCTCCGAAGCCCGACGCCATCTACGCCGAAGTGCGGCGCGCGGTGGGGCTGGACGGCGCAGGGAAGTAGCAGGGCACGTGGGCAGGTCGGGAGCCAGGGGAGACGCAGGGCGCGCGGCGCGGAGCAGCATCCTGCGCAAGACCGCGGCGGAGATCGAAGCGATTCGCGAGGCCGGCCGAGTGGTGCGCCGCGCGCTGAACGCGATGCGTGACGCGATCGAGCCCGACCGCTCGACGACTGCCGATCTTGAGCATGCAGCGGTCGAGGTGATCGCCGGAGCGGGAGCGACCTCGGCGTTCCTTGGCTACGCGCCCCACGCGATGCCGCCCTTTCCTGCGTGGACGTGTATCTCGGTGAACGAAGAGGTCGTGCATGGGATACCGGGACGGCGCGTTCTGAAGTCGGGTGATGTGGTGAGCTGCGACGTCGGCGTCCTGCTCAACGGCTACTACGCGGATGCCGCTTCCACGTTTCCGGTTGGCGACGTCAGCCCGGAGGTCGAGCGGCTGCTGACGGTGACGCGAGGCGCGCTCGATCGCGCGGTTGCACAGGCGAAGGTTGGTGCCCGGGTGGGCGATATCAGCCACGCGATCGAGCGGCACGCTCGCCGCCACGGGTATTGCGTGGTTCACGATCTGGTCGGCCATGGTGTGGGACGCATGCTGCATGAGGCGCCGCAGATACCGAACTACGGTGCGGCGGGCAGCGGCCCGGTCCTACCGGAGGGCGCGACCCTCGCGATCGAGCCGATGGTGAACATGGGGCGGAAGGACGTCGAGGCTCTCGAGGACCAGTGGACGATTGTGACGCGAGACCGCATGGTGTCTGCGCACTTCGAGCATACGGTGGCGGTCACCGCGAACGGCGCTCTGGTGCTCACGCAGGGGGACTGAATGCCACCGAAGAGGACCTACAGGGGCGGCGGCGGGAGCCGCCGGCAGGCGGCGAAGGGTCGCGGAGGGGCTCAGACTGGGCCACGCACGCGTCCGGCGCCATCGCAGGAAGAAGGCGACAAGGAACAGGGCATCCAGGTCGAGGGCGTGGTGGCGGAGAACCTGCCGAACGCCGTCTTCCGGGTGTCGCTGCAGAGCGGACATGAAGTGCTTGCGCATGTGTCAGGCAAGATTCGCATGCACTTCATCCGTATTCTGCCCGGCGACCGGGTGCTCGTGGAGCTGTCACCGTACGACCTTACGCGCGGCCGCATCCTGTACCGGTACAAGTAGGCGTAGAGCGGACGGAGCGGCCGAGCGCCTGCACGGCGCGCGCCCGGATGCGGACGACGGGGCCGGACCCTTCGGTTCTGGCGACGAGGAGCAGGCGACGATGAAGGTTAGAGCGTCGGTCAAGCGGATCTGCCCGAAGTGCAAGATCATCAAGCGTGAGGGCGTGGTCCGAGTGATCTGTCAGAACCCCAAGCACAAGCAGCGGCAGGGGTAGCGGACGGGCGCGCGCGTGGCGTGGCGCCGGTGAGGCGGAGGGATAGCTTTGGCGAGAATCGCGGGTGTTGACCTGCCGCGCGACAAGAAGGTCGAGTACGCTCTGCCGCTGATCTACGGCATCGGCATCGCCAGCGCGAAGAGGATCGTCGCGCAGGCGGGGATCGACCCGAACACGCGTGTGCGCGACTTGGCGGAGGCCGAGAGCAGCCGCCTGCGCGAGATCATAGAGCGCGAGTACCGTGTCGAGGGCGATCTGCGGCGGGAGGTTCAGCTCAGCATCCGCCGCCTCATTGAGATCGGGTGCTACCGGGGCCTTCGGCACCGGCGCGGCCTGCCCGTCCGCGGACAGAGGACGAAAACGAACGCCCGTGTGCGCAAGGGTCCGAAGCGCGCCGTGGCCGGCAAGAAGAAGGTAAGGAAGTAGCGGCCCGGGCGGTGCGCAGCGGCGTGATGTTGTTGCGGCGCAACCGGCTCGAGGGATGGAGTATGCATGGCTAACAAGAAGACATCCGGCGTCAGCAGCAGGCAGAAGCCCCGCGAGAGAAAGAACGTCGTCCAGGGCGTGGTACACATCCAGTCGACGTTCAACAACACGCTGATTACCATCACCGACGTGAAGGGTGACGCTCTCTCGTGGTCGAGCGCCGGTGCGATCGGCTTCAAAGGGACGAAGAAGGGGACGCCTTTCGCGGCGCAGATTGCCTCGGAGACTGCGGCACGCCGCGCGATGGAGCACGGGTTGCGGCGCGTCGAGGTCTGCGTTCGTGGCCCGGGTTCGGGTCGCGAGACGGCGATCCGCTCGCTGCAGGCAGTGGGCCTTGAGATCACGCTGATCAAGGACGTGACGCCGATCCCGCACAACGGCTGCCGCCCCCCGAAGCGGCGCCGCGTGTAGGTCGGCGCTCCGGGGCGCAAAGAGCAGCCAAGGCGCCCCGGTCGAGTGGGTATGCGCGGGAGGAGGAAGCGGCGGCGTGCGCTCGCGTAAACTCCCAGGAGCGCCCGGTTGCAGGCGGCTGCGTCTCGTGCCTGCGCGGGCCTCTCACTTCCTGGCGAGCTGCCAGAAGGAGCATGCAGGACCAGTATGGGGAACAACAGGGATCCCAGATGCCGGCAGTGCCGGCGGGAGGGCGCGAAGCTCTTCCTGAAGGGCGAGAAGTGCGTGCGTCACTGCACGCTGGATAAGGAGAAGCGGCGCAAGCCGCCGGGGCAGCACGGCAACACCTTCATCCAGAAGAAGCTCACTGAGTACGGTACCCAGCTCCGCGAGAAGCAGAAGCTCCGCCGCGTCTACCGCGTACTCGAAGGCCAGTTTCGTGGGTACATGAGCGAGGCAGACCGCCGGCGCGGCGTCACGGGCGAGACCCTCCTCCAGCTGCTGGAGACCCGACTCGACAACGTCGTCTACCGGCTGGGACTGGCGGCCTCACGCGCTCAGGCGCGGCAGATGGTTAGCCACCGCTTCTTCAGGGTGAATGACCGGCGGGTGAACATCGCGTCCTACCAGGTGCGCCCAGGGGACGTGATCAAGGTCGACGAGTCCAAGAGTCGGGCGGGCGTCGTGCGGGAAGCGCGCGACAAGGCGCATACGCGGGGACTGCCAGACTGGTTGCAGTTCGATCTGCAGAACATGGTCGGGACGGTTCTGTCAGTCCCCACCAGGGCGCAGATCGACACTGCGGTCCAGGAGCAGCTCATCGTCGAGTTCTACTCACGCTAAGGCACGCGAGAAGTCCGGCCCTGTGGTCGTCGCCCCAGGCGATGCCGATGGCGGACCGTTGTGCCATGTGTCCGGGAGCGGGCGCATGCGCGGCGGCTGCGGCAGACGCCTCCGGGTCGCGCGACGAGGGGCTCGCCGAGTGTACGGGCGGGCCGCTCCAGGCGGCCGGCACGCGGTCAACTGAGGACAATCTATGGAACTGACCATGCCCCGCATCGAGGTGATCGAGGAGCAGGACAACTACGGCAAGTTCGTCGTGGAGCCGCTCGAGCGCGGCTACGGCGTGACCCTTGGCAACTCGCTCCGGCGCGTGATGCTGTCGTCCATCGAGGGCGCCGCCATCACCTCCGTGAAGATCGACAAGGTGCTGCACGAGTTCTCCACGATACCGGGGCTGAAGGAAGACACGACCGAGCTGCTTCTGAACCTGAAGGACCTGTGCGTCCGTATTGAGCCGGGTCACGAGCCCGACTCGCCTGAGGAGCCCGTCATCATCCGTGTCGCGCGGTCGGGCCGCGGGCGCATCAGCGGTGCGGATGTGGAGTGCCCTGGCGGTGTAGCGGTGGTGAATCCGGAGTGCCACATCGCCACGATCTCCGACGAGGATGCGTCGCTCAACATGGAGATGACCGTCGAGATTGGCAAGAGTTACGTGTTGCCCGATAAGCAGGGGCGGCGCGACAGCCAGCCTATTGGCGTGATCCCCGTCGGCTCGGCGTTCGGGCCCATTCGCAAGGTGAACTACACGGTCGAGGCAACCCGGGTCGGCTACAAGACCGATTTGGAGCGCCTCGTCATCGAGATCACCACGAACGGCACCATGCGACCGAGCGAGGCTCTGTGTGAGGCCGCGCACATTCTGGGCCGCTACTTCCGCCTCTTCACGGAGTTCGGCGGCATCCGCGGCCCGCTGGAGGAAGATGAAGGGACGCCGCTGGGCATCTCCGACGGCCCGCAGGCGCCCGATGCCCGCATCGAGGAGCTGGACTTCTCGGTGCGCACCTACAACTGCCTGAAGAAGGACCAGATCCTTAACATCGCCGACCTGGTGCGAAGGACCGAGGCGGACCTGATGCAGATCCGCAACTTCGGCAAGAAGTCGCTGCTCGAGGTGCGCGAGAAGCTCGCTGCGTGGGGGCTCTCGCTGAAGGGCGGCAGCACCGTGACGGTGGATGCGGAGGGCGCGGACCTCATCGAGGCGTCGGACCTCGGTACCCTCGACCTCGATGAGCGGAGCTACAGCGTTGTGCAGAAAGCTGGCATCACGACGGTCGACGCGCTGTGTGAGAAGACGCGTGCGGAGATCGAAGATCTGCCAGGTTCCGGACCTGAGGTGGTGGCGGATGTCGTGGCTAAGCTCCGCGAGAAGGGACTTGGCCTCAACGAGGCGGCGGACCTCGGTACCCTCGGCCTCGGTGAGCGAAGCTACAGCGTTGTGCTGACAGCTGGCATCACGACGGTCGCCGCGCTGTGTGAGAAGACGCGTGCGGAGATCAAAGATCTGCCAGGTTCCGGGCCTGAGGTGGTGGATGAAGTCGTGGCGAAGCTCGGCGAGAAGGGACGTGGCCTCAACGAGGCGGTGGACCTCAACCATGCGGCGGGCCTCGGTACCCTCGACCTCGGTGAGCGGAGCCACGGCGTTGTGCTGAAAGCTGGCATCACGACGGTCGGCGCGCTGTGTAAGAAGACGCGTGCGGAGATCAGAGGGCTGCCAGATTCCGGGCCTGAGGTGGAGGATGAAGTCGTGGCGAAGCTCGGCGAGAAGGGACTTCGCCTCTCCGGCGACGGTGTGGGCAAGGAGTAACGGGAGGTCAGATCGAGATGCGACACCGTGTGTCCGGACGTAAGTTCAGCCTGCCGAGCGACCAGCGGCGTGCGCTCCTGAAGTCCCTGGTGCGCTCGCTGATTCGGCACGACAAGATCGTGACGACGGAGACTCGGGCCAAGGAAGTGAAGCCCATCGCCGAGAAGCTGATCACCACCGCGAAGCAGCAGACAATGCATGCGCGCCGACAGGTGCGCCGCGTGTTGGACTCCAACGTCTCCGAGTTCGGGGTCGACGAAGCCACGGGGAAGCTGGCCCGAAGCCCCGAGTACGTGCTGCCGAGGCTGTTCGAGGTGATCGCGCCGCGCTATGCCGACCGACAAGGCGGCTATACGCGGATCACTCGCTTGGGCGCTCGTCGCGGCGATGGTGCGCCCATGGTGGCGCTCGAACTGGTGGAGGGCATCGACATCGCGCCGGCGGCTGGCAAGGCCAAGCCGGTCGCAGCGAAGCGGCGTGGCCTGTTCGGTCGCAGGCGGTAGCACGAGCCGCCGTCCTGGCGCGGAGGATGCGTCCGACAGGGCGCCCCTCCGCGGTTTCCGGCTCACCGTCGAGTACGATGGCACCGAGTATGCTGGATTTCAGTGGCAAGCGGAGCATCGCACCATTCAGGGCGAGCTGGAGGCTGCTGTCGGGCGGCTCGCGAAGGCGGAGGTGCGGGTAACTGGCGCTGGGCGGACGGATGCGGGCGTCCACGCGCTTGGGCAGGTGGTGAGCTTCCGGGCGGCAACCCGCATGCCGGCCGAGGCCTGGGCGCCAGCGATGAACGCGCTGTTGCCCCGCGACATCGCGGTCGCGAGCGCGAGCGAGACGGAGGACGGGTTCAGCGCGAGGTATAGCGCACGCTCGAGGGTCTACGTCTACCTGCTGCTGAACAGGCCGACGCGAGGGGCCTTGCTGGACCGGTACTGCTGGCACTGGCGAGACCCGCTCGACGTTGACGCGATGCGGGAGGCTGGCCGAAGGCTGCTGGGGACACACGACTTTGCTGCATGGGCAAACAGCAGCGATGAGGTGCGGTCCACGGTGCGAACGATGGTGCGGTGTGCGGTAAGACCCGTGGGACGCTTCGTAGTGGTGATGGTGGAGGCGAACGCGTTCCTGTATGGGATGGTGCGCAACATCGTGGGCACCATGGTGGCTGTGGGCCGCGGCAGGCTGACGCCGGACGACATGGAGCGCATCACAGCTTCGCGGCGCCGCTCTGAGGCTGGGGCGTGCGCTCCCGCCCGGGGGCTGTGCCTCCTGCGGGTTCGCTACTGACGCCGGGCGTTCGGCTGAAGCGCCGCCACGACAGAGGCGGCTGGAGATGTCCCCCGCAGGTGCGGGGGTATGGGAGTGACGCATGAAGACGGTCTATGCGAACGAACAGACGACGGTGCGCGCATGGCTCGTGGTGGACGCCGCCGGCCAGCCCATGGGGCGGATCGCCAGCGATGTGGCCCGCCTTCTGCGCGGCAAGCACAAGACCACGTTCACGCCGCATGTTGATACGGGCGACTTCGTCATCGTGGTGAACGCGAAGAAGGTGGTGCTCACCGGGCGCAAGTCGTCGGAGCCGCTCTACCGGCACTCCGGCTGGCCGGGGGGCCTGAAGACGATCTCCCGAGGCGCGGAACTGGCCCGCAAGCCGGCTGACGCGTTCCGGCGAGTGGTGCGCGGCATGATGCCGCACAACCGCCTCGGTGACCATATGATCCGCAAGCTGAAGGTTTACGCCGGTCCGGACCACCCGCACGCGGCTCAGAAGCCCGTTGTCTGGACGCCCGCGACCGTGACGCAAGGAGAGTAAAGGGTGCTGAGCACAGTCCGCTACTACGGTACGGGGAAGCGTAAGAACGCCGTGGCGCGCGTCTGGATCGCGCCCGGCTCCGGCGAGCTGACGATCAACCGGCGCTCTGGCCCGAAGTACCTCGGCCGGCTGGCGCTGGAGCGCATCATCCAGCAGCCGTTCGAAGTAACCGAGACCGTCGGCAAGTTCGACGTCTTCGCCCTCTGCGCAGGTGGGGGCATCAGCGGCCAGGCAGGCGCCATCCGCCACGGCATCAGCAAGGCGCTCCTGGAGGCCAACCCGGACCTCCGGCCGCGCCTGCGGAAGCTCGGGTTCCTGACGCGCGACCCGCGGGTGAAAGAACGAAAGAAGTACGGTCGCAAGCGGGCTCGGCGGGGCTTCCAGTTCAGCAAGCGCTAGGCGTCGTGTTGCCCGTCTTCCGTGGTCGTGGACGGGCTTTAGGTCTTCTCGCGAAGGGGTGCGGCGCCTGCCGCACCCCTTCGCGCGCTCGACGCCCGCAGGAGTGGATCGACACGCCGGCGAACTGCAGCAACGCGGCGCACAGCCGCGTCGCGGCCCGAGCGCAACCCGCGCGGGGACCGCAAACGACTGGGGGTATCTACGCGATGGCAACGCTCTTCAGGATGCCGATGCTGGGCAACACGATGGAGGAGGGCACGATCGTCCAGTGGTTCAAGGGGGAGGGCGACCCGGTCAAGAAGGGCGAACCCCTGCTGGAGGTTATGTCGGACAAAGCCAACTTCGAGGTGGAGTCGCCCGAGGACGGCATCGTGCGCAAGCTTATGGCGGCAGCCGACGAGTCGGTGCCAGTGAACCAGGGGATCGCCATTCTGGGTTGGGCGGACGAGCCGATCGATGGTCTCCTCAGCGGCGACGGCGCTCCGGCTTCGCCCGCGTCTGCTGCGGAGGCACCTGTCGCCGCGCCTCCACCTGGCCTCTCGGTGGCCGCACCGGCGGTGCCCGCCGGCCCGGTTAGCGCCTCGCCCCGCGCTCGCAGGCTTGCCGATGAGCACGGCGTGGCAATCGGCGAGCTGGCCGGCCGTGGCACGGGCCCAGGCGGGCGCATAATCGAACGGGATGTGCTCGCGCTGGCGGCGGCCAGCAGTGAGCGAGCGCCCGGCGATGCCGGCGCCCGCGTGTCCCCGCTGGCTGCGCGGATTGCCACGGATCTGGGTATAGACGCGGCAAGCCTGGCCGCACCCGGCGAGCGCGTGACTGCCGATGACGTTCGCAAGGCGGCTGCCGGCGCCGAGCCGGTCCCGGCGCCAGCCCCGGCCCCGGCGGCGGCAGCCGCGCCCAAGGCGGCGGCGCTCGGCGAACTGACCGTCGTAGACACGATCCCATTCCGCGGGATGCGGAAGATGGTCGCCGATACGGTGACCCGGTCACGCCAGACGGCTCCGCACATCGCCATCAACATGGAGGTCGATGTCACGGAGGCCATGGCCCTCCGCGAGCGCCTGATGCCTGAGGTGGAGAGCGCCTACAACACGAAGCTCACCTTTACGGATCTGCTGGTGAAGGCGGTCGGCAGGGCGCTGGTAGACCATCCGCTCTGCAACTCCGCCCTTGTTGGCGACGAGATCCGCGTCTACGGTGACCGCAACATCGGTGTGGCGGTGGCCACGGACACCGGGCTCGTCGTGCCGGTCATCCGCAAGGCCGACCAGAAGCCGTTGGGCACCGTGTCGGTGGAGCTGAAGGCGCTGGTGGAGCGGTGCCGGACCGGCAAGCAGACGCTGGAAGACCTGAGCGGCGGCACATTCACGATCACCAATCTGGGCATGTTCGGAGTCGACGCCTTCGACCCGATTCTGGTGCCGCCGCAGGCGTGCATCCTTGGCGTCTGTCGGATGGTCGACAAGCCGGTCGCCATCAACAAGGAAGTCGTCGTTCGGACGATGATGAACCTCTCGCTCTCGATCGACCATCGCGTGCTCGACGGCGTGCCGGCGGCTCGTTTGCTGCAGCGCGTGAAGGAGCTGGTGGAGAACCCGCTGCGGATCGTCCTGTGACGCGGTGGTCGGCTGCGCGAGCCGGTCTCGGCGCGAACGGGCGTAACGCGCGCGTGCGGCGTTTCGTCTAGAGGGTTGGCGGAGCGACGCATCGCTCCGGGACGCCGCCTGGGAGCGGCATAGCGATCATCGTGTCGGGCGGGAGGAGATAGATGACGAGGTCGATCCGGATGGCCGCGGCGCTCAGCCTGGCGCTGGTGGTGGCTGCGGCGCCCACCTGGGCGCAGCTGCGCGGCGGGCCGAACCGCAACGTCGGCATGCAGCGGCGGCAGGCGCAGCCGCCCCGCAACTTCGCGAGGGAGTTCCGCGATGTTGCAGAGCAGCTTGGCCGGAGGTTCGAGGCGAGGGTCATCGTGGAGCCGACGATCTTCGTGGCGGCCGCGCCCAGAGCGCCTCAGGATGCGTCGGACATCGAGGCAGGCCTCAACACCCTCGTGGGCCAGGCAAGGGGTCTCTCGTGGCGGCGGGTGTACCTGCCGAGGGCGTCCTCAGGAAGCGTTGCGCCCGACAGGCTGGCGGCTGCCCTGCGCGCGATGGAGGCTGTGGAGCAGTCCGGCGTCGTGGCCGTGAATCCGGCGACGAGGCGCGCCAGCAGCTTCGTCAGGGAGTTCCCGGTTGGCCAGCAGTTCACTCAGGATCTCGAGGCACAGCAGTACTCGACGACGCCGCTCTATGTGATCTTCGCCGCAACTGCCGCGGCCGATGCCTCTCGTCTGCCTGCACAGCAACGGATGCTCGACTTACAGCGTCAGCAGATGGAGCTGATGATGCAGATGAGCCCTGAGCAGATGGCGGAAGCGGTCAACCAGGGCATGCAGATGTACATGTCGCTCGACCCGCAGGTGCGTCAGCAGATGATGGGCGGCATGATGCGGGCAGGTATGCAGATGTTCATGAACATGCCGCCGGAGCAGCGCCAGCGGCTCATCCAAGAGGCGATGGGCAGTATGCAGGGCATGTATGGCCCGGGCGGACCTGGCGGCCCCCCAGGGCGGTAGACTGAGGCCGGACCGACGCGTTCGCGGCGCCGCGGAACACGCAGC
>DATIKM010000055.1:0-4848 GCA_035477595.1 Chthonomonadales bacterium
CTATCTAATAGTCTGAATCCAGATGAGCGCTGACGCGGGAGAGGGAGAGAGCGAAGAGGGGCCTGCTGGCCGCCAGCGCAGGAGAGGGAGAGGGCGAAGACGGCCCTGCTGGCCGACAGCGCGGGAGAGGGAGAGAGCGAAGACGGCCCTGCTGGCCGACAACGCGGGAGAGGGAGAGCGCGAAGGAGGGGCTGCTGGCCGACAACGCGGGAGGCATCGTGGCGCAGTCGCGGGAGAGCCTGGATCGCGCGCGCCGAGGTGGCCGCAGCGGAGAGCGAGATCCGGGAGCTGCGCATCCGGTATGCCGCGCTCGGCGGCCGCCCCAGCCCCCGCATCGACCACACCGCGTGCGACGGGCAGCACTAGAGGGCGCAAGCCCCTGCTGGCGGTGGAGCAGCGGCGCGCGGTGGCAGCGGTGAAAACGGCGCCTGCGATCGACATCGCGGCACAGGTCGTGGTCTTGAGATCGTCTCGCACTTCCTTAGGGAGTGCCATTCCCGTATCAAGACCGGCGGCTGACCTTCCTTGTGTGTGTTCTGTATCCGACGTGAGTCACTCGCCGCGCCGAATCCGGTCGCTCACGCGGAAGAAATCGAAATCGGCGTGGCCGCCCGGGGTCTTGGTGGAGTAGCAGAAGAGCCCGAAGCGGTAGCCCATGAAGTGGTCAAGCGTGTAGCGCATCCGCAAGGGGCCGCCAATCGCCGTCCACGACTGGCCATCGAGGCTGTAGTAGAAGCGCGCGATGTCCGCGCGATCCCGGAAGTCGCACTCGGCTTTCAGGTGGACCGTGTCCCGCCCCAGCGGCACACGTTCCATCTCCACTGGCGCGCCGGATTCGGCGCTGACCATGACGACAAAGTTCGTGCCGCCTTCCGATTTGACGCCCACCATCCCGTAGTGCCTCGACAAGAGAACCAGCCCGGCGAAGTCGCCGTCCTTGAGATGGCTCGCGTCCACCAGCGTGGCGCCGGTGGATTCGGGACCGATGGTCCGTTGCGTCAGCGTGTTGCGCGCCGCCTCGATGTGCGCGTCCACACGGCCGGTGGCGAGGCGCAGGAATCCGGGCCGCGCGGCAACCGACCAGAGCCGGTTGTCGGGATTGTGGTTCCACTGCCACACCAGCGGGAGCGCGGGCTCGCCGGGGCCGCGGTTGAACTCGTCGGAAGCCACGATGCCGGGAATCAGCCCCCGGCTGGGGGGCAGGTTCAGTGTGGCCGGCGCCCGGCCGTCCACGCCCAGCACCGGCCAGCCGTCCTCCCATCTCACGGGAACCAGATACGGAATGCGGCCCACCGCGCCGAAATCGCGAAACAGGTAGGCGAACCACTCGCCCCGCGGCGTGTCAATGAGGCCGCCCTGCGCCACCCCCTTGTCCTCCAGCGCCACGCGTCCCTCGTAGGGGCCTGTGATCCGGTCGGCGCGATGGATAAGCACCGTGCGCATCCCCCCGCGCGGCCAGGCGATGTTGAACAGGTAATACCTGCCGTTGGCCTTGAACAGCTGCGAGCCTTCCGCTCTAAGCCCGGTGTCGCGGCCGATGATGCCGCAGGCGTTGGTGATGATGGTTGCGTCGAAGCCGCCGGGCTTGATCCCCGTAACGTCAGCGGTCAGCTCAGTCAACCGAATGTCGCCGTTGCCGTGAACCATATACACGCGCCCGTCGTCGTCGAAAAACAACGAGTGGTCAAACAGCACCGGACGGAACGACGTGGCCTGCCACGGCCCCCGTTCAATATCCCTCGTCCGATAGACATACGTCCTGCCGGTGGTGAGGGAGAACGTCGAGACGTAGAACACCCCGTTGCGGTGACGCAGGCTGCTGGCCCAGGAACCCCTTCCGTAGGCGCTCCTTCCGCGCATGAGATTCAGTTCGTCGGTGTCTTCTAGAATGTTGTAGGCGTAGCTTGCCAGCTCCCAGTTCACCAAATCGCGCGACCGCATGACCGGCACGCCCGGACTCATGTGCATGGTCGTGCTGCTCATGTAGTAGGTGTCGCCCGTGCGAATGATCGACATGTCCGGCACGTCGGCGTGGATGATAGGGTTGCGGGCGGTGTCCGCGAGGACGGGCGGCGCGGCGAAAAGCACCGCGAGGGCGGGCGCGACCAGAGCCGGAATCAGGTTCAGTTGTTTCACTGTTCGTCGTTTCATTGCTTGTTCGATTCTCATTGCCTGTTCGATTTCACCCGAACACCGAAATAGCGACGGCGCGCAAGCTTGCGCTCCGTTCGGCTCCGGTGTGCGGGTGCGCCGCGAAGGGACGCAGAGGAACGCCCACCGCCTCAACCCTAGAGCCGGAACCGTGCGGTCGGGCGCGCACAGCGTGGCGGCGCCGCGCCGTCTTCATGCCGCCACACCTACGGGAACGGCGGATTCCCCGGCGCCGGGGCGTCGCGGCCACGGCGCGGGCACATGCCTGCATGGTTCCGGCTGGAGAGCCTCAGTCGAACTCCCAGTAATTGAGATTCATCAGCGGCCCGTCGCCGCCGGTGAATCGCAAGTAGAGGTTGTGGACGCCGGTGGTGCCGGAGACTTCGGTCGTGACCGTCCGCCAGCTCTGCCAGTGCCGCGTGTTCTCCACCCGGCAAGTGCCGATGAGCCTGCCGTCGGGGCCGCCCAAGCGCAGCTCTATGCTGCCGCCCTGCCTGCCACTGGCGACGCGCGCGTTGAACCTGGTCGGCCCATTGGCCCCAAAATCGACCCCGTACACCCTCACCCAGTCGCCGTGGTGGAGATCGGTCAGGTTCATGCCGCCTTCGGCGCACGGCTCGGTCTCGACGCCATGCTGGCCGTTGAAGGTCTCCCCCTCGACCCGGACGAAGGGGTTGAGCCGTCCAATCTGGGCCACGCCGTTTGTCGTGAAGGTGACTTTGCGGATCGTGCCGTCCTCGTTGTGATGGAGTTCCTCGACGGCGAGGTTGCGGCGGTACCCGGTCGGGATGCCCGCGCGGGTCGCGACGACACGGTTGTGATGGACGTGGAACCACCGGCCCTTGAACTCGAAGTTCGCGGCGTGGTGATTGTTGTGGTTGTACGGCGGCTGGTCGGAAACGATGCCGCGGAAGGTGAAGCCACTCGTCGGATTGTTGCTGGTCATGTAGGCGAAGCGCATCCCGTCTCGGGGGTTGGTCGAGTAGGAGAAGTAGTAAATCCCGTTGCGCTTGTGTACCCACGAAGCCTCGAAAAAGTTCGGCGCCACCATCCTCATGACCTCGCCGTCGAGGCTGATCATGTCGCGGTTGAGCCTGGCGATGCGCACGTTGTCATCGCCGTTACCGCCGAAATAGATGTAGGCCTGCCCGCAGTCGTCAATAAACACGCACGGGTCAAAGAGCCACATGTTCGTGGCCGGCTGGACGCCCGGCGTGTGGTGCTCGATCAAAGGCCTGCCTAGAGCGCACTTGAAGGGGCCGGTAGGCCGGGTGGAGACCGCGACGCCTATGTTCGCACCGCCGTTGCCGAAGTAGAGGAAGAACTTGCCGTCGCGCTCCACCGCCGCGGGCGCCCACGACCGCCTCGCCCACGTGGTGCTGTAGAGCGGGCGGAACACCGAGCCGTGGTCCGTCCAGTTCTTCATGTCGCTGCTCGACACGCAGATGACATTGGGGATGTTGTAGCTGCCCTCGACGGGACTCTCGTCATCGTTGGAGGCAAAGAAGTAAACGCGGTCCGCGGTGACCAGCGGCGCGGGGTCCGCCAGAAACCGGTGCGAGACGATGGGGAAATCGGCCGCGAGACGCGGGGCGGAGGCGGCCAGCGCCGCCAGGCTTAGAAGGACGCAGACTGTGTGTTGTCGTCTCATGATTTGGTGTCTTTCCATTGAAGCTGGAAGCCGGAGTTGGGCTGACGGGACGCCATCGCTCCGTTCAACGCCTGTCTACCCGATCGAAGTGACGCGGCGGCACCGTCTCCGACACGGCACACGGCGGCCGCCCCTTCGCCTTTACACCTCAGTCCGGACAGGCGGGTTATCAAGGCTGGCACGTGATAATCCGGGGCTTGGAACCAGAGAACATGGGCCTGGCCAGAGGCACCATGCCAGGTCGAGAACCGGCCCATGGTCTCGGACCTCCGCCATTCCGCCGAGCCGTCGGCGAGCGCTTGGCTGCCCCCGCCGAGCCCTGGCCCCGTTTGTGCGGCGCACAATTCGCGTGCATGTGATAGCGCGGATCGCATCTCGGGACGTGCTGGTCGGTCCAGACGTCGCCCACTTGTATGATGGCGTCTGCTGCCAGCACCCAGTAAGGCCGGGACGTGGCCAACCTGACGGGGCTGTATCCGGGGCCGCTCCACAAGCCTGTCGTCCAGTTCGTCAGGCCACCGAAGTTACTGTAGCCCAGAACCCATTTTGCGCGGACTCGCCCATGCTTCGCAAGTGGGCAGACCGCGAGGAATCAGCCGGCGCTTGGTGCAGTTCCAAACCGTCCTGGCTCGTCTGCACCCCGCCCCGGCGGCCTGGGCGTCTGGGTCCGTGAGCGCCATGGGAGCACTGGCGCGCACCGGCAAGACCATGTCGTGGCTTTCCCCCGCGTGGATGGTCACGCCGACGCCGATCTGCTTAGGATTGCTTAGGCAGGCGACGGGGTTGGCCCTCTCCCGGGCTGTTGCCAAGGCGGGCAGCAGCATGGCGGTCCCACGTGCTGCGCGGGCGCAGCCCCGCGGGGCTCGTCTCCTCGTGGCGCAAGAGCCGCCGCCCCGCTTGCCTAACGCTGGGGCCACAAGCCCAGGAGTAGGACCCCTCGGGCTTGTCGGCCAAGCGAGACACGATCATCCCTGCAACACGGCGGTAACGAGGATTTGGCACGCACGATCCGCCGAACTCTGAACAGGCCCATGGCTGCGGTATTC
>DATIKM010000056.1:0-47804 GCA_035477595.1 Chthonomonadales bacterium
TCTGCCGGGCGGTACTGGTTCGACGCCGCAATCACGCGGCGCGACCCAGAGGCCTACGCCGCCGAGCTGTGCAGCGCCCATGACGATCCATGCCGCCGGCTCACCGCGAGGGAGCGGGAAGTCATGCGTCTGGTCGCGGCCGGCGCACCCAATGCCCAGATTGCGGCCCGCATGGGCATCAGCCACAACACCGTCGGAGTCCATCGCGGCCGGATGATGAAGAAGCTGGACCTCCATTCCGCGGCGGACGTGGTTCGGTTCGCCGTACGCCACGGACTCCTCTCCTCCTCAGACGCTCTCTGACGCTTCACCGTCTGCCACCACCGCACTGCCGCACGAAATAACCTCTCCGCACTAGAAGCTAGCGCGCACCGTGCGACGATACTTCCGCCAGCGCGGTTCGCCCGCGCGTGCCACGCCGCCACCTCCCTTCGAAGGAGGTGCCCATTCAGGCCGAGGCGATGCCCTCGATGGTGGCCGGGTTCAGGATCACTGGCGGTCGGCAGACGGCGGAGCGGAAGGGCGGGCTGAAGGCGGCGCAGAGAGGCGCGAAGCATGCCAGCCCCTCGCACGCCCTGGGGGCGCACGAGGCCCTGCCTCTCGACCAGAGGGACGATAGGATACTCGATGGGTTCTGAGCAAGGCGGGCGGCTCAGGCGAATGGGGTGGAGGGTGACCATGAGGGCAGTCGACGACATCAGGATCGGAAGGAAGCTGCTGGGGGGCTTCGGCGCCGTGGCAGTCGTGGCCCTGCTCATCGGCGCGGTGGGTTACTGGAGTGTGGGCAAGGTGAACGCCGGTGTCAGCGAGATCGGCGAGCGCACCATGCCCAGCATCGATGCCATCAAAACCATAGACTCCGCCAAGAGTACGATGGCCGCGGCCGAGTACGGCCTGCTGTCGCGGCGCGTCTTCGCCGACGCGGCCAGGCGCAAGGCCTTGATGGACCAGGAGGCCCAGGCCCAGAAGGACATCAGGGAGGTCTGGAAGGCCTACGAGTCCCTGCCTAAGACTAGGCAGGAGGCCGAGCTGTTCGAGGAGCTCGTGCCGGCCTGGGAGCGCTGGCTCAAGGGGCACGACGCCATGATGGCCATGCACAGAAGTCGGGAGGCACTCATGCTGGGGGGAGCGGGCGACAGGGACCCTCGCATCCTGGCCCAGGACAGGCGCCTGCTCGACGCGTTGGCCGGGCAGACAGAGGACTACAACCGCACCTCGGAGATACTGGGCCGCCTGGTCGCGGAGATCAAGCGGGCCGGCGCACAGAGTGTCCAGACAGCGTACGCGGCGGGCCGCCAGGCCCGGCTGGCCATCGTGGCGGCCATGGTGGCGGGCGTCATCATCGCCGTGCTGCTGGGGGTGTACCTCTCGCGCTCCATCGCCGTCCCACTAGCCAGGGCCCTGGGGATGGTGACGGAGCTTGGGGAGGGGCAGCTCTCGGCGCGGCTGGGAATGCAGAGGAAGGACGAGGTCGGGGAGCTGGCGCGGGCGATGGACCAGTTCGCGGACGACCTGCAGGCCCTGGTGGCGGAGGCGAACAGGCTGAGCAAGGCGGCGGTGGAGGGCAAGCTGGCCACGCGGGGCGACGTGAACGGCGGGAAGGGCGCGTACCGCGACATCGTTCAGGGCGTGAACGAGACGCTTGATGCGGTGATCGGTCCTTTGACGGTGGCAGCCGACTACGTGGATCGCATTTCGAAGGGCGACATTCCGCCGGTGATCACGGACAGCTACAACGGCGACTTCAACACGATCAAGAACAATCTGAACACGTGCATCGGGGCGGTGAACGCTCTGGTAGCCGACGCTGGCATGTTGTCGCAGGCTGCGGTGGAGGGGCGTCTGGCGACGCGCGCCGAGGCGGCGAAGCACCATGGCGACTTCCGCAAGATCGTGGAGGGCGTGAACGAGACGCTCGACGCGATCGTCGGGCCGGTCAACGAGGCGGCTGCGACGCTCGAGCGCCTCGCCGACCGCGACCTGACGGCACGCATGGAGGGCGACTACAGGGGCGACTTCGCCAGGATCAAGGAAGCGCTAAACACGGCGATGGACAACCTCGACAGCGGCCTGGCACAGGTTGCCGAGGCTGCCGAGCAGGTGGCCGCGGCCTCCAACCAGATCAGTCAGGGGAGCCAGCAGCTCGCCCACGGCGCCTCATCGCAGGCGGCGTCGCTCGAGGAGATCTCTGCCAGCCTGCAGGAAGCTGCCTCGATGGGCGACCAGAACGTGGCAAGCGCCGAGAAGGCCCGGGTCCTGGCGGACCAGGCGCAGAGCAGCGCCCGCCGCGGCGCGGACAACATGAAGCTGCTCAGCGAGGCCATGTCGAGGATCAAGGCATCGTCCGACAACACCGCCAAGATCGTGAAGACGATTGACGAGATCGCGTTCCAGACCAACCTGCTGGCCCTGAACGCGGCGGTCGAGGCGGCGCGCGCCGGGGACGCGGGCAAGGGCTTCGCGGTGGTCGCCGAGGAGGTCCGCAACCTGGCGATGCGCAGCGCCGAGGCTGCCAAGAACACCGCCAACCTCATCGAGGAGTCGGTGAAGAACGCGGAGTCCGGCGTCTCCATCAATCAGGGGGTCCTGAAGGACCTGCAGGAGATCAACCAGCAGGCCTCCAGCGTGACCGATGTGATGGGCGAGATTGCTGGGGCGTCGGCGGAGCAGAGGCAGGGCATGCACCACGTGACGACAGCGCTGGAGCAGGTCAACGTGGTGACCCAGCAGGCAGCGGCAAACTCGGAGGAGGCTGCCGCCTCTTCTGAGGAGCTCCTCGCACAGGCCGAGGAGATGCAGGGAATGGTCGGCAGCTTCCAGCTCACGGCGACGCGGGAGCGTGCGCGCGAGTCGGACCGGGCCGCCTCGCGTGGCTCCCGCCGTCTGGGGCGCAAGGCCGCCTGAGCAGCGTGCCATCGGGATCTTCGGGCAGAGGGGGCCGGCATCCGGCCCCCTCTGCCCGCCGGTGCGCGGGACCCTCTGCAGGACGCCGGCGCTCGGGCGTCGAAAGGCGAGTGGCGTCCAGGCCGGATGAGCGCAGGCCACGGCCAAACCAGGCAGCGAGGGTCGAAGACATGACGAACCGCGAGCGCGTGATCGCGTCCCTCGAGCACCGGCAGCCGGACCGGACACCCTACCACATCGGCTTCACGCAGGCTGCCCACGAGCGCATGGCCGAGTACCTGGGCGACCTGCACTTTGCTGCGACGATCGGCAACTGCCTAACGGGCCTCAGCACCGTTAGCCCTGACTGCTGGCGCGAAGTGGAGCCGGGGATCTGGCAGGATGAGTTCGGCGTCCGCTGGAACCGCAGGATAGACCGCGACATCGGGGTCGTCTGCAACACGGTGGTCGCGCCGGCAACGCTCGCCGACTACCGGTGGCCAGACCCCGACGAACCGGCTCGCTACGCCGCCTACGACGCGGTCATCGAGAGCTCTGCAGATGCGTTCGTGCTGGTGGACCTCGGGTTCAGCCTGTTCGAGCGCGCCTGGACGTTGTGTGGCATGGAGCCACTGCTCGAGGCGATGGTGCTCGAGCCCGAGTTCGTCCACTCCCTGCTGGACGGCATCCTCGCCTACAACCTGCGCGTCATCGAGAACGCCTGCTCGCACCCCATCGACGCGATGATGTTCGGCGACGACTGGGGCCAGCAGAGCGGGCTCATCATGGGCGGGCGGCTGTGGCGCACTTTCATCAAGCCGCGCGTGCGGGAGATGTACCAGGCCGTGCGCTCCCGCCGCAGGTACGTGTTCATCCACTCGTGCGGCAAGGTGGACGAGCTCTTCCCCGACCTCATCGAGTGCGGGCTACAGGTGTTCAGCCCTTTCCAGCCCGAGGTCATCGATGTGTTCGAGGCGAAGCGCCGCTTCGGAGCGGACCTCTCGTTCTACGGGGGCATCAGCACGCAGCGCACGCTGCCCTATGGCGTCCCCGACGAGGTGCGCGCCGAAGTGCGGCAGCTCATCGACGTGGTGGGCAAGGGCGGCGGCTACATCGCTGCCCCCGCTCACGCAATACCGGCCGATGCGCGGCCCGACAACATCGCCGCCATGCTGGAGACGCTCCAGGACCAGTAATGGCGTGCTCAGCCCTCGGCAGCAACCTCCTCTACCAGCGCGCTTGACAGCCGGCGCCACGCGGCAATGATGCGGTCGTCGATGTCGTCGTCGCTGCTGGCCTCGATGCGCCCGTTCGCGTCGAGCCACTCCACGGTGCGCCGTACGCCCTCGACCCATGGCACCGTGGCGCGGAAGCCCAGGTCGGCGCGGGCCGCCGCGGTGTCGAAGATGGTGGTGTACTGGAAGTTGGGCCCGCAGATGCCCGCCTCGCGCGGCGCCGCGCGGACCAGAAGGTCCGTGGGGATGTGCACCAGCTCCGGCAGCGGGACCCCGAGCGCCTCCGCGACCTGCTCGTGGTAGCGGTTCCACGTGCGCCATTCGTCGCCGGTCACGTGGTAGGCGCGCCCCAAAGCTCTCTCGTTGCCCAGAGCGCCCACGAACGCTCGCGCCACGTCCTCGACGTGGCACGACACCCACAACGACTGCCCATCGCCATGCACGATGATCGGCCTGCCCTTCCGCATGCGGTCGATGTAGCGCGTGCTCCATCCCAGGCTGTGGATGATCGCACCGCCCTCCCCGTAGGTGTGCGCAGGGCGCAGTATGGTGACCGGGAGGTCGCCCCGTGTGTGGGCCTCCGCGAACAGGCGCTCGCAGGCGACCTTCCCTGCGGCGTACTCGCTGAGCGGCCCGAAGGTCTCGTCCTCGCGGTAGGGATAGCGGCTGGCTGGCCGCGAGTAGACATCTACCGTGCTGCAGAAGACGAGCTGACGGGCGCGGCCCGCGAACACGTCGAGGTCCTGCTGCGCATCGTCAGGGCGGTAACAGATCATGTCGATGACCGCATCAAGTTCGGGAAGGTCGCGGATCTGCTCCCCGAAGCGCTGCCGGTCGTGGCGGTCACCGCGGATCGTCAGCGCTCCCGTCGGCACGCGCGACGGCGTACGGCCGCGGTTGTAGAGCGTGACCTCGTCGCCGCGCGCCAGGAGCTGGCGCGCGATCGCAGTGCTGATGAGGCCGGTTCCACCGATGATCAACACCTTCATCGCGATGCCTCCTGAGACGAGCCGGCCATCGAGGGCACACCGCACCGCCAGCTTTCGTCATCGAACGCCTACTTCCAGTCAGGTCGGACAATAGCCTTCTTCGCTTCGGCGATGGCGTGGTTCGAGCCGGTGGGCAACTGCCACGGGGCCCGATCGAACACAATGGCCGCTCGATGCGCAGGAGGCCGCGGTGCGCGGGTCGAAACCGCGCCCCTTGGAGGGGGAAGGAGGCGATCCCATGGTGACGGTACTGGTGGCTGCGTTCGCCGTGGCGATGCAGACGTGGCCGGTCAAACAGGAGCGGACGATGCTCAGAGCGGACGAGTTCCCCATCATGGCGTGGGGGTCGGCGCCGGGCGATCGGCAGGCGCTAGACGAGATGAGAGCAAGCGGCATCAACCTGGCGGGCATGGTCCGGACGGCCGATCTCGACCAGGTCCACGCCGCCGGGCTCATGGCGCTCGTCGACGAAGCACATGTCGGCGACGCTGAGGCCGCTCTGTCGCAGGAGGAGATCGACCGGCGCGTCCAGGCATTGGTCGATCGCGTGGCCGGCCACCCCGCCGTCCTCGGCTACTACCTGCGGGATGAGCCGAACGCGGCGCTCTTCCCCGGCCTCGGGAGATGGGCGGACGCCTACCGCCGGCTCGCGCCGGGCGAGCTGGCCTACGTTAGCCTCTTCCCGAACTACGCCACGCCGGCGCAGCTCGGCTCGGAGGGCTACGAGCAGCACCTGGAGGAGTTTGTGCGGCACGTCCGCCCGCAGTGGATCACCTACAACCACTACGCGCTGATGGACGATGGCTCATTGCGGGATGGCTACTTCCAGAATCTAGAGGCGGTGCGCCGCGTTGCGCAGAGGCACAACCTGCCGTTCTCGAACATCGTGCTCGCGAACGCCCACTTCCACTACGCCGACCCGACCGACGGCGGCCTGCGTTTCCAGGTTTACACGACGCTGGCCTACGGCGGGCGCGGCATCAGCTACTTCACCTACTTCGCGCCGAACATCGGCAACTACCGGCTTGCGCCGATCGATCAGTTCATGAACCGGACCCCAACGTGGTACATGCTGCGCAATGTGAACATGCAGATTCACACGCTGGGCCCCACGCTCCTGCAGCTAAGGAGCGTGGGCGTCGTGCATCATCCCAACGTGCCTTCGGGCAGCCAGGGGATCAGCGCGGCGCGTCACGTGGCGGAGGTGAGTGGCGGGGACCTGCTCGTGGGCGAGTTCGACGGCCCTGCCGGTGAGCCGTACGCGTTGGTGGTGAACAAGAACCGGCACAGGTCGACGCCGTTCAGCGTGCGCTTCAGGCAGGCTGGCACGGTGATGATGGTGAACGCCTACACGGGTGCGCGTCAGGCATGGGTTGGCGAGAACGTCTGGCTTGCGCCCGGCCAGGGCATGCTGCTCTTTGTGAGCCCCTGAGCCGCGGGATCAGCGCGAGCATACGCGCCCCTGCAGCCAGACCGCGCTTGGCTCTGGGAGCCCGGCAGGCCGGGCGCGCCTCCCGGCCAGCGAGGCTCCAGGGAACCGACTGTGCGCTGCGGCGCTGGCATGGGGACCTCGCTCGGCGGCGCCGGACCGGCAGGCGCTCTCGCAAGACGATCGCCAGCGAGGGACTCCGTTAGCGATGGGGGAGGGTGGATGAGCGCGCCGGCCGCGGCTGCCGACCTGAAGGCGGCGATCGCCGCCCGGGCCCGCCAACTTGGCTTCGACCTCTGTGGCTTCTGCACGGCGGAGAGGTCGCCGCATGCGGCCGCCCTCTACCAATGGCTGGAGCGCGGCTTCTGCGCGGGCATGTCCTACCTGCGCCGTGACCCGGAGCGCCGGGCCGACCCTCGGCGTGTACTGCCGGGCGCGCGGAGCGTGGTGGTTGTGGCGATGGGCTGCGGTGCGCCCTCGGCCGAGGCGCCATCCGACCCGGGCGCGGCCGTGTTCGCGCGGTATGCCCGCGGCGACGATTACCACGACGTGATCGGCAGGCGACTTCGGGATCTGCTCGCCTTCGTCCGCGAGTGCGCTCCGGGCGTCGACGGGCGCGCCTACGTCGACTCCGGGCCGCTCCTCGAGCGCGACCTGGCCGTGCGGGCCGGCCTCGGGTGGATCGGGAGGAACGCGATGCTCATCCACCCGATCCTCGGCTCGCATCTCCTGTTGGGCGAGTTGCTTCTGACGGCCGACCTGCCACCGGATCCGCCCTCCCGAGGCTCGTGTGGCTCGTGTCGGCGCTGCGCCGACGCATGCCCGACCGGCGCGATCGTCGAGGACCGGGTGTTGGACGCGAGCCGCTGCATAGCCTACCACACCATCGAGAGCCGCGAAGTGATTCCGGCATCGGTGGCGGCCCAGATGGGTGCGCGCGTGTTCGGGTGCGACATCTGTCAGGATGTGTGTCCCTTCAATCGACGGGAACGGCCTGCACGCGAGCCGCGCTTCGCCGCGCGGCCGCCGGTGCACGATGCACGACTTGAGGGCCTGCTGGGGCTCTCTGAGGCGGGCTACCGCGCGGCGTTCAGGGGCAGTCCCGTAAGGCGAGCGAAGCGGGCGGGGCTGGCTCGCAACGCCGCGGCGTGTCTCGGCTCGACGCGCGCTCCGGGCGCTGAGCCGGCTCTGCTGCGCGCGCTCGCCAGCGATGAGCCACTCGTACGAGAGCAGGCGGCGCAGGCGCTGCGGCATCCCCCTGAGCAGTCCACGCCGGCCGCTCAGGCAGGCGCCTACGGGCATGGCTCGCTCCGGCCCTCCGATGCACGGTGCGTCTGAGCGTGCAGAGTCCACCTCGCGGCGGACGCAGCGCAGCAGCTTCGACGGGGTATAAGACGTCCGCAGGAGCGCCTCGGGTGGCAGCCTGCCAGGCGACGATGTATGCAGCTCGCGGGCAGTGCCGCTCGAGAAGACGATCCGGAGGCCTCGCGCACGGCCTCGCAGCTCGAGAGCGACCGCGCGACCGCCTCGTCGCGGCAACACGATGTCGATGAGCGCAAGGCCCGCGCGCCCCTCCCGCCCGTCGCAGGCCCTGAGGGCTTCGTCACATTCGCCTGCTGCCGAACCCAGCTATCCGCTTGATCGCCTGGTTCACCGCGAGGAACCGGCAATCGATAGGGCTTGCCGGAGGCGTCGCACACGATCCCATTGAGAGCGAAGCCCATCGACCAACGCGATCGAACAGGGCCGGGAAGCGGTCCTCGGCCTGCCTCAGCACCTCCCGCGTGCGCGCTCGCTCGGTCAATCGCGCCATCGTTTGCAGCGCCCCATCTTCTGGTGGACGACCGCTTCGAGCCTGTCGTGGCCCAGCCTTCTGCGGGCCATCCGGAGGCAGGCGACCCAACCGCCAAAGAGGAGATGACGTGAGACGCAGAGCCTTCGCCCTGATCGAGCTACTGGTTGTGATCGCAATCGTCGCGATACTGGCGACTATGATCTTCCCGGTCTTCGCGCGGGCTCGCGAAGCAGCCCGCCAAGCGACGTGCGCCTCCAACCTTCGCCAGATCGGCATGGCGCTGCACCTCTACACGCAGGATTACGACGACATGTTCCCGAATAACAACGACCCGTTCCTCTGGATGGGGCGAAGGTGGCGGTGGCTGCTTAAGACCTATATCGCCTATGCCGGTCAACGCGACCCGAACGCGCCCAGCGACCCGAACCGCTCCGTCAACAACAATCCGGGCATCCTGATCTGCCCGAGCGACTTCACGGCGACGCAGCAGTGGGACCACACGTCGTACGCGTACTCGGCGGCGTTCTACCGCAGCCCGGCGCAGGTCAATGCCATGACCACGGCGCAGCTCTTCAGCTTTCCCACGCCGCCATGCGTCTCACAGAGCGCGGCAGCCGTAGTATGGCCGACGCACAAGGTCGCGTTCGCCGAGTGGCTCAGCAACCACTCACCGCAGAAGGTCGGCTGGTGGAGCTGGGACGGTTCGCGCAACTACCTGTTCGTCGATGGGCACGCAAGGTTTCTCGCTGCGCGGCGCATCAACCGTGCGGTCAACGGGTGGCCGGATGTGAACCTGACGGTGGATGGAGTGGCGGGACGGGACACGCCATGACCGCGTCAGCCCTCGCGGTGTGGCGCAACGGTGGCGCCAGATGGCCGTACCCCGCTCGCCGCACATGGCCGGTTGGCCCACCGTCGCGATGGTCGCTTGCCTGGCGGCAGCCGACCCGAGCACTTGATCTGCACCAGCCACAGGCCGACCCGCATTCGCCCATCGCGAAGCGTGCCTGTTTTGGCTGCGCTGGCCGGCCCCGGTTCATGCGACGACCCCATGCACGTCTCTCAGGCGGCTTTCCGACTGCCAGCCGACCGCTAACGGCGCCCCAATCCCCACGCCTGGCGGCATCGGCCTCTATGGCGCTCTCGCGCCCGCCTGTGCATGCCGAACCGCGGTCCTCCATCGCCCCGGCGGGGGTGCGCCTGGACCAACCCGCGTGTGAAGGGGCGGCGGGCCTGCGTGACCGTTCCGCAGCGATGCGCGGCGACCGTCTGGCGCGCTCGCTGTCGCGAACGGAGCGTACCGTGACCACTCGGGAGGGGATGCCATGCTGAAGGAGTTTCGCGAGTTCGCACTGAAGGGCAACGTGATCGACCTTGCCGTGGGTCTGATTCTCGGTGCGGCGTTCGGCAGGATCGTCACATCGCTCGTAGAGGATGTGATCATGCCGCCTGTCGGCCTGCTGATGGGAAGAGCTGACTTCTCCTCGCTCTTCTTCGATATGTCTGGCGGAGGCCACGCGTCGCTGGAGGCCGCAAGGCAGGCTGGGGCCGCGGTGATCGCCTACGGCGCCTTCATCAACACCATCATCGCGTTCGTTGTCGTGGCCTTCGCGATGTTTGTGCTAGTTCGGCAGATCAACAGGCTGAGGCGCGAGCCTGTGCAGGTAGCACCCGACACCCGCGAGTGCCCGTTCTGCGTGTCGCCCATTGCTCTGCGGGCCACTCGGTGCCCGATGTGCACCGCCGAGATGCCCGCCGCCTGAACCACGATGGTCTCTGGCCGGCCTGTCCGGCCAGAGACCTGCTCTCCGGAGGCCCTGCATGGACAGCCCCGCGCGACGGCCAGCTCGTCGATCATGGGCGGAGCCCTGGAAGGTCAAGACGGTGGAGCCCTTGCGGATGACGACACGCGCCGAGCGTGAAAGCGCCATTCGCGACGCCGGGTGGAACACCTTCCTGCTGCGCTCGCGAGACGTGTACATCGACCTTCTGACGGACAGCGGCACTACCGCGATGAGTGACCGCCAGTGGGCCGGCATGATGGTCGGCGACGAGTCCTACGCGGGCAGTGAGTCGTTCTACCGGCTCGAGGAGGCGGTGCGCGCACACTACGGCTACCAGTACGTGGTGCCCACGCACCAGGGACGCGGGGCGGAAAACATCCTCTCGCGGATCCTTATACGTCCGGGACATGTGATACCTGGTAACATGTACTTCACAACCACGCGACTTCACCAGGAGCTGAACGGTGGAACATTCGTCGACGTGGTCATCCCGGAGGCGCACGACCCGGCGTCGGAACACCCGTTCAAGGGCAACGTCGAGATCGACGCACTCGAGCGAGCGATCCGCGCGGCGGGGCCGGATGCGGTCCCGTACGTGTGTCTGAGCGCCACAGTCAACATGGCGGGCGGTCAGCCGATCTCCATGGAGAACGTTCGGGCCGTGCGCGATGTCTGCAGCAGGCACGGCGTCCGGGTGATGCTCGATGCCACGCGCGCCGTCGAGAACGCCTACTTCATCCAGCAGCGCGAGCCGGGCTACCGGGAGAAGCCAGTCGCCACCATCCTGAGAGAGTTGTGCTCCTACACTGACGGGTGCACCATGAGCGGCAAGAAGGACCCGCTGGTGAACATCGGCGGGTGGCTGGCGGTGAATGACGAGCATATCTACGAGGAGGCCAGCAACCTGGTCGCCGTCTACGAGGGGCTCCACACATACGGTGGCATGTCCGGTCGGGACATGGAGGCGATGGCGATCGGCATCGCGGAATCGGTGGAGGACGCCCACATTCGGGCGCGGGTGGGCCAGGTCGAGTATCTCGGCGAGAAGCTCATCGCGTGGTCGATCCCGGTCGTGCTGCCGATCGGCGGGCACGCGGTCTACCTCGACGCGAAGGCGTTCTACCCTGGCATCCCGCAGAGGGATTTCACAGCCCAAGCGCTGGCGGCGGACCTGTACGTCGACTCCGGTGTCCGTGCGATGGAAAGGGGCGTCGTCTCCGCCGGTCGCGACCCGCACACGGGCGACCACCGGTTCCCCAGTCTCGAGCTGGTGCGCCTCACCATCCCGCGGCGTGTCTATACGCAGGCGCACATGGACGTCACGGCCGAGTCGGTCGCGGCGGTCCACGACGAGCGCACATCGGCGCGCGGGCTGCGTATGGTCTACGAGCCACGGTACCTGCGCTTCTTCCAGGCACGGTTCGAGCGCCTGTAGCGGACGGAATAGCGCACACATGGACACGCGTCGGTACGCACTCAGGCGGATGGACGAGGTGACCGCGTCGCTCGCGTGGCGGGCCATGGCGCCCGAGGCCGCCGCGCGGTGGCGCCGTCGCGCTCGAGGTGCGCTGCGGCGCGTGGTCGGCCTGCCCCCCGGTCCTACGCGGGCGCCCCTTGTCGAGGGCGACGACGGGCGCCTGTTTCGGGGCTACCAGCGCCGGGCGGTTCGCTTCGAGAGCCGGCCAGGCTGCGAGGTCGTGGGATACTACCTGCTGCCCGACGGAGTGGAGGGAAGGCTGCCAGGCGTGCTCTGCCTGCCTGGCCATGGGCGCGGCGTCGATAGCATTGTCGGCATCGCCGTAGACGGCACCCAGCGCGACATTGGCTGTCCGGACGAGTACCAGGCGGACTTCGCGCTGCAGTGCGTGGCTCAGGGCTACCCGACACTGGCCATCGAGCAGATCTCGTTCGGCCACCGGCGCGATGAGCAGGCCCGATCCGAGGGACCCGAAGCGTCATCCTGCGTGCGCGACAGCGTGGCGGCGCTTATGCTGGGGGAGACGGTAGCGGGCTGGCGCGTGTGGGACGCGATGCGTGCGCTGGACGTTCTCGGCGCGATGCGTGAGGTGGATCCACGCAGGCTCGTGACGATGGGGATATCCGGTGGCGGGCTGACGTCGCTCTGGACGGCGTCCTTGGATCCGCGTGTCCGCGCGTGCGTGGTGAGCGGTTACCTGAGTACCTTCCGCGGTTCGATCCTCGCGGTAGACCACTGCGTCGACAACTACGTGCCCGGCATCCTCCGTTGTCTCGAGATGCCGGACATTGCCGCGCTCGTGGCGCCCCGCCTCCTCTTCGCCGAGAGCGGTGCAGACGACGCCATCTTCCCGCTGGCCTCCTTCCACGCTGCCTGTGACCGTGTGCGCGCTGCCTACGCAGCGTGCGGGTGCCCTGAGCGGTTCGCTTTCGAAGCCTTCGATGGCGACCATCGCTTTCATGGCGCCGGCGCCTTCCGGTTCCTGCGCGACCGGCTGATGGTCTGACACCACCTTCACGTCTCCAGTTTGGGCTCGCGCGTGCCGATACCGCACCTAAGCACGTCTGCGACGTCTGGCCGGGCTGCCCCTTGCCGCGTGGTGCAGCTCCGGGCGGCGCGTGCGCGATTCGCAGAGGGTTGGCTGGACAGCGTGGTGACCGCCACGCCTTCAGGCGGCCGGGTAGCCCGCGCGATGGAGGTGAACCTTGCACGCAGCATCGACGACGATAGGGACATCCACCTCAGGAGCCGCGTTCGGCTGGCCGATCTGGGGCAGGCGAGGTGACGCTGGTGGGGAGACGCGGCGCCGGAGGCGAATGGGAGGCCGATCCCGGTGGAAGGCTTGACCCTGAACAGAGAGCGCCTGCGACAGAGCGCGGGCGATGACCCGGAGCTCGAGCGCGAGCTCGGCGCGGAGTTCGCCAACGCGCTTCCGGCACTTATGGAGCGGTTCGCCAGCGCGGGACGCGAGGGCGCGTTGGATCGGCTGCGCTCCGCCGCCCACTGCCTCAAGGGGAGCAGCCGGACGCTGGGTCTGGAGCGCGTCGCCGCCGCCTGCGAGCGGATCGAGGCGGACGCCGCGACCGGCGCAGGCGACAACTCGGCTGCGCTGATCGTGGAGCTGCGCGCGCGCTGCGAGGAGGCCGCCGCTGCTCTGCAGGCCATCGTGATGGAGCGCGCGCCATGAGGGTGCTGATCGCGGACGACGACCGCGTGTCGGCGATGGTCCTGCGCCGAGCGCTGGAGAAGCTCGGGCATCAGGTAGTGGCCGCGCAGGATGGGGCAGCCGCGTGGGATGCATTCCAGGCATCGCCGTACCGCGTGGTGATCACCGACTGGATGATGCCGAAGGTTGACGGCCCGTCCCTCTGTGCACGCATCCGCGAGCGCGAGAAGGCGCCCGCGTCCACCTCGACAGACGAAGAGCCAACGCCGTACACCTACGTCATCCTTCTGACCTCCAAGACCAGTCGGGACGACTGGCTCGAGGGCCTGGCAGCCGGCGCCGACGACCTCATGGTGAAGCCCCTCGATGCCGCGAAGCTTGCCGCCCGGCTACACGTTGTCCAGCGCGTCCTGAGGATGGAGGAGGAGCTTCAGGCGCGATCCGCTGAGCTCGAGGAGATGGGCGCGGAGCTGGCTCAGCGAAATGAGGAGCTGGAGCTCAACTACAACATTGCGATGGGCGCCCGCAGCCAGTTTGAGGGTCTCTTTGGCGGTCTGCCAGTCGCTTGCTTCACGTTCGACGAGCAGGGACGCATCCAGCGGTGGAACCAGGAAGCCGAGCGGATCACAGGGTATCCGGAAGGTCTGGTGATCGGAAGGCATTTCTGGGAGGTGTTGCGCGGATGGCATCAGGGCGAGTCCGCCATGGACTACGTGAAGCGCGTGTTCGCCGGCGAGCGCTGGGACGGCGTGGAATGGTCCCATACGACACCGCTGGGGCAGTCGGTGCATCTGCTGACGAACACGTTCCCGCTGAGGGACGGGCACGGCCGCATCATCGGCGCCATCAACGCGAGCATCGACATCACCGAGCGCAAGCGCCTCTCTCAGGAGCTCGATCAGCAGCTCGCTCAGGTGCGGCAGCTCAACGATGCGTTGAGCGCCAAGGGCGCGGAGCTCGAAGACAGGAACGCGATGCTAAGGGAGCGAGCCCGTCGCGACGGCCTCACCAACCTTCTCAACCACCGCAGCTTCCACGATGTGCTGGAGGCATCGTTCGCGGCCGCCCGCACGCCCGGATGTCCGGTCGCGGTGGCGATGGTCGACGTCGATCACTTCAAGCAGTTCAACGACAGTCACGGGCACCCGGCCGGTGACGAGGTACTCCGCACCGTCGCATCTATCCTCGCCAGCAGCGTGCGAGCGCCGGACACGGCGGCCCGCTACGGCGGCGAGGAGTTTGCGGTGGTGATGCCTGGCACGGACCTGCCGGGCGCACTCGCAGTGGCTGAGCGCGTTCGCGCCAGTATTGAGCGCCACCCTTGGCCGCTTCGCCCGGTGACGGTGAGCATCGGCGTGGCGACGTCCGGCGACGACGTGCGCACGCCTTCCGGTCTCGTCGACGCTGCCGACAGGGCGCTCTACAGCGCGAAGGCTGCCGGCCGGAACCAGGTTCTGGCGTTCGATGCCAGCCGCGTAAGGGAGTGCCGCAGGGCCAGTAGAGCGGCGTAGACCGTTCTCTTCAGGCAATCACTTTCGCTTCACGGGACGCTGGCGCAACGCGTTGCACGGACCTGCGGAACCCGTTGCGCCGCCGCACCGTATTTCAGGTAGCGCATGTCCTCCTTTTCACTCGGTTGCCATCAGATGATGGGCGCCCGCTTCACCATCGGTGAGCGGGCGTTTCTCTTGCCTGGACCCTCACTTCCCGCCAAGACGCACAAGGGGCGCGGCCGCGCTCACCACGCGACGCGCCCCTTGCGCGTGCCGCCAGAGGGCTTACTTGGGAGCGATGATGATGCGCCGCTCCGGACCGTCTCCCTCGCTGTAGGTCGTCACGTCCTCCCGGTCTTTGAGCGCCCAGTGGATGACGCGGCGCTCGTGGGCCGGCAGAGGATCGAGCACGCATTCCTCCTGGCGCTCGGCAACCTGCGCGGCGTACTGCAGCGCAAGCTGGCGCAGAATCTCTTCCCGGCGCGACCGATAGCCGCCCGCGTCAATCACCACCCGCGTACCGCCTGGCGACTGGCGGGCGATCGCAAGGTTGACGATGAACTGCAGTGCATCCAGCGCACGCCCATGACGCCCGAATGCCTCCTCGGCGTGCTGACCGACCAGCTCCACGGCGAGGTAGGGGCGATGGACGGAGCGCGGGACCGCATCCATGTCGAGGCCGCTGGCGCGGCATATCCCGACGACCACCTCGAAGGCTGTGCGCTCGTCCGCCGTCAACTGCATAGGCGACCCGACGGTGCGCGGCGCTTCGGGCTCCCCTGTCCCCATAGGCCTCCTCGATCGATGGGTTCGGGCACCGGCGACGGGCGCCCAGACCCTACTTACGCTTCTTGCGGGGGCGCACCCGAGCGGGCTGGGCCTGGGCTCCGACCGCTCGAGGGGCCGCCGGGGCAGGACCAGACCCGTCGCGGCCAATGTCGACTGTCAGGCCGCCAGGGGTCGTCGCCAGCTGTACCTTGTGCGGCTTGTAGATGTAGACGTACTGCTGATAGATGGACAGAAGGTTGAGCGCGAACCAGTAGAGCACGAACGCCGACGACCACCGGTATATCAGGAACATGTAGAAGAAGATCACCGTGGTTATGAGCGCCAGGAGCTTCTGCTGTTCCTGCTGCTGGGGGTCCGTCGCCGGCGTCATGCGCATCGTGACGTAGTTCGTGAGCGCGTAGAGCACGAGCAACGGAATGTCGGGCGATGCCAGATTGTGAGCGATGATCGACTGGTTCATCAACCTCGGAGCGGCCTCGGCGAGGTCGCTGCCTATCCAGAGGAAGTTGCCCCGGCCGAACGCGATCTCGTACTCGCGAATCGCGGTGAAGACCCAGATGAGGAAGGGTATCTGCAGCAGCGACGGCAGGCAGCTCGCGAAGGGGTTGACTTTGTTCTGCTTGTACAGCTCCATTATCTTCTGCTGAAGCTCCGCCCGCTGGTACTTCTGCTGGAGCTCCTTCACGAGCGGCTGCATGCGCTGCATCTCGCGCATGCCGGCGTACTGCTTTTTGGTGAGCGGGAGCAGAATCAGCTTCACGATGACCGCGAGCAGGATCAGCGCGAATGCGTAGCTGAAGGTAGGGTGCTTGCCCGTGAGCCGTACGAGCGCGTGGATCACCTGGTAGCTGAAGTCCCGGGAGTTCTCCCGGTCAATCTGGTCCTCGAGGGCGCCCATCGGGCCAGCAGCGAAGGTTGCAGTAGGCTCGTGGAGCCTGCGGGCCGCCACCGTATCCGGCAACTCGTTCCGCAACTGCTTCCACATCTGCCACGCCATCACAGCGCCTTCGCGCTTGGACGCCTCCGTGGTGGCCATTCGCTTCCAAGCGTACTCGCCGCCTCGGTACAGCGCCTCTGCGGCCAGCTCCACGTCTCGGCGTTGGTTCTGTGAGAAGACCCTGCGGTACTCAGCCAGGGCTTCGTGGTTCCTGCCATCCCTCTCCAGTTGGAGCGCAGTGGCGAACGGGTCGGGAGCGCCCTGGGCGCCGGCAGGTACGCCGCCAGCAGCGATGAGCGCCAGCGCGAGCAGGGCGAGGCGGATGAGGGGGACGACAGACCGTCGATGGGTGAACCAGGCACAGGGCACGGTGGCGGCTTTCCTCACGGGCGGACGAGATCGCTATCGGGTGGTCTCACGAAACAGGGTCATCGCCGCCGCGGCTCCAGGGGTTGCACCGTAGAATGCGCCATGCGCCGAGCGCCATGCCCTTGAGCGGGCCATACTTCAAGATTGCCTGCGCTGCGTACTCCGAGCACGTAGGCTGGAAGCGGCATATCCGCGGTCGCAACCGGCTCGTCCGCTGATAGAGACGGATCAGGAAGACGAACGCGTTTCGCACGTTCCGTCCGCCTGTGGCGACGGCCCCGCCAGCACCCCGGCCTTCGCCAGCGCCGCTCCGACCGCCGCATCGATCACCTGGTAGGATACATCGCGGGCGGCGGATCGCGCCACCACGACAACGTCGCGGGCCGGCGAGATTGCGGCGAGCCGCGAGGCGCAGGCAACTCGCAGGCGCCGCCGCACACGGTTACGGGCGACGGCCCCGCCCAGTTTGCGGCTGACCACGAACCCGATCCGTGTGGCTGCGGCGAGCCCCGGCGCTGCGGTCAGCACAACCAGCGGCTCGCGCACGGTGGCGCCCACCTGCCGCACACGACGGAAGTCACGCGACCTGCAGAGGCGGTTGGCCTTCGGCAACACGGGGCCCCTCGCGCGCGCGCGCCGCTCAAGCCACACTCGAGCGAGACAATCGCCCGGAGCCGTGGGCGGCGCGCAGTCAGACGGTCAGACGATGGCGACCCTTCAGGCGGCGTGCCTTCAGCACGTTGCGCCCGTCGGTCGTCCGCATGCGGCGCATGAAGCCGTGAACACGCTTGTGACGGCGGTTCTTTGGCTGATAGGTTCGCTTCATGTGTCTCTCCTGCGGCCGAACGGGCTATATTATAGCACACCTCGCGCTGGTGTCCGTCAGCGCAAGCGCGCTCCAGCAAGCGGCAGCAGGGAGCGCCCGGCAACGAACGCGTCCACCGCGCGCGCACACTCCCGGCCTTCGGTGATCGCCCAGACGATCAGCGACTGCCCCCGGCGCATGTCGCCGGCGGCGAAGACACCGGGCACGGAGGTCGCGTAGTCGCGAGCGGCCACGTTGCCCCTGTCGTCGCACTCCACGCCCAGAGCGTCCAGCAGCCCCTCGCGCTGCGGGCGGACGAACCCCAGCGCGAGCAGTACAAGGTCGGCCCGCACCAGTTCCTCCGAGCCGGGAACGGTCGCCATGGGGCGACGTCCGTCGGGGCCTGCCTCACCGAACGCCACACGAACCGTGCGCAGCCCGGTCAGCCGCCCGCACTCGCCGACGAACTCGGTGGTGTTCACGCTCCACGCGCGTTCGCCGCCCTCCTCGTGAGCCGACGAGGTGCGGAGGATGTACGGCCAGGTAGGCCAGGGCATCGACTCGGTGCGCTCCTTGGGCGGTCGAGGGAGGAGCTCGAGCTGGCGCACGCTGGCGGCGCCCTGCCGGTGCGCGGTGCCGACGCAGTCCGCGCCTGTGTCCCCGCCTCCCAGGACGACAACGTGCTTGCCTGCCGCGCTGATGCGTCGCCCCGCGATGTTGTCACCGGCGTTCACCCGGTTCTGCTGGGTGAGGTAGTCCATCGCCAGATGCACTCCATCGAGCTCGCGTCCAGGGACAGGCAGGTCGCGCGCGACGGTGGAGCCACCGGCGAGCACGACCGCGTCGTGCCGTGCGCGCAACCTCTCGGCGCTGATATCTCGCCCCGCGTCAACGCCGGGCCGGAATTCGACCCCCTCCTCCTCCATCAGGTTCAGGCGACGGTCCAGGACCCACTTCTCTAGCTTGAAGTCCGGGATGCCGTAGCGCAGCAGGCCGCCGATCCGGTCGCACCGCTCGTAGACGGTGACGCGGTGGCCGGCGCGGTTGAGCTGCTGAGCTGCGGCGAGGCCCGCAGGGCCGGAACCGACGATCCCGACCGTGTGACCGGTGCGTCGCGCGGGAGGCTCGGGCGCAATCCATCCGCGCTCGAACCCGTGGTCGATGATGTAGTGCTCGATCTGCTTTATGCTGACGGCGGGCTGATTGATCGCCAGAACGCATGACGGCTCGCACGGGGCGGGGCAGAGCCGCCCCGTCAGCTCAGGGAAGTTGTTCGTGGCGTGGAGTCGGTCGAGCGCCTCGCGCCACCGATTGCGGTACGCGAGGTAGTTCCAGTCCGGTATCAGGTTGCCGAGGGGACATCCGCTGTGGCAGAACGGTACTCCGCAGTCCATGCAGCGAGATGCCTGCCTCCGTAGCCACGCCGGCTCCACGTGCAGCTCGATCTCGCGCCAGTCGCGGATGCGCTCCTCGACCGGCCGCCGGGGAGCCTCCTCGCGCGTGTACTTCAGGAACCCTTTGGGATCAGCCATGTCTGTGCGCCTTCCCTGTGATCACCGGCTGCCACCTACGCTCCTGCCTGAGCGGCGCCCGCCGGCACTGCGGCCCGCTCCGCGGCAGCTGCCTGCTCCGCCGCGATCTCCGCCTGCATGCGGCGGAACTCCGTCGACCACACCTTGCGGAAGCGCGGGATCTGGCAGGGCCAGTCGAGCAGTATCTCGCGCGCTCGGGTGCTGCCCGTGTGCGTGAAGTGGTTCTCGATGAGCTGGTAGACCAGGTCGATGTCGGCAGGCTCCGCGAGGGGCTCGAGCAGAATGGCGCCGCTGCCGCGGTTCAGGCGCGTGTCGAACCGTCCGTCCTCGTCCCACACAAAGGCAATCCCTCCGCTCATGCCTCCCGCGAAGTTGCGGCCCGTCTTCCCGAGCACGACAACGACGCCGCCCGTCATGTACTCGCAGCCGTGGTCGCCCGTTCCCTCGACGACCGCCATGGCGCCGCTGTTGCGCACGGCGAAGCGCTCGCCCACCACCCCCCGCAGGTAGACCTCGCCGCCCGTGGCGCCGTAGAGCAGGGTGTTCCCCGCGATGATGCTCGCGTGTGCCGCAAAGTCGCAGTCCGGAGGCGGCAGCACAGCGATGCGGCCGCCCGAGATGCCCTTGCCCAGGTAGTCGTTGGCGTCGCCAATCAACGTGAGCGACACGCCGTTTGCCAGGAACGCGCCGAACGACTGCCCCGCCGACCCGGTGAACCGGATGCGGATCGTGTCCGGTGGGAGGCCCTGGTTCCCGTACCGCATGGCGACCTCGCCGCTGAGCATCGTGCCGACGGTTCGGTTGCAGTTGCGGATCGGGCCCTCGATCTCCACGGCCTCACCGGCATCAAGCGCCTTGCGGCATGCGTCGATCAGGTGGTAGTCGATCGCCTCGTCCAGCCCGTGGTCCTGCGGCTGCACGCAGCGAACCGCGACCGTGTCGGGCACCTGGGGCCTGTGCAGCAGCACGCTGACGTCGACACCGCGTGCCTTCCAGTGCTGCACGGCCTGGACGGTGTCGAGCAACTCGGTCCGGCCCACGAGGTCCTCGAACTTCCGCACGCCGATGCGCGCCATGATCTCGCGCACCTCCTGAGCCACAAAGCGGAAGTAGTTCACCACGTACTCAGGCCTGCCTGCGAAGCGCTCGCGCAGCACGGAATCCTGAGTGGCGATGCCGACCGGACAGGTGTTCTTGTGGCAGACGCGCATCATAATGCAGCCGAGGGTGACCAGCGGCGCGGTGGAAAAGCCGAACTCCTCGGCCCCCAGGATGCCTGCGATCACTACGTCGCGCCCGGTCTTGAGCTGGCCATCGGTCTGGATCACGCAGCGCCCGCGCAGATCGTTCTTCACGAGCACCTGTTGCGTCTCCGACAGCCCGAGCTCCCACGGGATACCCGCGTGCTTGATGGAGGAGAGCGGCGATGCGCCCGTTCCTCCCTCATAGCCGCTGATCAGGATGTGGTCGGCGTGCGCCTTGGCGACACCCGCTGCCACAGTGCCGACGCCGATCTCGGACACGAGCTTTACCGAGATGCGCGCCCGAGGGTTCACGTTCTTGAGGTCGAAGATGAGCTGCGCCAGGTCCTCGATCGAGTAGATGTCGTGATGTGGCGGCGGCGAGATGAGGGTGACGCCGGGCGTTGAGTGCCGCACCTTGGCGATGTACCTGTCCACCTTGTGTCCCGGTAGCTGGCCGCCCTCTCCCGGCTTGGCGCCCTGCGCCATCTTGATCTGCAGTTCGTCCGCGTTCACGAGGTACTCGGTGGTCACGCCGAACCGCGCCGAGGCGACCTGCTTGATCGAGCTCCTCCGGCTGTCTCCACTGGGGTCACGCCGGTAGCGTACGGGATCCTCTCCGCCCTCCCCCGTGTTGCTGCGGCCGCCTAGGCGGTTCATGGCGATGGCGAGCGTCTCATGCGCCTCTCTGCTGATGGACCCGAGGGACATGGCGCCCGTGGTGAAGCGGCGGACAATGGCCTCAACGGGCTCCACCTCGTCCAGGGGCACCGGCTCTCCGTCCGCGAAGCGGAACAGGCCCCTCAGCGTGGCGAGCTCCTCGCTCTGGCGGTTCGCAAGGTCGGCGAACTCCTTGAAGAGCGCGTAGTCGTTGGTACGCGCTGCCTGCTGTAGCGTCGGGATAGTGTCCGGGTTGATCTCGTGAAACTCCCCGCCGCGTCGCCACTGGTACCAGCCGCCCGGGTCCAGGTGGAGGTTCTCCGCGATCTCGGCTGGCGGGTAGGCAAAGCTGTGCCGGGCCACTGCCTCGCCGGCGATCACGTCCAGCTTCACGCCGCTGATCCTCGATGGCGTGCCCGTGAAGTACCGCTCGACGACCTCCTCGTGGATGCCGATGGCCTCGAATATCTGAGCCCCGCGGTAGCTCTGAAGCGTGGAGATGCCCATCTTCGACATCGTCTTCAGCAGGCCTTTGTCGATGGCCTTGACGAAGCCCCGGTGGGCCTTCTCCACGGTAACGCCCTCGGGCAGGTGACTGTCGCGCACCATCGCGGTCAGTGTCTCAAACGCGAGGTATGGGTTGACCGCGCTGGCGCCGTAGCCCACCAGCAGGGCGAAGTGCATCACCTCGCGCGGCTCGCCCGACTCGACCACGATCGCCACGTTCGTTCGGGAGCCCTCGCGAATCAGGTGATGGTGCACCGCCGAAACGGCCAGCAGGGCGGGCACTGGCGCCCTCTGGCGGTTGACGCCGCGGTCGGACAGGACGATGACGCTGACGCCGTCCTCCAGCGCGCGCGACGCGGACCGGCAGAGGTGGGTCAGCGCCGTCTCCAGGCCGGCTGCTCCCGTCGACGGATCAAAGAAGATCGGCAGGGTGCGCGCCTGGAAGTCGCTCTCCTCGATGTGCCGCAGCTTCTCCAGTTCGGCGTTGGTGAGTATGGCGCTCTCGAGGCGGAGCTGGCGGCAGTTGCTGGGCGTCTCGTCGAGCAGGCTCCCGTTGGCGCCGATGTAGTGCGTGAGCGACATCACCAGCTCTTCGCGGATGGAGTCGATCGGCGGGTTGGTGACCTGCGCGAAGAGCTGCTTGAAGTAGTTGTACAGGAGCTGGGGTCTCTCGGAGAGGACCGCGAGCGGAGAGTCGTTGCCCATCGAGCCGACGGGCTCCTCACCGTCCGCTGCCATCGGCGCCATGATGATCTGGAGGTCCTCCAGCGTGTAGCCGAACGCCTTCTGGCGTTCGAGCAAGGTCTCCCGGTCGAACTCGTGGACGGACGTGGGCTCGGGGAGATCGCGGAGGTCTATCTTGTTGGCGGCGAGCCAGCGACGGTAGGGCTTTCGGGCGACCAGCCGGTCCTTGATCTCGTCGTCCTCGATGATGCGTCCTTCGACGGTGTCGACCAGGAAGATGCGGCCGGGCTGGAGCCTCCATTTGAGCCGGATGTTGTCGTCCGAGATGGAAAGCACCCCAGACTCGGACGCCATCACGACGAGGTCGTCCTTCGTCACCAGGTAGCGCGCGGGCCGGAGACCGTTCCGGTCGAGCACCGCGCCGATGCTCCGCCCGTCCGTGAAGGCGACCGCGGCCGGACCGTCCCAAGGCTCCATCATGCACGCGTGGTACTCGTAGAACGCGCGCCGATCCGGGTCCATGGTGGGGTTGTTGCCCCACGCCTCCGGGATCAGCATGAGCATCGCGTGCGGGAGAGAGCGCCCGCCGCGGACCAGCAGCTCGAGTGCGTTGTCGAGGGTAGCTGAGTCGCTGGCTGTCTCGCTGACGAGCGGTATGAGCTTGCGGACGTCTTCGCCGAAGATGGGCGACGTGAGGCGGGCCTGGCGGGCGTGCATCCAGTTACGATTGCCACGGAGCGTGTTGATCTCGCCGTTGTGGGCCAGCATGCGGTACGGGTGCGCCAGCGGCCAGGTCGGGAAGGTGTTCGTGCTGAACCGCTGGTGCACGAGCGCCAGCGCGGTCACCACCTCCGGGTCAGCGAGGTCGCGGTAGTAGCCGGCGATCTGCCGCGCCAGCAGGAGGCCCTTGTACACGACCGTCCGGCTGGAGAGGCTGCAGATGTAGAAGAAGCTCCCCTCGCGCAGCTTCCTGCGCTCGATAGCCTGGCTCATTACCTTGCGCACGATGTAGAGCTTGCGCTCGAAGGCCTCCTCATCGGCGAGAGAAGAGGGCCTACCCACCAGGAACTGCCGGATGACCGGCTCCACCTCCCGGGACTTCCATCCGAGCGCGCTGCTGTCGACAGGCACATCGCGCCAGCCAAGAAAGCTGAGCCCCTCCTCCTCGATGACGCGCTCGATCAGCGCTTCCGCGATGCCGCGCTCGGCCAGACCGCGCGGCAGGAAGACGTGGCCTATGCCGTACCAGCCGGGCTCGGGGAGGCGTCCATCGAGTGCCCGTTGAAGCAGGGCGTGCGGTATCTGGAGCATGATCCCGGCGCCGTCGCCGGTCTCGGGGTCGCACCCGCTCGCGCCTCGATGCTCGAGGTTCACGAGGATCTCCAGGGCCTGCTCCACGATGCTGTGGCTCCGCCGGCCCTTGATGTCCACAACGAAGCCGACGCCGCACGCATCGTGCTCCTGGAGCGGGTCGTAGAGCCCGTCCGGAGCAGGCAGTCCTCGGAGGTCCATGCCGAGCCCTTCCTGGCTGCGCTTCGCGACCCTCCATCGCAGGGCCGCAGGCCGCCACCAACACACACGCCCGTGTACATGCGGCCTGCGCATAGGCGCTCGGCTCGCACTGCATACGGGCGTCCTCGGAACCGTGTGGAAACCGGACCTCCATTATATCACAGAGGGTCCGTTGCCAAGCCACTGGCTCGACGCCACGGTTGGTGGAAGCGCACGACAGATTTCCCGGTGCAGGCGCGGGTCGCTCATCGAGCCATGGCACGAGCCAGCCCGGCCTGGGCGACCGCGCCGGACCTGCGGCGGTTGACGGTCGGCAGTGCGTATGTTACACTGGCGCTCTGCGGGCAGGGCACCTGCCCGCCACTTCCCGGACGCGAGGCTTCATGTTCGCCCTCAACTTCTACACCGACATCTACGAGGAGTCCTTGCGCACCGGACGCAAGAGCTGCACGATCCGGCTGGGGGACAAGACCGGCAAGTACCAGGACGGGCAGATTGTCTGGGTGACGGTGGGGCAGCGGTACGGGCGGCGGCACAAGCTCTTCACGGCCATCCTGGACAGCGTGGAAGTGAAGCTCGTGTCGGATCTGTCGCCGCGCGATATCAGCCGCGAGAACCCCGAGTTCCGCTCCGTTGAAGAGACGCTCCAGTTGCTCCGGCGCATCTACGGTCCCGAGGTGTCGATGGAGGACACGGTGACCGTCGTCTACTTCTCGCCGATCAACGAGTTCTAAGCTGATGCTGCGTTGCCGCGTGGTGTGGCGGGCTCTGGGGTTCGCGTTTCTTCTGGCGACGCCGAGCATGGCTTTGGCTCAGGGCGATGCGCCCGACGGTGCCGCCCCGCGCCCCGATGCGCAGCCCTGGACCGTGACCGCCGCCCATACACTCCTGTGGGACGGCAAGCCCTACATCCCCGTCGGCGGCGTCTTCGAGCCACGGCTCCTCCGCGCGGGCGCTCTGGACGCCGATGCCGCCGCTGACGCCGCGGCCCTGGACACGCTGAAGTCGAAGGGGCTGCTGGACGTGATCATCCGACCACCAGGCAGCCCACTGGCCGCTTCTGCCGGGCAGTGGCAGCGCCTCATCGACATGCTGGAGGCCCGTGGCTTCCGCTATGGCGTAGGGTTCGGCACCGGTATGGATGCGCCTCTCACGGGCCACGTGATATGGCCGTCTGCATACCGCACACAGCCGCTCGAGGCGGGCGCCGACGCTACGTGGGAAGTGACGGACGGCGACTCAGCCTGGTTCATCCTGGTGGATCCGCATGACGGCACGCGCATCTACCGCGAGGGCAACGCGAGAGTAGAGCGAGGTGTCGTGACATCGACGGGGAGAGGGCGCGTGGAGGCAGGCGCCGTCGGACTCCTCTACCCGCGCAAGGCGATCCGGCCCCAGCACCGCATCGGCCTTCCGGACTTCTGGCAGCACTACGATGGCTACCGCGATGCGCTGATCGGCCTGTTTGGCGGGGTGCGGTTTGGGGCCGGGCTGCGGTTCTTCCTCGATCCCCTCGGTCCAGCGATTGGCTGGCAGGGCGAAGCGGAGCATCTGGTACCGGACTCGCCGGGATTCCGGCTCGAGTGGGAGGCCTACCTGGGCCGGCGCTATCCGCATGTGGACGACCTCCTGGTGGCCTGGGCGATCGCCGACACAAGCGTGAAGGACATACGGACCGCCGCTGGGCTTATCCCGCTCTGGTCAGGCGGCAAGGGCATTCCCTTCTTCCTGGACCTGGCCACGGGCTCGCGGATCCAGATCACGGGGGGCACCGGGCGTTTCTGGCGCGACTTCGAAGCATTCCGCGCGGAGAGCGTGGTACACCATCTCGACGCCATGGCCGACGCGCTAAAGCGCGAGGTGGCGAACGTGCCGGTTGTATACACTTACACCGATGCCTGGCCCGCGCCGTCTGCGTTCGCGACGGGCGCCGGCTTCGATGGCGTGGGGATCATGGCCTATGGCCGCGGTTCCGCGCTGGTGACCGGCGGCGCAGACGCGGCCCACAGCTTCGTGCGCGAGGCAGGGCGTCGGTTGTGGTGTCTGGTGGTGGGAACGGCGCCGTCGATCCCGTCCCTCGGAGCGCCGGCGGCATTCGAGAGTCGGGCAGACCTCGCCGGCGACCTGGACTGGCTGCGCGGGATTGGCGCCAAGGGCTTCTTTGTCGAGGGTTTCCAGCTGCTGAGCGGCGCAGAGGTAAGCCCGAGTTCGCTGCTCTCGTCGCCAGAGCAGCTCGTCTGGCTGAGTGAGCACGCCGCCCGCCTCGGTGCGGAGACGGAGCTGGTGGGTCTGCGCCCGCGGGTACTGCCCTATCCTGCGGCAGCAGCGGGTGTCGTGCGCTCCGGCCTCATCGGCGAGTCAGGGGTGTGGTGGGCGCCTTCGCGCGCTACAGGCCAGGCACTCGACTTCGGCTCCTCCTATGCGGGCTACACGATCGCTCTCCCGGACGGAGAGCGCACGGTGCTCTGGTCGGTGACCGGTCCGCGCGAGACTCGTCTCTGGGCCCTCGATCCGTCGCGCGTTTCGGCCGAGACCGTTGATGGCCGGCCAGCTCCAATCCGTGCCGACCGGCGACGGAGGACCGCGACCCTCATGCTGGACACCACGCCGGTCGTGCTCCGCACGGCCGGCCAGCCGGTCTTCCCCCTAGAGGCGGTGGAGGACGCGATCGGGGCGCTCAGGTCGCTGGTGGCTCAGGGCACGGCGGCGCAGGCCCTCGTTCAGGATCACAGGTTCCAGCTCGATCGGGCGGAGGCGGCGTTCCGCCAGGGCGACATGATAGGCGCGTACGCTTCGGCGCGTCAGGGGCTTGCCGGCATCGTCGAAGTCCTCCAGCCCTTCACGTGGCGCGAGGCCGAGGGCGCCGACCCGCACACGTTCACCGATGCCATGCGCATGGCAGCGGCATCGGGCAGCGGGGTGCTGATGCTGAACACCTCGAACCGGCCGCCGCGCGAGGGCTACACGGCGCAGATCCGCTTCAGCGTGCCGGCCGACGACCAGTACACGGTCTGGCTCGCGGCCTCGCCTGCTGGCAACCGTCGATCGCCATTCGTGTGGCTGGTTAACACGGGCGAGCCGCAGGCGTGTGCTGACGCCGAGAAAGTGGGCCATGCCTACATGGGTGACCAACTCGCGTGGCTGAAGCTGGGGAGTCTGAACCTCACCAAGGGCCAGCACACGTTCACCATCCGCGTGACGGATCGCGCGCCGGGCACCGACCGCTACCAGTTGCTGCTGGACGCGCTCCTGGTAACGCGCGGACCGTTCGCGCCGAACGGGACGCTGCGCCCTTCGGCCGCCGTGCCAGCCGCTTCGCCGGCCCCTCGCGCAGCGGCCCCTGACCGGCGTGCTCGGTAGGTCGGTCGCGGCGGCGATCCTCACGCTGCTCGCGCTCGCCCTGGGCGCGCCTCGATGCCTAGGCTCCGTGCGCATCATCGATCGCGTCGATCTGTCGGACGCTGCGGCGGTGCGCACACACGGCGCCTCGTGGACCGGGGGAGCGCCTGTGCGCGAGGCGGCAACCTTCGGCACCCTCGTCTTGCGCGTGGCTGGCGTAAGGTTGATGCCCGGCGGAACGCTCTCGGTTCGGCTTCGTACCCCCGTCGAGGGCGCCACGCTGTGGATCACGCTGCACACAGCGCCGGCGGACTTCGGCAAGCTGCAGCGCCTGGTCGTGCTCGCCGACGGGCGGGAGATCTGCCGTGTCGAGGAATCGGACCCTGGCGCAGGCGTTGCGCGCTCTTTGTTCGTGCGAGCTCCGTCCGGGCGGCGCACCGTGTCCCTGGCCATCCGCTCCGACACGCGCTCAGAGGCCCCGGTGATTGTTGCGTCGGTGGCGGTGTGCACCGGCATCGAGCCCGCTGCGGGCCTGCCGCCCGACCCCAGAGACCGCATGGCGTTCGCGCTCCTCACGAGCCGAGGCCACGGGTACGGCATAGACCAGGCCGAGATACACCGCATCCGCGACCTCATTCCGCGGGTGGCGCGGCTCGATCCCCAGGCAGCCGTCCTCTATGCCTTCTCTCAGCGTGATCCCGACCGCATCAGTCGCGAGGTCGCAGCCCTCGCCGCACTGGCGGAGAGCAGCGACTTTCCGCTGCGGATCGCGCCGCAGATGCACTGGGCGGGCGTGCCGACAGGGGTACCGGACGGGGCGGGCGGCACGTTCACGGACCCCCCGTATCAGATGATCTGCTATGACCCGGACGACGGGGTGCACGAACCCGCCGTCCGGGCGCTCATGGGCGACCGGTACGATGTGCGGTTTGGCCTGAGCGTTCCGAACGTGTGGAGCGATACGCCCTGGCTCACGTTCAACCACCCGCGCCTCAACGCCCACCGGCGCGTTCGGCTGACCCAGTTCCTAGGCGCATGGGTGAGGGAGCGCGAGCGCCTCGCGCGTTCGGCACGGTCGCGCCTGCTGCCCCTTGAGATGGGTACCGGCGAGGAGACGATCTACTGGGCGCGCGGAGTGGACGACAGCGCCTTCACGAGGCTCAACAGCGGACGGCCGCGCCAGCAACTCGCTGCCGACTTCAACCCCTTCACGGTGGCCGCTGCGCTGCAGGACCAGGTCGAGCTCGATCCGCGCGACGGTCTCGACCGCGCCGAGCGCTACTGGCTGCACCAGAACCTCGCCCGGTGGCAACAGACGATCGTTGGCTGGATGCTCGCTGCTCTGCCGTCGGACCCGATCCGCCTGGACGCAGGCCCACCGCTCTTCGCGACGGATCTGGCGCGCCGGAACGTGTTCACGGAGCCATACGCGATGGCCTGCTTTCCGATGCAGGGCTTCGACCCGACCCGACCGGGCCTCGAGGTCGGGTACGTGCGCGGGGCGCGCAGCGGCGGCGCCTACTGGTCGGGTGCGCAGATGCAGCCGTGGCTCCGCAAGCAGCGCGAGCTTGGCCGCGTGGCCCTGCCCAACCTGGAGAGCACCGGCGCGGACGACGGTCAACTGGCGGCCTGCATCCGCGCCGCCTACGCGAACGGCGCCCGGTTCGTGACGCTCTACAACTGGCATCACCGCCCTGAGATCGGGGAGCTGCTGCGGCGCGTCGCTACCACGCTCGATGTCGCGCCCGTCGCGACGTGGACGCCGCAACCGGGAACGCCTCCCTCGTCGTTGCGCAGGGGGTTCGTCGCCCGGCCAGACGCCTACGGCGCCAACCGTGTGGACTTGTTCGCGGCTCGCCGAATCGAGCCTGGCGAGCGCTACCGCGTGACGGTGCGCATCCGGGGTGGGGGCTCAGCTAGCTCGGTATGGGAGAGCCCGGCGGGCGGGCACGCGGCTGGCGTCCCCGTGCGCGTCTGGCTCCCTTTCCTCCTGCCTCTGACCCCGGGCGCTCCGTGCGAGGCGTGGGTGGAGCCGCTGCAGTCCGGGGCGCCGGCGTTTGCGCCGGCCAGCGACGGGGGGCTCGCGATAAAGGTCCACGCGGACGCGGCTGCGGAGCGGCGGAGGAGTATCGCTATCCAGGACCGGCAGGATGCCGTCGACCTGATTGCGTGTCTGCGCGAGCGCGGTCGTAACCTCACCGCGCAGGCCAGATCAGCGCTGGCGGAGGCGGAGGAGGCGCTGCGGCTCGGCGATCCGCGCGGGGCCTACATCCGCGGCATCGCAGCCGAGCAGCTGACGCTGCCGGCGCAGTTCGCCGTGCCGCGCGGCGGGGCGAGGCTTGCCCCGTACAACGTTCATGTCGTCTGCCCGACCGACGGGGTCCGCGCCGCCCTTACCGCCTACGACCGGGACCGCGTCCGCATCCAGGTGCGCAGTCCGGTGTCGCAGACGGTCACGCTTCGTTGGAGGGGCAGGCAGACATCGGGTCTGGCGTCGCCCGGCTTTCCGCTGGAACTGGAGCTGGTGGAGCGAAGCGTCGAGCGCCCGGTGCGGAGGCGTGCCGCACCGGCTCGGCCACGGCGTCCGGCTGCACCCACCCGACCGTTGCCTGGCGCCGTACCGCGGCCCGTAGATCCCGCAGCCGGTATTCTGTATCCCGCCAGGTGATGGCGCCCCTGCGCTCCACCTTCCAGAGCGACCGCAGAATGGCGTAGGCTGTGGAGCATGCGCCGAGCGGGTAGGCGATGCCCTGCAGCACCGGGCCTCCGACGGTGCGCGATGCCCACGCGCCGACCGCCAACATTGCCGCAAACGCAGCCGCACAGGTCAGGCGCGACGCGGTGGTCCCGACCGCTAGCCCGACGATGGGCCACCACGCCACAAAGAGCGTGGTGACAGCGGCGCCCACCGCAAGGAATGGGTGGAAGCGCAGATGGGCGTACGCGTTCTTCTCGATCGATGCGGCGAGGCTGCCGCGGTCGCCCAGCCACCGTACGCTGACGAGGCCCTCCGCCATCGCAAGGTCCGAGCGCGCCCCCGTGCGCTTGAGCTGCCGCGCCAGCTGCATGTCGTCTGTGACAGCCATCGGTATTGCGGCGTGTCCGCCGCATCGCCGGTATGCGTCGGTCCGCATAAGGTTAAAGGCGCCGATGCCGACATGCGCCCTGGCGCCGGGCCGACCGACACGCCACACGCGCGTCTGCAGGAAGATCAACGCGCTCAAGGTGCCGATGGCGTTTCGCTCCCAGAACCCACTCAGCTCCATGTCCGGCATGGCCGCCAGGTGATCGAGGCCGCGTCGCTCGCACAGCCCGAGCGCCCTCCGGAGACAGGTTGGTGCGAAGCGCACGTCGGCGTCCGTAAAGAGGAGGTAGTCGCCGGTCGCCAACTGAGCTCCCAGGTGGAGGGCATAGCACTTGCCAAGCCAGCCCGGTGGCAGATCGGTGACGCTCAGCACGCGCAGCCGGGCGTCGTCCCGCGCGATCCGGCGAAGGGTCTCCGCCGTGCCGTCGCACGATCGGTCGTCCACGGCCACGACCTCGAGGCCCGCGATGTCCTGGCGGAGCAGGGAGTGCACGGCCGCCTCCACCCGCTCGGCCTCGTTGCGCGCCGCGAAGATGACGGTGACGCGGGGCGCCCGCTCGTTGTCGATGGGCGGCTCGTTCGCCAGACGAACGGGCCGCCACCGGGAGACGAGCGCATCCAGCAGAGGCGTCAGCCACGCCCCAAGGGCCGCGGCAGCTAGCAGCCACCATGCGCCTGTCACGCTCGTCTTCTCCAACGGCGGCGCCGCACGGCTCGGCCGACCGCCTGAAGGAAGCGCGGCGCCCGCTCGCGAACTGACGGGGCGCTGCGGCCACGCTTGTTGAGAGAGTGAGACTTACCATGCATACGGGCCACCGGCTTCTTGCGTTCGCTCTGGCGGCTGCCGCGATGCCGCTCAGCCTCGCTGCGGACGCCCAGCGCATCACGCTGGCCCGGAACGGCAGGACAGACTACGTGATCCTCGTCGCCCCCGGTGCCAGTCCCTCCATGAGGCGCGGGGCCGACGAGCTGCGTCGCCACCTGCGCGAGATCACCGGCGCCGACTTCCCTGTCAGCGAGGGCGACCCGATCGCCCGCCCGACATCCGCCTCGCGCCGCTCGATCTTCGTGGGCGACGCCGAGCTCTACGCTCAGAGACAACTCGGCGAGCGCCTGGGCGACGAGGAGTTCCACCTCCGTACGTCCGGCCAGCGCATAGAGATCTACGGTGGGCGCCTGCGGGGCGCCATGTACGGCTGCTACGCGTTCCTCGAACAGGTGCTCGGATGCCGGTGGTTCACCGCCACGATCGCGCGCATCCCGAGGCAGCCGACTCTGGTGATCGGCCCCCTGGATATGCGCGAGAAGCCTGCGTTCGTGTACCGCGAGCCCTACTGGACCGAGGCCCTCGATGGCGACTGGGCGGCGCGGAACCGCACGAACGGCAGCAGCCAGCGTCTGGGCCCGAATGAGGGCGGCCGCGTGGTCTACGGACGCTTTGTGCATACGTTCGCAGAGCTTGTGCCGCCAGCGCAGCACTTCGCCACGAATCCGGAGTTCTTCCCACTCATCGATGGGATGCGCCGCGATGGCTACCACCAGCTTTGCCTTACGAACCCGGATGTCCTCCGCATCGCGACAGAAGGCGTGCGGCGGTGGATCCGGGAGAACCCGGAGGCCACCATCTTCTCGGTGTCGCAGAACGACACCGGGGGATGGTGCGAGTGCGAGGCATGCCGCGCGATCGTGGAGGAGGAAGGAGCGCCCTCCGGCCTTCTGCTGCGCTTCGTGAACGCCGTCGCCGAAGCGGTGGAAGGTGAGCGACCGGGCGTTCTGATCGACACGCTGGCCTACCAGGCGACCGAGGCGCCGCCTAGGACCGTCCGGCCGCGCGCCAACGTGCGCGTCCGGTTCGCCCCAATCGGGGTGTGCGTGGCCCATCCGCTGGAGACGTGCCCGGAGAACGCGGCGGCGCTGGAGAACCTACGGGCCTGGTCGCGCATCACGTCTCAGCTTGCCGTCTGGCACTATGCGACCAACTTCGCCTGCTACCTGCAGCCGCTCCCCAACCTGGACTCGATCCCCGCCGACCTGGAGCTGTTCCGCCGGCTCGGCGTGACAGGAGTCTTCTTCCAGGGCGGGTATGCGCCGGGCGGCGGCGCTGCGATGGCGGAGCTGAAGGCGTACCTGATGGCGCAGCTCATGTGGAACCCGGCCCGTCCGGCGACGCCCATCGTGCAGGAGTTCCTCGACGGGGTCTACGGCAGGGCGGCGCCCTACATGCGGCGGTGGATCGATCTGTTGCACCGGCCGGTCCGGCAGGATGGCGTTCACGCACGCATCTATGACCCGCCGACCGCTGCCTACCTTAGCGAGGACTTCGTGCGTGAGGGCGAGCGCCTTCTCGACGCAGCTGCTCGCGCTGTCAGCGAAGACGTGGTAGCCCTTGAGCAGGTGGCGCGGGTGCGGCTGTGGCTGGACACTGTGCGCCTGCTGCAGTTCGACCCGCGGTACGTCGTGGAAGAGGGCGTCTACGCGCCTGCAGCCGGTGCCGCGCGGGCCGAGCTTGCTCGGACCGTTGCGGCCGCGATCCGGCGCATCGGGGTCACCCAGGTGCGCGAGGGTGAACCAGTCGAGAGGTTCCTCGAGCGGATCGAGCGGCCCCTGCCGAGCTACCCGGTACTCACGATCGAGAACGATGCGCTGCGTGTGGACGTGGTGCCGGTTCTCGGTGGGCGCCTGCTCCGCCTGATCGACCGGCAGAGCGGGTTCAACCTGATGCATGGTGGAGGCGTGGGGCCAGACGGGATGCCCAGACCGGGAGGTTTCGAGGAGTATACGGGCAGCGCCTTTCGTTCGCCCGGGTGGAGCGAGCCGTATACGGGATCGGTGCTGCGGGGGGCAGACGCGCCAGGCGGACGGGGAGCCGCAATCCGCGTCTCGGTGACGCTCGCGAATGGCCTCGCCCTGGAGAGAACCTACCTGCTGGACGGCGCCGCTCTGCACATCGACACCCTGGCGCGCAACGACGGAGCGCAGCCCGTCGAGGTGACCATCCGCAGCCATCCCGAGTTCGCCGCGCCGCAGGAGCGCGCCCCGCGCGTCACTTTCCGGGATGGCGCAGGGCGCGACGTGGAGACCATCCTGACGCATCACGAGACCGATGTGTTCCTCGGCGGTACCTCCACTCCGGCGGGCGAGTGGACCCTTCATGTCGGAGACCTGCGCCTCACGGAGCGGTTCGAGCGCGCGCAGGTGTCCCAGGCGCTCCTGAACGGCACCCTCACCGTGGGCCGCGTGAACTTGGAGCTCTATGGTGTGACACGCAGGCTCGCGCCGGGTGAGACCACCAGGCTGCAGCGCTCGTGGACCGTGGAACGAGCGCCGGCTACCCCGGTGCAGGCCGGTAGCGGGCCTACCGACGATGCGCCTGCGCCCTGAGGTCGGCGTTGCGCCGGGCTGGCTTCCGGAAGTAGAATGGGGGCCGTGCAGAAGGGGCATCCATTGAGGATCGCGATCGCGTCGGACCACGCAGGCTACCACCTGAAAAACCAGTTGCGCGACACGCTGCGGGCGGAGGGGTACCAAGTGGAGGACCTCGGCGCCGACGGCGGCAAGTCCAGCGACTATCCGGACTACGCCGTTCAGGTCGCCAAGGCCGTCTCACTCGGTGAAGCGGAGCGCGGGGTGCTGATCTGCGGCACCGGGGTTGGCATGTCGCTGGCTGCCAACCGCGTCCGCGGCGTGCGCGCGGCTGCGGTCTCGGAGCCGGTGACGGCGAGGCTTTCGCGCGAGCACAACGACGCCAACGTCGTGTGCATCGGCGAGCGCATCGTCGGGCCGGAGATGGCGCTCGACATCGTCCGGACCTTCCTCTCGGCCAGGTTTAGCGAGGGCGAGCGGCACGTCCGGCGCATTGGCAAGATCACGGCTCTCGACCGCTCGTGACCGGCATGCGTCACGCCGCAACGGAGCCAACCGCCAGGAGGAGCCGGTGAGTCTGCCAGAGCTCGACGCCGCCCCGCCGCGGACGTCCCCACTCCGTGCCGTGGACCCCGAGACAGCCGCATGCATCGACCGCGAGATCGCGCGGCTGAACCACAACATAGAGCTCATCGCCTCGGAGAACGTGGTGTCCCGCGCCGTTCTGGAGGCCATGGGGTCGGTGCTCACCAACAAGTATGCCGAGGGGTATCCGGGTAAGCGTTACTACGGCGGCTGCGAGAACATGGATGCCGTCGAGGAGCTTGCGCGGGCTCGAGCCTGCGAGCTGTTCGCCTGCGAGCACGCTAACGTGCAGCCGCACAGCGGTGCACAGGCGAACCAGGCGGTCTACAGCGTCGTGCTGCAGCCCGGCGATACCTACCTCGCGATGAGCCTCTCGGAGGGCGGACACCTCACGCACGGGTCGCCCGTCAACTTCTCCGGCGTGCTCTACAGGCCCGTGCACTACGGCGTCGATGCCGACACGGGAACGATCAACTACGACGAAGTGCAACGGCTCGCAGACGAGTGCCGGCCGCGGCTCATCGTCGCCGGGGCATCGTGCTACGCGCGCGTCCTTGACTTCGCTCGGTTCCGCAGGATCGCTGACTCGGTGGGCGCGCCGCTCATGGTGGACATGGCGCACGTGGCAGGCCTCGTCGCCGCGGGGGAGCATCCGTCCCCGGTGCCCCACGCGCAGTTCGTGACGACGACGACGCACAAGACGCTGCGGGGGCCGCGGGGCGGCATGATCCTCACCACCGCCGAGTGGGCTCAGGCGATCGACAAGGCTGTCTTCCCCGGCATGCAGGGCGGTCCTCTGATGCATGTGATCGCGGCCAAGGCGGTGGCTTTCCGCGAGGCTTTGACGAACGGCTTCATCGAGTACCAGCGTCAGATCCGCTGCAACGCGGTTGCGCTGGCCACGGCGCTGATCGAGCGCGGGTGGTCGCTGGTGTCTGGCGGCACCGACAATCACCTCCTGTGGTGTGACGTCCGCCTCAAGGGGCTCACCGGGCGTAAGGCGGAGGTGTTGCTCGACTCGGTCGGCATCACGGTGAACCGGAACATGATCCCCGGCGATCTGGAGAAGCCCTGGGTGACGAGCGGCATTCGCGTCGGCACGCCCGCGGTGACGACGCGCGGGTTCCGTGAGGACGAGATGCGCATCGTGGCCGATCTTCTGAACCGCGCGCTTGAGGGTGCCAGAGACGCTGCCGCGCTTGAGGCGGTGCGCTCGGACGTGCGTGCCCTGACGTCGCGCTTCCCGCTGTCGGACGGGGTCGCGTAGCGGTCGTCAGGGTCAGGTCTCCGCAGCGCCGCCTGCGCCCGTCCCTCTTGCGGCGTGGTCTGGTTGGCCCTGCGGCCGCGCGCCACTGTCAGGGCCAGTTTGGTTGGGTAAAGTGGAGCGGCTGTCGCGGCGATCAGGGCGCGCTGGCGCCAGGCGGCCGGGCCCGACCGGTGCGGCGCGACCTGACCCGGCGCAGGCAAGGCGAGGCATTCGTGGCAGAGCGGCCGAGCTGGGACGACTACTTCCTCAAGATCGCGCGCGACGTCGCGACGCGCGCCACCTGTCCGAGGCGCTCCGTGGGAGCGGTGGTCGTGCTCGACAAGCGCATCCTCACCACGGGCTACAACGGCGCCCCGCACGGGCTGCCACACTGCACCGAGGTAGGGTGCAAGATGCAGGACGGCCACTGCATCCGCACGCTCCACGCCGAGCAGAACGCCATCGTACAGGGCGCGCTCAATGGGGTCACCCTCCGAGGCGCGACGCTCTACGTCACCTGCCAGCCGTGCAACAACTGCGCGAAGATGATCATCAACGCAGGCATCGTGAAAGTCGTGTTCGATGGCGACTACCCTGACCCGTTTGCCATGGAGCTCTTTGGGCAGTCCGGCACAGTGCTGATCCGGCTGGGCGCCGAGGGCGGCGCGCCGGCGGAGCGTCTGCTGTGATCCTCCTCACGCTGTCCTTCGCAATCGCGCTCCTGACCACCTTGGTCACAACGCCCTGGGTGCTCAAGTTGGCCGTTAGGTACGGCGCGATCGCGGTTCCGCGGGCACGAGACGTGCACGAGGAACCGAAGCCGCGCTGGGGCGGCATCGCGATCGTGGTGGGCGTCATGGCGGCTGTCCTCGTGACAGTCACGATCCGCCACTACCGCCCCGGCGTCGAATCAGCCTGGACGATGCCCCTGGTCGGGCTCCTCGTGGCGGGTGCCTTCATTGCCATCGTCGGTCTGATCGACGACCTGAAGGACCTGAGAGCGATCTGGCAGGCGCTCGGCATCGTGACTGCCGGCGCCATCCTGATCGCCTTCGGCGTGCGGATCGACGGGGTGACCAACCCCTTCGTGGCTCTCAAAACTGGCCCGTACCACCCGGGACAGTGGATCGCGCTGCCCGCGTGGGCCAGCGTCGCCGCAACGCTCGTCTGGGTCTTCGTGGTCACGAAGACGGTGGACGCCATCGACGGCCTCGATGGCCTAGCCGCCGGCGTCTGCGCCATCGCGGCGGCGACGCTGGCGCTCCTCGGCGCGGCGTCGCTGCAGCCAGGCGGGCCAACCCTGGCCCTAGTCGCGGCAGCGGTCAGCGGAGCCTGCATCGGGTTCCTGCGCTACAACTACAGCCCGGCCCGCATCTTCATGAGCACGGTGGGCGCCCAGTTCCTCGGCCTGATGCTGGCGGCGATCTCCATCATGGGCGCTTTCAAGCTGGTCGCTGCGATCTCGGTGCTGATCCCGCTCCTAGTGCTGGGGGTGCCGCTTCTCGACTACGCGATCGTCCTCCTGCGGCGGTTGCGGAGCGGGGCGCCCCTCACGCATGCCGACAACCGCCACTTGCACCACCGGCTGATGGCCAGCGGCTTGAGCAAGAAGCAGGCAGTGTGGGTGATCTACGCCTGCACCGCAGTGCTCTGCGTGACGGCCATCATCCTCTTCGAGGTCTCACGTCCGCTGACGCCTTGACCTCGATCGCCGCCGGCGCGGACCGCCGATAGGACCATACTGTGATCGATGTGCTCTGCGTGTTTGGCACGCGACCCGACGCCATCAAGATGGCGCCCGTCGTTCTGGAACTGCGCCGCCACCCCGGGCGGTTTCGCGTTCGCACGCTCGCCACCGGTCAGCACCGCGAGCAGCTCGACCAGGTGCTCGCGACGTTCGGCATCGTGCCCGACAGCGATCTGGGCATCATGGAGCACGGGCAGACGCTCTCGCGGATCACGGTCCGCTCCCTGGAGGGAATGGACGCAGTCATCCAGGCGGAGCGGCCGGACCTGCTGATCGCGCAGGGAGACACGACGACGACCTTCGTTGCCGCGCTCGCCGCCTTCTACCATCGCGTGCCGTTCGCCCACGTCGAAGCGGGCCTCCGGACACACAACCCTTGGGATCCCTTCCCGGAGGAGATGAACCGCCGGCTGGCCGGCGCGATTGCTCTCTACCACTTTGCTCCGACAGAGGCGGCGCGCGCGAACCTGTTGCGCGAGGGGATTGACGATGAGCGCATCCGTGTCACGGGGAACACGGGCATCGATGCGCTGCTCTGGGTGGCGGGACGCGATGTTGCCATCGACGACGCCGCGCTGTCCGCGCTGCTGCAAAGCCGACGCCGGCTCGTCACGGTCACCGCGCACCGGCGCGAGAACCTCGGCGCGCCCCTGGAGCGGATCTGCAGCGCGCTGGCGGCGCTCGCCGAGCGCTACCCGGAGACCGACTGGGTCTACGCGATGCACCGGAACCCCGCCGTCCGCCAGACCGTCATGGCGGCGCTGGCCGGACGTCCGAACGTGCACCTCATCGAGCCTCCAGCCTACGCGCCATTCGTCAAGCTGCTGCAGCGGAGCGCCGTCATCCTGACTGACTCCGGCGGCATCCAGGAGGAGGCGCCTTCCCTAGGTGTGCCGGTGGTGGTGCTGCGCGAGACGACGGAGCGCCCGGAGGGGGTCGCGGCGGGCGTCGCGCAATTGGCGGGCACGGACGTTGACGCCATCATTGAAGCCGCGGTCGGTCTCCTGAGCCGCCCCGACGGGGGGCTGCCCGGAGCCCTCGTCAACCCCTACGGCGATGGGCGTGCGTCGGAGCGCATTCGGGAGGCTCTCTCCGCCGCGCCGCGCTCTGCCTGACCGCGTGCCGTACCCCCTGCGCCGGACGCCACGGGCGAACGCGGCAGCCGCCGAGGCGACGGGACGCTAGCCCGTCCCTAACCCGTAGCGGCCGGCGCGCCGGCCTCCGCGATGACGTAGGGGCCACGGGGGATCGCCAGCACGCGCGCGCTGGGCCCATGCCGCTCCAGCGCGGCGGCGACCGCCGCCTCCACGCTGTCTGCCGGCGTCACGTGGAGGCGGCCCAGGATGGCAGGTGGGATGCCCTCCGCGAAGCACGTGACGCGACAGTGACACACCGCCTTTGCCAGCTCTTCGACTTCCCACTGGTCGCGCACCGGCGTCCAGCCCGGCGCCTGAATCGCCTCGACGAAACGTCCGAGGTCGTCCCACGCGAGGAGCAGATCGCGGAACGCGTCGCTTCCGATGCCCTCGCGACATTCCGCGGCGATTATCAGGTCGCCGCCTGGCGCCACCACGGGCAGCGCGCCCACCATGCCCTTCACCGCCTGGTAGAAGGTGGCGTCGAGCGGGTAGCCGGCGCAGGTCGTGACGACGACGTCGGCCGGCTGGGCTACTCGGGCGCGGCAGTGCCGGTCCGCGAAGTCCACACCTGCCCGCCACGCCTCGTCGAATCCGCCGGCGAACACGCCGGTCACCATGTTCCGGGCACTGAGCGTCACGTCGATCGTGAAGTGGGGCGGACAGAGGTGCACGGCCGCCGTGGCCTCCTCATGCACGGGGTTCCCGTCGACGAAGCCGCTGGCGGCTCGGGGGTGCTCGAGGAACGCGGGGCTGTGCCAGGCAAGGACGGTCTCAAGCGCCGCCACGCCGGGCATCACCAGCTTGCGGCCCCCGGAGTAACCTGCCATGAAGTGCGGCTCGATGAGCCCGACGGTGATCCTGAGGTCAGCGTCCCGGTAGCGCGTATCGAGCAGAACGCGCGTGCCGCGCTCCGTATGCCCCACGGCGGCGTGCGTGGCCGGGTCGTCGCAAGCATGGTTCACCACGTGGAGATGCGGGGCGAGGTCCTCACCAACGATGCGCAGGATCTCGGTCCGGTCGGCGGGCCGGTGGGTCCCGGTAGCGATGAGCACGGTGACACGCGAGAGGGGTATGCCACCGGCATCAAGGGCCGCGAGCACGTGCGGCAGGACTGCGCTCGTCGGCACGGGACGCGTGGCGTCGCAGACGACGATGCAGGCGTGGCGACTCGCGGCGGCGAGATGGGCCAGCGGCCGCGAGCCGATAGGCCGCTGCAGGGACGAGCGAACCGCGGCCCCAAGGTCTGGCAGTTGCGGGGCGTCGGGCGGGGAGAGCACCGCCGCGAGGCGCGCATCCGGAATGTCTGCGATGAGCCCTCTCTCACCGTAGCTCAGGCACACGTCCATGGACGCCTCCCCGGTCGTGAGGGCCGCGTCGGCGTCTGTGAGCAGCCCGTGGCCGCGCCGAACGTACGGTCAGGCGGCCGCCACGCGCGATGGCGGCCGCCTGACGCTCAGCGCAGGTCGATGGCGGCCAGCGCCTGCCGGTTGCGCACCAGCAGCACACCGTCGGCAAGTACTGGCGCCGTCCAGCTCTGGCCGCCCAGCGGGGTGATGCGACCCATCTCACGGTAGCCTGCGGGCGAGAGCGCAGACATGATCAGGTCACCGTTGGAGCCGTTCAGTGCCAGGATCACTCCGTCCACGCCCAGGATCCCACCCTTCTCAAAGCCGCCTTGCCTCCAGAGAACCTGACCATTGTTGGGGTTCAGGCAGACAAGAAAGCCGGGGTCGCCGGTCCCGTAGATGTGTCCGTTGTGGTAGATTGGCGAGCTGAAGTGCGCCTGGATTTCCCGGTTGCGCCACCGGAGGGAGGCGCGTCCGTCACGCACATCGATCAGAGCGCAGCCGACCCCGTAGCCGCTCGTAACGAACACGGAGTCCCCGATCACCACCGGCGTCGCGGCGTTGACATCCCAGCTGGTCTCCCAGGGATGACTCCAGATCACCGCGCCGTCCTCGGCGTCCACGCCCATGATGCTTCTGGCCGCGAACACGACGTATTGCCGGCGCCCGCCGATCGTCGCGATCACCGGCGTGGCATAGCCGATGCCCGCCGTGCCGCCGCCCCTCCAGAGCGTCTCCCCGGTCATCTTGTCCAGAGCGACGACCGATGCGTTCGGGCCGCCGGGGCACACAATCACCTTGCGGCCGTCGATGACGGGTGAGACCGCCATGTCCCAGCTCGGCAACCTGCCCCCGAACTCCGCGATGACGTCCTTAGCCCAGATCACCGCGCCAGTCGCGGCGTTGAGGCAATGGAGCTTGCCCATCCGGCTCATAGTGTAGACACGGTCGCCGTCGACTGCTGGCGTTGCGCGTGCAAAGCCGTAGTTGTGTTGGGTGGCGTCCCGGTAGCGGTGCTGCCAGATGTCCTGTCCGGTCCTGAGGTCGATGGCGCGGACGATGTCCTCGCCGCCCCGGTGGTCGACGATGAAGACGCGGCCGCCGGCAACCGCCGGTCCGGAGTAGCCTTCGTCCGACATGGCGACCCTCCAGAGCACCCTCGGAGGCCTCGCCTGCCAGTCCTTGTTGATGCCCCTGAATGGTGAGATGCCGTTCGCGTTAGGGCCCCGGAACTGCGGCCAGTCCGCGGCGCCGCGGGCCGCCTGCGCGGCCTGGGGGGTCTCGGGTGCGGGTGCGGGCGCAGGCGCCGCGGTCTCGACCGGGGCGTCGGTGGGGGGCGCTGCGGCGCCGTTCGAGGCTATGGAGGCGGAGTTGCGGCACGCGGCCAGCGTCACCGCCAGTGAGCAGAGCGTCAGGCCAGCCAACAGACGACGCATTCAACGACCTCCTCGCGGGGGGCTCGTGTCAGAGCGACGCGCGTGAAAACAACCTGGCTATCCGGGAATCGGCCCTCACCGACGCCTGCCGGCCGGAGTGCGGGCTCCAGCGACCGGCGCGCTCGGCGTCCGCGTGCCGAGGTGCTCCAGCAGAAACGCCCGCGCATCCCGCAGCAGCGCGGTAGGCGGCAGGACATGGCCAGATTCGAACCAGACCTGGCGCTTAGGCTCGCCGGCCGCCGCAAACAGCGCCTCCGCAGCGCGGACCGGGATTAGCTCGTCGCGGCGCGCGCTCAGCACTAACAGGGGCCGCGGCGCGAAGCGCCCAACGAAGTGGAGCGGATCCGTCACCGAGGCGTTGACCACCAGATCCGCCGGGGGATCACCGACGTGGAGTCCTGCCAACTGGCTCCACTCGACGAATCCCGCGCCAGCGACGGCCAGTATGGCGGCGCGTACTCGTGGCTCGACCCCGACAAACACTCCCCCGAGCATCCCGCCCTGACTGAACCCGACGAACGCGATGCGGGATGGCTCCACCTCGCCGTCGCGCGACTCCAGGAAGTCCACGGCACGCCGCAGATCGACGACAGTCTGGATCCAGGCGTCGCGGTTCGTCGGCGACTGCACCAGATGGATATCGCCGCTGCGCCCGGGCCGCCTGCGGTCGCCGCGGTACTGCCCGTCGATGGAGAGGGTAGCGTAGCCAAGAGTCGACATCATGTCCGAGGCGAACCGTACGTAGTCCGAGTCCTTGTGACCTCCCGATCCGTGCAGCAGAATGACGGCAGGATGCGGGCCGCGGAACCGCCTCGGGACCGTGTATATCCCCGTGACGCGCTGATCGCGTGCGCTGTCGTACTCGATCCGGTAGCGGGTCCGCAGCGCCGCATGCGCTGGCGACTGGTCCTCCAACGTCCGCAGCACTGGCTGAAGCGGAAGCGCCCGGTCGTACGCGTAGAGCGACACGCGCACCTGATCTAAGGTGACCGCCGGGGTGTCCGCGGCAAGGGCGCTCGCCGGCGCGATGGCCGCGAGCAGGTGCAGCAGGGCAAGTCGAGCCAGCCGCATCAGCTCCGGCCCCCGGCCCCGTTCGGGGCGCGAAGCCCCTCGGCCTGGCGCGTACGGTCAGGCGTGGCGACTAGTCTCGAGCTCACGGGCAGTCGGACTCCTCTCCGATGGGCTGCTCCAGCGTTTCTAGGTGCAGGGACGCGTCTCCTGCTACGGCGCAGCGGCGCCACACAATGCTGGCGCACCGCGTCCGCCTCGAGCCGGCGGCATTGCCGGCCGGCTGCATGGTCGCGTGGCGCGCGGAGCGCGGGCGCCTCCCATCAGCCTGCCGCCGGGCCGGCTTGCATAGCGCGCACGTCGATGCGATGCAGCCGCGTGCGTGATCGTAGTACAATGGTCGCACGACGTCGATGCGCTGCCTCACGGTGCGCGGCGGCCTGCGCCGCAGCATGTCCGTTTGGGAGGTCCGGCGGATGTCAGTACCCTCTGTGACGCGCGGTTGGCGCGTGTTCGCGCGCCGCCTTCTGGTCGCTGGATGCGTAGCGTGCATGGTGGCGCTGGCCAGCGCCGCGCTGGCGAACGGCCGGCGGGGCGCCACGATCGCACCGGAAGACGTGAACCGCACGGTGGGAATGATCGCGGTGATCATGCTCGCGTCGCTCGGCGTGTTCGGCTACTACCAGTACCAGAAGATGCTCCTCCTAAAGCGGTCTCGCTCCAAGGGGGTTCAGAAGCCGCCGCCCTCCTGACGGTCCGCTTCATCGTACATCGCGACGATGTTGGCGGGCGGCACGTCCGGCTGGAACAGGTGCGCTGGCGAGAGGATATAGCCTCCACCCCGAAACGTGTCCAGATAGCGGCGGACCTCTCGCCGCACCTCGTCGGGCGACCCCTGCGTCAACACACGCTGCATGTCAATGCCCCCGTGCAGGCAGAGGCGCCCCGCCGTGCGCCGCCTCAGCGCCTCCGGCGCCATGCCTTCGCCGACAGGCTGGATCGGGTCGAGAGCGTCGATGCCGATCGCGACTAGGTCGTCGATGAACACCGCGATGTCGCCGCAGCTATGGAATAGGACGCGCGCACCGAGTTCATGGATGCGGTCTACCATGGCGCGCAGGTGCGGCGCGACGAACTCGCGGAACATCGTCATCGAGATGAGGGGGCCGCGCTGTGAGCCAAGGTCGGAGATGAGCAGGAAGAGATCGATGCGGCCCCCGGCCGCCTCCTGAGCCTGTGCGTAGTCCTCGCGGTAATAGGCCACAAAGCGTGCACAGAGCGAATGGACGAGTTCGGGGCGCTCCACCATGTCCGCGAAGAACGGCTCCCATCCGCGCACGAGCGCCGGCCGCTGCCACACGTCTGCGAACCCGTAGAGCAGGGCGTGTGCGGGCCACCGGTGGGCCTGGTCCCGAAGAGGGCGGTGGTCGACGTCGTCGACGCTCGGCCACGGGAACCGATCGGCATCCGCGGTAGCTGCAGAAAGGGCGCCCGGCAGGTCGTCCCGCACCGGTCCCCATGGCGTGGACCGGAGGACGTACCGCTCGCCCCAGCGGTTCTCGTACACGCCCCCTCCGGTGTCGCGATCCGGTGGCTCGCGGGCGCTGAGGCGACGCAGGTCGATGCGGAAGCGCTCCAGTATCGCTTCCTCGTCGCGCAGACGCAGATGCGCGCTCAGGCGCGCGAGCGAGGCGGGCTCAGCCCAGAAGTCACGCGGGGTGCGGTCCGGCTCCTGGTGCGAAAGAGCGCACAGAACGCGTTCGCGCGGGGTCACGGTGCCGTGGCAGTGTGCCGTTCGCCCGGGCGCCCCGTGGAGGCCTCCCGCCGCGCCCTTTGCGCCGAAGGCCGAGCGTCGCCCCTGGCGATGATACGCGTGCCGCTCGGAGGCGTGAAGGTGAAGTCTGCGTCGGTGAACGTGGGAGCGCCGTTGACCATGGAGTAGGTGATGGTCAGGTCACGGGCCGTTCCGGTGGTGCCAGGTGGCGCGGGGGTGCGCTCTCTGTAGGACCGCACGAGCCGGTCAAACAGCCCGAACGCGATCCGTGCCGTCGCGCCGGACGGGTGTGCGGCATGAATCGTCTCGACCGAGACGCCGAGCAGGACGGCCGGCGCCGCTCGGGCGAGCCTGGCGCCCAGGAAAGGCTGCATCTCCTCCACCATGTCGCCCTGCAGCATCACCCGCAACTCCGGCAGGTCGTACGGCGCATCGGGCAGCATGAAGGTGGTCTCGGGGGCGGGCTCGCGGACCGCCTCCCGCAGGTCGCTCCGGTAGCGCCAGAGGTGCGTGCCGTCGGAAGTCGTCACCGTGCGCACCCAGGTTCCGTTCGGCGCCTGATGGCTCACCGAGACGAAGATGCGGTCGGACCGACGCCAGCGGACCTCCACTCTCCGTGTCGGCAGACCGGTCGCCGTGATGGTTGCGCGCACGTGCAGGCCGCGCAGCACCGAGTAGGTTCTGGTGACATCGGAGAGGCTCAGCTCCGTGTCGCTCGGCTCAGCGGACTGGCCGCTCGCGGGCACAGGGCGCAGCGCCCAGGCCGTGAGCAACGCCAACGCGAGTCGGGACCCGCGACATGCATTCATCGGTCGGCTCCTCCGGGGGAACGTCCTTGCCCCCTTGCCAGTTCTGAGCGCGTGTGCCGGAGTCCTGCGCCCCAGCTCCTTGCGCCCTATGAGTCAGGCTGGTATGATCTGTTCTGGCCACCTCGCTGCGACCCTCTCCCACGGGGGCTCGACGCATGATCCTGATCGATGCCACACTCACCGAGCAGGACCTTCTGCCGTCAATCCGGCGGATGTGGGACATGTCTGCCCCCCGCATCGTGGCCGTCGAGCGCGACTGGGGGCCGGGCTCGGGTTCTCCAGTCTACACCGTGGAGGGGCTCTACACGGCGCGCGGATGGACGGAGTGGACCCAGGGCTTCCAGTTCGGCTCGGCTCTTCTTCAGTTCGATGCCACCGGCGATCCGCGCTTCCTCGAGATCGGCCGCGCGGCCGTGCGGGAGCGGATGGCGCCGCACGTCACACACTTCGGCGTCCACGACCACGGTTTCAACAATGTAAGCACGTACGGCGCGCTCTGGCGCCTCTACCGTGAGGGCCGCGTGCCATCGTGCGATGCCGAGGCCGCCTTCCTGGAGATGGCCCTGCGCTGCAGCGGCGCAGTTCAGGCTCGCCGCTGGACCCGCATCGCGGACGGCGGATTCATCCACTCCTTCAACGGGCAGCACTCGCTGTTCGCTGACACGATGCGCACGCTGCGGTCGCTCGCGCTGGCGCATTCGCTGGGACATGTCATGCTCGACGAGCACGACGAGCCTGTCTCGTTGCTCGGCCGCCTGGTTGAGCACGCCCACGCTACGGCTCGCTACGCCGTGTTCTATGGCGCCGGTAGGGATATCTACGACTCTGAGCCCGGTCGTGTCGCACATGAAAGCATATTTAACGTCACCGACGGGCGCTATCGGTGCCCCGGCACGCAGCAGGGGTACTCGCCATTCAGCACGTGGACCCGCGGCTTGGCGTGGGTTCTGCTAGGTTTCGCCGAGGAGCTGGAGTACCTCGCCTCGTTGCCGGACGCGGACCTCGATCCCCATGGCGGACGGGAGCGCGTCGTTGCCCCGATGGTGCGAGCGGCAATCGCGACGTGCGGCTTCTACGTGCGGAACACCCCCACCGACGGTGTCCCGTACTGGGACACGGGTGCGCCGGGGCTGGCGCGCATCGATCGCTATCTCGACCGGCCTGCGGACCCGCTCAACCCGTGCGAACCGGTCGACTCCTCAGCAGCGGCCATCGCCGCTCAGGGCCTCATTCGCATGGGACGCTATCTGGGCGAGGGCAGCGGGGAGGGCCGGCAGTTCCGGGCGGCGGGCCTAACGGTAGCGCGAACGCTGCTGTCCGAGCCCTACCTGTCGACGCGACCGGGCCATCAGGGCCTCCTGCTGCACTCCGTGTACCACCGACCCAACGGGTGGGACCACGTGCCGGCTTGGGCGTCGGTCCCCTGTGGCGAGTCGTCCATGTGGGGCGACTACCACCTGCGTGAGCTGGCGCTCCTGTTGATGAGGCTGGCGGAGGGCGCCTGCTATCGCTTCAGCGGCCCACCGACCCAGGTTGCCGCCACGGAGGCACGTCAGGCCCCGACGCACGTAGGACGTAATAGGGAGTTCGCCTCCCCGACCACCGAGGCGGCCGGGGCGGCGCACCAGGCACGAAGGTGCGTGGGGCCCAACCGGGATCGGGGGTCTGACGATGCGCATTCGCAAGGTTCGTCTGGTTGAGCCAGGTGCTCCTGGCCTCCACGTGTACAGCCGGATCGCTCTGCCCAGGCTCGGCCTGCCGATGGTGTCGGCCCTGCTCCGCAGAGAGGGCATTCAGGACGTCCGCATCTACTGCGAGGACATCGCCCCCATCGACTTCGCGGACATCGCAAGCGCCGACCTAGTCGGTATCTCGACCACCACGTCGACGGCCCTGCGAGCCTATCGCATCGCGAGCGACGTGAAGCGCGCAAACCCTGCGGCCATCGTGGTGATTGGCGGCATCCATGCCACCTTCATGCCGCACGAGCCGTTCGACCCGGAGTTCCGGGCGCGCCACGGGCTCGACGCGCCGGTCTGCGACCATGTGCTTGTCGGCGAGGCAGAGACCGGCCTCCCACCGCTCCTCCAGGCGTTACAGGCAGGCGAGCGTCCCATGCCCGTGGTCGGCCTGCGCCTGCGCCACGCTCCTGCCGGGCCAATCGATTCGTCGCTCGTCACCCATGACCTGGACGCGCTGCCCTGGCCGGACCTCGGCTCGATCGTGGGTCGGGAGCGGATGCGCATTGCGCCCATCGTCACTTCGCGCGGATGCCCCTTCGATTGCGTGTTCTGCGCTGTCATCGAGATGTTCGGCCGCAACGTGCGCTACCGGTCCATCGAGGTCGACGATCCGCGGGGCGTGGTGGCCGAGCTGCGCCACATGCGCGATATGGGCTTTCGCAACGTGTTCTTCTACGACGACAACTTCACGGTCAGGACCGAGCGGGCCAAGCGCCTCCTGGAGAACATGCTCCGCGCCGACGTCGTTCCACGGACATGGACAGCGCAGGTGCGCGCGACGGAGGTGATAAGGGACCGCGAGCTGCTGGCCCTCATGCAGCGCACCGGCTGCCACATGGTCTACATGGGGCTCGAGTCGATCAACCCGGCGACCCTCGAGGAGTACAACAAGAAGCAGAGCGTCGAGCAGATCGTGGAGGCGGTTCGCGTGCTGCGTGAGTACGGCATACGCGCGCACGGCATGTTCGTGATGGGCGCGGACGGCGATACGGTGGACACGATCCGCGGCACGGCCGACTTCGCCATACGCCACGACGTGAGCACCGTGCAGTTCATGATCCTCACGCCGCTGCCGGGCACCCGATCCTTCGAGAGCCTCCGCAGTCAGGGGCGCATCTTCGACGATGACTGGAGCCGGTACGACGCGCACCATACCGTGTTCTGGCCACGCGGCATGTCTCCCCGTGACCTGCAGGTGGAGACGTTTCGCGCGATGGCTCGCGTGTACCGGTACGCCCGTTGCGCTCTGGCGGCCCTGCGCGGAAACGTGTACACCGCGTTCTATCGCTGGTATGCGCACGGGATGGTGTCCGGGCACGTGCGGCGCACGGTCGACTACGTGCAGACGCTGCCAGCGACGATCTGGCCTGCGGGCGGGCGGCTGCGCGGCGTCGGTGC
>DATIKM010000057.1:0-2730 GCA_035477595.1 Chthonomonadales bacterium
GTTGCAGGACGACACGAACTGCACCGTGATCCTCATTTGCGTGCCTGAGTTCGAGCTGACGCTCTCGCGCGGGCTGGACAAGGGATACTTCGAGCAGTTCGAGGGGCGCGTCGGCGGGCGCAGCGAGTTTTTGGTCCTGCCCGAGTTCCCGCCGCGCGAGGACGTGGAGGCGATTGCGGAGGCGTTCCACCTGCGCGACGCCGAGAGGCACCTGGCCGAGCTAGAGAAGATCGCGCGGGCGCGCGGGCGCGTGCGCATCCTGTTCAATGCGCTGCAAAAAGCCACGCGCATCGCGGACGGAAAGCCGCTCACAATGCGGCACGTCCGCACCGCGTTGAACCAGGAGGAGGGGGAGGATTGAGGGGGCGCGCGCAAACCCAAAATCTGAAACGATCATGCTCACACTGCCGCCTGACATTTCCGACGCCGAGCGCGCGGTTCACGCCTACAAGCACGAGCTGCTCGTGCGCGTGATGGCGCACATCGTGCGCGTGGCGCTGCGGCAGCCGGAGTTGTCCGCCAATGACATCCCCGCCGATCTCGTCGAGAAAACGCACCGGCAGGGCGTGGTGAGCAACGCATGGAACGCCCTGGCCGCGCTGGAGATCATCGAGCGCGCGCCGCTGGCGTTCAGCGACCCGGCGCGCGGCATCTTCGGCGGACGCACCATGAACGCGCACCCGGATGCCAAGGGGCGCTGGGTGGCGGTGTATCGGCTGCGCTCCCGCTCCGCCGCGCTCACCTGGCTGCAACGCAACAGCCTCGCGGACGCCCCCGCCCTGCAATCAGCAAACTGTCACCTGCAACCCGATCTCCTCCCATGACCTGCGAATATCAGACCTACCGCGCCGGCAAGCTGCGAGACTGCGGACGGCCCGCGACGCATCGCGGTGAGAAGCCGCCGAAGCGCTGCTACTGCGCCGCGTGCAACGAGATGGTCACGCGCCGCGGCGGCCTCAAAACCGTCCCGCTCAAGGAGGCCAGGCCATGACTCCCGCCGAGCTGCCCCTGCCGCGCCGCCTCGTGGCGGGCGACCATTTCCACGCCGCCTGCGAGGCGACGCACCACGCGGCGGACATCCTCCAGCGCGGATGCAACATGAGCGGACGGATGCGCGCCGACCTGCCGCGCGCGGACACGCAGCGGCTGGTGGACTCGCTCACCCAGGCGCTGTGCGCCGCCCGCGCGCTGGACAATCTGCTGGCCGGCAACCCCCCACCCAAACGAGGAGAGTAAAAAATGAAGATCAAGCCTGACCGGGACATGCTGCACCTGCTGCCCACAGACCCGCTCCCGCCCGATGACCGCGAGCGCGCCGAGCGCCTGCGCGACTGGTGCCTGGTGTGGTTCATCGCGGCGCTCACAGGCTGGGGCCTGGCGCTCGGCCTGGCCCTCACCTGGCCGGCGGATTTTTAACCACGAAACACACGAACCACACGAAAGGAACAAAGCCATGAAGCACAACATCACATCGCCGGAGGCGCTCGACACACGGGTCGCCGAGTGCGTCCGCCTCAAGATCAAACTCACGCAGGCCGTCGCCGACAAGGACGCGGAGGTGGCCGCCGTCGAGAAGCGGCACACGGCGCGGATCACCGAGTTGCAGGAGTCCATCGCCGACGTGGAGACGCAGGTGCTGGATTATTGCGCCGGGAACCGGGCCGCGCTCTTCGCGGAGAAAAAGAGCCGCGAGACCTCGCTCGCGGTGTTCGGGTTCGAGCTGACCCCGCCGCGCGTCGAGACGAGCAGCCGCAAGATCAAGTGGGCCGACGTGGTGGACCGGCTGATCCGCCTGCCGTGGGGCAAGGCGTATCTCAAGGTGCCCGCGCCCACGCCGGACAAAAACGCGCTGCTCGCCGACCGCGAGAAGCTGACGCCCGAGCAGCTCACCGCGGCGGGCGTCCAGTTCGCCCAGGACGAGCAGTTTTTTCTCCGGCCCAAGCCCGAGACGGCGGAGGACTCGGTAAGGGAGGCGGCATGAAAACCAAACGCGACAACGACCAGGCGGCCCGATCCACCCTGGCCCCAATCGGGTTGACACCGGAGGTCGTGCGCCGGCTCGCGGCCCGGTTCTGCGCCGCGCCGGCGGCCCCCCCCGCCGACACCAAAAACATCCCGCGCAAGCTGGAGATCGGCGGCGCGGACGCGCGGGCCAGGCACGTCGGCGGCACGCCCGGACGCATCCTCAAGCTCGCCCAGCTTGGCGGAGAGTTCTCCATCGGCTCGTTCCCGGGCATGGAGGACAACCGGTTCCATCACGTCACCCGCGCGCTGCTCAACAACGGCTGGGTGCGGCGGCTGTCCGTCGGCGTCCGCGGACGCCCGGCGCGGTATGAGATCACGCCAGCGGGGATGGAGGTGGAGGTGTGAGCGCGCCTAGCGATGCAAGCCGAGCGCGCAGCCTCAAAAATACCCATCCAAAGCAAAAGCCCCGAACAGAGAATGTAGAACCCCAAATTGGAGATGGCGTGCCATCTCTGAAAACCAGACATGCGTGACCATCGTGATCCCTGGGTGTCGGTGGAAATCTGGCTCTGGCGAGCCGTGGCCGTCTCGGCTGGCTTTGATGTCTTCCGAAGATCTATATGCCACTTGTGGAGTGCGCGAACGAGCGGCGCAAGCAGTGAAAGCGCCGCGACTGCCGCGATGATCTCGGTGCTGCTGCTGGGAGTCGCCATAAGAATCATACCGTTGCTAAAGCGCGAGCGCGCACGACTGACATCTAACGAC
>DATIKM010000058.1:0-34029 GCA_035477595.1 Chthonomonadales bacterium
GGCGGGAGCGGTATGCCGCTCCCGCCGCTTCGTTTGTCTCGCGCCCGCGGCGCGCTACTGCCCGAGCTTCGCGCCGCACTCCGGACAGAAGCGAACGCTCAACTCTATCTCGCTGCGACAGGAGGGACACTCGCCCCTGACGGGGAGCTTGTGTCCACACTCCGAGCAGAACTTGACGCCGCGGCTCTCCGCCCCGCACCCAGGGCAGACGACCTGCTGGTCGCGCTTCACTTCCACCTTCTGGCCGCTCTGGGCGACCTCGGTCTCGGCTCCGGCGTCCGGTGCGCAGCTCCGGCACAGCTCTTGCGCGGCGTTGATGCAGCGTACGCAGAAGTAGTTGGAGCAGCGGGTACAGCGATGGAGGCTCCGGCGCGCGCTCTCGACGGCGCGAGCAAGCGCCGCCTCGTGCGCCTTCTTCCATGCCACCTGCGCCAGCTTCTCGACTGCGCTGCCCGCCGTCTTCCCGACGCCGCCGCCGCGCGCGCCGAACACACCACCAAGCATGCCCGATGCGCGGCCCAGAAGGTCCGCCGCCTGCGCGCCGCGATACGGCTCGAACTCCGTGCGGAATGGGTCGCGGCAGCGCCCGCATGGGAACTCGAAGCGAAAGCCGGCGCCGGCGCCGTCCTTCACCGAGAGGTCGTTTACGTTGTTGCTGAACCAGGCCTCGCTCATGACGCCTCTCTCCACGGTGAAAGGGTCGCGCCGGCCCTCGCGGCGGCCGGCGCAACCCTTATACGACGGAGAGCGGGAGATCGCCTGCATCTGCGCCCCCCCCCGTGTGCGTGGGGCTACCGCTTGAGCGCGGCGCGAACGCCGGCGCCGTAGGCAGGGTCCGCCCTGTCGAAGTGCGCGAGCTGGCGCTCCACGATCTCGCCCGGCACGCCGGCCATGGCGCCCGCGATGGCCTTGTGCAGACGGTCGCGCTCGCCGGCCGGCATCAGGCGGTAGAGGTTGCCAGCCTGGGTGTAGTCGTCGTTGCCGTCGCGATGGTCGTAGCGGTCCGCGTCGCCGTCGAGCGGGAGCGGCGGCTCCTTGGCCGACGGGTCCTCGGCCGGACCGCCGAAGGAGTTGGGCTCGTAGTTCACTGCGCCTCCGGCATTGCCGTCGAAGCGCATCGCGCCGTCGCGGTGGTAGGTGGCCACCGGGCAGCGCGGCGCGTTCACGGGCAGGCTCCCGTAGTTCACGCCCAGCCGGTAGCGATGGGCGTCGGCGTAGGAGAAGAGGCGGAACTGCAGCATCTTGTCCGGGCTCGGGCCGATGCCGGGCGGCATGTTGGCGGGCGAGAACGCCGCCTGCTCCACCTCGGCGAAGTAGTTCTCCGGGTTGCGGTTCAGCTCGAGCACGCCGAGCTCATGGAGCGGGTAATCGCCGTGGGGCCACACCTTCGTGAGGTCGAACGGGTTGTAGGGCGTCTTCGGCGCGTCCGCCTCCGGCATGATCTGCACCTTGACGCTCCACTTCGGATAGTCGCCGCGCGCGATCGCCTCGAAGAGGTCGCGCTGGTGGCTCTCGCGGTCCTCCCCGATGAGGCGGGCAGCCTCCTCGTCGGTGATGCACTGGATGCCCTGCAACGTCTTGAAGTGGAACTTCACCCAGACCCGCTCGCCGGCCGCGTTGATCAGGCTGTAGGTGTGGCTGCCGTAGCCGTTGACGTGGCGGTAGGAGCGGGGCAGCCCGCGGTCGGAGAAGAGGATGGTGACCTGGTGCATGCTCTCGGGCGAGAGCGACCAGAAGTCCCACATGGCGATGGGGTTGCGGAGGTTCGTCTTCGGATCGCGCTTTTGGGTGTGGATGAAGTCGGGAAACTTGTACGGGTCGCGGACGAAGAACACTGGCGTGTTGTTGCCGACCAGGTCCCAGTTGCCCTCATCCGTGTAGAACTTCAGGGCGAAGCCGCGCACGTCGCGCTCGGCGTCGGCGGCGCCCCGCTCGCCAGCCACGGTGGAGAAGCGGAGGAAGCACTCGGTCTGCTTGCCCACGGCGGCGAAGATGGCGGCCTTCGACCAGCGCGTGATGTCATGCGTGACTGTGAAGACGCCGTAGGCGCCGGATCCCTTTGCGTGCACGACCCGCTCCGGGATGCGCTCCCTGTTGAAGTGGGCGTGCTTCTCGAAGAGCTGCCAGTCCTGGACGAGCAGCGGACCGCGCGGCCCAGCAGTCACGGAGTTCTGGTTGTCGCCGACGGGGATGCCGGCGGAGGTGGTGAGCTTCTGCTTCTCGGCCATGCACCTCTCTCCTTTCCAACCAACTGACCTCGACACAAGGTCCTACATTAGACACAGTCTACCACAATGACGTGCAGCCAAGTGTCGTCAAGCGCCGTCGAGCCTGGTCGACTCAGCCCTGGCGTTTGCGCCCGCGCAGCACGACCTGATACTCCCAGATATCGAAGTCGTTCAGTTCGGAGACGCCGGCAACCTTCAGGGCGTCCCAGGGGATGTCGAAGATCTTGCCGCTCGCCTCGTCGATCAGGTGGTGGTGAGCTTCGGGGCGCGCGTCGATGACAGCCGCGCCCTCCCTCAGCATGCGAGACCTCACCAGGCCCTTGTCGGCGAGCGCGTGGAGCGTGTTGTAGACCGTGGCGCGCGAGATGGTGGAGTGCTCGCGGCGCACGGCGGCGAGCACTTCATCGGCGGTGGGGTGATCGCCGAGGTCGAAGATGTAGCGCGCGATCGCGATCCGCTGAGGTGTCGGCGTGAGCCCTGCGCTTCGCAGAAGGGCGACGGTGTCTTGCATGGCGACCGATGAGCGCGAGCCCAGGCGGGCGGCCCCATGCGCTCATTGCCAGTGTACCACCGCTTGCGGCGTCGTGGACGGCGCGCCGCATGTGAGCGCGCCTGGCGAGCGCAGCAGCGGGCATCGCGCCATCGGGGCGCCCGCCAGCTCGCAGCGGCAAGATGGCATGCCAGGCGGCCGGGCAGCGGGCCACCGGACGTAGTCGGGACCCGCCGTCTTGGGGTATGTGTAAATGCCGCGCTGCTGGCGCTTCCGGGCGCTCTTGGCCTCCCGCGTGGGGGGCGCAGCCGTCCGCGAAGGAACGAAGGGTCCTACAGCCACCGGGCGTGGCCATCGCGGAAGGTCCAGCCGCGACCGCCCTGGTACCGGCGCCGAGGATGTGCTGTTCTGTCCAGGCGGCCACCAGAGCCCGGCCTACCTTTCGCCAGAGCCGGAGGGGGCACCGCCGGCGCAGGAACGCGCGCGCCGCCCGGAACCTGCGCGTGCCATTCTGGTGCACCCAGAAACCACAGGAGCGCGTAATGCTCAAGCACGCCGCCATCACCGAAGCCCGCATCGAGCGGTTCGTCCGCAACCAGATCTGGCCTGCCCTCTGGCAGGAGCAGGTCCCCCTCGCCGCGGCGATCCACCAGCCGTCCGGCCAGCTCGCGCCCGCCGACGCGCCCGCGCAGGCTTTCGCTCCGGTCGAGCCCGGCCACGCGTGGGGCCCGGTATGGTCCGATGCGTGGTTCCGCTTCACCGGAGCCATCCCGGAGGGCTGGCGCGGCCGCTGCGTGGTGGCGCGCCTGGACTGCGGCGCCGAGGCGATCGTCTGGAGCGGCGACGACCCGCTGCAGGGCGTGGACGGCAACCACGGGGAGTTCCGGGTCAGCCGCGCGGCGGAGGGCGGTGAGGCGGTGACGCTCTTCGTGCGGGCCAACGGCATGAACCCGAACGTGAGCTGCGACGCGAAGCCTGTCGATCCGCCGGCGAAGCCCTTCCGCTTCGGCCATGCCCTACTCGCAGTCTACGACGAGGAGCTCTGGGCCCTCTTCCACGACCTGCGCGTCGCCGGCCTCGTCATGCGCGAGCAGCCGGCGGATAGCCCCCGCCGCAGCCAACTCCTCCGCGCCCTGAACGCGGTGGTGAACGCATGGGACGCGGCGGACCGGTCCACGATCGCGCTCTGTCGGCGGATCGTGGCCGAGGCCTACCACAAGCCGGCCGCCGCCTCGGCGCACGAGATCGGCGCCATCGGCCACGCGCACATCGACACCGCGTGGCTCTGGCCGGTGGAGCGCACCCATCAGAAGTGCATCCACACCTTCGCAACGACCATCGGGCTGATGGACGACTACCCGGAGTACCGCTTCGTCTGCTCGCAGGCGCAGCATTACGCCTGGATCAAGGAGATGGCGCCGAAGCTCTACGAGCGCATCCGCGAGAAGGTGCGGTCGGGGCAGTGGGAGATCAACGGCGCCATGTGGGTGGAGGCCGACTGCAACATCAGCGGCGGCGAGGCGCTCGTGCGTCAGGTCCTGCATGGCAAGCGCTACTGGATGCAGGAGTTCGGCGTCGAGACCGACACGCTCTGGCTGCCGGACGTGTTCGGCTACTCGGCCGCGCTCCCGCAGATACTCCAGAAGGCGGGTGTGCCCTACTTCCTCACCCAGAAGATCAGTTGGAACCAGACGAACCGCTTCCCGCACCATACGTTCTGGTGGCAGGGGATCGACGGGACGCGCGTCTTCACCCACTTCCCACCGGCAGACACCTACAACGGCAACTGCTCACCGCGCGAGCTGGCCTTCAGCGCGCGCAACTTCCGCGACCATGACCGCGCGCGGCGCTCGCTCTACGTCTACGGCTTCGGCGACGGAGGCGGCGGTCCGACGATTGAGATGCTCGAGAGTCTGCGCCGGTTGGAGGACATCGACGGGATGCCCCGCGTACGTCCCCAGCTTGTGTCGGAGTTCTTCGCGCAGGCGCTCGCCGAGGCGGACGACGCTCCCCTGTGGGTGGGCGAGCTATACCTGGAGCTCCACCGCGGCACCTACACCACGCAGGGCCGGAGCAAGCGCAACAACCGGCTGTGTGAGTTCCTGCTCCGCGACGCGGAGTACCTGGCGTGCGTCAGCCCCGCCGGGCTCGCGGCCTACCCCGCCGACACGCTGGACCAGGCCTGGAAGACCATCCTCACCACTCAGTTCCACGACATCATCCCCGGCTCGTCGGTTCGGGAGGTCTACGAGGACTCGGACCGCGACTACGCCGAGGTCATGGCGGCGGCGAACGGGGTGATCGACGGGGTGACGGAAGCGCTGGCGAGCGACATATGCACGGAGGGCCTCGAGCGGCCTGTGCTCGTCGTGCGCAACTACGACGACTGGGCTTACGGCGAGACTGTCGAGCTGGAGCTGCCTGAGGGCGACGCGCCGCGCTCCGTGCGCTACATGGAGGCAGATGTCGCGCCCGCCCAGGTGACGGACGTCGACGGACGCCGCGTGGCGCTGTTCCGGGAGCTCACCTGCGAGGAAGGGCACGGCTACGCCGTCTACGATCTTAGCGACGAGCCTGTCCAGCGCGAGAACCCGTTCACCGTCACGGAGCGCGTGCTCGACAACGGGCTGCTGCGCGTCCACTTCGACGAGAACGGCCTCATCGAGCGCATCTGGGACAGCTACTACGAGCGCGACGTGGTCGCGCAAGGCGAGAAGGCCAACCAGCTCCAGCTCTTCGAGGACCGGCCGCTCTTCTGGGACGCGTGGGACATCGACATCTACTACCAGGAGAAGGGCCGGGTCCTCACCGAGTTGGAGAGCGTCGAGGTGATCGAGAGCGGCCCGGTGCGCGGCGCGGTGCGCTTCACGCGGCGGTTCGGCGCCTCGACCATCGTGCAGACAGTCCGTATTGCGGCGGAGAGCCGGCGTCTGGAGTTCGTGACGGACGTGGACTGGCACGAGGAGTACAAGCTGCTGAAGGCGGCCTTCCCCGTGGCCATCAACGCGGCGAAGGCGAAGTACGAGATCCAGTGGGGGCACGTCGAGCGGCCCACGCACTACAACACGAGCTGGGACCAGGCGCGCTTCGAGGTGGCGGCGCAGAAGTGGGCCGACCTGAGCGAGGGTGGCTACGGGGTAGCGCTCCTCAACGACGGGCGCTACGGCCACGACGCGTTCGGCCACACGCTTCGGCTCACGCTCCTCCGGAGCCCCAAGGCGCCGGACCCAGAGGCCGACATGGGGCGCCACCGCTTCACCTACGCGCTCCTTCCCCATTCCGGCGATGTGTGGACCGGCCAGGTGGTGGAGCAGGCCTACCACCTCAACGCCCCGCCGCGCGCCCGCCTGCTGACGCCCGGACGGCCCGGCTCCCTGCCGCCCGAGCAGATCTTCTTCGACACGGACCGCGAGGGCACGCTCATCGAGGCGATCAAGAAGGCGGAGGACGAGGCCGCCATCATCGTGCGGCTCTACGAGGCCTACAACTCGCGTGGGCATGCGCGGCTGCGCACCTCGCTCCGCGTCCGATCCGCGCACCGATGCGACCTCCTCGAGCGCGACGAGGAGGAGCTGCCCGTAGAGGACGGCGTGGTCTCGTTTGACATCCAGCCGTTCGAGATCGTCACCATCAAGCTGCGGCTGGCGTGATCTGCGGTATCACGCGCAGCCAGGGCGGTGAGGGGCCGTGACGCTACACGAGACCCGCTGCAGTGCGGCGGGTCTCGCAGTCCGCCTGAGGCGATGGCGGCCTCACGCCGCCCGGTATCCAGCGCGCCGCACCCCCGCCGAACACCCGGCGGATCAAGCAAGCACACCAACTTGGAGGGCTCTGTGAACGTCCGGCTGTCCAATGGCGACGTTATCCCAATAGAGATGCACAAGGCGCGGATCGTGCAGCGCACCACCCTTGCCCCAGCCCGCGAGCGGCTCCGCGCCATGGAGGAGGCCGGCTACAACACCTTCCTCCTGCGCAGCCGCGACGTCTTCATAGACATGCTGACCGACAGCGGCACCAACGCGATGAGCGACAACCAGCTCGCCGCGATGATGATCTCGGACGACGCCTACGCAGGCGGCGAGAGCTACTACCGGCTGAAGGATGCCGTGCGCGACGTGCTCGGTTACGAGTACTGCCTCCCCGCCCACCAGGGCCGTGCGGCGGAGCACCTGCTGGCAAAGGCGTTCATCAAGCCCGGCCAGGTCGTGCCGATGAACTACCACTTCACCACCACGAAGGCCCACTTCGAGCTGGCAGGCGGCAAGGTGCTGGAGGTCTTCACGGACGAGGCGCTCAAGACCGAGAGCACCCACCCGTTCAAGGGCAACATCGACGTGGACCGCCTGCAGGCCGCCATCGACCAGTGCGGCGCGCCGAACGTCGCCTTCGTGCGCATGGAGGCGACCACGAACCTGATCGGAGGCCAGCCGTTCTCGATGGAGAACCTGCGCGCCACCCGCGAGGTGACCGCGCGGCACGGCCTCATGCTCGTGCTCGATGCCAGCCTCATCTCGGAGAACGCCTACTTCATCCAGCAGCGGGAGCCGGGCCACGCCGACCGCTCGATCGCCGATATCGTCCGCGAGATGATGGGTCTGGTAGACCTCATGTACCTCTCGGGGCGCAAGAGCGCCGCCGTGCGCGGCGGCCTCATCGCCACGAGCGACCGCGCGCTCTTCGACCGAATCAAGCCGTGGCTGCCGGTGTACGAGGGGTTCCTCACCTACGGCGGCATGTCGTCGAAGGAGGTGGAGGCCATGGCGGTGGGCCTCCGCGAGATGACGGAGCAGGGCGTCGCCAGCAGCTCGGCGGACCTCATCCAGTACTTCGTCGAGCGCATGGTTGAGCGCGGCGTGCCCGCCGTCACCCCGCCGGGGGGCTTGGCCGCCCACGCTGACGCCGGCCGTCTGGTGCCGCACCTCACGTCGCTCCAGTACCCCGCCGGCGCGCTCGCGGCCGCCATCTACCTGACTTCCGGCGTGCGGACCATGGAGCGCGGCACCATCTCGACCGACCGGGACGAGAACGGCGACGAGGCAGCGGCGGATCTCGAGCTGGCGCGGCTCGCCGTCCCACGCCGTGTCTACACGATGGCCCACATCGAGTACGTGGTGGACCGCCTGGCCTGGCTAAATGCGCACTCGGACCTTGTCGGCGGCCTCCGGTTCATCGAGGAGCCGCCCGTGCTGCGCTTCTTCTTCGGTCGGCTCGAGGCGATCGACGGATGGGGCGAGAAGCTGGTGAGCGCCTTCGAGGCGGACTTCGGAACGGTGTGGTGAGCGGCGCGCCAACGCACTCACCTTCGCGCCCAGGAGGATGAGCGCAGCGCCTGGCCCATCTGGAGCCTGACCGCCCGCGAACTCCTGCGCCGTCGAGGCAGCTCTGGACGCGGATGCTCGCATCGAGTATCATCGGCGCAACAGCGAGCTGTCACGCGCAGCACGGGCCGCCATCCCAGCGCCCGTCGGGAGGGTCTCGATGTCCGGTGCGTCGTCCATGACCCCCAGCCAATACATCGAGGTGGCGCAGCGTCACTTGGTCGCCGGCCGCGCGGGGGAGGCGGTCGCGACGCTCGTGGAAGCGACCGCGCGCTTCCCCGTGAACGCGGAGGCGCACGAGCTGCTGGGCCGGGCGTACGGACAGCTCGGGCACAACGATTTGGCGGTGCGCTCGCTCACCGCGGCGGTCAGCCTGCGTCCGGACATGCACCGGGCGCGCCTGCAGCTGGCCATCGCCTACCGCAACCTGAACCGGCACGCGGAGGCGGCTCGCGAGCTGGACGACCTCCTGCGGCAGGACCCATCGAACCAGGAGGCGCTCCGCTTGCGGGATGTCTCAGGACCCGCACAGGTGCAGGTGCCCAACTACGTGCCCCAGGCGCAGCATGCTGCCTACCAGCAACGGGCGGCGTTCGCTCCGCTGCCGGGCTACGCGCAGCCACTGGCCAGCCCGGATCCCGGGCTTGGGCAGCCGGAGTCCGCGCAGGGCCAGCACGCTGCCCAGCAGCCTGGCGCCGGCGCTCAGCCCCCGCTCATCCCCGGCGCACCGCAGTCCACCCAGCAGATGCCTGCGGGAGGGATGGGGCCCGGCTCCGCGCCGCTCCTGCCGCCGCCGGACTATAGCGCCGCCCGCCCGCCCGACGACTGGCACTTCGGCGCGCGCGCGCGCTCACCGCGTCACGCCTCGATAGCCGCCGCCCCAGTGAGCGGGTACGATCCAAGCGATCTGGGCGCCGAGACCTTCATGCGCGTGCTCACAGGGCCCAGCGCGTTCTTCCGCGACAACCGCGGCTGGGACGACCTGATTCCGCCCGTGAGGTTCGCCCTGGTGGTGAGCGCCATCTCCTACGCCCTGACCTTGGTTTTCGCCGTTATCGATCCCGCGAGCCAGGGGATGGCCGCCGAAACGGCGGGCGCGATAGTGGCGCAGGGCCTGCTCGGGATGGTGATCGGCTTGCCGGTCGTCATGCTGTACGCGCTCGCTGCAGCGGGTCTGCTGCACCTCTTCGTAAGGCTCCTGGGCGGCGACGGGCCATACTCCGGCTCGGCGCGCGCTATGCTGTACACGAACGTGCCGAGCAGCCTGGTGGTTGTCGTTGCCGGCATCATCCAGTTGGTCGTCCCGACGGGTCTCTTGTTGGTGGCGACCATCGGGGCGGGGGTGTCGGCCACCTGGAGCTTCATCCTCGTGGTTATAGCGCTCCGGGAAATCCACGCGATGTCAGGCGCCCGGGCGTTCTTCGCAGCCTTCGTGCCGTTCGCCGTCGTGGCGCTCGTGTTCGCCGCCCTAATGGTGCCCGTGTTCATGGCCACGCCTGACATGCCCCGCTGCCTGGAGTCGTTCCTGCGGTTCCCTGGCGGCTTGTGAAGCCCACGGGCTCCAGCGCCGGACGCAGCGGGGCGCGTCAGCGCGTGCCCAGTTCGCGGCTCAGGTCGAGGTAGCGCTTGATCCCCTCGGGCGTCACGTTCCAGGGGATGTGGTTGCCGATGCAGAGGAAGTAGCCCCCCGTCATCCGCGCCGTCTCAACCATGCTGGCCACCATCGCCCCTATCTCGTCGGGGTCGTTGCGCGTGAGGATGCGGTTGTCGCCTTCGCCGGCGAGCACGACGTTCTCGTGCCGGCGCGCGATTGCCTTGAAGTCCGTGTAGGGCTCCGTGACGATCCCCTTCGCCCCGCAGGCGAGAACGTCGTCGGCGTAGGCGTCCATGTTGCCGTCCGACATGAAGATGACGTCCTTGCCGGCCGCCCGAACGATGCTCCAGAACTCCTCATAGCGCGGGAAGACGTGCCGGCGCATCCATCTTGGCGAGCAGACGGGGCCGCGGGTCGTCACGATGTCGTCGTGGCAGACGACCCAGCGCACTGGCAGGCGCGCGAAGGTGCGGAAGACGCGGCGGTTGATCTCGGCGAACTCCTCGAGCACCCGCTCGAAGCGCGGGTCCGTGCACGCCTGCATGAACAGCTCCCACCCGAAGGTCAGCAGGGGCCACATGAAGAGCGTGTTGTAGAAGCCCACGGTGGCGGTCGAGCCCTCGGGCGCTCGGTCACCCGCGTCGGCGGGGTAGTGCGCCCGGTAGGCCTGGTAGAGCTTCTCCTCGCTGGAGTAGTCCCGCGACTCGACGACTGGCACGTGGGTGAAGTCGGCGTTCTGGAGGGGCGAGAAGGCGAGCACCGCCTCGATGTCGGGGAAGGTCTTGCCCCAGTCCCAGTGCCAGGAGGCCCCGTCCCCCCAGCGCACCGCGTGGCGCCCGTGGCTGTCCTCCGTGGAGGAGTGCGCTCCGAGGTCGAGGTCGGGCCGCGCTATCGGGCTGTCATCCGCCGGCACGGGCAGCTCCAGCTCGGGGTAGAGCTCCCGCAGGCGCAGCCGGCACGCGCGCGGCTGATCGTAGTAGTCGATCCCGGTGAGGTAGGTCTCCGCGTCCGGGCACGACCAGTGCTCCCAGTGGGGGATGCGCTTCGGTCCGCGGCCGGCAAGCGCGAGGTAGCGGTCGCTGAACGCCACGTGGCGGGCCCTCCCGCCGCGCGGGTGATGGTCTCTCGCCCTGGCGCGGCCGGTCGTGGGTTCGCGTCCGGCGACGCGAACCCCTGTGCGGGGCAACGATCGACGGCCCTGATGCCTCACGCAGGAGCGCGCCCGGGCCGCGCGCGGGTCAGGTCCGGCGGCGCGCCGGGCGTCCGGTGGCGACGGCGCGAAGCGCGGGTTCCTCCGCGCCATCCGGAGGGCGGAGCGCGCGCCCCGCGAGGTCCCGGGCAGCGGTCACGATGTCGTCCGCGGTGAGGCCGACAACCTTGCGTAGGATGTGGGGCGCGCCGTGCTCCACGAAGTGGTCGGGGATTCCGAGGAGCCGGGTGCGCACGCCGTGGATCCCGCGCGCCGAGAGCAGCTCGAGCACGGATGCGCCGAACCCTCCCGCAATGGCGTTCTCCTCCACGAGCACGAGGCGTCGCGTGCGCTCGGCGACCCGCAGGATCGTGTCCTCATCGAGCGGCCGCGCGAAGCGCGCGTTGACCACTGCGGCGCGGATGCCCTCCTCCAGCAGCGCCTGGGCAGCCACGAAGGCGGCCCGGACCATCGAGCCGATGGCCACGATGGCGACGTCATCGCCCTCGACGAGGGTCTCTGCGCGCCCGAGGGCGATTGGCTGAGGCGGCGCGTTGCACTCCATGGGCGATGCGGCGCCGCGCGGGTAGCGCACGGCGATCGGTCCCGCCTCGGGGGAGGAGGCATGCTCGACGCAGAAGCGCAGCATGGCGCGCAGCTCCTCGCTGTCCCTGGGGGCCATCACGGTCATGCTCGGTATGATGCGCAGGTAGCTGAGGTCGAACGCCCCGTGGTGCGTTCCGCCGTCCTCGCCCACGAGCCCGGCGCGGTCGATGGCGAAGATGACGGGCAGGTTCTGGAGCGCCACATCGTGCAGGACCATGTCGAAGGAGCGCTGCAGGAACGTGGAGTAGATGGCCGCGACCGGTATGAGTCCGTCGGCTGCCAGGCCAGCCGCGAAGCAGATGGCGTGCTCCTCCGCGATGCCAACGTCGAAGTACCGGTCGGGGAAGCGCTCGCTGAACCGGGTGAGGCCTGTGCCGTCGCACATCGCGGCCGTGATCGCGACGATGCGGGGGTCGCACTCGGCCAGCTCGACCAGCGTATCACCGAAGACGCTGGTGTACGTGGGCGCCGCGCTCTCCCTGATGGCCTCGCCCGTGTCCGGCTCGAACGGCACGACGGCATGGAACTTGCGCGCGTCGTCCTCGGCCCGGTCGTAGCCCTTGCCCTTCGTCGTGATCAGGTGGACCAGCAGCGGCGCATCCACCTCGCGGACCTGGCGGAAGGTCTCGAGCAGGAGCGGGAGGTCGTGCCCGTCCAGCGGGCCGATGTACTCGAACCCCATCTCCTCGAAGAACAGACCGGTCCTCTCCGGCGCCACGAGGTGGGTGAGGCTGTGCTTGAGCATGCCGCCCGCCGCGCGGGCGGCCACGTCGCCGCCGGGAAGTCGGCGCAGCGCGTCCCGCCCACGGCGCTCCACCTCGCGGAAGAAGGGCGAGGTGCGCACTTTGGCCAGGTACTTCGCCAAGGCGCCCACGTTCCGCGAGATCGACATCTCGTTGTCGTTGAGCACCACGGTGAAGCGCCGGCCGCTGTGCCCGGCGTTGTTGAGCCCCTCGAGCGCCAGGCCCCCCGTCAGGCCCGCGTCGCCGATCACCGCCACGACGGACCAGTCGCCGCCCGCGAGGTCGCGCGCCACGGCGAACCCGTAGGCCGCGGAGATCGAAGTGCTGGCGTGGCCTGCGCCATAGAGGTCGTAGGGGCTCTCCTCCCGCCGCAGGAAGCCGCTGATGCCGCCGTACTGCCGGAGCGTGGGAAACTGCTCGAGGCGCCCGGTGAGCATCTTGTGGGCATAGCACTGGTGCCCCACGTCGTAGATGATCTTGTCGCGCGGCACGTCGTACACCGCGTGCATCGCGAGGATCAGGTCGACCGCGCCCAGGTTGGACGCGAAGTGCCCGCCGGTCCGAGACAGGTGTTCGATGATGGCCTGGCGCAGCTCGGACGCGACGGTGCGCATCTGATCCGTGGAGAGCTGCTTAAGGTCGGCGGGGCCAGATATGCGGGACAGCAACTCACCCACGCAGGGCACCTCCAGAGTCACGCCGCGCTCCTGCGGTGCATCTGGGATTACACGCCGCGCGCCGAGCAGTGTACCTTCGCCCCAAGACGTTGTCAAACGTATGACGGGCGGCGCGGCGCGAGCGGCGCTTCGAACACCACCGTCGTGCCGGCGCCGGGCGCGGACCGCACCGTGAGAGACCCGCCGACCGCGTCCGCCCGCGACCGCATGTTGGCGATGCCCATGTGGCCTTCGGGACGCGGCAGTGTCGTGTCGAAGCCGCGCCCGTCGTCCCCGATGGAGCAGCGCATGCTGCGTTCGCCGTAGGCCAGGTCGACGCGCAGTGAGCTTGCGCCAGCGTGCTTGAGGGCATTGGTGATGCTCTCCTGCACGATGCGGAAGAGCGCGTGCTCGACCTCCGCGTCCAGCGCGCGCTCGCGGCCGCGCACGACCACGCTGGCGTTCAGGCCGCTGCGCCCGCCGACATGGTGGAGATGCTGCCGGAGCGCCGCGAGGAACCCCTCCTCGGCCCGCGGGGCGCGCAGCCGCTGCACCACGAAGCGCAGCTCGTCCGCTGCGGCGCGGGTCAGCTCGCGCGCATCGCCCGCGACGCGCGCCGATTCCCTCAGATCGTGCGAGGCAAGCCGGCTGGCCAGCTCGAGCTGGGCAGCTACGCCGACGAGATGCGCCTGCACGCCGTCGTGCATCTCCATCGCCAGCCTGGAGCGGTCCGCCTCCACCCGAAGGCGCACCCGCAGGTCGGCCGCGAACCGCGCCATGAAGGTGATCAGCGAGGCCATCACGGCAAAGAAGAAGAGCCGGAACGCCGTGCCGAGCGGATGGGTAACCGGTTCGCCGAGCGTGGCGAGGACCGCCCCCACGATGGCGAGGGCCGCCACGGTCCCCGCCCACGCGAAGCTGAGCGTCCCCGCCGCCTCCGCGATGGGCAGGAAGTACGCGTAGTAGAGCACGGTGTCGGTGCTCTGGCGCTGATGTAGCGCCACGCTGATGAGGCCGAGGTCGATGAGCGGGAACGCCCACGCGTACCGCAGCAACGGCGACCCGCGCAGAACGAGGACGGTGCGCACCAGCAGGTACGTGGCGCCCACGATCGAGAGGACCGTCTGGGCCGCGATCTCACCCGCCGGGTAGCCGGCGTGCATCGCGGGGCTCCACAGGAACAGGATGACGAACGGTGTGCACACCCACACGTGGATGAGAAAGACCAGTTGCCGCGCGCGCTGCCCAGCCTCCATCAGCGGTCCCCTCCGCCCTCAGCCGCCGGGCGTGAGGCCGAAGCCCAGCCACTCGAGGACCATCAGTGCGGTTGCTGTGAAGAGCAGGCTGTCAAAACGGTCGAGCACGCCGCCGTGACCCGGTATGAGCGAGCCGAAGTCCTTCACGCCCGCCTCGCGCTTGATCGCGGACTTCCAGAGGTCGCCCATCTGTCCGAGGATGCCCGCGACAACACCGATGACGAGTCCGCTGAGCGCGCTTCCGAGGAGCAGCGCTCCGCCGATGACGCCCACCGCCAGCGCCCCCGCCAGTCCGCCCACGCTCCCCTCGATCGTCTTGTTGGGCGAGAGCCACGGAGCCAGCTTGCGCCGACCGAAGGATCGCCCGCTGAAGAGCGCCATGCTGTCGGCCGCCCAGGAGCTCAGGGTCGCCAACATGACAAGGAATGAGCCCTGGTCGGCTCCAGGAACAAGACCGGTGTGCATGGGCTCCGTGTTGTCGCGCAGGAGGCTCACGAAGACGAAGAGACCGACGTGGGTCGCGCAGAGGAGCCCGTTTCCCACGCGCTCGGCGGCCCGCAGCTCGCCCGTGCGCTCCGCGCGTGCCACCTCCGCCACGAGGGCCGCCAGCAGCCAGCCCACGAGCCCCGCGGCGATCCAGGGCGCCGACTCGACCGACACTGCCAGCGGCAGCGCCGGCCCGATCGACGCGGCGACAGGCAGCGCTGGTCCGGCCAGGCCCAGCGCCGCCACACTCAGGCTTACCGCGCGACCTGAACGGCGCAGCGCGCCCGCGATCTCCCACAGCCCCACCAAGGCGCACGCAAGGACCAACAGATGCCACGCCAGCGGCGGGCCCAAGAAGAGCGCCAGCATCAGGGGGATGCCAAATACAGCGGTCAGCACCCGTGCGAGCAAGGCTGCCCTCCCGGCGAGCCTGTCTTGCTCGCCGCCCGGCGGTGCAGGTACTGCCAGGCGTCGGATGCGTCGATGCCACCGGCGAACGCGGCGTCGCCGTCGTGTAGGAGGCGGCCGGTCACCCCGGCGCGCCGGCCTGCCAGCCCGTTCACCGCTCTGGCCTTGATCGCCCACTCCCTGACCGGTTGCCCGCTCCATGCGTGGAGCGCGTGCAGCTCGGTTCCGGCGAACGCGGCAATGGTCGGGTGCGCCTGCCCTCCGGCGAGAGCCACGGCGTCGATGCGCGCCCTCACCGCGCCCCCCGCACGTTGCGGATGAGGATCGCGCCCAGGGCGAGCTGGACCGCGGAGAGAGCAAAGAGCGCCGCGTAGCCCTGCTCGGCGTAGCCGCCATCCGGAAGTCGGTGCGCGCTCAGCAGCCAGCCGCCTATGGGAGCTGCGATGGCCTGCGGCAGAACCATGGAGACGTTCCAGACCGCCATGTCCTTTGCGGCCTCGTGCTGGTTCGGGAGCACGTCGCAGGCCAGCGCCCAGTCAACGCTGTAGTATGCGCCGTAGCCCAGCCCGTACACAACGGCGATGACGAACGCGACCTCCAGGCTGTCGACGAAGATGAAGCCGAGCGAGGCGGCGGCGATGGTCCCATTCGCCACGTAGATCACCGGTTTGCGGCCGATCCGGTCCGACAGCCGTCCGCCTATGATGCCGGTCACGGAGGAGCCCACTAGGATTATCGCGAGCAGGATTCCTGCCGTTCTCTCGGGGTTCTCCACGCCGAGGTGATCGGCCAGGTAGTACTGCATGAAGGGCTGCACGGTGAACATGCCCATGACGACCAGGAACCGCGTGATCCAGACCCAGGCGAAGTCAGGGTGATCGCGCAGGTCGGTCCACATGCCTCGCAGGTACCGGAGGACCCGAAGCGGCGCCAGGTCCTTCCCGAATGGCCGCTCGCGCACGCCCCACACGGTGATCAGAGCCGAGGCGGTCAAGATCGCCGCGATGCTGATGTACGCGACGGCGGCCATCCCCGCGCCGAGTAGCAGGCCCGACGCGAGCGCGCCGAGGATCGTGCCGCCCTGCGTCATCACCGCCATCCAGCCGCTTGCGATGCCGCGCTGGTCCTCGCGCACCACGTCCGGGATCACGCCGCTGTAGGGTCCCGTTGCCACGTTGTTGCCGAGGTTCGCCAGCAGATAGCCGCACAGGTAGCCGATCAGGCTGTGGGCGGAGGCAGCCCAGAACAGCACCGCGAGACCTGCGAGGTTCAGGGCGACCCCGGCCATGATGTAGGGGCGCCGCCTACCCCATCGCGACCGGCAGCGGTCCGAGAGTGCGCCCGCGATGAGCGGCACGAGGAGGGCGGTGAAGGACCCGAGCCCGACTATCCGCCCGACCCACAGCGCGTGGTCGTCCGTCATCGCCCTTACCTGGCTCGGGACGACGATGACCAGGAGCGCGCCCCAGTGGTAGTTCACGCCGAACCAGAACGAGCTGGCGCTGAATAGCCCGAGGATGCCAAGGCGTGGCCGTGCGTCGTTGGCTGCCCCCTCGGCGGGCGGCCCGGTCACGCGATGCCTCCTGCGCTCACCGTGCGCCCCGCACGTTGCGGAGGAGGAAGGCGCCCAGCGCGAGCTGGACAGACGCGAGCGCGAAGAGGGCGGTGTAGCCCTGCTCGGTGTAGCCTCCCCCGCCGGGCCGCTCGAACGCGCTCAGCAACCAGCCGCCGAGGGGCGCCGCGATGGCCTGCGGCAACACCATGGAGACGTGCCAGACCGCCATGTCCTTCGCGGCATCGGCGCGGCTCGGAAGCACGTCGCAGGCGAGCGCCCAGTTCGCGCTGTAATACGCGCCGTAGGCCAGCCCGTAGACGATCCCTATGGCGAACGCGACCTCGAGGCTGTCGGCGAAGATGAAGCCCAGTGCGGTGATGGCGACGACGATGTTCGCCACATACACCACCGGCTTGCGGCCTATCCGGTCCGACACGCGCCCGCCGAGGAGGCCCGTCACCGCGGCGCCCGCGAGGATGATCGCGAGCAGGATCCCCGTGGTCCTCTCGGGGTTCTCCACGCCGAGGTGGTCGGCCAGGTAGAACTGGATGAAGGGCTGGACGGTGAACATGCCCATGACGACCAGGAACCGCGTGATCCAGACCCAGGCGAAGTCGGGGTGCTTGCGCGGGTTGATCCACAGACCTCGCAGGAACGGGGCGAACCGGAACGGGGCGACTGGCCCCTCCAGCGGACGCTCGCGCACGCCCCACAAGGTGACGGCAAGCGAGATGGCCATGACCGCCGTGATGGCGGCGTAGGCGGCGCCGTCCATCCCTCGGTCGAGGAGCATGCCCGCGGCGAGCGCCCCCAGAATCGTGCCCACGTGGGCCATCGCCGACATCCAGCCGCTCGCTCCGCCCCGCTGGTCCTCGCGCACCACGTCCGGGATCACGCCGCTGTAGGGCCCGGTCACCATGTTGTTGCCGAAGTTCGCCAGCAGGTAGCCGCCGAGGTATCCGAGCACGTTGTGGGCAGCGGCGGACCAGAACAGCACGGCCAGCCCGGCGAAGTTCAGCGCGATCCCGGCAAGCATGTACGGCCGCCGCCTCCCCCAGCGCGACCTGCAGCGATCGGAGAGCGCTCCGATCACCAGCGGCACCACGAGGGCGATGATCGACCCGAGCCCGACGATCCGCCCGACCCACAGCGCGTGGTCGTCCGTCATCGCCCGGACCTGGCTCGGGACGATGATGGCCAGAAGCGCGCCCCAGTGGAAGTTGGAGCCGAACCAGAAGGCGCTGATGCCGAAGAGGCCAAGCGCACTCAGGCGCGGCAGCGTCTCGCGCTCGGCCACCGCCGCGGGACTCCAGCTCACGGGCTGCACCCCGTGTCCGCTGGTGCGTGCGCCTCCACGTAGCGGAGGTCCTCCACGTCGTCGATATCGAAGGCCAGCTCGGGAGCGCCGCCGCGCACTGCCCGGCCCCGACACCCGAGCAGCTCGCTGCATCGGCGTTCGATGTCCTCCAGCGTGAGCCGGCCCAGCCCCCAGGCGAGCAGGAAGCGCGGCCCAAGGAGGCGCGCCATGCCGATCTGGCTCTTGCGGGCACGGAAGACCCTGTCGAGGTGCGGGCGCGCGGCGGCAACGGCGGCTGGCCGCACGAGGACCAGGCAACCAATGGTCCAGAGCCCATCGCGGAGGCGCACGTACTCGCGGGGCGCATCGGGGAACCGCCGATCGAACGCTTCGGCGCTCACAAGCTGCATGCAGATGTCGGAGTCGACCGGGCAGGCGGCGAGGAAGGCCTCGATCATGCCGCCGCGCAGGTACGGAAGGTCAGTGGCGACGACGAGGACGCGGTCCTCCGGGTCGGGCGTCCCCTCCGGGTGTAGCCACTGCAGGGCGAGGAGCAGGTTGTCCGGCGCACTGGCGCCTCCCGGAAGCGCCGCGTCGGCGAGCTGGGCAGCCGGGTGCTTCAGCACCTCATCGGCACCGACCAGGATGACGCGGCCGGCCCCCGTGGCGGCCCGTGCCAGCCTCGCGACGCGCTCGATCATCGGCTCGCCCCCGGGCGCGAGGAGCGCTTTGACGCACGAGCCCTCGCCGCCCGCGACATCGCCCCCCAGGCGGCCCGCAGCGAGCAGCACGGCATCAAGCCTCATGCGCTCTCCCCTCCCACGGCGGGCGTCATGAAGGTCACGGCGAGCGGCTCCACCCCGAAGACGGCAGGCACGGAGCCCCAGACCTCGCCGTCGATCAGCATGAGCGGCGACCCGTCGCTCTCGATTCTGACCCGCGCGCCCCGCAGCATTCTGACCCCCGGGTGCGTGGTATGCGTCCCCCGGTACACCCGCGGAAAGGCGAGGGCGAACCGAAGGCGTCCCACACTGCGCACGATGCACACGTCGAGCAGCCCATCGTCCGTGCGCGCGTCCGGCGCAATGCGCATTCCGCCGCCATAGCATCCCGAGTTGGCGACCGCAACCAGCATCGCGGGGCCCTCGAACGCCGTCGCGTCATCCACCTGGACCAGCATCCGGGACGCCCGGTATGTCATGAGCACGGAGGCCATCGCCGCGATGTAGGCAGCGGTGCCGCTCAGCCATCGGCATCTGCGGTTCACGCGGTCCGCCACGGCGGCGTCGAAGCCGCACCCCGCAACGTTGATGAAGCGCCTGCCGTTGCAGCGGGCCAGGTCGAGCCGGCGCGGCGCTCCGTGGAGAGCCACATCCAACGCGCGCTCGACACTGAGCGGAATGCGCAGCGCCCGTGCCACGTCGTTGCCCGTGCCTGTGGGAAGGACGCCGAGCGGCGGCCAGCCCGGTGTGTGGGCCTGGACAGCGTCGTGAAGCGTTCCGTCGCCGCCCGCGACGAGCAGACGGTCGGCGCCGTTCTGGGCGGCCTCGCGAGCGAGGTCGCCCGCGTGCCCGGCGCCGGTGGTGGCAACCAGACGGTACCGGACCCCGGTTCGCTGCAGCGCGGCCTCGATCCTTGGTCTCATGCGCCCGCCTGCCCCCCGCCCGGACGCCGGGTTGAGCACAACGAGCACGAATGCCGGCGGACTACGCACGCCCGGAGCGAACCCCGAGGGCTTCTCCATCGTCCGACCTCTATAGGACCGCATGGTGTGAGGCCGCTTGCGGCTCGCTCCTGTGCGTCCACCGGCGCGAAGTAGCGCCGGTGTTCGTCGCATTCCACCCTCATTCCTCGTGCCCGACGACCGCCACGGCATTCCCGCCACCCATGGCCGATGGCTCTCGCACGAGGCGGGCGTGGGTCGTCCGTCCCTGAGCCCCCTGTGTCGGGTCCCATCGGTCGAGGTCTGCGGGCGGGCCGTGTGGGACCCGATGGGCTATAATGGCGCTACTGGCTGCTGGCACCGCTCCGGCGGGTAGCGGCCGCAGAAGGGGTTATCCATTCCTCCTGATGAAGAGTATCCATGAGCTGCTGGAAGTCGCACTGGAACGGCGTGCCTCCGACCTCGTACTGAAGGCTGGTCTCGGCCCGGTCCTTCGCATCGACGGCCAGATGGTGGTGACCGATCTGCCGGTGATAACGGCCGATGACTCGCGCGAGCTGGCCTATGGCATCATCTTCAGCGCGGGCCGCGACACCATGCTGAACTGCGCCGACGAGCCCGTAGCCGAGAAGTCCGGCATCGACGAGGCCGAGCGCCGGATGCAGGAGCTGCAGTCCCGGAAGGAGATCGACCTCGTCTTCACGGTGCCGCGCATGGTGCGCGTGCGCGCCAACCTCTACTTGCAGCGAGGTTCCATCGGTGCTGCCCTGCGCATTATACCGTTGCACCCCCACGGGCTCGACGAGTTGCGGCTGCCCTCCGTGCTCAAGGACATGGCGATGCAGCCCCAGGGGCTCATCATCATCACGGGTCCCACGGGCTCGGGCAAGACAACGACCCTTGCCGCGCTAATCGAGGAAGTGAACCGCCGCCGGTCCTGCAACATCTTCACCATCGAGGACCCGGTGGAGTACGTGTTCGAGGACCGGAAGAGCGTCATCCACCAACGCGAGATAGGGAGGGACACAGACTCCTTCGCGGCGGCGCTGCGCGCGGTGATGCGCGAGTCGCCGGATGTCATCGCCATCGGCGAGCTGCGCGACGCGGGAACGATGGACGTGGCGATGACGGCATCGGAGATCGGCCACCTGGTGGTCGCCACGCTTCACACCGTTTCGGCGGCCGCCACGGTGACCCGCATCCTGAACTGCTTCCCGGAGCATCTGCGCCGCTTCGCGGCGACGCAGCTCGCCGCGTCGCTGCTCTGCATCACCTCGCAGAGGCTTGTTCCGAGAGCGTGCGGCCAGGGGCGGGTGCCCGCCGTCGAGGTCCTCACCAACTCGCCCACCGTGCGCAAGCAGATCGAGGACGGCGATAGCAGCGAGCTCCACCTGTCGATGCGCGACAGCCAGCTCTTCGGCATGAACACGATGAACCAGGCGTTGGAGCGGTTGTACAGCGAGAAGGAGATCACCGCGGCCGCGGCGCTCCAGGCCTCCGGCTTCTCCGCCGAGCTGAAGCAGATGCTGCGCCACATCTGACGAGCGAGGTGACAGCGCCATGGCGTTGAACGTTCTGATGGCCTCCGTCGCGCTGCTGGTGCAGGCCCCGCACGCGCCGCCGACTGCGCCGGTGGCCGGGTCCACCTGGTCCCTGGCGGGGCGCGAGGTGCTGCGGATGCGCGCCACCATCGGGGAGTGGAGCCCCCGCAAGCGCGTTGAGGAGATGGAGGGGCGGCTCGTCGAGGTGCTGTCGCTCACGAGCGCGCCGCTGATGCCGGAACACATCGCGCTCGTCGTGCACAAGAACGGCGCCGACGTGCGCATCGAAGTGCGCGGGCGGCTGCTGGTGACGGTCTCGAACCTGGACGCATCTGCCAACCACACGACCGCCGAGCGTCTTGGGAGGCTGTGGCTCGCGGGCCTCCGCGCCACGCTGCCGCTCATCGCGCCCGTTCCTCCGCCGGGCGCTCGCTGAGACCCATGCTCGCCGTGGTTCGTCGCCTCGCGCCCTCCGCTGCGGTAGCGCTAGCGCTCGCCTTCGCGCTGCTGCCGACCCGAGGCGACGCCGAGGCGCTCATTCAGTACCGGCTGGCGCCGCGGCCCGCCACAACCGAGACCGAAGCATCCACCCACGTGACCATGCGCTTCACGGCGCCGGCGGACGGCGCGCCTGTGCGGCTCCTCATGCCTGCCTGGACCCCGGGCGACTACCGCATCCGCCACCACGGGCGCAACGTGCGCAGCCTCTCCGTCCAGGACGCGAGCGCGGCGCCTCTGCCGACCGAGCGGCTCGACGACTCCACGTGGGAGGTCCGGGCGCCGGCGGGCGCGCCGGTCACCGTGCGCTACACACTCCCCAACAGCCCTCCCGACATCTTCACGGACCACGTGAGGGTGAGCCGGCGCTACGCCTTCTACTCAGGCCACGCGGTCTTCCTCTACGTGGACGGCAGGCGCGCGGAACCCGTGGAGCTCGAGGTGAGGCCGCCCGCCGGCTGGCGCGGGACGACCACCTCGCTCGACCCCGCGATGGGCCCGGACGGCCAGCCGGAAGAGAACCGGTTCACGGCTCGCACCTACGACGAGCTCGCCGACTCGCCGCTGCTGGTGGGTGAGTCCGTGCAGCGCGACTTCACGGTGGCTGGCAGGCTGCACCGGGTGGCGTTCTTCAACCGCCACCGGGACGTCAGGCCGGAGGCCGTCATGCCCGCCATCCGGGCGATCGTCGAGAGCCAGGTGCGCTGGGCCGGCGGCGCTCCCTACACGCGCTTCGTCTTCTTCATCGACGTGGGAGGGACCGGGGGAGCCCTCGAGCACTACTCCAGCACGCGCATCGCCTGGAACCCCGCCCACGGCAATCTCCCGCTCCTGGCGCTGGTGTCCCACGAGTTCTTCCACGTGTGGAACGTGAAGCGCCTCCGGCCGCGGCACTTCGACCCGATGGACCTGCAGCGCACGGTGGACACCCGCGACCTCTGGTTCATCGAGGGCGTGACGGAGTACTACACGCGGCGCTTCCTGCTGCACGCCGGCGTCTTCGACGCGAGCGCGTTCCTCGAGAGCATGGCCTTCGGCATCGACCAGCTTCGGAGCACGCCGGCCCGTCTGAGGGTCACCGCCGAGGAGAGCGGGCGCCGCGTCTGGGAGGCCAACAACAGCGAAGGCTTCGGCGGGCTGAGCTACTACCTGAAGGGCAAGGTCGTCGGGCTGTGCCTCGACCTCTACCTGCGGCATGTCGCGCCCGGGTCGAACGGGCTCGACGACGTGATACGCGACCTCCTCGCGCGCTATGGCGCACCGCGGCCGGGCTACCCGGAGGGCGCCATCCGCGCGGCAGTCGTCCGGCTGGGAGGGGCGGCGGCGGGTGAGCTGCTGGACACGATGACGCGCACGACGCAGGAGCTGCCTGTGGGCGAGGTGCTGGCGGCAGCCGGGCTCCGCGCCCGCCCGGCCCGCGGCGGCACGGTGATCGAAGAGGACCCCGAGGCCAGCGAGGCGGCCCGCGCGATCGGCGCGGCGTGGCTCCGGCCCAGCTACTGGGAAGCGGATGCCGCGACGTCGCGGCGCCAGAGGGTCTCCCTGTCTGTGGCGGGCACTCTGTCGGCGCCGGCCGCCTCGTGGGCGCGTACCGCGAGCACCGCGCCGAACGCGGAGACGCGGAGTCCGCGGCGCAGTGGGCCCGTCGTCAAGGGACCGGTCGCCGTGGCGGTGTGCGCCGTGACCTGCGCCCCGGGACCCGGGCAGCCCTCCAGCGCAATGCCGCCACCGCGCGGCGGGCCGTGGCCCAACACCTAGCCCTCTGGCCGCTCGGAGTCCCGATCGTCGTGCCCGTGTCGGTGGTGGATGTCGGGGTAGTGCGCGTGGGCATGCTGCAGCGTGTCGTGAACGTGCGGATGGGCGTGCGTGTCGGTCGGCGTCGCCTCCGGTCCATGGTCGTGGTGATGGTGGTGGTCGCGTTCGTGGGCGTGGGCGTGGGTGTGCGCCTGCCCGAAGTGGGTGTGCAGATGGGCGTGACGCTCCGTCAGGTGCAGCCATACGCCCACTGCCATCAACGCGGTCGCCCCAGCGAACAGCAGGCCGACGGGCTCTCGCAGCAGAGCCAGGGCCACCAGGGCGCCAACGAACGGGGCGGTTGAGAAGAAGGCGCCCGTGCGCGCCGTCCCGATGTGTCGCAGCGCCAGGACGAAGAAGGCCAGGCTCAGGCCGTACCCGAGAAACCCAACGAGCATCGCGCCCGCCACGACGGCGCCCGATGGCAGATGCGCGCCGAGGCCGAGGGCGACCGCCGTGTTCACGGCGCCCGCCACCGCGCCTTTGATAGCGGCGCCCTGGTACGGATTGCTGGCGGACACCTTCTGCGTGAGGTTGTTGTCCACGCCCCAGCAGAGGCAGGCCGCCGCAATGGCAAGCGCTCCGAGCGACACTCCGGTGTCGCCTGCTCCCTGCCAGGAGAGCACGACGCCGCCCGCCACGATCAGGAGCATCCCGACCGCGATGCGGCGGTCGAAGCCCTCACGGAAGACGAACCAGGCGATCAACGCCGTCGACACACCCTCGAGGTTCAGTAGGAGCGCCGATGTGGAGGCGGGCGTAGTCTGCAGCCCGATCAACAGCAGCACAGGCGCCAGGACGCCGCCGAAGAGGACCGCTCCCGCCAGCCAGGGCGCGTCCGAGCGCGTAAGCGGCGCTTCCCTGCCGCGGCGGCTGGCCAGATACAGCAGGCTCAAGCCCGCACCGGAGCCCAGGTAGAGCAGACCCGCAAGTAGCACGGGCGGCATCTGCCCCAGCAATAGCTTGGCGAACGGCGTGCTCGCGCCGAACAAGACGGCGGCGAGAGTGGCGAACACGATCCCCGCCGACGGCGCCGGCGGCGGGCGACTGCCTTCCGTCATTGCCTGCTCCCGCACTGCCGCCGCGGTTGATGGCCGCCCGGCCGGTCAGCGACCCGCGCCCGTCCGCGCAATCGCGTCCCTACCTCACCCTATCTCGGTCGCGGGCCGAGCAGTCGCCGCCGTGGACGGGACAGAAGCGGATGCGCCATCGCCAGGAGGCGTCTGCAGGCCGTCGGCCGCCGCGTCTCGCGGAAGCGCCGCCCACTCCTTGGGCCCGACCAGGTGGAACAGGGACGGCGTCACCACCTGATCCAGCAGCGTGCTGGAGAGCAGTCCGCCCAGGATAACCACGGCGATGGGTTGGAGCAGCTCCTTCCCAGGCTGTCCCAGGGCGAATGCCAGAGGCAGCAGCGCCAGCGCGGCGGTGAGTGCGGTCATCAGGACGGGCGACAGCCGCTCCAGAGTCCCGCGAACGATCATCTTTTCGCCGAACGGCTCGCCCTCCTCGCGCATGAGGTGGACGTAGTGGGACAGCATCATGATCCCGTTGCGGGTGACGATCCCGAATAGCGTGATGAAACCCACCATGGACGCTACCGACAGAACCCCGCCCGTCAGGTAGACGGCAAGTATCCCTCCGACCATCGCCTGGGGCAGGTTCACCATCACCTGAAGCGCCAGCAGCCACGAGCCGAGCGCCGCCATCAGAACCAGGAAGATCACCACGACCGTGTAAGCGCCCAGCAAGAGCAGACGGCGCATGGCGGCCTGCTGGGCCTCGAACTGCCCGCCGTACTCTACGAAATAGCCTGGCGACCAGTCCGCCTGCACCGTGCGCATCCGCGCCTGCAGGTCGGTCACCACCGAGTTGAGGTCGCGGCCCTGGACGTTGGCCTGGACCACGATGCGGCGGGAAACGTTCTCCCGGTTGATTGTGTTCGGCCCACGGGTCTTCCGTACGGTCGCCAGTTGTCCCAGCGGGACGCGCGCGCCCGAAGGCGTGCTAATCAGCGTGCCGCGGATCGCGTCCAGGTTGCTGCGGGCCGGCTCGTCGAACCAGACGACCACATCGAATGCGCGCTGCTGCTGGAGCACCTGAGAGACGGCATGTCCGCCGAGCGCGGTCTCCAGCGTCTCTGCCAGGCGCCCGGGCGAGAGGCCATGGCGGGCGGCGGCGTCGCGGTCGATGGCGACCTGCACCTGCGGCGTATCGATCTGCGGCTCTACCATGAGGTCCACGACGCCGGGCACCTCGGCCATCGTGTCCCGGATGTCGCGTGCCAGGCGGCGCAGCGTGTCGAGGTCAGGGCCGTACACCTTCACTGCGAGCGCCGCGGGCACTCCCGTTGCCATGTGGTCCAGACGGTGGGAGATCGGCTGTCCGATGGAGACCATCACACCGGGAATGCCCTGCATCTTTCTGCGTACCTCAGCCAGCACTTCGGAGCGTGGGCGTTCCGAGACCCTCAGGCCCACGTCGATCTCCGAGAAGTAGACGCCCTTGGCGTGCTCGTCCATCTCGGCGCGGCCCGTGCGCCGCCCCGTGTGAGTCACCTCGGGAACGGAAAGCAGCTCCCTCTCCACCACGGCGCCCATTCGGTTGGACTCGGCCATGCCAGTCCCTGGCGGCAGGAGCGCGCTGACGGAGAGCGAGCCTTCGTTGAAGGGTGGCAGGAACTCGCGTCCCAAGGAGGGCACGAGGGCGCCCGCCCCCACCATGAGGGCCAGCATGCTGCTCAGGACGATGGCTGGATGCCGGATTGACCACCGCACCAGGGGAGCGTCCAGCCGCTTCAGGTGTCGCACCAGCCACGTGTCCCCCTCCGGCCCCAACGACCGCCTGCGGCGCGCCATCAGGATGGCCGACAGGGCGGGCGTGACGGTCAGCGCGACCATCAGGGAGGCAGACAGGGCGACGATGAAGGCCACGCCCAGCGGCTGAAAGACCCTTCCCTCCATGCCCTCGAGCGTGAGGAGCGGCAGGAAGACCAGCACGATGATCACGGTGGCGAACACGATGCTGTTGCGCACCTCGGCGCAGGCCTTGTAGATCACGTTCATCGCCGGTTCGGGCGCGGCCTTCATGCGGTTCTCCCGCAGGCGCCGCACGATGTTTTCGACATCCACGATGGAGTCGTCCACGACGAGCCCGATGGCGATTGCCAGCCCGCCCAACGTCATCGTGTTGACCGTGATGCCGAACCGGTCCAGCACCAACATGGCGACGACGAACGAGAGTGGGATGGCGGTGAGCGTTATGAAGGTCGCCCGCAGGTTGAACAAGAAAAGCAGCAGGATCAGGGAGACCAGGATCGCGCCGTCTCGCAGCGCCATCTGTACGTTGTCGATCGCCGCGGAAATGAAGTCGGACTGGCGGAACAACTGTCGGTTGACGGTCACATCCGGCGGAAGCGACGGCTGCAGGTCGCTCAGGGCCCTGTCCAGCTCCCTGGTCAGCGCGAGCGTGTTGGTGTCCGGCTGCTTCTGAACGGAGAGGATGACGGCTGGTTGGCCGTCCACGCTGGCGTCTCCGCGCGCCTGCGCCTGGCCGAAGCGCACGTCGGCAACGTGCCCGACCGTCACGGGCACGCCGTCGCGCTGCGTGACGACCGTGCGCGCGATGTCCTCGAGCGACCGTGCGCGGCCCGTGATGCGGATGACCATCTCGCGTTGCGGCGTCTGCAGGAAGCCGCCGGATGTGTTCAGGTTGGACTGGCGCACCGCCTCCGTCAACTGATCCAGGGTGACGCCGTGCTGCTGCAGGCGGGCGGGGTTGGTCAGCACCTGGAACTGCTTCGCCCCGCCGCCGATGGGCACCACCTGGGCCACGCCTGGCACAGCGAGCAGTCGCGGGCGCACCACCCAGTCAGCGAGAGCGCGCACCTCGTGGGGCGGCGTCTGGTTGCCCTCGCTCGAGAGGGAGACCAGCATCATCTCGCCCATGATCGAGGCGATCGGCCCCATCCCGGCGAGGGTGCCCTCCGGCAGCCGCGCCTGGGCGAGCTGCAGCTTCTCGTTGACGATCTGGCGCGCCCTGAAGATGTCCTGGCCCCAGTCGAACTCGACCCAGACGATCGAGAGGCCCGCGCTGGAGGCCGAGCGCACCCGCTGCACGCCCGTGGCGCCGTTCATCAGCGTCTCGATGGGGAACGTCACCAGCGGCTCGACCTCTTCAGGGGCCAGACCGTGTGCCTCGGTCATGATCGTGACGACCGGGCGGTTAAGGTCGGGCAGCACGTCCACCGGCATGCGCGAGACCACGCCTCCGCCGTAGAGTAGGAGCAGGACAGCGGCCGAGACGACCAGGACACGGTAACGCAGGCTGGCTGCGATTATGCGGTTCAGCATGCGTCACGCCCCTCTCTTCGCCTGAGCCAGCAACTGGTAGGCGCCGCGCGTCACCACACGGTCGTTGGGACGGATCCCGCCCGTGATGACGACCTGATCGCCTATCGTGGCCCCTGTCTGCACGGTGCGCCGGCGGAACTGGCCGTCGGCGACCTCCACGAAGACGAGCATCTCGCCGTCGTCCTCCTGCACGGCCTCCTGCGGGATCAGGATGGCAGACCCCGTGCCAGCCCCGATGACCACGCGGACGAACATGTTGGGCTTAAGCCGCCCGCCGCGGTTGGCAACGACGGTGCGAACGCGCACCGCGCGCATCTCGGGGTGGACCTCGGCGCCGACCGACGAGATGACGCCCTGGAAGGTGCTGCCCGGCAGCGCGTCGGCGGCGATGGTGACCGTCTGGCCCACGCGTACGCGCGACAGGTCTCTCTCGAACACGTCGCTCTCGACCCAGACGGTCTGCGTGTTGATGATCGTCGCCAGGGGCTGGCCCGCGGCGACCGTCTCGCCCACGCTGACGGTGCGCGACTCCACCACGCCCCCGATGGGCGCGGCGATGGCGACCTGACTGCCGCCGCCGGGCGTCGCGCCAAGCAGGCGCAGGCGGCTCTGCGCAGACTGCACGGTGGAGCGGGCGCGCGCCACCACTGCATCCGCCTCCGACGCGCTGCCTCGCATCGCCTCAAGCGCCCGGCCCTGGCTGACGACAACAGACTGAGCCGAGCGGGCGGCGAGCTGGGCGGACTCCAGGTCGGCCTCGGCCTGCTGCACCTCGCGCGCGTTGCGCAGGCCCTGCCGCTGGATCGTCTCCTCCCGCCCAAGTGCGGCGCGCGCGATCGCCACCTGCTGTTCGGCGTTAGTGACGCGGGCGCGCCCCTGTTCCCTCGCGGTCTGCGCCTCCTCGAGTTCCTTGCGGGCCACCACGCCCACGCGAACGCCCTCGGTCAGGCGCCCAGCCTGGGCCTCCAGGTTGGAGAGCGCGGCCTGGGTGGCCCGGAGCTCGCCCTCGGCGGCGGCGGCCCGGGAGCGCGCCTCATCGACCGGGCCGTACGCGAATGCGCCGGCGGACGCCAGCGTTCGCTGGCGCTCCAGTACGCGGCGCTGGTTCTCCACCTTCGCCTCGGCGCTCGCGGCGTCGGCCTGAGCGCGCTCAACACCAGCCTGCGCCTCGGCCACCAGAGCCAGCGCGCGACTGCGGGCAGCGTCCGCCTCAGGGAGCTCCGTCTGAGCGCGGGCGAGCGCCGCCTGCGCCTCGGCTATCTCGGGGCTGTCGAGCATGGCGACCACATGGCCAGCAGGAACCCGCTGGCCCGGCGTTGCGCCCACGCGCAGCACGCGGCCGCTGACGCGCGCGTTCACCATGACCGCGCCATCGGGGCTGCGGCGCACCTGCCCCGTCGTGATCAGGTCGCCGACCAGAGTCCGCGCGCGCGCCTCTACCACCGTCAGGCCGATCGTCTCCCGCGCGGCAGGCGTCACGGTTACCACGTCGGGGTCGGGCGGCGCCAGCTCTTCGTTCTCGATGCTGAGGCGGAAGCGGAAGTGCTCCCGCGTCTGCACGGCGTACTCCTTGCCGTCTGCGGTGGGGAAGGCCCTGAGGGCCGCCCGCGGCGTGGCGGCCCCGCCGTGCGCATCCATGTGTTGCCCGTCGGGGCCGTGCGCGTGGCCCGCCTCCTCCTGGGCGGGGGCACGGTCGCGTCGCTCGGCTTCCTGCGCCGGCTCCTCAGCGTGCACGTGGTCGGCGCCACCGTGGGCCTGAGCACGGATGATCGGGTACAGGCTGGAGCCGACCACGAGCAGCAGTAGCGTGGCGGCGGCTCGGATGCCGCTGCGCTTCCCCAGGAAGAAAGCGCCCCCGACGAGCAGCAGGAAGCCCACGCCGCCCAGCACCGGCCAGAGCGGGAAGTGGTGATGGTGCGCCTCCTCCGCGGGGTCGGGCACCCAGATGGGGAACTCCAGCGTCATCTCGCGCTTGTCGGGAAGGACGATGCGCTGGACCAGCACGTACTCGCCGGGCTCTGTGTACGACATGTGCGCGCCGTACACACCGTTCTCGGGCTCGAAGGCGTTCAGCTCGCGGTGCACCACATCCTGAGGGTCACCCTTGCGGTGGATGGTCGAGTGCACCTCGCAGCCGGGCACGACGACCCCCTCGCCGTCAGGCCCGGGCTGGCGCGTGTCGGTGATCTTCAGGTCGTGGTGGCTGATGATGCCGCGAACCGACGGGGCGTCGGCGGTCTCGGTGACGGCGATATGTCCCCCGTCAGGCCCGTGCACGTGGCCGGCGCCCTCCACGCCAGCCAGCGCTGGCCGGGCGGACGGAACCGCTCCCATGACCATGACCGCCAGCAGGAAGAGCGGGCGAAGCAATCTATCTGGCATGACAACTCTCTCCTTCATCGGTCACGGACGGTGCGCGGGCTCGTCGGGCAGGCCAGGGATGTTGCCAGTGGCCCGATCCAGCGCCAGGCGTGCGCGCAACGCGTCGAACAAGGCGTCCTGGTATTCCATCTGAGCAAGGCGCGTGACGCGCTGGGCCTCCAGCACGTCGACGTAGGAGGTGAGGCCGCTCTCGAACCCCGCGCGGCTGGCCGCGAGGAGCTCCCGGGTGCGGGGCAGGATGGTCTGTTCGTACTGGAGCGCCACGTCGCGCGCGGCGGCCAGTTCCGCTGCGGCCTGCTCCACCTCCCGGGCAATCGCGCGCTCCAGGGCCATCCGTTCCCCCTCCTCCGCTCGCACGGCGGCTTGCGCACGCTGCTCTTCGCCCCGCAGAGCGCCGTCCCGCCACAGGGGAAGACCCACGCGCAACTGGAAGCCAAGGTTGCGGGAGTGCAGGGCATCGCGCCGATCCAGGCTCCAGACATCGGCGGGGACCTCCGCGAGGAGGTCCGGGCGCCCCTGCGCGCGGGCAACCGCGGCCTCGCCCCGCCGCGCTTCGGCGCGAGCCCGGGACGCCGCCAGCTCGGGCCGCTGCTGCAGCGCATGGCGCACCTGGTCGTCCGGGGGGGCGGGCGGCGCGGGCAACGGAAGCGCATCGGCAACCGCGACGCCGGCATCTTGTCCTCGCCCGAGGAGCAGGTTCAGCGCGGCCTGCCGTCCCCGGGCCTGCCCGCGCGCCCGCACCGCCTCCTGCTCTGCCCGTGCGACCTCGATGTCGGCGCGCGTTCCCTGAATGGCGGGCGCCTGCCCCAGCTCCACGCGCTGGCGCACCGCGTCCCGTATCTGCCGAGCGAGCGCCACGGCCTCCTCCGAGGCGCGCACGTCCGCCTGCGCCCGCGCCAGGTCGTGGTAGGCCGTCAGCGCCTCGAAGGCGACCTGCTGGCGGGTGACGATCAGCAGCGCCTGCTCCACGTCGCGCCCAGCGGAGGCAAGGTGCGTTGCCGCCGCCCGTCGCCCGCCGATGTCGAGGCGATGCGAGAGCAGCGCGTTGCTGCCCGTGAAGCCCGCGCCGGGCGCGATCTCCGCTCGCAGGCCGTACGGGGCGCGCGCGCCTCGCACTTCGGCTTCGGCCGCTTCCAGGCGGCTCCGCGCGGCGGCAACCGCCGGGCTGTTCTCCACCGCCATCCGCACGGCATCGTCCGGCGTCAGGGAGGATGGGCCGGGCGTCTGTGCGCGCAGGGGAACCGCCAGGACTGCGAGTGCGACGGCAAGCATGGCGCAGCGGTCTCGTTGGTGTCTCATCGCGTCTCCAGGGAAGATGCTCCTGCGATTGACAGTCGCAGGAGCCGGCCCGCCCATCCGCGGGAGGGCTGCCAGGTTGGGATCAGTGGCGGACGAACGCCTCCACCAGATGCAGAAGAGATGGCTGCGCCGCCCCGACGCCACCAGCCAAGAGCAGCAGCAGCGGGATGAGCCAGAAGCAGCGCGCGGGCGCCGGGCCGCGCCGGGGCAGGGCGAGCAGCGCGCGGACGCGCCCCGCGATGTCGTCGCCGACCGCGGCGAAGTGCGCCGCGCCAGGCGTCGCCCACCGCCTCGTCAGCCCCACAACCGCCACCAGCGTCGCCGCCACGTCGCAGGGGTCCTCCGCTTGGCGCGCGGCCTCCGCGTCGCAGGCCCGCTCAGCCGCGCGCACCCAGTCCTCGTAGAGCCGCCGTCCGCCCGGCAGGGGGAAGAGGGTGTAGAAGGCGACCAGCAGGGCGTTGAGGAGGTTGTCCCGCCGACGGACGTGCGCGACCTCATGGGCCAGGAGTATGTCGCGCTCTCGGTCGGAGAGCCGGGCCAGCAGCGAGCTGGAGATACAGATGCAGGGGGTGCGCAACCCGACCGAGAAGCAGAGCAGCCGCGGCGTCTCCAGCGTGTAGACCGCGACGGACTCGCGCACCAGAAGCGGTGTTGCCGCACGGCGCAGCGCCCGTGCAAAGCTCTGAGTTTGCGCCAGTCCGTAGAGCGACCTGCCCAGTCCAAGCAGCACCGCCAGCACGAGCAGGTAGTTGGCAGCATGGAAGGCGGCGTGGACGGCAGGCCCGCTGGGAATGCGGTCGATCCAGGCGTGCCAGAGATCGTGCATGGGCGGCTGGTGCGTCGGCAGGTCGGCGGAGACCGCCATCGCCACGCCGACCACGATCGCCCCGACGGGCAGAAGGGCGCAGAGCGCGGCCTCCGCATGGGTGGGCTGGCGGCGCCCGCGATGGAAGCACGGCCGGCAGGCGTAGGCAAGCAGCAGACCGACAACGGCTGTGCCGTAAGCGAAGGCTACAACCGCTACGAGAGGGTCGGCGTCAGCCATCAAGTTCCTCACGCCGGCGGGCGATGGCTTCTCGCAGCAGCGCCAGGCGCCCTTCGTCCGGAGCGCTGTCGGGACGGGCGAAGAAGGACGCGACAGCTTCCGGGAACCGCTCCATGAGACGATCCAGGGCGGTGGAGACGATGCGGCACTCCAACTGCTCCTTCGACATGGCAGCCTCATAGTGATACGGCCTGACCGCGCGCCGCTGCACGAGGATGCCCTTGTCGGCCAGCCGCTCCATCGTGGTCTTGGTGGTTGTGTATGCCCCGCGCGCTTCTTCAGGCAGGGCTGCGTGCACATCGGCGACGGTGAGCGGCTCCGCGTGCGCCCAGACAACGCGCATCACGGCGTCCTCAAGGTGTCCCAGGGGTGTGGAGTCGCCAGTTCGCCCGGGCGCGAAGCGGTGTTTTGGGGCCTTGTCGCATGGCATGGCCCGCAGTCTAGCACGACCATTCTGCTAGTGTCAATAGCAGCGCCGCGGCGGGCACTCCCAACCTCCACCTCCTGCAGGCCCAGGCGCCAAACCACAGCCGTACGATCGTGCTCGAGGGCGGCAGACAGCAAACGGCCCTCCACCGGCGGGCGGAGGGCCGTCTGCGCGTCGGTCATCAGCCTACCAGGGCAGTACGCAGCCCCCATTCGGCGTCGTATACCGCGCCGCGGTGGCCCGCGGCTCGATGAGCACCTGGCCCTGCAAGTAGCTGCTCCAGAGCCCCCTGTTGCTGAACCACTTGGCGTGAGAGTCGCCGAAGACGATGTTCACGCCCTCGTTGTGGGCGTCGAAGGTGTTGTCGTGGGCCGCGACGACGCGGCATGGCCACCAGTGCCAGTCCGCAATGAGCCCTGATTGGGCGTCCGCCATCCACAGAGTCTGGGAGGGGCGCAGCATGACGGCGTCTTTGGCGCCGTGGTGAAGGACCTCGTTGGCGCCGTAGCTCAGGCCGCCGGGCGGCAGGCCCTGCGCCGGTCTACCGCCATCCCGGCCGTCCCACCACCAGATGTCCCAGGTGTTGTTGTCGCTCGGGCACTGGAAGATCTGGTGGTTCCTGATGTACGGCTGCAGCAGGATTGGGAAGAGCTCGCCAGAGTGCAGCCCCGACTCACGCCACCAGAAGCCAGGGAAGCGCTGATCGAAGTCCTGGATGTACATCGCGGTGGCGGTGCCGAGCTGCTTGAGGTTGCTGAGGCAGCTTGTCTGCCGGGCCCGTTCGCGGGCCCGGGCGAACACTGGGAACAGAATGGCCGCGAGAATGGCGATGATGGCGATCACGACCAGCAGTTCGATCAGGGTGAAGGCGTGTCGCCGCGCTACGGTGCGGTGCATAGAGCCCTCCATTCCTCCCCGTCACCGGGGAGAAACCGTGGCCCCGCGGCCGGACGGTGGCCTCAGGGCCGGGGTCGAGAGCGATCCCGGGGACAGAGGGTGTCACCATGGGGCCGGATCGCCACAGAAGTGAATCTAACACAGCGCATGCCTGCCGTCAAGTCGCAGCACGCGCGTGTAGTGCAACTGCTCAGGGAGACTGCCCGGGTTGATGTCTCGGCCCCTATGTCCGCACACTGGTGGGTATGAGGACGATCACGTTGGGTGACCGCCAGCAGCGTCGGGCGCAGGCCCTGGCGAGGTTGGGC
>DATIKM010000059.1:0-69707 GCA_035477595.1 Chthonomonadales bacterium
GCGTGCAGGGCGGCGGGGAGGGCGCACGATGTTCGATGGGTTCGGTCCGGCGCAGGTCGCGATTGTGCTGGTGATCGTACTGCTCCTGTTCGGAAACCGGGTGCCGCAGGTCATGCGCGGGCTCGGCTCCGGTCTGCGTCAGTTCAGGAAGGGGCTGGACGATGATGAGAAGGAGCCCGAACCCAAGACTAAGCGCTAGCCGGTAACCGCCCCCGCGCGGATGTGCGCTGTGTGCAATCGAGCGCGGGATCCCCGTGCCGGTTGCCACCCCGCGCGGATGTGCGCGGCCGCGCGAGGAGACGTCCGTGGAGCACGAGTTCCTCCTGAACCTGGGCCTTGCGCTGGTGGCGGGCCTCTTGGGAGGGCTCATCGCACGCCTTGCGCGGCTTCCTGTGCTCCTGGGCTATCTTGCGGCGGGCGTCGTCGTCGGCCCACACACGCCCGGCGTGTTCGCGCAGCCGGAGTCCGTGCAGGAGGTCGCCAACCTCGGCGTCGCCCTCCTGATGTTCGCAGTTGGGGTGCAGTTCTCTCTCCGCGAGCTGCTCTCCATTCGCCGCCTCGCCATTTCTGCCGGCGTGGCGCAGATCTCGCTCACGTCGGCACTGGGTCTCGGAGCAGGCCTGCTGCTGGGCTGGTCGCCCAGCGCATCGGTGATGCTCGGCTTCATCATCGCCATCTCCTCCACCGCGATCGCGATGCGGCTGCTCGAGGAGCGCGGGGAGCTCGGGAGCGCCCATGGCACGGCGATGCTCGGGATCAGCGTGGTTCAGGACCTGGCTGTCGTCGCCATGGTCGCGATGCTTCCCCTGCTCTCACCGACCGCAGGGCTGGGCACGGATCCCGTGGAGTTCCTCGCGACACTCGGCCGCACTGCCGTGCTGCTCATCGGCACGCTGGTTCTTGCGCTGCGAGGAGTGCCGTATCTGCTGCATTGCGTCGCCCTCGCAGGTTCGCGCGAGCTCTTCCTCATCACCGTGCTGGGCGTCTGTCTGGGCGCTGCGATTCTAGCCGAGCTGGCCGGGCTCGGGCTGCCCCTCGGTGCCTTCATCGCTGGACTGGTGATCTCCGAATCCGACTACGCGGACGATGTGCTAAGCCAGGTGCGGCCTCTGCGCGACGTGTTCGCCGCCCTCTTCTTCGTGTCCGTGGGGATGCTGCTGGACCCAGCGGTGCTCGCGCGCCATGCCGTCGATGTGCTTCTGGTGGTCAGCGGCATCGTGATCGGTAAGGCACTGATCACGTTCGCGGCGACGATGGCGGCGGGAGCGCACGGCCGCACGGCCATCTTCGCCGGCATGGGCCTGGCCCAGATCGGCGAGTTCTCGTTCGTGCTGGCGGGGACGGCGGTCGCGAAGGACATCCTGGATGGCCAACAGGCCAGCGTCATCCTGGCATCGGCGTGGTTGACGATCCTCTTCAGCCCATTGCTGTTCCATGTCGCCTTACCGACCTATGCGGCGCTGTCACGGTGGGGCCGGCTGGCGCGGATCCTGAACCGCGAGGGTGCGGCCTGGGTACCGGACGAGCTCGCCTGCACCGGCGGACGCGTGGTCGTGCTGGGGTACGGCCGCGTCGGGCGCGCGGTTTCCACGGCGCTCTGCCGCAAGGGGGTCGCCCACGTGGTCGTGGACTACGACGGCAGGGCCGTCGAAGGCGCGCGGCAGGCGGGGGTGCCCGTCGTCTACGGCGATGCCGCGTCCGACCTGGTGCTGCGGAAGGCGGGCCTCGAGTGCACCGAGATCGCGGTCGTGGCCCTCCCGGAGGCGGACACCACGGCCATGGCGGTCCGGCTGCTGAAGCGGCTCGCCCCCCACCTTGCCATCGTGGCGCGCGTGCATCGGGGCATCGACATGGTGGATCTGCGTGCAGCCGGCGCGGATGTCGTCGTGCAAGCCGAGTTCGAGGCGGCGTCCGAGATGGTGCGGCAGGGGCTCGACCGGCTCGGGTTCCCCGATCCCGAAGTCGATGCCTATCTCGAGGAGCTGCGCGCCGCGCGCTATCGGGTGCGCGAGGAGCAAGAGTAGGCACCGCCATCATCCAAGGCGCCCAAAAAAAGGCTGTACGTGTTGCGCACGGGTGGGAGGAGACCACCCCGGTGGAGTAGAATGGCGAACGGCGTCGGTTGTCGCGCGCCGCGCCCGGCGGGTGTGCGCGGCTCGCTCTCGCCATCGCGCCCGCAGCCTGTGACAGGAGCTACCTAGGCAGGGAGGTCCGCAGACCATGAGGTGGACATGCACTATCGTCGTCGCAGCATTCCTGCTCTGGCCATCGACCCCCGAGTCGGCGGCCGATGCGGCGAGAGCGCGACGCAGTGAGCCGCTCCGGATGTCGATCATCACGCCTGAACCGTCGACTATTGCGGATGTCCTGCCGATCGACGTGGTCTATCGAGGCGCGGCAATCGACTCCATCGAGCTGTACCTGAACAACAACCTGGTCAGCAAGCGCGAGGTCGGCACGAACCAGGTGCGCGGGGTGCTGAGCTTCCGCGTGGACACCGCGCTCCTGACGGAGGGTGTCCACGAGGTCCAGGTCCGCGCGATGTCGGGCGGCCGGATGCACTCGGTCGCGGCGCGCGTGCGCCTGCCTGGCGCCGACCTGACAGCGCCGGTGCGGATCGCCTATCCCGCGAACGGTATTGTTGTGAGCGGCGTGGTGCCCGTGCGCGTGAACCTGACGAGCGACCTGCAGAGCCAGAACCCGTTCGTCACGTTCTTCGTGAACCGGGATCTGCGGGTGCTCAGGAACTTCCCGCCCTACCAGTACAACTGGGATACGACGCGCGAGGTGAACGGCGTTCACGTCCTCGAGACGTGGGCCCAGAGCGCCGACATGGCCTCCCCGTACAGGTCCCGCCCAGTCCATGTGAGGGTTGACAACGCGGGCGGCGCCACGCGCCAGAAGGCGGAGATCGAGGACCTGCGCCGGCCGCCGGCAAGGGCGGGCATCGAGGTGGCTCTGGGCAGCGCTGCGCGCCCGGCAGGACCGCCGCCCGCTGCGACGAGAACCGCTCCCGCGCTGGCCCCTGGCCGCGCGCAGGAGCCCGCATCGGTAGGTGTCCCGGCACGCACCGCCCCGGTCGCGATCCCCGGTGTGCGGGGGGCAGTGACCGAGCCTTCCTCGGCGGCGCGACCTCGCATGGTGGGCGGCGCCGCGGTGCAGCCCGCTGACCGCATGCTCATCGCCCGCGCGTCCACGCCCCTCCTGCCTGCTCCGGAAGAGGCCTTCGCGGCGCCGCCCGTGCCTCGCACGACCACGAGCAACCGGGTCACGGTCCGCCGCGGCGACACGCTCAGCGCAGTCAGCCGGCGCACGGGTGTGAGCGCCACCGAGATCGCGCGCCTGAACAACCTTCCGTCCAGCGCGAACCTGCGCAGCGGCTCCTCGCTCATCGTGCCGCGCAGCGGGTCGTTCGAGGTCGCCTTCGATGGGAGGCAACTCGCCTTCGACGTCGCCCCTCGGATAGAGAACGGCCTGCCCCTCGCCCCATTCCGCCCGGTGTTCGAGCACACTGGCGGGACGCTCTATTGGTACAACGACGCCAAGACGATGCGGGCCGTGAGCACTACCCGCGAGATCGTGGTGCGCGTGGGCAAGGCCGAGGCGAAGGTGAACAACCAGCCGGTGACCATGGAGCGGTCTGCGTTCCTTGACCGGGGCCGCACCATCGTCCCGATGTCCTTCATCGGCGAGTCGCTCAACGTGAGGGTCAGCTTCAATCCGGAGACCGGGCGCGTCTTGCTCCGCACGCGTTAGCGCGCCCGCCGCGCCGTCCCTGTCCGCAGGTACCAGGCCGACCGACCGGAGCCCGTCGCGATCCGCGACGGGCTCCGGTCATACGTGCAGGGGGCGGCGCGCTCCCCCGGGCCAGCCGTCGGGCGTCGCTCGCGGAGGAGCCCGGCGATGTCGCATGTCTGCGCTCGTCGCTCCGCTCCTGCTTCCGCGCACGGGTATGTGCCTGTTCGCGCACGGGTATGTGCCTGTTCGCGCACGCGTATGTGCCTGTTCGCGGGCGCTGGATGAACCCTTCGGGCAGCCGGGCGTCTATGCCTACAGGACGGACAGAGCGGCCGCTGGTGCGGGCGGCGGAAGGCGAGGTCGCGAGAGGTGTACGCGGTGGCCGATGCGGACGCCAGGCTGGTGCTTCGCTGCCAGAGCAACGATCTGGCAGCGTTCAACGACATCGTGGCACGCTACCAGCATCGCGTCTACGGCTACGTGTGCCGCATGGTGGGCCACACACCTGAGGCCGAGGACCTTACGCAGGAGACCTTCGTCAAGGCGTACCAGGGCATCCGGACGTTCCAGAGCCGCGCGAGCCTCAACACATGGCTCTACCGGATCGCCACGAACCTGTGCATCGATTACGCTCGCCGCGCGGCGCGCACCAGGGGGATGACTGAGAGCCTGAGCGCCGAGCGGCCGGGCGAGGAGCACGAGGGCGACCTTGAGCTGCCAGACGTACGCTTCGATCCGCTCACCATCACGCTGAACCACGAACTGCAGGCGCACCTGAACGAGGCGATCGAAGGACTGCCGCAGAGGCTGCGTGCGGTCCTCCTGCTGCACGACATCGAGGGGCTGGCCTATGACGAGATCGCGAGCGCGGTTGGGTGCCCGCTGGGCACCGTGAAGTCGCGCCTGTTTCATGCCCGCATGGCGGTGCGCGGGCGCCTGGCGCCCTATATCGCCGCCATTCCCTCGCCGGCGCACGCCGGTCTGGCGGTGACGAGATGATGGATTGCTCACGCGTGCATCCGTTGCTTTCGGGGCACGTCGACAACGCGCTCTCGCCGCGTGAGGCACTGGAGGTCGAGCGGCACCTGGGTGGGTGCCACGCTTGTGCGTCGCTGCTGAACGAGCTGTACAAGTCCGTCGCGGTAACGCGGTCCGCTCCGCGCGCCCTGGCCCCGGAGGGGTTCATGGAGGCTCTCGCCCTGCGTCTGGAGCAGGAAGAGGCTCGTTCGCGGCAGCTCTCGCTGGCTGGCCTGCTGGTGTGGCTCTCTTCCCGACGCGCGATGGTCTGGGGCGCCGCCGCCGCGGCCCTCGCCCTCGTCGCGCTCACGCTGCGCAGCGCGCCGCCGCCCTCGCCGGGCGCACTCGACGCCCCGCCTCCCGAGGTCGCGTCCGTCCGCCTGGTTAAGGAGCACCACGTCGCGCTTTCCATTGCGAGCCCACTGGAGGACCTCTCGGCGGCGAACCTCTCGGCGCACTTCCACGCCGACGCGCAGTAGGCGGGCGATGCCTCCGTTCCAGGCCCCTTGCCACCTCAGGGCGCTGCCCACTGGGCTCGGTCGGGTGGCGGTGCTGGCGGCCGCCTGCTGGCTTGGCCTCGCCTGCGCGGCGCCGTCTGCGGCGCAGGCGCCCCGAAGGCCCGAGCCCGCGCGCGCCGAAAGGCCCCTCGCGCCCCGGGCAGACGCTCCCGCGCTGGCGCCGGAGGCAGCGCGGGCCCGGGTGCTGCTGCTGCGCTACCTGCGCGAGGGACTGCGCCGGCCCTTCGTGGCGCACGAGACGACGCGCCTCCTGCAGGGGCAGGTGCGGGAGTCGCAACAGATCGTGAAGCAGGCGGGCCTGGGCGCGATGCGCGTGGAGTACCAGAGCCCGCCCGCCATGCGGGGCGAGGTGCTGTTGATCCTGGGACGCCGCATGCTGAGGTACGTGCCCGCGGAGGGCGTCGTGCACGAGAGCAGGGCGCCCGAGACCGGCGTGCTCGGCCGGGCCGGCGCACTCGTGGAGGGCCTGCGGTCGGGCGCAGTGCGCGCACGGGTGGTGGGCAGGGAGGAGGTCGCCGGCCGCAACGCCGCGATCGTCGAGGTGCGAGGCGCCGGCCGCGAGGGATTCTTCAAGCGCCTCTGGATCGACACGCAATCGGGCGTCCGGATGAAGATCGAGGACGTCGACCCCTCCGGGGTGGTCGTCTCCACCAGCTACTTCACGCGCATCGATCTCGACCCCGTTCTGGACGCCGGCGAGTTCCGGCCAGGCTCGCTATCGAGACGTGAGGCCCGGCCGCGTCCGCTGCGCACCAGGCCGCTCGCCTCCGTGGCCGAAGCGCAGCAGCGCGTCGGCTACGCCATCCGGGAGCCCTCACTGCCTCCGGGCTACCGCCTCGTCGGCGTCTGGGTCGCCCCGGCTCCGGTGGGTCGGCAGGCGGTCATCCTCCGCTATACGGACGGGGTGAGCACGTTCACGCTGTCGCAGCACCCCGCGCCGGCGCGTTGGGGCTCGCGCGGCGCCGACCAAGCGCCCAGGCCGCGCGACGACCGGGGCGCCATCAGATGGGTCTCGGGGGGGCGGGTCTTCATCCTAGTCGGCAACCTGTCGCCCCACGCTGTGGACCGCATCATCGCCTCGCTTCGCTGATCCGGGCGCGGGTCGCCTCCGCACACAGGAATCGGCCGTCGCCGCAGTCGAATGCTCCCCCCGGCCGCCGCCGCCCTCGCATACGCGGCCGCGCCCGAGGAGGCGAACCTTGTTCATCGCATCCGCCGCGCTACTGCTCGTGCAGGCGCCTGCCGCCGCGCTCGCTGTTCAGGTCGCTCCCTTCACCGACGCCGCCCTGAGCCCCGCGCCGGCGCGCCTGGCGTTGCTGCCCGACGGGGCGCGCGCTGTGCGAGTGCCGGGCTCGCTGGGGACGGGTGTGCGCGCACGCGGTTCCGTTCGCATGGGGGAGCTCGCGCTGAACCCGGTCGAGGGGCTGATCTCCGTGTGGGTCCGGCCGCGATGGCGGGGCGACGACGGCAGGCGCGTCCGCCTTTGGGCGACCGCCGAGGCGGGGGGCCGGCGTCTGGAGCTGGTGAAGGCCGCCAACGGGCTCCTGCGGGCGGAGCTGACCACTCCGCGGGGGCGCACCGTCGCGCGCGCCGACGTGAGGAACTGGAGGCCCGGCGAGTGGCGCCATGTGGCGGTCGGTTGGATCAGCAACAAGGGGCGCAACGTGGGCCTGGCGCTGTGGGTCGACCGCCTGTGCGAGGACGGGCCCGTGACGCCCCATGAGGTGTGGGACCGGGCCGCGATGCCGACGACGATGGAGGTTGGCGACCCGGACGCGGTCACCGACTTCGACGAGCTGATCATCCGGCCCGATCTGCGCGCGGAGGGCGTCCACGGCATGATCGCGTGCGTCTACCGCGACTACTTTCGCACGGCGCCCTACGACGCCATCCGCATCGACCATGCGCCGACACGCGTACCTTCCGACACGCGCGCCGTCGCCGGCCTGGAGAAGGTCTTCGGCCTGCAGGCCAGGCGCCAGGGGCGGTGGGAGCCGGTGACGGAGCAGGTCGTCCGCTACAGCCAGTGGGCCTACTTCGACGCCAAGCCGCTGATCCGTTGGAGCGTGAGCGACCCGACCGTGGCGACGATCGACGCGTCGGGCCGGCTCAAGGGGTTGCGCGTTGGCCGAAGCAGCCTGCGCGCGGAGTTCAACGGTCTGCGCGCCACCTACCCGCTGGAGGTCATCCCGCTGGAGCGGGCCGACCTCGGGGTGATCTGCATCGAGCTGCTCCCACGCCACCGCAACGACGCCGTGAAGGACCGTCCGGCCCCGGGCGAGGCGATGACCGCGCGCGTGCGCCTGGGGAACTTCGGCACGGTCGCACTCCAGGCGGGCGCGCGCGTTCGGTTCGAGCTGATCCCCGAGGTCGTGCGCGACTGGCGCCTGACCGCTGGCGAGAGGGCGTCGGCCACGTTCGAGGCCACCCTCGCCGCCATGGCTCCTGGCGAGCAGACCGCAGTCGAGTTTCGATGGCCGTTCCCGAGCCAGCCCGCCTGGATGCGCTTGCGACTGGATCCTGGCGGTCGTGTCGAGGAGTTGTGCGAGGCGAACAATGACATCGTGGAGCTCACCACGGCTCGCCCCGTGCAGATGGGCTACGACCCGAAGGTGCTGGCCCGATGCCTGGCCGAGCGGAGGGTGAACCACGTCGGCTCGCTCAGCTACTACGACTGGCTGCGCGCCCAGAAGCTGCGGATGGACGTGATGCTGCGCGAGGCGGTCTGGCCGACCACGGGTCCACACGGCGTGGAGGAGGCCTACCGAATCGATGCCTTCACGCCACTCCAGGGCGGCGAGTGGGAGCGGGAGCCCTACAACCAGCAGATGATCTACTTCGACGGCGGCTTCCCGGTCAACGAGCCTGTGGACCTGATGGCCATCGACTGCGCCATCATCCACGAGTTCGGGCACACGATCCTGAGCCAGCCGGACCTGTACGGGTACCCGACGAGCGCGCGCAACGTCTTCGTGACCGACGAGGCGGGCCGACCTGTGGCGGGCTCGCCGGAGTTCCCCATAGTGCGCGGCGACGACACGCTGCCCGCCTCGCCCGGGGTCAACGTGCCGAGCTACGTAGGCTATCCGTCGCTGATGGACGGGTGTCAGCTCTGGCTACATCCGTCGCAGGCCGGCCACATCATGCACTACCGGGGCTACCGCCAGGACCGCTTCTGGGGGACGCAGGGCAGGCTCATCCCGAGCCGCGCCAACTGGGTGCTCTTTACGGACGTCGACGACCAACCGCTGGTAGGGGCGGCTGTCTACGTCTACCACGTGAGCCAGGCGCCAGTTCAGGACAGCGGCGCCAAGTTCTTCGCCGACCGGCCCAAGTTCATGGGGCAGACGGACCGTGAGGGGCGCTTCACTTTCCCCGGCCAGACAGATCAGGACTGGGACGACCCCGAGACGGACCCGGTCGACGGAGCCAGGCCCGTATGGAACCCGTTCGGCACCGTCGCAAGCGATACGGCGTTCACGCCGAACGTCTGGGAGGTGGAGGGGCTGCTGCTCCTGCGGGTGGTGTCCGGCGATCGATCGGAGGTCCGGTTCATGGACCTCACGCAGTTCAACACCGCCTACCTCTCGGGGGACACTGTGCGCGGCATCTACCGGCTGGCCACTAGCCTGCCGTCGCACCCGGAGCCCACGCCGGTGGTGCGCAGGCCCGTTCCGGAGGCCGTGCGCCATACAAACCTGGCGCCGGTCGCGGTAGCGCCGTCGGAGCTCACCGTTCGCTGCGGCGAGGCCTTCACCATCGACGGTTCGAGCAGCCATGACCCGGAGGGCCAGCCGCTCAGGTTCCGCTGGAGCGTCAGCGGCCAGTGGCTGGCCGGCATCCTGACGGAGGAGAGCGTCCTGCGTCTCACCGCGCCGAGCGAGCCGGGTGAGCGGACGTACCGGTTCTGGGTGCTGGACGGCGTCCGCAGCAGCCAGCCCGCGAACGTGAGGGTTCGGTTCGTGCGCTGAGGACCCGGCTCAGCGCGCGTTGCGGACGCCCTCGACAACCAGACCCGCCCGTCCGGGGGCGCTCTACACCGCGAGCGGGTAGCGCCCCCAGGTACGGCACGCCTCGTAGAAGGCAAGGATGTTCAGCACCGGGGTCGTCGGCACGATCTCGCTTGAAGAGCCGATGAAGAGGCCGCCGCCACGCCCCGCGGCCCGCAGGCATTCCTTCGTGGCCTGCACGACATCCTCAACGGACCCGAGCGGCAGGACCTGCGAGCAGTCCACGTTCCCCACGAGGACGAGCCGCTTCCCGTAGCGTCGCTTCAACAACCCGATGTCCATACCGGCGATCGGCTCGATCGGGTTGAGGCCGTCAATCCCGGCGTCGAGCATGTCATCCAGTACGTCCATGACGTATCCGTCGCTATGGAAGATGACCTTCAGGCCAGCCTGCTTCACGGGTTCGATGCAGCGCTGGAGCGAGCGGATGAATGTGCGGCGCAGGAACGCCGGCGAGAACAGGGTCCGACCCTTGCAGGCGATGTCGTCACCGATGAAGTAGATCGGCGACACCTTCACCTCCGCCGCGACCCGCGCCATGCGGACCGCGCTTTCGGTCTGCACCTCCATCAGCCGCTCGAGGTCGGCCGGTGCGTCGTAGATCGCGTACGAGAAGAGCTGCTGCCCCATCATGCCGTAGGTTGCGTGGAATCCGCAGCCGGCGCAGGGCACGTACATCGTGGATGGCTCGAAACGCTCGCGCTCGCGCAGCATCCTGGGGGCCCATTCGGCCCGCAGCCACTCCTCCGACGTAGGCTCCATCCGGAAGGCCCGCAAGTCCTCGATGGAGTTGATGGGGTAGTGCGTAACCCACGCCGACTGCCCCGTGATGCGGTGCGCCGCTCCATTCGGCGTCCCCTCCTGGTTGTCGGTCTCGGCGTATGAGGCGCCGTAGCCGCGACACAGATCGATGCCGAGCGTGCGGTAGACCGTCACCATCGCCTCGTGGTAGTCGGTCCAGCCAGGGCAGAGGTGGTCGACGATGCCGCGGTTGTCGAGGAAGTCCCAGATGGGAACCCGGTCGCCCTCTTCGTGGTTCAGCGCCGTCAGGATGCGGCGTTCGACGACCGGGTCCAGCACGGGTTACCTCCTGCAGGAGCTTAGCGGCTGGCACTCGGCGACGACCTGCTCGAGCTCGGCACGCATCACGCGCAGCCGTCCGCGGGTCCCACCGGCTCAGGTTCGCAGAACGCCGGCGATAGCCCGGCAGATGGTGGGCAGGTTGCCGTCGTTCATGGCCGCCACGCAGATGCGCCCGCTGTCCAGGATGTAGAGGCTGCTCTCCGCGCGCAGGCGGCGAACCTGCTCCTTCGTGAGGCCCGAGAACGAGAACATGCCCTTCTGGCGCGCGATGAAGCTGAAGTCGCGGTCGACACCCTCACTTGCGAGGCCTGCAACGAACCCATCGCGCATCGCCTGGATGCGCTGGCGCATCGCCTCCAACTCCTCGACCCATTGCGCCCTCAGTTGAGGGTCGCCCAGCACGAGCGCGACCGTCTGGGCGCCGTGCGATGGAGGGTTGGAGTAGTTGGTGCGGATCACGCGCTTGAGCTGCGTAAGCAGCCTCCGGGCCTCCTCGGCGTTCGGGGCGACCACCGTCAGCGCGCCGACGCGCTCGCGGTAGAGCGAGAACGACTTCGAGAATGAGGTAGCCACCAGGAATGGCAGGCGGGAGTCCACGAAGGCGTGCACTGCAGCCACATCCTGCTCGAGCCCGTCTCCCAGCCCCTGGTAGGCGCAGTCGAGGAACGGGATCAGTCCCCGCTCTGCGCATACGGCTACGACCTGCGCCCACTGGTCCGGCATCGGGTCGACGCCGGAGGGGTTGTGGCAGCAGGCGTGCAGCACGACCACATCGCCGGAGGGCGCCGCGCGGAGGCCCGAGAGCATCGCGTCGAAGTCGAGCCCGTGGGACCCGGGGTCGTAGTAGGGGTAGGTCTCCACGCGGAAGCCGGCGCCCTCGAAGAGCGCGCGGTGGTTCTCCCAACTCGGCGCGCTGATCCAGACAGCGGCGCGCGGGAAGAACCGGCGGAGGAAGTCCGCACCGACCCTGAGGGAGCCCGTCCCGCCAAGGCCCTGGACGGTCACCGCCCGCTGCTCCGCCAGGATCGCCGAGCCCGCGCCGAAGAGGAGCTGCTGCACCGCCCGGTTGTACTCGCGCAGGCCGTCGATGGGCAGGTAGCTCTTCGTGTCCTCGCGCGCGATCCAACGCTTCTGCGCTTCCTGCACGGCTGTGAGCAGCGGCACCCTGCCGCAGGCGTTCTGGTAGACGCCTACGCCGAGGTTCACCTTGTGGGGGTTCGGGTCAGCGATGAAGGCCTCCGTGAGGCCCAGGATCGGGTCCGGCGGCGCGGTCTCGATGCCGGCGAAGGCCGAAGGCGCGGGCATGGTGCGGTCCTTTCCGTCTCGTGGGACGGGCGGTTTGCCGCCAGAGTATACGGCGCGCGCCTCACCGAGGTCAACGTACCCGGCCGGTCACGCGCGGCCGGTGAGTGCCGGAGCGCCAGGCGCAGCCGCCCTCCGCTGGCGGGCGCGATGACCGTCGCGTGCGCTGCGGAGGGCCGGCTTGCTGCATGTCCACGATTTCGCTCGGGCCGCAACGTCGATCGGCTACGTGCGGATGTGCCCCTCGCCCTGGACGATGTACTTGTGGGTCGTCAGCTCACGCAGGCCCATCGGGCCGCGCGCATGGAGCTTCTGGTTGCTGATGCCCACCTCGGCACCGAACCCGAACTCGAAGCCATCCGTGAAGCGGGTGGACGCGTTCACATAGACGCACGCGGCATCGACCTCGCGCGTGAAGCGTCGAGCAGACTCGAGGTCGCCAGTCAGGATCGCCTCGCTGTGGCGGGTGCCGTACTGGCGAATGTGGGCGATTGCCGCGCCGACATCCGGCACGACCTTCACCGCCAGTGTCAGGTCGAGGAACTCGGTCGCCCAGTCCTCCTCCGTCGCCGGCTTCGCGTCCAGCACGATCTCGCGACCTCGCTCGCACATGCGCAACTCGACGCCCTGTCCACGCAGCGATTCGGCAGCCCCCGGCAGGAACTCCTCAGCTATGACCTCGTGCACGAGAAGGGTCTCCATCGCGTTGCACACCGATGGACGCGAGCACTTCGCGTTGAGGGCGATGGCAAGCGCCTGCTCGAGATCGGCGGAAGCGTCCACGAACGTGTGGCAGTTGCCGGTGCCGGTCTCGATCACCGGGACTGTCGCGTTCTCCATGACGGTTCGGATGAGGCCGGCGCCGCCCCGCGGGATGAGCACATCGATCAGGCCGTTCAGACGCATCATCTCGCGGGCCGCCTCGCGGTCCGGTGTGGCCACGAGTTGCACGCAGGTTTGCGGCAGTCCCGCCGACCGCACCGCGCCCGCCAGGCACTCCACGATAGCCTCGTTCGAGCGCAGTGCCTCGGATCCGCCGCGCAGGAGGACCGCGTTGCCCGCTTTCAGGCAGAGGCCCGCTGCGTCCGCGGTCACGTTGGGGCGCGACTCGTAGATGATGCCGACGACCCCGATGGGTACCCGCACCCGGAGTATCTCCAGCCCGTTGGGACGCCTCCAGCCCTCGACGACCTCGCCAACGGGGTCGGGCAGGGCGGCGATCTGGCGCAGTCCGTCGGCCATGGCAGCGATGCGCGGCGGCGAGAGCATGAGCCGGTCCACCATGGCGGGGGCGGAGCCGCGCGCCCGTGCCACCGCGACGTCAGCCTGGTTCGCTTCGAGCAGCCGCACCTCCGACGCGCACAGGGCCGAGGCCATCGCGTCGATCGCGGCGTTCTTGCTGGCCGTCGTCGCGGCGCACAGGGCGGTCGCAGCCTCGCGAGCCCGCACGGCCATGGCCCGCACTTCAGACGAGACTTCCACGCTGACGCCTCCTTGTCCAATGCGGACGGGGCGGAACTGGTCCTCCGCCCCGTCACATGGTCGTCGTTTGAGGGCCAAAGCCACTTAGTCGATGCTCTCGCCCGGTTGCACGCGGCCGGGCGTCTCGTTGCCGTCGCCTGCGGGCGCGGCCCGCCGGGGCGCGCTGGGCGCTGGCCGTGCGGTCTCCGGAGTGCGGCCGCCGCCGGCGGTCGGGGTCCGGGTGCGCCTCTCGGAGGCTGTCGCAGGGGCGCGTTCGCCGCGGGGCGCTTCCTCGGCCCGACGCTCAGTCCGCCGGGGCGGTGAGGCGCCGTCGAGCGGGTCGGCATGCGGCGCCCTGACGGCGGGGTCGAGCGGCGCCTCGTCGCGCCTGAGCTCGCGCGTGCGAGGCGTCGCGCCATCGTCACTTGGGGCGCGCTGCCGCGCGCGTCGCGGAGGCTCCGCCGCCGGTGCGTCGATGCTCTCCGCCGGCGCTTCAGGCGCCACCCAAGGGTCCACCTCGGGCGCGGCCTCCACGGGTTGCGGCTCCTGCACGACGGGCTCCGCACGCGATTCGCGCACACGCACTGAGGGGGCCATGTCGGCCGGGAGCGTGGTCACGGACGGCGCAGGCTCGGGCCGCGGCGGCGGCGAAGTCGCGAAGGGGCGGGCTGGCGGCTCACGGCGCACCTCGGTACCGCCCGCGGGAGGCTGCGAGCCGTCAGGCTGCGGTAGAAGCGGCGCGAGCGCTACCGCGCCGAAGACGAAGGACGCAGCGAGCGCACACGCCCACAAGAGCGCAGTCTTCGTGCGGCGCCATCCGCTGTCGCGGTTGCCCGAACCGCGCCCTCCACCATACCTGCTCATGGAGATGCCCGACCTTTCCGCCGCGGGGGGCGCGCGCCCGCCGCCGTCCGTTGTGGACAGCGAGAGTCTACCGGCGTCTCATGCCGGGTGTCAAGGCACGGCGTTCCTCGCCGGACAAGGCGAACGGTAGGGGCCAGGGGCGGCCCTCCGCTGTGCGGCGACGAGGCGGACGGCCCCCTGCGAGGTCCACATGCGCCGCAGAAGGGCGCAAATCAGGGGACCGGGTCGCCGGCCGTGGGCAGCCGGGCGTACTGCGTGGTCCGCCGCGCAGCCTCGAAGCCTGCGGTCCGGATCAGCCGCTCGATCTCCGCGACCGGCATCGTAAAGGCGCATCCGGCGGCCGAGACGACGTTCTCCTTCATCATCGAGGATCCGAAGTCGTCCAGCCCGTAGCGGAGCGCGATCTGCGCCACTTTCGGGCCCTGCGTCACCCACGAAGCCTGCAGGTGCGGCACGTTGTCGAGCAGGAGCCGACTGACCGCTACGGTCCGGAGGTAGTCGAAGGCGCTGGCCCGCTGGCCTCCCAGCTCGGTGTCGTCTGGCTGAAAGGACCAGGGGATGAATGCCGTGAACCCGCGGGTCTCCTCCTGCAGGGCGCGTATGCGCAGAAGGTGCTCGATCCGGTCCTCCCACGTGTCTACGGAGCCGTACATCATGGTGGCCGTGGTGCGGACACCGAGACCGTGTGCGGTGCGCATGCAGTCGAGCCATTCCGCCGCAGTGTGCTTGCGGGGCGAGATGGCCTGGCGCACGCGGTCCGTGAGGATCTCCGCCCCTCCTCCGGGGATGCTGTCAAGGCCGGCGTCGCGCAAGCGGCGAATGCACTCCTCCGCAGAGAGCCCGCTCACCCGCGCGATGTGTAGAACCTCGGTTGGGGAGAGCGCGTGGAGGGTGACGCCGTCGGCGCCGAACCGCTCCTTGATCCTCCGGAAGAGGCCCTCGAACCAATCGATGCGCAGCCGCGGGTTCAGCCCCCCCTGCAGCAGTACCTCAATGCCTCCCGCCTCGACCATCTGCTCCACTTCGCGCAGGAGGTCTGAGTGCGACAGGACGTAACCCATCGGGTGGCCGGGCGCGCAGTGGAACGCACAGAAGCGGCATCGCACCCAGCACACGTTCGTGTAGTTCACGTTGCGGCCCAGAATGTACGTGACCACGGGATCCGGGTTCAGCCGCTCGCGGGCGGCATGTGCCAGAGCCGCAAGATCGGTGAGAGAAGGGTGCGCGAAGAGGCGGGCGCCGTCCTCGGGGCAGAGCCGTTCGCCAGCGAGGGACCGCTCCGCGATGTCGTCGATGCCCTTCGTGGCGGCGCGTGTCGCACGACGGGCCTCCTGCGGCGAGGGCTGCTCGCGGTAGAGACTGTCTCGCTCGACGGGCGTGCGTCCCGCCTCTTCGATGAGCGCGATCAGTTGCGGTCGGGTGAGGGCCTGCCGCTTCCGCCCCATCTCGCCGGGTGGGTAGGTGATCTCGTACTCGTGGACCGTGCCATCCATGTCGTCCGCGCCGTACCAGAGCGCTGCTTGCGAGACCTGTGGCGTGTTCATCACCCAGAACGTCTTGATGTGGGCGAAGTTGTCCAGCACGAGCCGTGCGACGGCGAGGCTGCGGAGGTCGTCGAACCCCGTGGGCTCGGGCAGGTGGTCGAGCCAGGTCCCCTCCGGATGGAATGAGAGCGGCGTAAAGGCCAGGAAGTGGCCGGTCTCGTCCTGCAGCGCGCGCAGGCGCAGTAGGTGGTCGACGCGCTCCTCGACGCTCTCCATGTGTCCGTAGAGCATCGTGGCGTATTGAGGCAGGCCGGCCCTCGCGACGGCACGGGCCACCTCCTCCCAGCCGTCGGCGTCGAGCTTGCGAGGGTACAGGGCGGCGTGAACGCGCGGCGACATCACCTCAGCGCCGCCGCCTGGTACCGACGAGAGACCTGCCGCCCGCAGCTCCGCCAGCGTCTCGTCGAGCGGCTTGCCTGCCGCCTCCGCGATCTGAACGAGCTCCACCGCCGTAAACGCCTTGATGTGGACACCGGGTCGCTCGGCCTGGACCGCCTCCAGCAGCTCAAGGTAATAGCGGTAGGGCAGCTTGGGGTCGATCCCGCCGACCATGTGGACTTCGGTGATCGGCGTGCTGGCATGGCGCCGGAGGGCGAAGCGGACCTCATCTGGCGACAGCGTATAGGATTCGGCGCCGCCGTCGCGGGGGCTACGGGCGAAGTAGCAGAAGCGGCACTGCTTGCAGCAGACGTTGGTGTAGTTGATGTGCTGGTTGCGGATGTAGAAGGCGCGGCTGCCGTGGCGGCGCTCGCGCGGCAGGTTCGCGAGCGCGCCGACGGCCGTCAGGTCGGGCTCGCGGTAGAGGAGCAGGGCGTCCGCCCGCCCGAGGCGCTCGCCGGCATGGACGCGCGCGGCAAGGTTGCCAAGCGGGCCGTTCAGGCGACGCAGGGCCTGCCCGGGGTGCGGAGTTGCAGGGGCTGCCTGAGGCATCGGCGGGTGTCGCTCCGCGCCGAGTATACCAGAGCCCGTGGACCGTGGCCCGGCGCCGCCGCCTGGCAAGGCGGGGCCAAGCCGCTGGACGGAGTTCCTGCCGCGCCACGGAGGATCGATGCGCCTGGCGCGTCGGGGCGCGCATGGCGAGAGCGCGGGAGAAGGCGGGAGGGGGCGAGGGGCAAGGGGCGGTCGGCAGGAGGGCCCTCCGATCTCGCTACTTGCCTAGCCGTGCCAGTCGACGTTCGACACCTCCTTGGCGTGCCTGATGATGAAGTTGCGCCGCGGCTCCACTCGGGTGGACATCAGCACGTCGAACAGCTCCTGCGCGCCGAAGGCCTCCTCGATGCGCACGCGGGCGAGCCGCCGGTTGTTGGCGTCCATGGTGGTGTCCCGCAGGTCCGGCGGGTCCATCTCGCCAAGCCCTTTGAAGCGGGTCACCTGGATGTCCTTGCGGTGCCGCACGCTGCGGACGATCTGGTCGCGCTCCTCCGCCGACTGTGCGTAGAACTGCTGGTCCTTCCCTGCCCGGATGCGGTACAGCGGCGGCTGGGCTATGTAGACGTAGCCCTCTTCGATGAGCGGCCGCATGTACTGCCAGAAGAAGGTGAGCAGGAGCGTGCGGATGTGGTCGCCGTCCACGTCCGCGTCGGTCATGATGATGATCTTGTGGTAGCGCAGGCGGGAGAGGTTGTAGGAGGCCTTGCCGTTCGCGTTCCCGTTGCCGTTCGCGCCCTCACTGCCCTCCTCGCCCTCGCCTGCCGGGTCGATACCGAACGTGACCCCCGTTCCGAGGGCGGTGATCAGGGAGCGGATCGTCTCGTTCTCCAACACGCGGTCGACGCGCGCTTTTCCCACGTTGAGGATCTTGCCGCGCAGCGGAAGAACGGCCTGGGTGCGTCGGTCGCGGCCCATCTTGGCGGAGCCGCCCGCAGACTTGCCCTCCACGAGGAACAACTCACACTTGGACGGGTCGCGCTCTATGCAGTCGGCGAGGAGACCAGGCAGGGCGGAGTGCTCGAGGGCCGTCTGCCGGCGGACCAGCTCGGCGTGCTTCCGAGTGGAATCGCGAACGCGCTGGGCGGTGACCGCCTTCTCGATGACGCGGGTCGCGACGGCCGGGTTCTCCTCCATGAACTCGGACAGCTTCTCGCTGACCACCGAGTTCACGGTGCCATCCACCTCCGCGTTCGTGAGCTTGACCTTCGTCTGCGACTCGAACTGCGGCCGCGGAAGCTTCACGGAGATGACGGCGGCCAGACCCTCCCGCGCGTCCTCGCCGCTGAGGTTCGCGTCCTTGTCCTTCAGGATGCCGCGCTTGCGAGCGTACTGGTTCACCACGCGGGTCAGCGCCGTTCGGAAGCCAGAGAGGTGCGTGCCACCGTCGGGCGTATTGATCATGTTGGCGAAGCAGAGCACCACCTCCTGGTAGCCGTCGTTGTACTGCATGGCCACCTCGACGATGACTTCCTCGCGCGCTCCGCCAAAGTAGATCGGCCTGTGTAGGGGCTCCTTCGTCTCATTGAGGTGCTCGACGAACTCGCTCAGCCCTCGCTTGTGCTGGAAGGTGACGGTCTCGCCGTCCTCGTCCCGCTCGTTGCGGAACACCAGCGTGACGTCGGGGTTCAGGTAAGCCAGCTCACGCAGGCGCCGCGTGACGCGATCCGGGTCGTACCGGAGGTCGCCGAAAATCTGGTGGTCGGCCTTCCACCGGACGAGCGAGCCCGTGGCGCCGGCATCCGCGTCGCCAACCAGAACGAGCGGCTGGATGGTGGCGCCACGCTCGAACCCTATGCGGTGGTGCTTACCGTCACGCCACACGTCTATCGTCAGCCACTCGGAGCAGGCGTTCACACAGGAGACGCCCACGCCGTGCAGGCCACCCGAGACCTTGTAGGAGCTGTTGTCGAACTTGCCGCCCGCGTGCAGCTTGGTGAGAGCCAGCTCGACGCCCGGCAGGCCCGTCTGCGTGTTGATGTCGACGGGATAGCCGCGCCCGTTGTCGAAGACGGAGAGGCTGTCGTCGGCGTGGAGCGTCACCTCGATGCGGTCGCAGTGGCCGGCCATGTGCTCGTCGATGGCGTTGTCGCACACCTCAACGAACAGATGGTGCAGTCCCCTCAGGTCGGTGCCGCCGATGTACATGGCGGGACGCATGCGAACCGCCTCCAGGCCCTCGAGGAGCTGGATCGCGTCCGCCGTGTACTCGCCCTCGACCTTCTGCAGCTCGGGAACGTCCGCCGACGCCTTGCCCTCGAGCTCTTCGGCGCTCGTCGCCTCGCCGGGGACCTGCTCGTCGGCCATGCTCTGGCTTGCTCCTTCCGCACGCGTGGCACCCGCATCTGTACCTGCCTAGAGTAGCACAAAAACTAGAAGAATGTCAACTCGAATGAGCGGCCGGCGTAGCGTCTACGGCGGGTCGCCTGCGTCGCTCCGGGCGGGCGCGCCGCCCTCCCCCGGGCGTGCTACAATCTGCCAACACTGCCTCGAAGGAGTCACGCGTTGCCATCGCGAGCCGCCCGATTGGACGCCATCCCGCCCTATCTGTTCGGCGAGATCGCCGCCCTCAAGGCCAGGGCGCTCGCCGAGGGCCGCGACCTCATCGACCTGGGCATCGGCGACCCCGATCAGCCTACGCCCGCCCCGATCGTCGAGGCGCTCCACCGCGCCGCCAGCGAACCGGGGACTCACCGCTACGACGAGTCCCCCGCCGGCGACGGCGTGTTGCTGGATGCCATCGTTCGCTGGTTCGAGCGTCGCTTCGGTGTGACGCTCGACGCATCGCGCGAGGTGCTCCTGCTCATCGGCTCGAAGGAGGGGCTGGCGCACCTCGCCTGGGCCATGATCGACCCCGGCGACGTGTCGCTCGTTCCGGACCCCGCCTACACCGTCTACAAGATAAACACGCTGCTTGCGGGGGGCGAGGTGGTCGCCATGCCGCTTGCTGCCGAGCGCGGGTTTCTGCCCGACCTGTCGGCCGTTCCCGTCGAGGCCGCGCGCCGCGCCAAGCTTCTCTGGCTCAACTACCCGAACAACCCCACGGGCGCCGTGGCAACACTCGACTTCTACCGCGAGGCCGTGGCGTTCTGCCGCGAGCACGACCTGCTGCTGGTAAACGACGCTGCCTATTCCGAGGTGGCGTTCGACGGTTTCCGCCCGCCATCCGTTCTGCAGGTGGATGGCGCACGCGACGTTGCCATCGAGTTCCACTCGTTCTCCAAGATGTTCAACATGACGGGCTGGCGCATCGGCTGGGCGGCCGGGAGTCCCGACGCGGTCGCGGCCCTCAACAAGCTGAAGTCAAACGTGGACAGCAAGCAGTTCGCTGCTGTCTCGCGGGCAGCCGCGTACGCCCTCGAGCACGCCGACAACGGCCCCGCTCTCGATCTGATCCGCAAGCGTCGCGACATCCTCGTGGACGGCCTGCGGGCGGCCGGCATCCGGGTGGAACGCCCGAAGGCGACTTTCTACGTATGGGCGCCGGTGCCCGACGGGCACACCAGCGTCAGCTTCGCGAAGCGCCTGCTGGAGGAGGCCGGCGTGCTGGCCATCCCGGGCACCGGCTACGGCGCGCACGGCGAGGGCTATGTCCGCATGTCGCTGACCGTGCTGGGCGACCGCGATGGCGAGCGCGTGGCAGAGGCTGCCCGCAGGATCGCCGCACTGGCGAGCGCCTCGTGATGCCGGGCCCTTTAGCGCCCGGCCTGTCCGTGGCGACAGAGTGAACGCGCTCGATAGCAGGGCCGCGGGGGGGTAGGCCATGCCACGCCAGATGCAGGAGGTCGTCGCCGTCGAGAAGGCGGTGCTCGTCTGCGTCGAGACGGACGCCGATGCCGAGCCCTATGCCCTCGAGGAGCTCCGCTCGCTCACCGAGACGGCCGGTGCCGAGGTGGTCGCCGAGATCCACCAGCATCGCTCGCGGCCGGACCCAGCCTACTACGTGGGCAAGGGAAAGGCCGGCGAGATCGCGGCCGCTGCGGCCGATACGGATGGCGACTTCGTGGTGGTGGACTGCGAGCTCTCGCCGGTCCAGCAGCGCAACCTGCAGGAGATCACGAAGCGCCGGGTGATCGACCGCACCCAACTCATCCTGGACATCTTCGGCCAGCGCGCCCACACCCGTGAAGGCAAGCTGCAGGTGGAGCTCGCCCAGCTCACCTACCTCCTGCCGCGTCTGATGAACCTCTACACGGAGTTTGAGAGGCAGCAGGGCGGCATCGGGGTCCGCGGAGGCGCAGGCGAGACCAAGCTGGAGACAGACCGGCGCAAGGTCCGCGAGCGGATCGGAGACCTTCAGGAGGAACTCGCCGAGGTGCGCGGGCGCCGGGGACAGCAGCGCGCGCTTCGGCGACGCCTCCCGTTCCCGACGGCGACGCTGGTGGGCTACACCTCGGCCGGCAAGTCCACGCTCCTGAACACGCTCTCGGGGGCCGATGTCTACGCGGACCCCAAGCTATTCGCGACGCTCGACCCGACGACGCGGCGCGTCGTCCTGCCGGACGGCTGGGTGATCCTCCTGACCGACACCGTTGGGTTCGTGCGCCGGCTGCCACACGACCTCATTGCCGCCTTCCGCGCCACCCTCGAGGAGGTCAACGAGGCCGACTTCCTGCTCCATGTCATCGACGCCAGCCACCCGCGCCACGCGATGCAGAAGGAAGCAGTCGAGCGGGTGCTGGAGGAGCTTGGGGCGGCCGGCAAGCCCATGATCGCCGTCTACAACAAGGCCGATCTGGTCACGGACCCCCTGGCGCTGCGCGAGGCCGTCGCCAGCACTCCAAATGCCTGCTACATATCGGCGACCCGCGCCGAGGGCATCCCCGCTCTGATGGACCGCATCTTGCAGGCGCTCCGATCGCTGCTCATACGCCTGCACCTCGCCATCCCCTACGATCGGAGCGATCTGGTGTCGCAGTGTCACCAGTACGGCCGTGTGCTCCGGACGGACTACCGGGAAGACGCCATCCACGTGGACGCGGAGGTAACGCGCGACCTCGCCGGACGGCTCGAGGCCTATCGAATGCCCGGCCGCCCCGGGTAGCTCCGCCGGCGGCATCGGCGTTTGCGCGCAGCCCGCCAGGCGCTCTCCGAGCGCGGCAGCGCCCGCTCGCGGGAGCGCGCGTTGCCGCTCAGGACGTACATGCGTTCACGGCGCACGCTTCCGATGCTGAGCGCCGCGGGGTGGCGCATGCAGGCGAACGGCGGACGGCATCTGATGGCGGACCTTGCCGATGCCTCACGCCGAGCGCTGCTGCAGGCGCTGCGCTCCGGAGCCCAGTCCGTCACCGGTCTGGTGGCGAGCACCGGCCTGAAGCAGCCAAACGTCTCCAACCATCTTGCCAGGCTGCGCGAGAGCGGCGTCGTCGTGGCCCAGCGCGAGGGGCGGCAGGTCTTCTACAGCCTCGCCGACCCGATGATCGAGACGTTGCTGGACCTCGCTTCGGGCCAGGCAGGCCCCGATGCGGGGCTGTGCATCGATGACCTCTACCGCATGGCGCCGAGGTTCGCGCAGGCCGTTCTGGCGGGAGACGAGTGCCGCGCACGCGCCATCCTCTCGGAGTGCCTGGCGCGCGGCGTGGCGCTCGGCGACCTGATGGTGGAGGTGATGCAGCCCGCGGTGCTGCATCTCGGTGCGCTCGTCGAGGTGGGGACGCTCTCAATCGCGGAGGAGCGCCTCGCCACCGAGCTGACGGAGCGGATGCTGGCGCGTGCCGCCCAGCTCTACCCATCGGCGCCGAGGCTGGGCCTGACCGCGGTGGTGGGCTCTGTGGCCGGGAACGAGCACACGCTCGGCGTGCGGATGATCGCCGACCTCCTCGCGCATGCGGGATGGGACGCGCTGTTCCTAGGCGCCAACGTACCCACGCAGGACTTCGTGAGCCTCGTGGCCGCGAGGCGCCCGCATCTGGTCGCTGTCTCGTGCGCGCTCGCCGAGCACGCTGAGGAGGCCGGCGCCCTGATCAGGCGCGTTCGGGCGATGCGGGAGGGGGAGGCGTCCAACCGGCTCCGGACCGCCGTGGGCGGGCGCTACGTGAATGAGAACCCGGGTTTCGCGGAGGCCTGCGGGGCCGACCTCGCGGCCAGCGATGCGCGAGGTGCTCTCGCCGCCGTCAGCGCCGCGTTCGCCTGAACCTCGAGGGCGGGCAATGGCGACGGGCGTAGCCTGGTGTGGCCGCGCCCGTCGCCATCTCTCGCAGAAGCCCGGGCCGTCAGGGCCTCGGCGGCCCGAGTGTGGTCGCCGGTGCGGCTGCGGGCGCGATGGTGCTGGTGATCTTTGCCTGGCCCATCAGATCCTGGATCGTGGTGGGCATGCGCTTGCGCAACTCGGCCTGCAGCACCTGCTCGCGCTCCGCCGCGGCGATCTGGGCTCCGAGGTCGTCAACGCGGATGAGGTGCCAGCCGAATGCGGTGCGTATTGGCTCGCTAACCGCGCCCTTGGCGAGTCCGAAGGCCACCCTGTCGAACTCCGCAACCATCTGGCCGCGCATGAAGACGCCGAGGCTGCCCCTCTGGAACCTCGTCTGGTCGTTGTTGTGGGTCTGTGCGGCGTCCTCGAAGGTCACCTTGCCCGACCGGATGTCGGCAGCGATGCCGTCGATCTTGGTCTTAGCGTCGGCAAACCTCTTCTCGCGTTCCTCGGGTGTCGGCGGAGCGGGCGGCTCCGTCGGCGCAGGCTGGTCAGGCGCAGGCGCGGCGGGCTCGTCGGTTACCTGAACCAGTACGTGGCTCGCCCTCAGGAAGTCCGCCGGGCCCAACCTGCGACCGAGGCCCCTCTCGATGTCGCGCTGGATGAGCTTCTCGAGTAGCGCCTGCAGCCTGAGGTTCCGTGCGACGAAGTCGGCCCGCACGCCATAGGATGCCAGAACCGCGGCATCGGGCTTGCCCGCGAGGGCCGGTCGCGCGGCGCGCGCCTGCGCCACCGACCTCGTCATCAGGGTCCTCATCTCGGCGGGGGTCACGGTGACGCCGGCCTTGGCGGCGGCCTGAACGATGACGGTCTCGCGGATCTTGTTCTGCACCGCGTCCCTCAAGGCGCGGCCGGGCCTGGCAAAGACTGCCCTGTAGAGGTCTGCTCGCGAGAAGGTTACGGGCCGGCCGCCGCTCTGCCGCAGGCGCTGCACCACGACATCGCCCGCGCCGACGAGCGCATAGAGCTCATAGACAGGCCGTCCGCTCACGTCGGCCGCCTGAGGATCGGTGGAGCGCAACCGGGCGAGCTGGTCCGCCAGAGCCTCCTCGAGGATCGCGGCTCGGGTGATCCTCTGGCCGTTCACCGTTGCCACCACGACGGCGCCGGGGTCGGCCGGCGGCTGTGTGCGAGCCTGCGCCGCCCCGACCGTCAGCAACGCTAGCGCCAATATCGCCGCCCCGCGGCGGAACCATCCTATCAATGCAGTATCTCCTTCCCCAGCACGCGTGCCCTGGGATTACGCGCGTCAGTGTACTAGACCTGCCGCGATGGCGTCAACGGCACGGCGGCGCAGCGGCTCCGTGCGCGGTCGCGAGGCGGGTCTGAGCTCGCGCCGATCATGATGTCGCCATGCGACCGGCGCCTGCGCCGCCCTCGCTGCGAGGACAACAGCGCCCCGGTAGCGAATTGGTGTGTGGTAATGGACGGGCAGCGCGCGGCCGTTGGGGCCGCGCTCCGACCCGGCCGAAGGAGGCCGCCATGCCCATGGAGCTGCCGCCCCTGCCGTACGCCGACGATGCGCTCGAGCCGTATACCTCGGCGCGGACCCTCTCGTTCCACCATGGCAAGCACCATCGCGCCTACGTGGACAACCTGAACCGGCTAATCGCCGGTTCCGCCCTTGAGAGCCAGACGCTCGAAGCGGTCGTGCTCGAGACGGCCGGCGATCCTGCCAGGGCGGGCATCTTCAACAACGCCGCGCAGGTGTGGAACCACACCTTCTTCTGGTCGTGCATGCGCCCGAACGGCGGTGGGGCGCCGCCCGCCGAGCTCGCCGCGCGCCTCGAGGCTGACTTCGGTGGCGTTCAGGCCTTCTCCGAGGCGCTCAAGACCGCCGCCATCGGGCGGTTCGGGAGCGGCTGGGCCTGGCTGGTTGAGGAGGGCGGCCGCCTGAAGGTGACCAGCACTCCCAACGCCGAGACGCCCATAACTGCAGGCCTGCGGCCTGTGCTCACGGTCGATGTGTGGGAGCACGCCTATTACCTGGACTACCAGAACCGCCGCCCCGACTTCGTCCAGGCGTTCCTCGACCATCTGGTGAACTGGGAGTTCGCCGTGTCGAACCTTGCGGGTGGTTAGGGCCGACGGCGGCGAGAACCTCGGCAGCGCGCCCGGCCCGTACGGGTCGGGCGCCTGCTACAGCCCGTGCGCGCTTAGGAAGCGGATCGCGGGCTCCACGTGGTGGAGGTTGTTCAGCAGGGGCTCTGTGTAGCGGATGTCGCCGAACTCCGCGCTGTCGATGTGGTGCTCGCGCCCAACGTGGTTATTCCAGTCGACCCCCTCGGTGAGGAAGCCGCTCTCGCCATGGTGGTGGCGCGCGATGGCGCGCAGGATGGTGACCGCGCAGCAGAGGTGCGACCGGTCGCCGCCTGCCTCGAAGGCGTCGAGGTAGGCGAGGGCCGCCTCGGCGTTCTCCCATAGATAGGCGGTGTCCCAGGAGTCCTCCATGTAGAGAAGACCGGTGGTCGCTACGCCGTTCCGGTCCTCCTTCATCTGAAACCGGTCCAGCCCCTTGAGCGCGCTCCCGATGGCGAACTCCCGCATCGCGGGTTCGTCGTAGAGCCTCGCCGCTCGGAGGAACAGGCGGCAGGCAGTGGCGCGTGCGACGCTCTCGTCCGCATCGTACGTGTCGTGGTTGATACTGCCGTAGATGCCCCCGCGCGCCACGATATGGTCGAGGTACCCCCGCGCGCGCTCGCGATGGTCCGCGATGCCGCGCAGGGCCAGCTCCACCAGCAGCCAGACCGTGGTGAGCCCATCGCCGCTGGACAGGTGGAGCGGCTCAGGGCCGCCCTCCGGCGTGCGGTCGTACGGAGTGCCTTCGGGCCTGCACCGCCTGGGCCACCAGCCTTCGATCTCGGGGACGTGGCGCAGGATCCACTCGGCGGTAAGCGGTGCATATGCAAGGAGGCGCGCAGTCCGCCGATCGCCCTCGCCGAGCGTGTCGGCTGCCCACAGCATCTGGAGCGCGACGCGCGCCATCGATCCCGGGCAGAACCAGTCGTCGCCCGCCTTGTAGTTGAGGCAGAGGCGGCCCGTGGTGGTGTCGCGGTAGCCGGCGATGAACCCGTCGGGCGACAGGAACCCGTCCTCCAGCACGTGGTCGATCAGTCCTCGGCCCACGTGCTCGAGGATGTGGCAGTGGTCGAACTGGCCGAACTGGACAAGCTGATAGCCGCCGCCCACTGCATTGGCCGCCCAGCCCGGTCCCTCGAGCTTCCCGAAGTCGTGCCAGAGCATGGGGCGGCCGAGGACGTCCACGAAGCTGGAGGTGGCGCGCCAGCGCGCGTGCTCGGTGGGCTTGAGGCAGAGGTGGGCGAACCGGACGGAGTCGCGAGCGCTGTCGAGGATCGTGTAGTCGGGGTCCTCGGGAAGGTAGAAGCCGCCGTGCATGCCAGGGCTCCGTCTCGCGGATGGGGCTTCAGGTATTATAGCACAGCAGCCTGGTCGGCGGTAGGACCGCGGTGGCCGGGCCCAGAGCCGCCGCTCCCCGGGAGGCGCACGATGGCCACAGTCACCGCTTTCCGCGGCATCTGCTACGATCCCGACCGCGTCGGCGACCTCTCTCATGTCGTGGCGCCGCCCTACGACGTCATCTCGCCCCGCGAGCAGGATGCCCTCTACGCGCGCCATCCGATGAACTGCGTGCGCATCATCCTGAACCGGGCCGAGCCGGGCGACGCCTCGCCGGCGGCCCTCTACGAGCGCGCGAGCGCGTGCCTGCGGGAGTGGCTCGCCGCCGGGGTGCTGCGAGAGGAGGAGACGCCTGCCCTCTGGGTCTACCGCCAGGACTTCCCGCATCCGATCACCGGCGCATCTGCGGCGCGCACCGGCGTGATCTGCGCCCTCGGCCTGGAGCCCTACGAGCGGGGGATCGTCGTGCCACACGAGCAGACGCGGGTCCGCGCCATCGCGGACCGGCTGGAGCTCATGCGCGCCACGTCGGCCAACACCGAACCCATCTACGGCCTCTACGAGGACGACGGGGCCATCGATGCGCTCCGGGAAGCGGCGGGCGCACGCGGCCCGGACCTGTCGGTGCAAGACGGCGAGGAGCGACACCAGGTCTGGAGGGTAACTGACCCGAGCGCCCGCGCGGCGTTTGCAGAGAGCCTTCGGGACCGCCGCGTCTGGATTGCCGACGGGCACCATCGCTACGAGACAGCGCTGGCGTACTGCGCCGAGCGAGCAGCCGCCGGCAGGGGGTGCGGGGCGTGCGCCAGCATCCTCGCTGTGCTCGTGCCGTTCGGCGATCCTGGCATCGTGATCCTCCCCACGCATCGGATGGTGCGCTCCGTTGCGCCCCAGACGCTGGTCGATCTCCCGAACCTGCTTGGCCGCTGGTTCGCGGTGGAGCGCGTGGACGGAGAGCCCTGGCCCCTGGTGCTCCGGAAGGGCGGCCACGAGCGCAGTATCGGGATGGTCACGCGCGACGGCGCCTTCCTCCTGACGTTGCGGGACACCGAAGCGATGGATGCGGAGGCCGCCGACAAGCCGCCCGTGTGGCGACGCCTGTGTGTTGCCGTGCTGCAGCGGCTGGTGCTGGAGCGCACACTGGGCATCCCGGCGAGCGCCATCGCGACGACGCCCCACATCGGCTACACGCGCGACCACACCGAGGCGCTGGGCGCCGTGCACCGGGGCGACTGGGATGTCGCCTTCCTGCTCGGGTTGCCGGATGCCGCGGACGTGCGGGACGTCTCCGCTGCCGGGGAGCGCATGCCGCCTAAGTCGACCTACTTCTACCCGAAGCTGCTCAGCGGCCTGCTGTTGCGGCGGCTGGAGGACTGACACAATGCCTGCCGAGGCACCTGACTTCGGCATCGCGGGCCGCGTCGCCGTGGTCACGGGAGGCACCAGCGGCCTGGGCGCCGCAATCGCGCGGGGCATGGCGGCGAGCGGGGCAGTGGTCGTTGCCGGCTCTCGCGACGCCGAGCGCGTTCGCGCGACAGGGGACGCGCTCCGGGCCATCCATCCGGAGGCGGGCGCAATGCCACTCGACGTGGCGGACCCCGCGTCCGTCGAGAGCTTCTTCAGCGAGGCGCGCTTGCGCCGCGGCCGCGTCGACATTCTGGTGAACGCGGCCGGCATCACCCACCGCGCACCGGCTCTCGAGTTGGCGCTCGACGACTGGGAGCGCGTTCTGCGCACGAACCTGACGGGTACGTTCCTGTGCTGTCAGGCAGCCGCCCGCGCAATGACTGAGGGCGGGGGCGGTGCAATCGTGAACATCGCGAGCCTGGCGAGCTTCGTCGGTCTGCCGTGGGTGGCGGCCTACGGCGCGAGCAAGGCCGCCGTTCGAGAACTGACCCAGACCCTCGCGATCGAGTGGGCGCCGCTCGGCATCCGGGTGAACGCACTGGCGCCCGGGGTGTTCCCCACGCCGCTGAACCGGCCCCTCGTCGAGGGCACGCCGCGCGGTGAGTGGTTCCGCCACCACACCCCCATGCTGCGCTTCGGCGAGGCGAGCGAGCTTGTCGGCGCGGCCATCTTCCTCGCGTCCCCCGCAGCGTCCTACATCACCGGCGCCACGCTCGACGTGGACGGTGGTTTCCTGGCCTGCGGCGTGCCGGCCGATCCTCCCGCAGTATGAGGCTCGCCCCAGGCGACGGTCCCATCGTCCAGTGTGCGGTGAACGTCAGCGAGGGACGCCGCCAGGACGTGCTGCTGGAGCTGGTGGCGGCGGCGGGCGCGTACGACGGCGCCGTGCTGACCGACTGGAGCGCCGACCCCGATCATCACCGCGCCGTACTATCCCTGCTCGGGGCGCCGGGCCCCGTCGAGGACGCCGTTCTCGCCGTCGCCACCGTGGCGGCGCGCCGGATCGACCTTCGGGTGCACGAGGGTGTGCACCCGCGCCTCGGCGCGCTCGACGTGGTGCCGTTCTCGCCGGTGCGCGGCGTCACCGTGAGGGAGTGCGTCGAGGTCTCCCTGCGGGTGGCGGACCGAATCGCCGGGGGACTAGGTATCCCCGTGCATCTCTACGAGCTCTCTTCGCCGATTGGCCCGACCGTCACGCTGCCGCAGATACGCCGGCAGTACGCGCGTGCGGCCGTCGATCCCAGTGTGCGCCCGCCGCACCCGGACTTCGCACGCGGCAAAGCCGAGCCCGCGACGGGCGTCTGCGTGGTGGGAGCCCGGGCGCCGCTGGTGGCCTACAACATCGAGGTGACCGGCGAGGACGACCGCCTGGCGCGCGCTGTTGCCGCGGCCATCAGGGTCCTGCGCGGGACGATGGCGGACCTGGCAGGGGTGATGGCGCTCGGCTTATGGCTGCCGATGCGGAGGGTCGCGCAGGTCTCGATGAACCTCACCAGACCGCTTCTGACCCCGCTCCCCGCGGTGTTCGACGCGGTGGCGCGACTGGCGGAGCAGCATGGTGGTGCCGCCACCTGCAGCGAGGTCGTCGGGCTCATCCCCGAGGCGGCGCTCGGCGGGCAGTCTCCAGAGCGAGTCGCGTGGGTCGGCTTCCGCCCCGATCAGGTCCTGGAGCGATGGCTCGGACCCGTGGGCGCCACCGGAGAGTCGGACATGGCCTGAGGAGCGGAGGCGCGCCGGCCGAGAATCCATCAGGGAGCATGGACTTCCAAGGAGAGGCTGGCGCGCAGTCCGATGAATGAGCAGGCCCGACCGACGTCGCCGTCCGAGGCGCAGCCCGCCACGGCGCCCCCCACGCACCACCATGGAGTCGCGCCGGCAATCGCCGCGATGCGCGTGGCGCTCTGGCTCACCATCGCGTTAGCCGCGCTGGCGCTGCCTCTGTCGGGCTCGGACTGGACCTGGCGCGCCGCCGCGTTCGCCTGCGCGCACGCGGCCGCGAGCGCCCTGCTTGCGCGCCGGAGACCGGCCGCGCGCCCCTATCCGCACCTCGACGTGGCCGTGGACCTGATGGCGGCAACCGCCGTGGTGGCGACTACGGGCGGCTTCACCAGCCCGCTGCTACCGCTCACGTGGTTTGTTACGGCCTGCGCGCTCGCGCTGCTCGGCCACCGCGGCGGGCTGGTCGTGGCAGCCTCCGCCGTCGTCCTCAGCGCGGTGCACTTTCGGACCACAGCCGACCTGGCCGACGTAGTGGTGTACGGCTGTGCGTCAGGAGCGCTCCTGCTGGCCGCTGCCGCTCTGGGCCTCGCGGAGTCGGCCCGGGAGCGGTCGAGCTCTCTGCTCCGCCGCCGCACTCTCGAGGACGTCGAGGCGCAGGTGGAGCATCTCGACGAGTGCAACCGGCAGATGCGGGCGACGGTGCGCGAGCTGAACGCCGTAGTGCGCGACCAGCGCGCTCGAGCCGACGACGCAGCCGCGGCGCACCGCATCATAGCCGCCACGGTCGATGGCACCGATCCAGGCGCGCTGCACGCCTCTGCCCTGCAGGTGCTCGCGGAGGCCGTGAACGCCGGCGTCGCCGCTCTCTGGCTGCGCGAGCCGGGCTCCGACCGCCTCGTCCTGCGGGCGGCGGTCGGCTCGGTGGACCCCTGCCTGCCGCACGCCCAGGTGGACGCCGGCCCCGACACCCAGCCTCACTCGGTCCGCAAGGAGTGCGAGGCCTTGCTCGCCGCAGCGTCGGCCGCGGCGGGGCCGAGCCTGCCCGCAATCCCGGGCGGCCGCGCGACCCTCGGCGCGCTGCTGCGCGACCGCGACCAGGTGACCGGTGTCGTGGCCGTGGGGGCGCACCGCAGCGGCGCCTTCACTGAAGACCATGCGTCGCGGCTCTCAGCGCTCGCGCCTGCCGCGGCGCTCGCCTGCCGCGGCATCGAGGACCGCGTGCGCCTGAGCCGTGCCATCCGGGAGGTCTCGCTGCTGCACGAAGTGGCCCGGCTGGCGGACACTGCGGGCGACACCGATGGCATCTACGCGGCCGTGGGCAGGCTGATAGCTCGCGGGATCCCCTGCGAGAACTGCACGGTGTACGCGGTCGATCGCGACGCCGGCGCCCTCGTGCCCAAGGCGACGCACGGGAGCGCTGTGAACCTCCTCGACCAGATGCGCTTTTCCATGGGCTTCGGCGTCGAGGGTTGGCTGTTGGAGGGGCGCAAGCACCTGGTAGTTGCCGACGCCCTTCGTGAGCCCTCCCTCGCGGGCGCGGCGGTGCCGCCGAGCGTGCGTTCGTTCCTTGCCGCGCCGATGACGGTGCAGGGGGCGGTGGTCGGGGCGATCGTGGCCAGCCACGCCCGCCCGAACGCCTTTTCGCGCGAGGACCTGCGCCTCCTCTCGGCGCTGGCAGGGCAGTCCGCCGCGTCGGTCGAGCGCCTCGACATGAGGCGCTCGCTCGAGCGGATGGCGATCACGGACGGCCTGACCTCCATCTACAACCACCGCTACTTCCGCATGCGGCTGCAACAGGAGGTGGAGCGCGCGCGGCGGTACTCGCTGAACCTGGCGGTGCTCATCATGGACATCGACCGGTTCAAGGAGATGAACGACCAGCACGGCCATGCCGTAGGCGACGCCGTGCTCGCCGAAATGGCCGGTGTGCTCCATCGCAACATGCGCTCCACGGAGATTGTGGCGCGTTACGGAGGCGACGAGTTTGTGGCGCTCCTGCCCCAGACCGATGCCGACCAGGCGGCCATTGCCGCCGAGCGCATGCTGCGCAGAGTGCGCGAGCATCGGTTCGGCGCGGTCGTGGGCGCGGCCATGCGGGTCACCGTAAGCATCGGCATCGCCGCGCTCAGCGAGGCGGGCGAGGCGGCGGATCGTCTGATGGAACGCGCCGACGGCGCGCTCTACCGCGCCAAGCGAGAGGGCCGCAACCAGATGTGCGTGGCGCCCTCCGTGCCGGCGTCGCAGGAGCCGGAGCCTCCCGTGAGGGCCGCGGTGCGGCGTCTGCCCTCCGGACAACGCGTCGAAGCGGGTCGCGAGGCGGCATAGCGCCGCGGGACGCCTCGTGTGATGGCGGGAGATCCGCCGGTCGCGGCGGGACGGTGTGGCGATGGGCATCTTCGCCGGTGACGGAGTGGCGCGCGCCGCGAAGTCGGAGGCGGTCCGAAGCGTCGAGCGCGAGGCAGAGGCGCAGGAGTTTCCACAGAAGGAACGCAGGGGTCGCAACCCCGCTCGCAAGCGCCAGCAGGAGGAATCCGCACTCGGCTCCGTGGCGGTGGACCTGAGCGAGCTCAACCGCGCCGATCGCCCGGACGCCCACGAGACGGAGGACGCCGCAGAGCGCGCCGCCGACGGGAGCACGCGGGACGCCGGCGCAGCCGACAGGCGGCTTGACATCGAGGCCTGACAGGGGAGGGCTCGGCATGCTGTGGTCCGCCGTAGTGGTGGCCGTCCAGATCATCCTGCTCGCGGTGCTCTACCTGCTGTACCAACACGCACGCGCGGACCTCACGGCGCGGGCGGCCGAACGGCCGGTCCTCGCAGAGCTGCGCGGCCTGCAGGAGACCGTGGCCGAGATGGTGGAGGAGTTGCGCAGGGAGTCGATCCAGGCGTCCGCGCAGCTCGAGTGCCGGTGTCGCGAGGCGCGCGATCTTCTGCAGAGCCTTGAGAAGCGCCTCGGCGAGACCGGTGCAGCGGTCGAGTTGCCTGTGGCGAGCCGGCGTCCAGCGGCGGTGGTGCAGGCGCGTCCGGCGCCCGCCGACGCTCCGACCGAGACGCGCGTTGGCGGACCGCAAGCGGAGCCGCGCTACGCCGTCGTCTGCGACCTGGCCCGGTCCGGAGCGCCGGCTGAGGAGATTGCGCGCCGGGCGGGTCTCTCGGTGGGTGAGGTCGAACTGATCCTGAGCGTTCGCGCCCCCGCCGCCTGACGGCCATGCTCGCGGACCGCTGACCGTGCACGTATGGCGCGCGTTGAGGTACCCTGTCCCCACAACCCCAACAACGCGCCCTACGGCGCTCAGGAGCGCACCGCCGTGAATCGCACAGGCTGGATCCTCTGCCTGGCAGCCGCGATGCCCGTACTTCTCGCGGGATGCAGGGATGCCGACAGGGTGGTGGCGCGGGTGAACCGCGAAGCCATCACGGAGGAGGAGTTCGCGGAGCGCGTCCGCAACGTGGACGCGTTCTCCCTCTCGATGTCGGCCCAGCGCCCCGGCTGGCCCAGCAAGGCCGGCGAGTATGCAATGCGGCAGGTGCTTCTCGAGAAGGTGCTGCTGCAAGCCGCCAAGGCAAGGGACGTAGCGCCCACGGACGCCCAGGTGACTGCCTACATCCAGTTCGCCCGCAATCATCCCGAGCTGACGTCTCCAGCGGCTCGCAACCCGTTCCGGAACGACGCGGACTGGCAGCGCTACGCGCGCTCCGAGGTTGCCGTTCGCAACATCGCCTTCAAGTCGATCACGATGACGGACGCCGACGTGAAGGAGGTCTACGACGACCCGCAGATCCGCCTCGCGCTCACCCGGCCGGAGCAGGTCCGGCTGACCATGTTCGTGGCGAACACGGAGGCCAAGGCGCGCACCGCGGCGGCATCCTTGGCGCAGGGCGTGCCGCTGGAGACGATTGCCCTTCAGGATTCGGATGATCCGCTGACGCGCCAGAGGAGCGGCGACATCGGCCTCGTGGCGCTGAATGCGCTGCCAAGGGAGGTGCAGACCGCGCTCGCCACGATGAAGCCCGGTGACATAGCGAGGAGGCCGATCCGCGCTGAACTGGCGCCACCTGGGCTGGATCCCGGTGACGGCAGCGCTCCCACAGTTTCGCGTTGGTTCCTCGTCAGACTGGTCGAGCGGATACCCAGCGCGCCTCACCCGATGGAAGAGGTGCGGCCGTTCCTCGAGGGCCAGGTGCTGCAGCGCAAGAACCCCGATTTCGCGCAGTACGTGCAGAGCACGGTGCGGGAGTTCATGCAGAACGCCACGATCACGGTTCACCTCGAGGAGTACGAGCCCGTTCTGCAAAGGCTCCGCGATGAGATGGCACAGGCCGAGCAGGCGCCCGGCGCGCCTGTTGCGCCCGCGCCGCCTCCGACGGACGCCCCCGCACCGTAGGGGCCGCGTGAGCGCTCCGGCGCCTTCCCATCCGATCACGGTCGTAGGCCTCGGTCCCGCTGGATCGGGCGGGCTATCAACCGCCGCGCGCGAGGCGCTTCTCGCCTCCGCGCGGCGGTTCGTGCGCACGGCCCGGCACCCGGCCGCTCACGACCTGCGCGCCGGGGGCATGGGCTTCGAGACCTTCGACGCGCTCTACGACAGCGCCCCCGACTTCGACGCCGTATACGACGCCATCGTGGAGCGGCTGCTCGTCGCGGCGCAAGAGGCGCCCGTCGCCTACGCAGTGCCGGGCCATCCCCTCGTGGGCGAGGAGTCGGTGCGCAGGCTGCTCGCTGCTGCGCGCGACCGCGACGTTACCGTGCACGTGGCGGGCTCGGAGAGCTTCCTGGACGCCGTGCTGAGCGCCCTGCGCCTCTCGCTGGGCGACGGCCTCCTGGTGCTAGACGCCCTGGCGCTCGACCGCATCGAGCCGCGACCGGATCTGCCGCTGGTCCTCTATCAGGTGTATGACCGCGACATCGCCAGCGCCGCGAAGCTGCGCCTGATGGAGCACTACCCGGACGACTGGTGCGTCCAGGTAGTGTGCCACGCGGGCGAGCCCGGCGCAGAGGCCGTGGTAGAGACGCCCCTGCATCGCCTCGACCGCGTGGCAGTCGACCACCTCACCGCAGTGTACGTGCCGCCGCTGCCCGGCAACCGCCAGCGCGCGACGTTCGCCGATCTCGTCGAGGTGATGGCGAGGCTGCGGGGCGACGGAGGTTGTCCGTGGGACCGGGAGCAGGACCACGTCACCCTGAAGCGCTATCTGGTGGAGGAGTGCTACGAGGCGATCGACGCCATCGACGCGGGCAACATGGAAGCGCTCTGCGAGGAGCTTGGCGACGTGCTCCTGCAGGTGGTGTTCCACGCCCGGCTCGAGGAGGAGGCAGGCCGGTTCGACGCCCGCGACGTCATCGGCGGGATCGTCGAGAAGCTCATTCGCCGTCACCCACACGTGTTCGGAGACCTCAACGTGGGCGGCGCCGAAGAGGTGCTGCGCAACTGGGAGCGTATCAAGCGCGCCGAGAAGGGCGACGACGGGCGCTGTTCGGTGCTCGACGGCGTTCCCTCCCATATGCCGGCTCTGATGCGCGCCATGGAGATCAGCAGGCGCGCCGTGAAGGTCGGGTTCGAATGGGAGCGCCTCGACGACGTGCTCGCCAAGATGGAGGAGGAGGTCTCCGAGTTGCGCACCGCGATCGCCTCGAACCGGGCAGAGGAGGTGTTCAGCGAGGTCGGCGACCTGCTGTTCACCGTGGTGAACGTGGCGCGGTGGGTCGGCGTCGATGCAGAGGAATCGCTGCGCGCCATGCTCCGCCGGTTCACCACCCGATTCCACCGCATCGAGCGTGGCGCGCGCGAGCAGGGACGGGCCCTCACGGAGCTGACCCTCGCCGAGATGGACGCTCTCTGGGAGGACGCCAAGCGCCGCGCGGACTTGAGGTGACGCGCCCAAGCGGCCAGGCGGGCGCGGCGGGGCTTCTGCGCCAACACCACGGTGGGTGTGCCGGAGAAGGATCGGGCCAGAGCGCCGTCGAAGCGGCGGCCGCGATCTCAGCGCCGTAACCGGGGCGGAGCGCCGCCGGCCGCACGCTCGGGCGTGATGTGGCCGGCCCGGACAGCCCGGTGGGAGGAGGCCAGGCCATGCTCAGCTTCGCGCTTGTCGCGCTCGGCACGGGTCCGGCGGCGAGCGTCCAACCGGCTGCATCGGCGGAGTTTGTGGTACGCGTGCGCGGCGCGGCGCCGTATGGCGTGGCGCTGGCCCAAGCGGACCTCGCCGGGCAGCTCGGTCCGCGGGCCCGCGGGCCTCTCCGACTGACCGCGAGGGACCGAGCCGGGCGCGCTGTCGACGCGCAGTACGTACCGCCGCCGCGGGCTGGCCAGCCGGGGTGGATCGTGCTCCGTGCGAGCGCCGGCGCCGGCGAGAGGGTGTACAGGGTCCGCGCGTCCGTGGGCGCCGCGGAGAGGCCGCTCCGCGAGCCCCTGGTCGTGGCGGGCGGTACCTACCGGCTTACCTTCGACCCGGCGCGCATGGCGGGCATGCCGTCGCGCGTGCAATTCATGGGGCAGGAGGCGCCATTCGAGCGGTTCGTGTGGAACGATCGGGTCCACCACGCGAGCGACGGCAGCTTTTTCCTGCGGCACGACCGCCAGGCCCGGGCCGCCGTCGTCAGCGATGGGCCGCTGTGCACGGTGGTCCGCGTGCGCGCCCGCTATCTCTCCGAGGACGGCCGCGCGCCCGCATCGCGCCCGCAGGCGGTGGTGGACTGGTGGGTGTTCCGGAATGCGCCGCTGGTGCGCGCTGCGGCCGAGATCTGGCAGGCACGCCCGCGCGAGTGGGCAGAGCTCCACTTCCTTGAGTGGAACTACCCCGACGACCGTTTCGGCCGCTGGGCGCTCGGCGAGCCGGCGAGGACCGGTGAGCTCACGGGCTCAGGTCAGACGCATACGGGTCCGACCTGGGGATGCGTGACGGACGGGCGCACCGGCGTGGGCATCGTCGGGACGCCTGTGCTCGTCCACGACGGGCGCGGCGCCTACGGCACCTACCTTCACGGTCCGTGGGTGGCATGGAGCGGGACGGAGACGCGCTTCTCGGCCTGGCTCTGGGCAGGGCAGGCGGCCGACGTGCCGTCCGAGGTCTCTCGGGCCGTCCGCCAACTCGCGGCGGGGCCCACCGCCAGTGTGATGAGCGCCGCGAAGGATGCGCGCCTGGCAGCCGCGCGACGCGTGGTGGGCAGGCTGCGCGGCTTGGCACGGCGCGACGCGCGCTGGCGGCTCGCTCTGGCCGAGCGGCTCGCATTGTCCGGTCGCGACGGCGAGGCGGGCGCGCTGGTGGCCGGCCGGCCTCCCGCGGGCTGGCGGCTCGCGACGGCGGGCGACCTTGGGCTCGCCGTGGCGCCGCGCCGTGGCGGTCTGGCGGTGGAGAGTCTGTGTGACCTGGCGCATGGCCGGGAGATGCTGGCGGCCGGGAGCGAGCCGCTCTGGACCATGCGGCTCCGCCACACGGGCACGACGGAGGAGCACTCGCTCGCGGCTGATGCTGGCTGGACGCGGACGCGCCTGGCTGTGGAGGGGGGCGCGCTCGTGGCGCGGTGGGAGGTGGCGGCCGAGCCTGCTCTGGCGGGCGTTGTGGTGACCGCCTCGGCGCGTCCGGACAGGGCGCGCCATGCGTGGCGGTGGTCGCTGCGCGTGCGCGCGCCGGCGCCGTGGAGCGTGATGGGCGTGGCGTTCCCGAGGGTCGCGCTGGCTGAGCCGCCTCGCGCACCGGCAGTGGTGTACCCGCATGGCCCCGGAGTGCTGCGGACCGATGCGTGGCGCTCGGCGCTGGCGTTCCGGTCGCTCTACCCGAACGGCTGGTGCACCATGCAGTGGGTCGCCGCCTACGGTGCGGACGGCGGGCTCTACGTGGCGCGCCATGACCCCCTCGGCGGTGCGAAGGAGATCGTCGTCGAGAGCGAGCCGCAGAAGCGACGGTTGCGGATCGCCTTCGACGAGCCGGCTCCCGACCGGACACGGGCCGGCAACGAGTTCGTTCTCCGCGGCGAGGGAGTCTGGAGGCTCTTCCGGGGCGACTGGTTCGACGCCGCGCGCATCTACCGCGAGTGGGTGCGGTCGGAGGCGCGGTGGTGGCCGCGGCTCGGCGCCGATGGGCGCGAAGACACGCCGCGCTGGATGCGGGAGCTCTGCGCCTGGGCGCTCGCCAGCGGCGCGCCGGAAGAGCACACGGAGCCGGTGCTGAGGATGCGCGAGGCGCTCGGGACGCCGATCGGGTTCCACTGGTATCAGTGGCACCAGATACCCTTCGACAACGACTACCCGCACTACTTCCCCACGAGGCCCGGCGTCGCGGAGGGCGTCGCCCGTCTGCAGGCCTCGGGGGTGCATGTGATGCCCTACATCAACGGGCGGTTGTGGGACACGAGGGATCGAGGGGCGGAGGACTACGCGTTCACCGCTCGGGCTCTGCCTGCCGCAGCGAAGCAGGAGGACGGCAAGCCCTTCATCGAGTCCTACGGGAGCAAGGAGGCGGACGGGAGCGACGTGAGGCTCGCGCCGATGTGCCCCACCACGCCGCTGTGGCAGTCCACGGTCCGCGACATCGTGCTCCGGCTGATGGGCGAGGTGGGAGTGCACGGGGTCTACATCGATCAGATCGCGGCTGCGGCGCCCGCTCTATGCATGGACCCGAGCCATAATCACCCGCTGGGCGGCGGGGGATGGTGGACGGAGCGCGGCTACTGGCCGATGCTGGAGGCCATACGCGCCGCCATGCCGGCCGACCGCATACTCACCACCGAGTGCAACGCGGACCCCTACATCCGGTGGATGGATGGCTACCTCACGTGGCACTGGCAGATGGAAGGCATGGTGCCGGCGTTCTCGGCGGTCTACGGCGGCGCCATCCAGATGTTCGGCCGGAGCTACGGCGCCGGAGCCAGCACGCGCGACCTCGCGCTCTGCACGAAGATGGGGCAGCAGCTCGTCTTCGGCGAGCAGATAGGTTGGCTGGACCCCAGGATCGCGCTCGAGCCGGTGGCGGGCGCTTTCCTGCGCGAGACGGTGCGGATGCGGCGCCACTTCGTGCGGTACTTCTATGCAGGCGAGATGGCGCGGCCCCCGATCATCGCTGGCTCCCCGAAGGCGCGATCGGACTGGCAGTGGTACGGCGAGACGTGGGTGACGACGGATGCCGTGCTCGGGGGGGCGTGGGCGTTACCGCGCGAGCGGCGCCTGCTGCTGCTGCTAACGAACGTGACCGCGGAGGCCGCGACGGTGGGTCTGCGTCTGCCGACGTCGTCCTGGGGCCTGCCCGTCTCTGGCGTGCGCTGGGCGCGCCTGGACGCGGCGGATGCCGAGGCTGCGCCTGGAGCGCCGCCCGCCCGCGTCCGGCTGCCAGCGCGGTCCGTGGTGGCCTGGGAGGCCCGCTGGTGAGGCGCGCGGCGCATGTCGCGCCCAGCCGGGCGCACACCCTACCGGAGAGGCTGAGCCCGTGAACGTGATACTGATGAGCCTGGACACGCTGCGCGCCGATCGTCTGTCCTGCTACGGGCACTGGCGGCCGACGAGCCCGAACCTGGACCGCGTCGCTGCGCAGGGCGCAATCTGCACGGAGTTCTTCAGTCCCCACATCCCGACGTTCCCCGGGCACACCACGATGATGACCGGGCGCGACGTCTACGCACACCGGATCACCAGCCAGTCCGCGACTCCGGCGCTGGACCCGTCCATACCCATGCTGGCGGAGACGCTCGCGGGAGCGGGCTACTTCACGGCGGCTGCCGACAACCTGGGGCGCTGGTTCCAGCGCGGTGTGCAGTTAACCGAGACCTACGCCTGGGACACGACGGTGAAGAGCGCGTGGCGGAAGGCGGAGGCGGTGAACCAGGCGGCCTTCCGCGTCATCGACGCGGCGGCGGCGCAGGACAGCCCGTTCTACCTGTTCCTGCACTTCTGGGACCCGCACACCCCGTACCTGCCGCCCGCGCCGTTCGACCGCATGTTCTACGCCGGCGACGAGAAGGACCCGCGCAATCGAAGCATGGACGCGGTCTGGGCGTTCGAGAACTTCAAGTGGTATTTCCGGGAGTGGATGTCGGGCGTCACCGACATCGAGTTTCCCAAGGCGCAGTACGACGCCGAGATCGCCTACATGGACGCGTGCCTCGCGCACGTCTTCGCGCGGCTCGAGGACCGCGGCCTTGTCGACGACACGCTACTCGTGATCATGACTGACCACGGCGAGGAGCTGGACGAGCACGGGTGCTGGTTCGACCACCACGGGCTCTACGACCCGAACGTGCGCATCCCGTGCATCCTGCGGTGCCCGGGCGTCATCGAGGCGGGTACGCGGCTTCGGGGCTTCGCGCGCTCCCAGGACGTCGTTCCCACGGTGCTCGACTATGCGGGTCTGCTTGATCGCGTGGCCAAGCTCGACGGCGCCTCGCTCCGGCCGCTTCTCGAGCGCGCGGCAAGCCACGGCGACAGCGCCGTTCCCAGCGGCACGTGCGATGCCCTCTTCCTCACCGAGAACACATGGATGAAGAAGCGCGCCATCCGCACACATGCGTGGAAGCTGATCGTCGCGCTGGAGTCGGACATCCACGGGCTCCCTCCGCTGGAGCTCTTCGACCTCACGACCGATCCGGGCGAGAAGGTGAACCTGGCCGATGAGCTGCCCGAGGTGGTGTCCGAACTGCGAGGACGCCTGGACGACCATGTGCGGAGGCGCCTCGCGGAGACCGGGACGACCGACCCGCTGCCGGAGCAGCCCATCCCGCTGAGGCGCGTGGGCAGGATGGAGGAGGCAGTCCCGACTGACCGGGAGGAGAAGGCCGCCGCGCACGACGAGAAGCTGGATGCGGGCGACTTCGTGGGATACGAGCGCGACGACTGCTGAGGCGCTCGGCGAGGCCGGCCAGGAACGACCCCCCGCGCTACTCGCCCTTGTGCCTCTGAGCAGTCCCGGCCGCGGGCGGGGTCTGCCTGCGGAGCGGCTCCCTGGTTATATCGATGGCCGGCGGCCGCGCGCTGGCGCTCTCGCCGTCGTCGGGCGCGCGGCGCGGGTCATCGCGCTTCTGCCTCGGAGCGCTCGCCTGCGGGCGGGCGGCCTCAGGCGCGTCCCGCTCGTGTGCATCGTCGTCACCCGGCGACCTCATGCGCGTGACGAGGATGCTGACGCGCCGGTTGGAGAAGTGGAGGGGGTCCGTCGGGACGCGAAGGTCGGTGTCGGCGAGACCGCGCACCTCCATGATCTGCCCTCGCCGCAGGACCGAGCCGAGGACGCGGCGGGCAGCGTTTGCGCGGTCGGCGGACAGCTCCCAGTTGGTGTAGTGGTGCATGCGACCCGCGTATGGCCGCGAGTCTGTGTGGCCCTCGATGACGATGTGGTTCGGCAGCTTCGCCAGCTCTCGACCGATGACCCGCAGCAGAAGCTCTGTCTTGGGCCTCACGCGTGCCGAGCCGGTGTCGAAGAACAGGGTCCCTTCGCGCCCCTCCAGCAACTCGACGCGCATGCCGTCGTCCGTGACCTCGACTTCCATGAAGCGGCGCAGGTCTCGGATGCTCGCTTCCTGCTCGACGTTCGCCTCGAGCTGGGCCTTCGTGAGCTGCAGGCGGTCGGCCCCCGACGCATGGGCGATTCCCCGCGAGCCGGGCATGACGGAGGGCCTGCCGGCGCTTCCCTCGCGGAGGGTGCTCATCGGGCTCCTGCCACCGCCGTGCGTCTTGACGAAGCCGACAGGATCGTTGAAGTAGGCGGCGACGGACTCGCGGGTTTCCGAGTCGAGGCCTATGATCCACATGACCAGGAAGAAGGCCATCATGGCGGTCACGAAGTCGGCATAGGCCACTTTCCACGCGCCGCCGTGGTGGCCGCCGTGGTTGCCGCGCTTCTTCTTGACGATGATGATGGGCCGGTCGCCCGTCTTCAATGCCGTCCCCGTGCCGTTCTCACGCGCCGGCCTTCTTCAGCGCCTGCTCCATCTCGGCGAAGGAGCAACGGACGTTCGGCTCCACGTGGCGTCGTGCGAACTCCACTGCCGTGATCGGCGCATCGCCGCGCGCGAACGCCAACAACGCTCCCTGGATGCAGAGCAGGTACCGGTGCTCGGCGTTTACCTGGTCCTCGACCGCGGCGGCCAGCGGCAGGAAGAAGCCGTAGGCGAGGAGCACGCCCAGGAAGGTGCCGACCAGCGCTGCCGCGACCTTCCTTCCGATCAGCTCCGGCTCGCCCCCGATCGCCCCCATCGTGACGACCACGCCGAGGACAGCCGCCACGATGCCGAACCCCGGCATGGCGTCGCCGATCTTCGCAAGCGCCGCTGGCACCTTGGATGAGGCGGAATGATGCGTGTCGAGGTCGATCTCCATCATCTCCGCCAGGTCCATCGGCTGGACGCTGCCAGAGATGATCACCTTCAGTGTGTCGGACAGGAACTCCACAGCGTGGTGGTTGGCGGCGAACCTCGGGTACTTGCGGAAGAAGTCGCTCTTGTATGGGTGCTCTGCGTGATGCTCGAGCGCCACCATGCCCTCGCGCCGCGCGAGCATGAAGAGGTCGTAGAGCATCTTAAGCAACTCGTTGTAGGTGGCCTGGTTGTAGGGGCTGCCTTTGAGCAGCCCCATGAGGCGGCCTGTCATCTGCTTGAGGACGGGCACGGGTGTCGCCACCATCAGGGCGCCCAGGCCGGCGCCTCCGATGACGACGAACTCGGCGACCTGGACGAGCGCCATTAACTCGCCGCCGGCCATGGTGAAGCCGAGAACGATGCTGCCGAACACGATCACCGTGCCGATGAGCACGAGCATACGGACCGACCCCTTGCCGCGCCGCGTCCCGTCGGCGAATGCGCGCTGAGCGCGTGCCCCGTGCCTGGACCGCGCGTCCCGCTCCATAGTCGGCAACCGGGCGCCCTTTCACCAGGGCGATGCACTCCACCGAACGAGATGCCGCCGCTGCCACGGTCGTTCGCCGTGTCCCTGGTGACGGATGCGGCGCTGCGCTGACTGGCCGGAAGCCGGCATCGCGTCCGGGGCCCGGGCGCCGTGGTGCGCTGCCACCGGAGTACACGGTCGACGGCCGCTGGCGCGTGCGTTCTGGAGGGGGCGAGCGCTGGGCGGTGGACTGGGTCGACGCGCGCCGGCCTCGCGTGGCGTGCGACCGGCTCGGGGTACGCGAGCGCGCCGGGATGTGCTGCTCCGCACGCGAACGGGGGCCGGCGCACCCGCGCGGCCCCCGTATCGAGTTGGCGTTGACTTCCGCCGGCGTTCGTGGCTCTAGGGTCGGGGCCTGCGCTCCACCCCGCTCCTCAGACCCACGTCGATGAACTGCCCTCCGGTCCTCTGCATGCAGTGCACCGCGAACAGGTTGGCGCCTGGCCTGAGAGCGGCGCGGAGCGCCTCCGTCAGGTCCATGGTCCGGTAGCCCTGCGTGAAGCCGCGCAGGGCGACAACCCTGCGCCCGTTCACGTAGACGTCGGCGTCCTCGTCGTGGTGCACGCGGAGCGCCAACAGCGGACCACCCACCGCGTCGAGCGTGAAGGTGCGCCGCAGCCAGATGGAGGGTCCTGACCATTCGGTGCCCACCACCGCGCCGGGAGTGTTGCGCGTACCGAAACCACCGGGCCCGCTGGCCCAGGCGGAGTCGTCGAAACCGGCCTGCTCCCATCCGGCCGCCGGCGCCGCCATCGTGTAGCGCCAGATCTGGGGCACTCGCTCTGAAGTGGGAACCACCTCCGTCCAGTCGATGCGGCGGATGCGCGGCGGCTGTGTCTCATAGGCAGCGGGGCGCTCATTTAATGCCTTCAACATGGCGGGATCGTACTTGGCGCGCCGGTCGTAATAGAAGACGCCGTTCTGCTCCTGCTCGACGTCGGTGATCTGGGTGTAGCAGAACCCGCACATGTTGGGGTTGCCCAGGGGCACGTCGGTCAGCGCCCTGTAGAGCTCCATGAAGCTCCTGACGTCTTCGACCTCGCTGTACCCCCATGCGCCGTCCGGCCCGGCGGCCCGCGGCCGGATGCGCATGCCGCCGAACTCGCCAAGGAGGAAGGGCTGGCCGCGGTAGGCGCTGCGCGGGTCGGCGGGGAAGTTGTTCCAGGCGTCCACACCGTTCGTCGCGAACGGCGCGTGACGCGCCGCGAAGCTCTGCGGGTTCTGGTCGTAGTCGTGGCAACCGTAGACATCCGTCTCAGGATCGTAGTGCACCCAGCCGCTCGTGGCGAGGAAGGGCCGGCTCGGGTCCACGTCACGCGTGACCGCGAGCAGCTGCTGCGCTTCGGCGACCGGTTCGCCTGCGGGCGTCTCGTTCAGCGGGCACCATCCGATGATCGCGGGATTGTTGCGGTCGCGCCGCACCGCGGCGAACCACTCGGCGACCGCGTACGCGACCGCGGTGCGGTCGCTGAAGTTCAGCCCCCAGGATGGGTACTCGCCCCAGAGCAGGTAGCCCAGTCGGTCCGCCCAGTGAAGGAGGCGAGGCTCGAACACCTTCTGATGCAGGCGCGCACCGTTGAACCCGGCCGCCATGGATAGCTCGATGTCGCGGCGCAGCGCCGCATCCGACGACGCCGTATAGACGCCATCCGGGTAGAAGCCCTGGTCCAGGACCAGCCGCTGGAACACGGGCTGCCCGTTGATCAGGAAGCGGTTGCCCTCGATGGCCAGGCTGCGCATACCGAAGTAGGTGCGCACATGGTCGACCACCCGCTGGCCGCGGAGCACCTCGATGTCGAGGTCGTACAGGAAGGGCTTGCCGGGGTGCCAGAGGGTGACCCTCGACAGCTTGAGGGCGGCGCGGGCCTCGCGCCACGATGCGACAACCGTCTCCTCGCCGACCGGCCTCCCGTTCGCCCGTGCGCGCAGCCGCAGCCGCAGGCCCCTCATCGGGCCGTCGATCGTCCCCTCGAAGAGCAGGCGTCCTCCGGCGACGTCGGGTGTCACCGCGAAGTCGCGCAAGTAGGTGTCGCCGACAGCCTCGAGCCAGACGGTCTGCCAGATCCCGGTGGTGCGCGTATAGTGGACGCCCTGGCTCTCCTGAGTGTGCGACTGCTTGCCCGTGGCCTGCGTGCCGGAGCGCGTGTCGTCGAATGCATGGACGACGAGCTCGTTGTCGCCCGGTCGCAGGGCCTCCGTAATCTCGAAGGAGAACGGAACGTAGCCGCCGCGGTGGTCGCCCATCAGCCGACCGTTTACCCACACTCGTGTGAGCCAGTCCACCGCCCCGAAGTGCAGCAGCACGCGCCTGCCCTGCATCGCTGCAGGCAGACGGAAGTGCCGGCGGTACCACACGTTCGTCATGAAGTCGCGGTTCCCGATGCCTGAGAGCTGGCTCTCGGGGGCGAACGGCACGATAATGGAGGTCTCCAGGTCCCTGCCGGAGGTGAGCCCGCGCGCCTCGCCGTCTCCTGCCTCATCGATCTCGAACTGCCACCGGCCATTGAGGTTCGTCCATGCGTCGCGTCGGAAGATGGGCCGGGGGTGTTCCGGGCGCGGCACGCTCGTGGGCCGCGTCTCCGCGGACGCCGCCCCAGACTGCGCCTGCGCGGGCATGGCCCCCTCTGCTGACAGGGCGGCCAGCCCCACGGACGAGATGGTGGCCCCCTTGAGAAAGTCGCGGCGAGTGTGGCTGGTGTCGCTCATAGTGCTCCATGGTCTCCGGCGCCACCCGTGTGAGGCGCGCCCGTCGTGCGGCCGCGTGGCCGAGGTATGCCTCGATTGTACCCCGCGCGCCGGTCACGTGCTCGGCGCTGGCTGCTACCGCGAGCCAGCGCGCACCGGCTCGCGAGGGCGCCTCGGGCGCCGCACTATCTGGGCGGGCAGCGCCAGATGGTGGTGATGCAGCGGCGTCTTGCGCAAAGGCTCCGACGATGCTATCCTCGCATCGAACTGTGGTCGCCCGGCATCGGGCGGCGCAGATCGCTCCCGTCCTTCCCAGTGCGCCGCGCGGCCCGACCGGCAGGCCGCGCACAGAGAGCCAGACATGCCAAGGCCCGCGCCGGTCCCACGCTTCGACTACTCGGCTGCGGGCGGCGACAATGCGCGCCTCGCCCTGGCGGCGATCCACGGAGAGCCCTCGCGTGGCATCCCCTCGTGGCTTCTACACGTGATGGCGCATGAGCAGATCGAGCGACTCGCGGGCGTGGCGCCCGGAGAGTACCGCCGGCGCCCCGTCGAGGTCTACCGGACCAAGCAGCGTGCTGTCGGTACCTGTCTCATCGACCAGTGGATCCCCGACAACCCGCTAACCATGGGGAGCCAGGGCTACGAAGGCGCCGCACATGGCGCGACCACCGGCGCGGGCGAGATCGTGTGCGACGGGATGCGGATCGACTCGCCCGAGGCGGTGATCGAACACCTGGAGCGCTTCGCCTTTCCAGCGCTCCGCGCGGCCACCAACGCGGTCGACGAGAAGGCGCTGGCGCATCAGATCGTCGATCAGGAGAACGCGCTCCAGCGCGCCGTCGGCCCGACCATGTTGAAGAGCGGCTATGGCTTCATCGGCTTTCCCCGCTTCGAGTACGGCACTTACGGCTACGTGCAGTACTTCAGCGCGTATGCGCTCTACCCGGAGGTGATGGAGCGACACTTCTCTCTGCAGGCCGACCTGGCGCTCCGCCAGAACCGCGCGGCCGCGCTGGCATACACCGAGGGAGGCCTTCCACCCCTCTACCGGCTGGACCACGACATGGCCGACTCGCGTGGCACGCTCGTACGCGTGCAGACCCTTGAGCGGCTGTGGTTCCCGCACTTCGCGCGCTGCCTGAAGCCACTCCTCGACACGCCTGTCCGGCTCATCTGGCACTGCGACGGCAACCTGATGGCGATGGTGCCACGGCTGCTCGATTGCGGCCTCGCGGGGTTCCAGGGATTCCAGTACGAGGACGGCATGGATTACGGGGCGATCTGCCGCATGAAGACCCGCGGCGGAGACAGCCCACTGATCGTGGCCGGTGTCTCGGTGACGCGGACGCTGCCCAACGGAACCCCCTCCGACGTGAGGAACGAGCTGCGCTGGCTCGTTGAGAGCGGGCCGCGCACCGGCCTGTTCCTTGGCGCGTCGAGCTCCATCGCGCCAGGCGTGCCATGGGAGAACCTGGCGGCGCTCGTGGAGGGCCTGGCGTACTTTAGGGAGCACGGTCGATCTTAGCCGCCCGACGGAGCGGGGCTGCCTCCGCGGGCGTACGGCCTCACGGTTGGCACGGAGGGGCGAGCGCGCTTGCGGATGGAGGCGAAGTGAGGCGATGCGCAGGTTGCGATGGGCGGCGTGGGCGATTGTGGTGTCTGGCGGCGTGGGATACGTGGCCTGGCGGAGCTCGGCGCCTCCGGCGGTCGACGTCGTTCGTCCCGAGCGTCGTGACGTCACCAGCGTGCTCGCTGTGGCCGGACGCGTCGAGGCGATGGAGAGCGCCGAGCTGTCGAGCGGGCTGACGGGCGTCGAGGTCAGGCGCGTGCTGGTAGACACGGGCTCATGGGTGCGCGCTGGCCAGCTTCTCGTAGAGCTCGACGATCGCGAGCTTCGCGCGGCCGAGGCCCGGGCGTTGGCGCAGGTGGCGCAGGCGGAGGCCGGTACGGCGCGGGCCCGCGCGGTTGCCGTTGGCGCGGGTCGCTCCGTCGACCTCTCTCGCCAGACGGTGGAGCGATCGACCGAGCTGCGCAACGCGCGCGATCAGGCCGAGGCGCAACTGGCCTCCGCGCGTGAGCGGGTGGCGCAGGCCCGCGAGTCGGCGGAGCGCGTCCGCGAGGGCGCGCGGCGCGAAGCGGTGCGGGCCGCGCAGGCACGGGTCCGAGCGGCGACGGTGCGTCTGCGCCAGGCGGAGCGGCAGGAGCGGCGAGCCGAGTCTCTCGCTGCCCAAGGCGCGCTGCCGGAGGCCGAGCTCGACGCGGCGCGGACCGATCGCGACGCCGCGTCCGAAGAGGTGGCCTCGGCCTCGGCGAACCTGGAGCAACTGGAGACGCCGCGCACGCAGGACGTGCGCGAAGCTGAGGCCGCGGTCCGCGAAGCTGAGGCCGGTGTGGCGGGCGCAGAAGCGGCGCTGCGCAACGCGGACGTCGCCTACCGCGACCGCCTTACGGCCCGGCAGGCTCTTGCGGCATCGGAGGCGGATCGTGCCGCTGCCGTCGCCAGCGTCGCGGCCGCACGAGCGGAGCGGCGCAGCGCCGACGCCGCGCTCGAGCAGGTGCGCTCCCAACTCGCGAAGACCCGCGTGCTCGCACCGATTGACGGGGTGGTGGTCGCCCGCGATGTTGAGCCGGGCGAGCTTGTCGCCCAGGGCCGGCGACTCCTAGCAATTGCTGCGCCCCGACAGCTTCGCATCGTTGCCGATGTGGATGAGACCAACCTCGAGACGATTCGCGTGGGACAGCGGGCCGCCGTGAGCCCGGATGCGTTTCCCGACCTGCGCATCGAGGGACGCGTGGCTGAGATCGCCGCCGCCGCGAACCCCGAGCGCGGCACCGTCGAGGTGCGCATCGCCATCCCACAACGAGAGGCTGTTACTCTCAAGCCCGACCTGACCGTCGATGTCAACATCGTGACGGCGAGTGCGCGCGACGCTCTCACCGTGCCGCGCCTCGCCGTCCTCCGGCCGGACACGTCGCCGCGCGTCCTCGTGGTCGAGGGCGGCACAGCGGTGGAGCGGACGGTGCGCCTTGCCGAGGGCGACGCGGAGCGATGGGTGGTTACAGCGGGGCTGACCGGACAGGAGATGCTCGTGGCGGATCCACGGAACGTGCAGCCGGGACGGTCGGTGTCTCCCCGAACCGTGGCTCGGCGTGCGGAGGCGCGCCAGTGAGCTTCGCCCTCCGGGTGGCCCTGCGCTACTTCCGGGCGGGCGGCGTCCAGAGCGCGCTGACTGTCCTGGGCGTGGGCGTTGGGCTCACCGTGTTCATCTTCCTGTCCGCACTCATAGGCGGCCTGCAGAAGGGCCTGATCGATCGGGTCGTCGGTTCGCTCTCCCACGTAACCATCGTCCCGTCCGACCCTGCCGTGAGACCGCTCGTGGGGCCGGCGCCAGGCGAGCCGGGCGGCGCCATCGCGTCGATACGCGAGGAGAAGGTGGTCGACCGAGATCCGCGCATCGGCGACTGGCGGCCTCTCGTGGCGGCCGTGGAGCAGGAGCCCGGCATCGTGGCGGTCTCGCCAAGCGTGGCGGGACCCGGTTTCGCCGTGCGTGGCAACCAGATCCGCCCCATTACGTTCCGCGGCGTCCTCGAGGAGCGGGCCAGCGGCATCGTAGACATCGAGGCGAAGCTGGTTGACGGGCGCATGGACCTGTCCGGGCAGAGCTGCGTCATCGGGGTCGAGCTGGCGCGCGATCTGGGCGTGCGCGTTCGGGACCGGGTGCGCGTGCGGTCAGGCAAGGGACGCGAGACGATCCTGACTGTGCAGGGCGTGTTCGACGTGGGGATCAGCGAGATCAACGCGCGCTCGGTCTACGTCTCGCTGACGAACGCCCAGCGCCTGCTCGACCTGGTGGGCTACGTCACGTCCATTGAGACGAAGCTGTCGGACGTGTTCACTGCCAACGAGGTCGCCGACCGGCTGGCCGCATCCACCGGCCTGCAGGTTGAGTCGTGGATGCGCCAGAACCGCGAGTTTCTGAGCGGCCTGCAGGCGCAGTCCGGCTCGAGCACCATGATCAAGGTGTTCGTGATGGTGGCAGTTGCGTTCGGTGTGGCGTCGGTCCTGATCGTCGCGGTGGTGCAGAAGCAGCGGGAGATAGGCATCCTAAAGAGCATGGGCGCGCGAACCCGGAGCATCCTGCTCATCTTCCTCATGCAGGGGTTCCTGGTGGGCGCGCTCGGATCGGTTGTCGGCTGCACCATGGGGAGCCTGCTGGTGTGGGGCATCACGCTGATCCCGGGCGACAACGCGACCGCCCCGGGCCGGCTCTTCCCTGCAGAGCTGGAGGTCGTGTACCTGGTGCAAGCGGTAGCGGCAGCGCTCGTCGTGGGCACGCTCGCCGGGCTCGCGCCCGCTCGGCGCGCGGCGCGGATGGACCCGATGGAGGTAATACGCTATGGGTGACGCGGTTGCGGAGCCCTGCGCCGACGCCCACCCGAGCGCGCGAGTCCAGGGAACTCTCATCGCCCTCGACCAGGTCGGGAAGGTCTACCCGGGGCCAAACGCGACGAGAGCGCTCAGGGACATTAACCTCACCGTGTGCCCCGGCGAGTTCGTCGCCATTCTGGGGCCGTCCGGTTCCGGCAAGAGCACGCTGCTGCACCTCGCTGGAGCACTGGACCGGCCGACGGAGGGCACGGTGCGGATCGCCGGCGAGTCGCTGACCGATCTGGACGACGAGGGCCTCGCCCGCCTGCGCCGGCGCCACATCGGCTTCATCTTCCAGTTTCACTACCTCATGCCGGACTTCAATGTGCTGGAGAACGTGCTCATGCCCACCGCGCTCTCGGATGGGTGGGGGAACCGTGCCGCCGAGCGCGAGGCCCGAGAGCTGCTGGAGCGGGTCGGGCTGGGCGACAAGTGGCGCAACCGCGCGACCGACCTCTCCGGCGGCCAGCAGCAGCGCGTCGCCGTCGCACGGGCGCTCGCTGGCGGCAAGTCGCTCGTGCTGGCGGACGAGCCAACCGGGAACCTGGACACGCGCAACAGCCACGCCGTGTTTCGGCTGCTGCGCGAGTTCCGTGACCGCGAGGGGACGACGTTCATGATCGTGACGCACGACCTGCACCTGGCGAGCCAGGCGGACCGCATCGTCACGATAGTGGACGGCAGCGTTGAGGATGACCGCCGGAACCTGCCCCTGGGTTTCGGGAACCCGGCCACCGAGCCGTCGTGAGGGGCGGGATGCCCCGTACGAGGCGTCGTCAGCGCCAGGGCGCCAGTTGGTCGCGATCCGCGCCTACCTGCGCTCGCCGGGCGGAGCAATGATGCGCACCGCGTCGATCTCGATCCGCACGCGCCCGTGGTTGCACGGGTCAAACCGGAACCCCGTCACCGCGCCGCGGAAGCGCGGAGAGACGTTCGGTGTGAACCGCACCGTGCGCCACTCCCCGTCGAGCCGCACCGGCGCCGAGACGCTCTGCGCTTCGTTGACTGGCGCCGTCGCGGTGCTCCAGAAGAGCCTCGCATGGTCCTCCACGGGCAGCGGGACCAGCGGCGTGAGGCGCATGCGCACCTCAACCGCGGCGCACTCCGATGCCCGGAGGGCGAGCGGCGGGCTGAGGATGGCGGGGTCGACGCCGGAGCTCTCGCCGGACCACGCGCCGCCCTCGGCGCGCACATTCGTCATGAACATCATCGCCATCCAGTCTTCCATGGAGCGGTCGAACGTCCAGTCGCGCCGGCGAACTGGCTCCACCTGCACGGTGGGCACGCGGACGCCGGCGTCCTCAGGCGTCAGGTCGACCTGTGGGCCCGCATCCGGCGCGAAGACGGAGCGGATCGCGTCGAGGTAGCCGAACCCGAACTCCTGGTGCGGCTCGATGTAGGAGCCCTCTCCCCACTCGTTCCACGCCTCGACCAGCACCATCGGAAGCGCCCTGGCGGGGTTCGCCTCCACGAAGCGGCGCGCGTCCGCCAGATGCCGGCGGAAAAGGGCCGGAGTGCGCCCGGTCCGCACCAGGGCGTTGGCGCCGTGCCAGGGACGTGCGTCCCAGCCGCCGTTCACGGGAGTGAGGATCGGGATGGGTGAGGTGTCGGCGATGCGCTGCCACCACTCGCGGTGTGGTGCGAGGAGTCCCTCCCACGGCCAGGCGCCAGGGCCGCCCGGCGTGCCGAGCGCCGGCCAGGTGTAGGCCGTCACCGCGTCGTACCCGTCGCGGCCCATCTCAGCGGCTTGGGCGGGGTTGCCAATGACCGCAATCAGGTAGAGCCCTGGCAGGCCCGCCTCGCGGCAGATCGCTCGCATCTCCTCGAGGGCGGCGGCCTTTTCGCCGGGCGGCAGGTCCTCCCGGATGCGGCTCGGCTGGAAGATGATGACGACAGGCTTCCCGTCCACCGTCTTGTACTCCGGGCGACGGAAGTAGTGCTGGATCCAGAAGCGGGTCACCTCGCGCAGGTCCTCCCGCGAGGTGGTGTTCGGCGGGTTGTGGTTTGCCCAGAGCAGACAGAAACGCAGCAGGTTCCCGTGGCGGGACATGAACAGCCCGTCGTGGAGCGCGTGCTCCAGCATCCGGTCGCCGCCCACCCAGTACCAGCAGTAGGCGAAGAAGGTGATGCCGTGCTCGACGGCCCACCGCACGTGCCAGTCGGCGATCTCCGGCTCACCCTCGCGGTACCAGCCGAGCGCAGGCCGGCGCTCAGGGAAGCGTGTGATGGGCGCCCACTGGCCGGGTGCGCGCCAGCCTGGGAAGTAGTACACGCCCACATCCAGCGGCCCGCGCACCGGCCTTGGCGGACGGATCGCCGTTCTGGCCGGGAGGGGCGGATGGACGGGGATGGTGGCGGAGCCGGTCGCCGGGGCGCCGCCAGCGCGCCGCACCGACACTCGCAGGGCGTGCCGACCGGGCCGGTCGAAGCGCACCATCCAGCGCCACACGGCTTCCTCGGCGAAGGCGAGCGTCGCGGGTCCCGGCGCGGGTCGCTGAACGATGCGGCCGCCAGCCGGCAGCGCCAAGGTGGGGACCATGGCGCGCGCCACTGCCCCACCGCCGTTCTGCACGCGCGCGACCACCGGGAATGGCCGGCCCGCTCGTGGCATAGTCTGCTCCGCCGCGAGCGCGACGACCCGGAGGTCGGGAGGGCCCTGCGGCGCCGCAACCACGCGCAGGCTTTCCACCGTCACGGCGTCCCCGGCGCGCTCGCCCGGTCGCAGTCCCATGGCCTGAACGCGCCCCAGCCATGCCGGCGACGCGAGCATGTCTACGTTCACCACGCGCATCCTGCCGTCCGCCGTCACCGGAAAGCGCAGCTCCTGCAGACCGTGGGCGCGGTCCGTGGCAAAGACTACGGAGGCGGTCTGCGGTCCAGAGGAGGCCAGGCGCACGGCGACCACCGCGCGCTGTTCGGCGTCAACGTCGACCGGTCGCGCCAGTGCGAAGCCGCCGTGCGCCCGCATGGTGAGGCGCGCGCCGCCCGCCACGCCGGCCGCGGCGACCTTCTGCGCGATCGGCCAGGCGCCGTCGGCGGCTGTCGCCTCCACGATCCGAACGGCCCGCAGGGCGAACTCCGCGCCGTCGTAGGGGTCGATGCGGAGCTGTACGATGCGGCGCTCGTTGTGCCAGAACGGGTAGACGCGGACCGTCTGCCAGCGCATGCCGCCCTGCACCGGTGCGAGCGTTAGCTTCGATTGATCGAGCCCGGAGTGCGGCCCTTCGCGTGTGCCGCTCCAGAAGAGCTCGACGTTTCCGGCGCCGCTTGCAGCGATCTCCAGCTCGATCGCCTGGAAGGCGCTGGCGGGCACCTCGAACCAGGGCTCGAATATCATCTGCGGGTCGGCACCCTCGCATCGGAAGCGCAGCGCGCCGTTCTCGATGCGCACGTTGCGCATCTCGGTGTTCGGGCGCCACTGCGCGAGGCGCTCCGGCGTGTCGAAGCGCCACTCTCGGAGCAGGCGATCTGCCCGCGCGCTGTGCGTAGCGCAGGTAAGGAGCGCAGCCACAAGGAGAGGGAGGACGTACCTAGCCACGGTTGGCGATCTCCAGGTCATCGAGGTAAAGCGAGGTGGCGATGGTGGCGTTCGAGCTGAATCCGATCCATGTGATCTGCTCGAAGTCGCGCGAGCCGACCGGTAGGTCGGCGAACTCGCGGGCCGGCTGGCCCGGTATCTCGACGCGCAGGCTCCAGACGCTCCTGCGCGCGGGGCCGATCGTCGAGCGCACCGTGTAGCGCACCCAGACGTCCGGCGGGATGCGAAGGATCTCCCTGCCGCCTACCGTCAGTGCGCCTCTATCGATCTGGAAGCTCGGGCCAACGCGGTAGAGCGGTGTTCGCCAGTCCCGCCACTCGTGGTACATCACGGTGTCGGCCGCGACGCGCATGCCGAACGAGCAGGTCGACTCGCCGCGCGCGTGGTTGGGCTGGAACACCAGGTGTGGGTTGAAAGCGTGTTGCAGGTCCGGCGCGTCGGCGATCAGCAGGCTGCGCCTGCCGGAGGCCGCCGTCTCCTCGGTGACCGCAATGCGGTCTCCCCGGCCCTCGGTGTTGTTCTGGGCTTCGGGGCACGGCGCGCCGGGCGGCACGCGCTCGAAGTCTAGCCTCACACGCATCGGCGGGGCCGGCGGCGGCTCTGGCGCGAACACGACGGGCGGGTAAGTCACCGAGGCAGCCAGCCTGCGCCACGATGCCGGGCCAAGCACGCCTGCGCGCGAGGGGTCGAACGGCTGGAACCCTATGCGCGACGCGGGCGAGCCTGGCCTCAGGCGAAAATCGCCGCGCTCCGGCGCCACAAACAGCGGGTCGGCGACGATCGAACCGGCGTCATGGCCGAGGGCCTGCCACGCGGCGAGGTCGCGTCCCTCGAAGGTGACAGGCCTGCCGCCTGCCCAGTAGAGGTTGCGTTCCAGACGCACGTTGGCGTCGGCCCACGAGCCGGTGAAGAGCGGCCCCTGGTCCCACAGCACGATGTTGCGCTCGAAGGTGAAGGAGAGATGGGGCTCGACGCGCGAGCGCTGGAGCTGGCCATCCATGCTGTAGGCAAGGATGTTGTTGCGGATCATGTTGCCGCGCCCATAGTGCTGATGGTAGGTCCCCGTCTTGACGTGGTGGACGAGATTGCCCTCCATCAGGTAGTCCGCGCTGCCTTCGTCGTTGTAGAGGCCCCACCCACCACGCCCGTACCGGTCGTACGAGTACACGTGGTGGATGTGGTTGTGGCTGACGCTCGATCCCCCCGATGCCCCGAGCGTGTAGACGCCGCCCATGTCGCTCAGCACGCCCTGGCCTATGTTGTGGATTCGGTTGAACTCGATTGTGTTGCGCTGCGCCAGGCTCTCGGCGTAGCCCCAGGTCCACCCCACCGAGACTCCGGTGTAGAAGCCGCCCGAGATGTCGTTGTGGGTGATCCGGTTCTCACCGCTCTGGCCGATCCAGACGCCCACCGCGCCCCGGTGCATCTGTCCGTAGCCCTGCACAATGCAGTTGTGCATCGCGATGCGGCGGGTTCGGTCGGGCCCTTCGGGTCGGATGACGCCCTCGCCGATCCGTACGGCGCCCCCGCCGAGGTCGCGCAGCAGGCTGCGCACGACCGAGCTGTCCGTGCACCCTCTCCGGAACCAGATGCCGTAGGTGCCCACGTGGGCGATCTCGCAGTCGCGGAACGAAACGTGTCGCCCATGGTCCACCATGATGGCTGCTGGCACCGTGTACGCCGCCTGGCCATCCGCCTGGCCGGTCGCCGGGCGCAGATACTGCCCGTGGCGGAACGCGATCCCCTCGAACCGGACGTGCTCCACCTTGCGGTCGGCCGTGCCCTCAATGCGCACGAAGGCCTCGGCGACAGGCGCCACGACGACCGCGCGCCGCATGTCCTCGCCGCGACGCGGCACGTACCAGATGACGCCCTGGCGATCGAGCATCCATTCGCCGGGCTCGTCGAGTGCAGGCAGCAGGTTCTCCAGGTGGTACCGCTGCCGCGGTCCCCAGTCAAGGAACGGCCAGGGCGCCGGACCGACTGTGACCACTGCGTCGCCGTCGATGCCGGCGATGGGCAGCACCGAGACCTCCCACGAATGGAAGGCCACCACCACCGCCGCGCGCAGGTCCTCCTGGCTGAGCGCGCGCAGCGGAGCAAGGTCCTCCGGCCGGCCGCGGAACGCCCGGCGGGCCAGGTTGGCATCCTGGCCGGTGAGGGGGTCGACGCCATAGTCGACCCGGCCGGTCGTGTAGTAGTACCAGCGGTTGGGCGTGCGCGCGCGAACGGCCCGCCGGCTGTTCACCCATAGCTGCTCGAACCGCCAGCCCGCCGGCACGCGCGCTCTCCAGCGTCCGCCGCCCGCGGGCTCCCAGCCGACGATGCGCCGCCCGCCGGTGACCACCGGCCGAGTGCCCGCCGCGGCCCTGTAGACCACCGGCGCGCCCGCAGCGCCGCCGTCTCGCGGTTCCAGCACCAGCGGGGAGGTCACGCGGTGCTCTCCGGCGGCCAGCGCGATCGTCACGGGGCCTGATGCGCGACCGCCCGCTCGAAGCGCCCGTAGAGCGTCGCGCGCGCCGGCGAGCGAAGCGAGCGGACCGTCAGTTCGCGACGCGTTGGGGCGCGCCAGCCGGCCCGACCAACTGTCATCGCCAAGAGGGGACACGTGCAGCGTGGTCTCGGCTCGCGCGGGCGCGGCTGCGCACGCGAGCAGGGCGACGATGAGCGCAGGCCTCATGCGTTCCGCCTCCGTGGGACAGGCTGGGTTGCGCGGAGGTTCGCCGGCGCGCGCGCGCGCTCCTGCCGCGCTTAGCCGGCGACGAGCTGGACCACGAGGCCGGCGGCTATGCTCACGGCGAGCAGCAGCGCCAGCACCCGCAGGGTATCGACCCGGCTCGGGTTCTCGCGCATGAGGACGAGGATGCCGGCGCCGCCTGCCGCGCTCAGGCCCGCGATGGTGGCGCCGAGCCCGATGGCGCCGTCGAGGTAGGCCTCGGTGATCGCGACGGACGAGGCGCACGTGGGAACTAGGCCAATGAGTGCGGCAATCACGGGCTGCAGCGGCGAGTCCGCGAGCAGCAGGCGGCGGAGGCCGTCCTCGCCCGCGCGGTCGACCGCCATCTCCAACGCGAGGGTCACCAGAAGGACGAAGGCGAAGACCAGCACCGTGCGTTCGAGCGCGCATCGCCAGACGGGGCGGTGAGGGTGTATGCAGGCGGCGCGGCGCCCGCTTGCGGGCGCCGGCGCATCCGGCCCGGCATCCGCGGCCGCAGTTGCTGCGTCGCCGTTGCGCCGCCGACCCAGGGCATCCACCGCGAGCCCCGCCACGATGGCGAGCACGACTTTGATGCCCAGGATGGGCGCCAGCGCTCCGATGGCGGAAGACCCATGGGCCAGCATGAGGGGCACGGCCTCATCGGACGTGGACAGAAACGCCGCCAGGAGCGTGCCGAGCGTCACGGCGCGACGTGCGTAGAGCGCACTGGCCATGGCGCTGAAGCCGCACTGCGGCACACAGCCGAGGGCCGCCGCCGCGGGAGGCCCTCCGGGCCCGCGCAGGCGGAGGGTCCGGTCGAGCGACGGGCCGTACCGATGCTCCATCCACTCGAGGGCCAGGAAGATGGCCGCCAGGAACGGGAGCATCGGCAGCGTGTGATGGAACGCCTCGTGGAACGCTTCAATCATCGGCGCCTCGATGCAGCCCTCTGGCGGCAGAACATGGGTGGCATTCTACCATACCGGAATAATCCGATGTGGGTTCCGGATGCTGGCAGAGGCCTATCGGGCTCCACATGCGCACTTGGAGCAGTGGCCGTACAGCTCGAGCGCGTGGCTCACCGTTCGGAAACCCGGGTCCTCCGCCGGCGATGGGAAGTGGTCCGGCAGCGGGCAGTGGGGCACGCAGAACGTCTTCCCACAACGGAGGCAGATGGCGTGGTGGTGGTGATTGTCGCCCTGGAACTCGTAGCGGCTGCTGGCGCGGCTCTGGAGGTGGAGCTGGTTCACCAGGCCCGTGCTCGCGAGGAGCGCGAGATTGCGGTACACGGTGTCGAGGCTTGCCCGCCGGCCGTTCTCGTGGAGGACCTGGAGCACCTCCGCGGCAGTGAGGGGATGGGGGGCCTCCACGAGCGTGCGCAGGATGGCTACGCGCTGGGGGGTGATCCGCTCCCCCATCGCTCGCAGCCGGACGACCACGCCGGTCAGGTCCATCGACATACCTCTCAATCGGGTGCACTCCGCCCCCGGAGCCATCGATGCCGCCCTGGGCGCGCGCAGCCGGCAACCGGCTACTCCGGGGGCAGGGGCTGTGCTGAATGCGCGGACGGACGGGCTGGGCGGCGCGCCGCTGCTACACCTTGCGGTGCTCGGCCTCCAGGGCGAGTGTGCCGTCGGGCAGCGTCACCGGGCTGTAGTCGCCAAAGAGTATGCCATCCGTCGTGACCAGCACGGCGTAGACCGCGAAGGCGAGCGCCCGGATCTCTATCTCGGCATGCGGCGACGCCCGCATCTCCAGGAAGTGGCGCCATGCGCGGGCGTTGCCTGTCACGACGATGGGCGCCTCCGCCTCGTTGGGCAGGAGAGCCCGCGCCGCCTGCTGCACCTTCTTGCGCAGGTCGGTTCGGGCCTCGGCGCTGAGAAGGGCCTCGCCGCTGCGCTGACGCTCGATAAGGGCGTCCGCCACCGCGGCGTAGTCGGCAGCGGCGCGGTCGATGCGCTCCACGAACCGGGCGTGCAGTGCGGGGTCCTCGGCGAACTCCGGCCGCTCCACGAAGCGGAGGATCCTCCCGGAGACGTACCGCTGGCTGAGCTGGGAGAAGCCGAATCCTGCTCGGTGACGCACCAGCTCGTGCGTCACGCTCCGCGATATGCCGTAGAGGAGCAGCGAGTAGCAGGCATGCTCCAGCACCGAGCCGTGGCCGGACTGCTTGATGTTGTCGAAGTAGCGGTCAGCATCGCGGTTGTACGTGCGCCTCGGGCCGAAGCTGGCGTAACAGAGCTGGCCCGCCACCTTGCAGAGCATGGCGCCCGGCGGCATGGGCGTGGTGTCCTCGACGTACTCCGCGAAGCGGAGCCCCGGGTCGAACCCGTCGAGGAATGCGCGCAGTCCCTCGAGCGACACGGCCGGGCGCGCCAGAAGCTGGACGCCGGGCTCCCTGAGGTAGGGGGTGCCGCGCTCGGTCCGGAGTGTGGCGGCAGGTGTGCCTGGGTAGCCGGACCCGTCGCCGGCGAGACGTTCGCGTGGGTCCTTCATGCCCCAAGGTTCGCCGCGAGGGGCTCGCGCTCCTGCGCGTGTCGCTGGCGCGCGGACGAGCAGGAAAACGCGCGCGCGCGTCGAACCACCGCCATACGGGCCGGCGGAGCCCCGCAACGCGCGCCGCTGGACGTAACGCATCCGTGAGGAGCCGGAGCCGCCATGAATCACACGCTTATGGGCGCCGTCGCGATCGTGGTCTTCCTCGCACTGTCCCTTGCGGTCATCGGGGCGGCCCAGCCTGAGCCGCAGGCGACCGCGGTAATAGCCGATGGGGCGCGGGTCGAGAAGCTCGCGGGCGGCATGCGGTTCACCGAGGGGCCCGTGTGGGATCCGCGCGGCTTCCTGATCTTCAGCGACATCCCCGCTAACACGCTGCACAAGTGGAGCCCCGAGGGCGGGCTTGAGGTGTTCCGGCGGCCCTCCGGGCACGCGAACGGCAACACGCTCGACCGTGAGGGCCGGCTCATCACCTGCGAGCACGACGGTCGCGTCTCGCGCACGGAGCCGGACGGCCGGGTCGTCACGCTCGTGGACAGATTCGAGGGCAAGCGCCTTAACAGCCCCAACGACCTTGCTGTCCACTCCGACGGGAGCATCTACTTCACGGATCCCCCCTACGGCACCACCCGCGAGCGGGAGGAGCTGGGGTTCTACGGGGTGTACCGCCTGGCTCCCGACGGCAGGCTCACGTTGCTGACGAGGGAGATGCGCCGGCCCAACGGTCTGGCCTTCTCGCCGGACGAGAGGCGGCTCTACGTGGGCGACTCCCAGGAGAACGTGCTGCGCGTGTTCGACGTGAGGCCTGACGGAACCCTGGGTCCGGGGCGGGTGTTCGCAGACCTGCGCTCGCCGGGCGTCGACGGCGCCGCGGACGGCATGAAGGTCGACCGGAGGGGCAACGTGTATACGACCGGCCCCGGCGGCGTCTGGGTGCTCGACCCCACCGGCAGGCTGCTGGGCAAGATTGTGGTGCCCGAGGTGCCGGCGAACCTGTGCTTCGGCGACGCCGACCGCCGCACGCTCTACATGACGGCGCGCACGGGCCTCTACCGTGTTCGCGTCCGCCATCCGGGCGTCGCCCTGCCCGGACAGGGGCCTGCCCGCCGTCGCGCTCGGTAGCACCGCTGACGGCGCCGCCCTGGCGGCCACCGAGGACACACGTCTCTTGGCATCCGACGCTGACTTCATCCGGACCTTCTTCACGTCACTGGGAACGCCCGACGAGATGTTGGAGCGCGCCGCGGCGGGATGCGCGCGCCTCCGGGTGAACTCCCACATCCATCTGCCTCCCAACTTCTCGGCATTCGACACGGTCGCGCAGGCGGTCTCGCTCGCGGCGGCGCAGGACGTGCGCGTCGTCGGAGTGAGCAACTACTACGACTTCACCGTCTACACCGACTTCGCGCGCCGGGCCGCGGCGGCGGGGCTCTTCCCCCTGTTCGGCATCGAGATCATCGCTCTGCTCGACGACCTCCTGCGCGCGGGCGTGCGGGTGAACGACCCGGGCAATCCGGGCAAGATGTACATCTGCGGGAAGGGCATCTCGCGCTTCAGCCCGTTGGGCCGGGAGGCTGCCGCGCTGCTGCAGGTGATCCGCGACAAGGACTCCGCGCGCATGGCCGCCATGGTGGAGAGGCTCGCGCGCCTCTGCGCGGCAGCGGGCCTCGACCTCGGGCTGGACGAGGCGGCCGTCGTCGACGGCGTGGTGCGGCGGCACGGCTGCCCTCGGGAGACGGTCTACCTGCAGGAGCGGCACGTGGCGCAGGCGTTCGAGGAGGCGATTGCGCGCATGGTGCCGGCGTCCGAGAGGGCGGCCGCCCTCGAGCGGCTCTACGGCGTCCCCTCTACGGCGCCGCACGACCCGGGCACGGTGCAGGCCGAAATCCGCTCGCATCTGATGAAGGCGGGGAAGCCGGCGTACACGGAGGAGACGTTCGTCGGCTTCGAGCACGCCATGTGCCTGATCCTTGCGCTGGGTGGCATCCCGTGCTACCCCGTGGTGGCCGACGGGGCAAGGCCCATCTGCCCGTTCGAGGAGGACGTAGGCGCGCTCGTGTCCGAGATGGCAGCGCGCAACCTGCACTGCGTGGAGTTCATCCCGAACCGCAACCGTCCCGAGGTGCTTCTGCGCTACGCCCGCGCTCTGCGCGACGCGGGCGTAGCGGTGACCGCCGGCACCGAGCACAACACGCCCGAGCTGCTGCCCATCGAGCCGCGCTGCGCGGGAGGCGCGCCGGTCCCCGAGGAGGCCGCCGCCCTCTTCTGGGAAGGCGCATGCGTGGTGGCCGCGCACCAGTTCCTGCGCTTCGCAGGGCGTGCCGGCTATGTCGATGACACGGGACGCCCGGACCCGGCGCACCGAACGCCGCACGAGCGCATCGCCGCGTATGCCGCGCTCGGCAGCGCCGTGATCGCCGCCGCCATGGAGCGCGGGCCCGCCGCGTAGCCTCCGCGCCGTCAGGCCAGGCGGGCGAAGTCGATGAAGCCGCGCGCCACGTCGACGCTCACGAGCCGCACGCGCACGCGGTCTCCCACATCGAGGCCTCGCTCCCCGCTGACCACGCGCCCTTCCACGGGCGGCCGTGCTATACGCACCCAGGTGCCCTTCGGTGCGGCGCCCGTCACGAACGCCTCGAACACGTCGCCCTCCCGGTCGGTGAGCAAGAGCGCCGCGGCCGACTTCCGGATGTGCCGCTCCACCTTCTTGGCCGCGTCCTCCTGTTCCGTGCAGTGGCGCGCCAGGTCGTCCAGCTCGTCGAGGCCGTAGGGGGTGCGCCAATCGCGCAGGGCGGCCTTCAGGAGACGCTGTGTGATCACGTCCGGGTACCGGCGGTTGGGGGCGGTGGAGTGCGAGTAGTCGCGCACTGCCAGGCCGAAGTGGCCCGTGGCCGATTGGCCGGGCGCCTGCACCGCGTAGACGCCTGGCCCCAGGGTTTTGATCACAGTGAGCGAGAGGTCGGGGAAGCGCTCGGGGTCGGCCTGGCGCCGCCGGCGCAGGAAGCGGTTGAGCGCGGCGCTGTCCGGGTCGCGGGGGAGCCTGTCGCCGTGCTGGCGCGCGAGCTCCTCCAGCCGGTCCCAGCGCTCCGGTGAGCGCACCACGCGGCGGAAGGTGGGGTACCCGCGCTCCGTCAGCAGGCGCGCCACCACGCCGTTGCTCGCTATCATCACATCCTCGATCAGCTCGTGCGCGCGGTTCTTGATCTCCTCCTGCAGGCCGACGAGGGCGCCCGACTCGAAGACCGCCTTCGGCTCGATGGACTGCAGCTCCAGCGCGCCTCGCTCGTGCCGCTTGCCGCGCAGGGCCTGGGCTGCACCGTCCTGCAGGCGCATCTGCTCCGCCAGATCGGTCGAGCGAGCGAGGGCTGTCGGCATAGGGCCCTCGCCCTCCAGCCAGGGGCCAACGCTGCTGTAGGCCAGCTTGGCGTCGCTATGCACCAGCGCGCGGAATGCCTCGCCGTTCTCCACCGATCCATCCGGGAGCACCGTGTACGCGATGACCACGGCGAGCCGGTCCTCGCCTTCGTTGAGCGAGGTGAGGTCGGTGGAGAGACGCTCCGGCAGCATGGGGAAGATCTTCGCCGCCGTGTAGACGGTAGTCGTGTTGGTGCGCGCGTGCAGATCAACCGGTGACCCGCGGTGAACGAGCGCGTCGACGTCGGCGATCGCCGCCATTATGCGGACCGACCCGTCGCCCAGATCCTCTGCCACGGTGAGTTGGTCTAGGTCGCGGGAGTCGTCGTTGTCGATGGATGCCCAGGGCAGGTCGCGCAGGTCAACGACGCCATCCTCCGGCCGCGCCTGGCCCTCCACCTCCTCCGCCTGTCGCACTGCATCGGGCGCGAACTGCGGCTCGAGACCGCGCTCGCGCATGACCTGCTCGGCCAACTCGGCCAGGACGTCGGCATGTAGGGGTTGGGGCATGCTCGGCTCCACTCCTCGGTTGTGGGGTGTCGGTCAGGGCCGATCTGGGAAGGCCACGGCGGCCCGCCGGATCTGAAACCGGGCCATCTGCGCCGCGATCCGCAGGTCAGCGCCGTTGCAGTGGTTGGCGAAGCGCGCATCCGGAACTGACCACACGTGCACGCGCCACCGTCCTGTGTTCTGAAGCTGGATGCGCGCCGGCGCGTCCTTGAAGGCGTCCGGGACGGCGCCGCTTCGCTCGCCGTCGCCCATGGAGTCGTACTCGAGTAGCAGCGTCCCTCGTCCCACGTCGAGGTACTCGATCGCGATGAGCGCCGCACCAGGCCCGGCGCGAGAAGCCAGATCGTCCGCCACGTCGAAGTAAAGGAACTCCTGCGGCTCGTCGGAGGGAGCGGCGCCGGGTGACGCGACACTCACGTCGCCTGTGAGCGTCCGGGCGCTGACGCCCTCTGCCGGGTTGTCGCGGTTGCGCAGGCCCTCCTCGATGTCCGGCTGGCCGGCCTCCCAGCGCGCCACGAGCCGGTGGGGCAGCAGGTCGCGCCACGCGACGGCCCGCGTCGGCGGCTCCGCGAACGACGCCTCTCGCAGAGCCGGGCGCCTCACGCGGCCTCCGCTGAGCGTTTCGAGCGCGTAGCTCGCGACTCCGGCAGCCTCCCGCTCCGCCAGGAGGTCCCCATCGCGCGCCGGGCGCGGCAGGAAGCGGAAGCGGTCCGACACGCGGTACCCCACCGTCTTGGGGCTATAGAGGAGCACGCTGAGCACGTCGCCGTCCTCACCGGTGTGGTTCGGCACCGGCGGCACGACCTGCGGATCGGTGCTCATCGCCACGATGGCGAGTGGTCCCTGCGCCGCCGCGATGCGCTGCCCGGAGGCGTCCGCCACCATGGTTCCGCGCGACGGGTCCGCTGTGCCGAGTCGCACCTCCATCGGGCGAGTCCATGCCGTGTTCGGGTCGTCGAAGCGCGTGACGACCCAGGAATCGATGCGGGTGTCGCATGCATGGAGGCGGAACCACCACTCGGCGCGCCCCTTAGTGCCCGCGCGCCGCTCGCCCGCTGTGCCGACCGCCGGAAACGCGACGCCCGGGCCGGCGCCAAAGACGCGCAGCCCGGAGACACGGATCGTCATCGCGAGAGGCCCGCGCTCCACTACCTCGGCGGCAGCATCCTCCGTCTGCAGCGCGCCGAAGTCGTACCAGGTCACGAAGTCCTGGCACGCGGTTAGGTGGCCATACCCGGCGCCGTGGCCGCGGCGCGCGAGCAGGTTGGGCCCGCCCGCGAAGCCCATCTCGGTCAGCCGGGGCCCGTCGCCGGTACCGCGAAGGGCGAACGCCAGTCGCGCACGCGACGAGGAGGCGCGCGCGACACCGCCCTCGATCTGGAAGCGAAGGTCCGCCGCGGCAGGCGCGGGACGTGCACCGCTCCCACGGGGCGCGAGGTAGACGCAGAGCCACACAGGGCTCCGCCAGATCCCCGGCATGCGAACGAGGAGCTCGCCCCGCATCCGCTCGCCATGCGCCGGGGAGAACTGGACCTCGACCTCCCGCGACGGCCGCCCACGCGCGTCGCGCAGAACGGCGCGGAGGGTGCGGTGGTCCGGCTCCCCGCGCAGGCCGGCCTGTGCGAACCGCGCGCCGAGGTCCTCGCGAAGCCGCAGCAGCGCGTCGCGTCGCACGAGCCCTCGCGGGTCCAGCCGGACCCAGTAGCGGACCGGCAGTTCCGGTCGCCACCACGGCCCGCTCATGGGGGCGTGGCGGTCCGGCGCCTGCACGCGGCCGTACGCCTCGACGGCGTTTCGGTCCATGGCACGCGTGTGCATGCCGGCGACCGCGCGCGCGCCGCGAGCCGAGGACGGCACGGTGACGCCGAACAGCAGGGCCGGCCCGGTGATCCTCACGCTCTCGATGGCGCGGCCAGGTCGGCCCACCGCGTAGGCTCGGAGCCACCACTCCTTGTCGTACCAGGGATTGGGTCGCGCGACCGATGTGCCATCCTGCAGGCGAAGCTGGACCGTCTCCACCGTGCCACCCACATACCGGACCTCGCAAGTGGCGACCAACCCCGTGACGGGTGCGTGCGCGCCCAGCACGAGCGCGATCGGACCGGCGGCGCCGATGCGCACGGTCGCCGGCTGCGCGAGCGACACCGCGCCGCGGCCGCGATGGTGCACCGGGTCGATCAGGCAGTAGGCGATGCCGCCGCCCAGGCGAGGGCCGGTGGGGAGCCCCGCCCACGGCCCCGCCCATGAGTCGTCGACCGAGGCCCTGGCGAGGGTGCGCAGGTCAACGCTCCGGAAGTCAGCCGAGGGCCGGGGGCTCCATGCGCCGCGCGGGGCTGGTGGTCGCGGCCGCCGCACTGTGGGCAGGGCAGGGGCGTCCGGCAGTCCGGCCTTCACTATCTCGACGCGGTTCCCCCCGCGCACGCCCCGGATGAGCGCGTTCCAGCCTGCCGGCTCGATGGTGAAGCGCTCGGGTGGCAGTTGGGCTCCATCCACGAGGACGCGCGCGCCGGACAGGCTGCGGCGCGGACTGGTCACGTGGATGTCGAATGGCCCGGACGGCGCGTTCGGCTGGGACCCGTCCACGGTGACCGTGAAGGCGTATCCCTGTGTGGGCGAGAAGGCGAATTCGGCCACGTCCACCGCGCGCGTGCCGCGATTGAAGGCGATGGCGGCGCGCGGCCCCACGTTGATCTGGGCAATCGCGCCGCCCAGCGGCTCCGCTAGCCAGCGGAAGTTGTTCGCACCCCACGCGCCGGAGAGCCCGCCGCCCGCAAACACATTCATGTTCTCGGTGTAGCGCCCCGTGAGGTCGATGGTCCCGATGTGGAAGCGCTCGAGCAGTCCGCGCACCAGGTACTTCCAGTAGGGGTCGCCCGTCTCCAGGTACATCTGGATTGCCATCTCGGGGATGCGGCCCATCTCGCCCCAGGTCACCTGTCCGATCCAGAAGTGGCTGTTGACGGCCTGCAGCAGGAAGGTGGGGTCGAGGTCGTCGGCGTCCAGCGGGTCGGACGTGTAGGGGTAGGTGTTGCGGAAGACGACCGTCTCGGCGAGGCGCCAGGCCTCTTCGGCGAGCGCCATGCGTTCCGGGTCGCTCCGGAAGGTCTCCCAGTAGTCGAGCAGGAACTCGCCGGCGTTGGCTGCCCCCATCGAGAAGACCGCCCACGGCAGGTCCGCCATGCCGGCGCGGTCATAGAGGTAGTGCCGCGTCCACTTCACCATGCCGTCGATGAAGGGTAGGTAGCGCGGGGCTCCCTCGACGCGGTGGAACCAGAGCATCGCGCTGGCGATGCCCCAGTTGAACATGTGGCGGGTACCGGTGGCCGGGGCGCCGCCGAAGGTCTGCCGGAACTGGCCCTCGAGGGGGTGGTTCCAGACCCAGACTACGTCTTCGCCGTGGCGCTCCATCACGGCCCGTGGGATGAGGTACTCGATCTGGCGCCGCAGCTCCTCGATGCCAGCGCGGTCGCCTACCTCGAAGGCGTACCTCGCCGCCTTGCCGGTCTGGTGCGCAATGAGCTGCACGGCTCCGGGGTCAAAGAAGACCCTCTCGGCGCGCTCGTAAGGCACGAAGAGGATCGGTGCGACGCCGGTCCGCGGGTAGTCTGGCGCCTTGCCGAGCGCGTGCAGGAAGCGGACCTGCGACGGCTCGAGCCCCTGGCGCAGCCACGCCATGTCGTTCATCGAGGGCGCGGGCGGGAGGCGCTCGCCGTAGGTCGCGAGAAGCTCGCGGAGCACGTAGCGGTTCGGATCCGAGTCGGGCCCGATGTCGCGGCTGTGCAGGATGCGGAAACGGCTCGCGATGGTGACGGGCGCTGCCGGCAGACGAAGCCGCAGCCAGTCAGCCGCGTGGGGGTATACGAGGCACCAGAACTGCCCCGGGTGGTCCGGCAATCCGGCGCAGTAGGCTGAGGCGACGAGGGCGTCGGAGCGATCGGTGAGCCTGGCCTCCTGAAACTCGAAGGCCGCGAACCGGCGCGACGCGGGCGCCCAGAGGCCCATGGCCGGGATCGGATTGGCGCCAATGGCGGGGGCATACGACCAGTTCGGGGCCCAATCGCCGCGCATGGGCGTCTGCGTGATGGGGAACGGGTCAATGTTCGGGCCAGGGAAGAGCAGGCCGCCCTGGTAGAAGAGCTGCCGTTCGTCCGCTCCGAGCAGCGAGGCTCGGAGGAAGTAGAACGGGCTAGCCGTCCTCGACGCGCGCAACCACACGGCCTCGTCGAACCGATGGAGCGAGAGCCTGAAGCGAACGTGCGGATACGGGTCACCCGGGCGCAGGGAGACTTCGACCAGGCTGTCCGAGCCGAAGGTGGGCGTGCGCGCACCGGCCGCTGAGATCTGGTCGAAGCGAAGCGAACGGGTTCCCGCCACGCAGCGCGCGGCCGACCATCGCGCGCCGGAGGTCCAGCGGACCGCCACGACCGGCACGGCCCTCGCGCCCACCCCGTCGAGTACGTCGAACCCCGCCCATCCGGCGCCGTGCCGGACCGCGCGAACCGTCACGCGCCCGTTCTCGATCTGCTGGGCCCATGCCGGCGCGACGAGCGCCACGCAGACCCCGGCAGCCATCAGGAACCGCACTGCGAGCGCCTCCCGCCACGAGATGCCACAGCGTGAGACGCGGGGCGCCGGGATTCCTGCCGGAGAGCGCATCCGATCGTCCGCGCTGCTGCGGAGCACCGCACCACGGGCCTCGGTGCGTCATCTGACTTCGGACGGAGCCAACACGGCGGCTCCGCGCTTGTCCCCGCGGCGTTACCGATCAGCGCGAAGCTCCTGCTGCTCGGCCGCCATAGCGGACTGCGCGCCGGGCTCCTCAGCCGGCGTGGAGTCCGCGGGGCGAAGCAGCGCCTCGGACTCGGAGGAGGCGCCGGCGGGCCGCAACAGCGTGTCGGGCTCGCTCGGCGACGCGGGCCTTAGCAGCGTATCAGCCTGTCGCTCCCGCTCCCGGGCGGCCTGGAGCGTCGCCGCGGCGGCTGCGGCCGCGTGTGCCACCTCGGGCGCGTCGGTGCGCCGGCTCGCGGCCTCCGCCAGCCCTGCGACCTGCTTCAGATACTCCGTCCGCTCGCATCGCGCCAGCGCGTCGAGCAGGGGGATGAGCCAGACGCCGTCGCGCGCGAGGCGGGCCTCGGGCGCGCGCTCGACGCGGAGCGCGTGCTGAACGGCGCGCGCCAACCACGGGGCCCGCTCCTTCCAGGCGGCGGCGTCCATCTGCGCAAGCGAAGACGCCAGCGCCTCGGTGACCGGTCGACGAAGGCGACCGAGGGGCAACCCGGTGACCTGCTCGAGCAGCAGCGCCACCGCGGAAGGGCCGACGCCGGCCGTAACGGCGGCGCGCAGCATCCCGTCCATGCGAGAGAGGGCGACGGCGCAGAGCGCGAACAAGCCGACCATCCATACGATCGCGCTCAGAGCGTCCGGTGCAGCGCCCTGCATGACGCCGATCAGTCGGAGGGCCGCCAGGACGATCTGGAGCGCGGCGCTCACCGACCATCCAAGCATCAACGCCATGATGACCAGACGGGCCACGATCAGCACGCGCAGCCGCACCGCTGCGCCACCCGATGCGGAGGCCGCATCCGTAACGGAAGGCGCGTCGTCTCGTGTGCTCATCGAACCGCTCCCGGCACGCCGCTCGGGCTTGGTGCGAACGCGCCGCGCGGCACTGGCGCCCCGAAGCGGAGGGAGGTCAGGCGCATCACGGTGCGGGTGGGTGCGCTGCGCACACGGCGGAAGGGCACCATCACGCCGTCGACGCTCTGGTACTCCGAGAAGCGCTCCGACAAGCCACGGCCGTCCTCGCGACCGACCAGCAGGAACGTTCGCGCCGAGTAGAGCTCGCGCGCTCCCGGCACGCTCTGCGGCATGAGCTGAACGACGAAAACGTCCTCGCCGTCGAGCGTCTCCCGGCCCACGATGCGCGCGGTCGGGTAGCGCTCGCGCCACCCGAGCGGCGCATGCAACGCGGACTGGGCGGCGGCAGCGGCGACCGCGTCCGCGGCCCAGCGGCGGGGGCGCGCGAAGCTCATCTCCTCGCCGCCCTGCCTGCCGTCGTGGTAGGTGCGGATCACCAGCGCGGTGCGTCCCTCAACCTCGGCGGTCAGCGTGATGGCGGCCCGGTTCGGCGACTCGGCATACCGCACGGCACGCCCGGTCAGCCCCTCGTGCTCCATCGAGACCGCGTACCGCGCCACGGCGGTGCGATGGCGCCGGAGCGCTTCCTCGCCGCCCGCCGCGGCGATCGCCTTCGCCATCAGCTCGTCGATGGAGATCGGCGACTCGAAGGGCATCTGCTCGACCCGCTGCAGCACCACGTTTCCGTGTGGCTGTTCGAGGAAGAGCTCGAGGCGCCCCGGCTCGGAGGCCGACGGCCGAAAGGTGGCGAAGAAGCCACTCGGCGCCGGCGCGCCCAATCGGTACCGCCCGCCGCCCGCGTGGTCCAGCGTGTAGTCCGGCTGGCCCGGCACACGGAGCACGAGCCGCCCTTCGGCGAGGCGCACCGTGATGGTCAGGTTGGCGGCCGCAAGGCGGTAGTCACCCGCCGCCTGCGAAGGGGGAACAGGCGCGCCGACCGATGCCGACGCGGGCGGAGCGGCCGGCTGCGCCACAGGACCCACGAGCGCGTCGTAGACCAGATCGCGCACCGCCGCCGGGAGGCCAGAGGCTTCCGCGTTCGTGAGCGCCACGAGCCCCACGCCTTTCTCCGGCAGGAACGCCACGAGCGCGCTGAACCCGTCGATGTTGCCGCCGTGCTCAACCGCCTGAGCGTCGCCGCGCCTCGACACCATCCAGCCCAGCGCGTAGCCCGCGTTGGGCCCCACCGGCATCCGTACGCGCAGCCACTCGTTGAACCCGGTGTCAGAAACGAGACGCCGGCCGTCCACCGCGCCTCGCCCGAGGAGCAGGCGTACCCACTGCGCCATCTCCCGCGCCGAGCTGTTGATAGCACCCGCCGGCGCGATCGCCCCGAGGTCGCGCATCGTTCGCGCCTCGTGGCGGCCCGCTCCCGCGTCCCATCGGTAGCCTCGCGCGTGATCTGCGCGCGCCTGCATCTGGCGGACCGACGTGTTGCTGGTCCGCATGCCGAGCGGTCTCAGCACCCGCCGCCAGACGACCTCGCGCCAAGGCCTTCCGCTCGCCCGCGCGACTGTCATGCCGGCGGCCATGTACATCACGTTCTGGTACTGCCAGCGCGTGCCAAACGGCGCCGTGGGCCTGGCGGCGCCTGCCACACGCACGAGCTGCTCGGAGCTGAGGCGCCCGCCTGCCCAGGCGAGGTCGGTCCTCGGCAAGCCGCTGCGGTGAGAGAGCAGGTCCTCCACGGTGATCCGCGCGTCCGCCACGGGGTCCTGCAAGCGGAACGAGGGCAGGTGGACGCGCGGGTGGTCGGTCAGCTTCATGCGGCCCTCGTCGACCGCCTGCAGCACGGTCAGCGCCGTGAACGCCTTGGTGGAGGAGCCGATGGCGAAGAGGGTGTCGGGGGTGACCGGCAGGCTGCCGCCCACGTCGCGCATCCCGAACCCGCGCAGGAGCACGACGCGGTCGCCCTGCACCACGGCCACGGCGAGCCCCGCGGCGTTCATCTCGGCGCGCCTCCGTTCAATGGAGCGCTCCAGCTCCGCCAGCCTGGCGTCATGCTCGCTGGCGCGAGACGGTGAAGCACCGGCGACGAGAGCGAACGCGAACACGGGCAGGAGGGCTACACGGGACAGGCGGATTAGGTTCATCGCGCAAAGCACCTCCGGGGGGCCGCTCGTGGGGGGACAGGTGACGTACGGGCTGCCACGCCCGGAGGCTTCACGGGATGGGGCGCGCAGCGCGCGGGGGCGAGCGTTACAGGCGCGCTGCGCTGCCGGAGGCCGCGCTGCGGC
>DATIKM010000060.1:0-7745 GCA_035477595.1 Chthonomonadales bacterium
CGCTCCTGCGCGCTCGTGAGCTGAAACTCCCCCTTCTCGCGCAGGTCGTGGTCGATCGCGTGCTGGAGGGCGTCGAAGATGCTGGCGGTGAAGACGTGCATCCCGAAGAAGCAGAGGTACATGCCCCAGAGCAGCCCCTCGACCCGCAGGTTCGCCTCCGCGTACTCGACGCTCGGCTTCTCGACGATGTGGTCCGCCTCGTAGACGCGGGGCGCCGAGCTCACCAGGGACCCGCGCACCGTGCCGAAGAGGTGGAGCAGCTCGGAGGGCGTCTGCTGGACCGCCGAGACGCTCGCGGCGTGCGCCTCGAACACGTCGATGGCCTGCCGCGAGCAGGGCACGTTGGAGCCGGACGTGTAGATGTGGTCGCCCAGCATCAGCAGGAATGGCTCGCTGCCCACGAACTCCCTCGCGCACCACACGGCGTGGCCGTACCCCTCCGGCGAGGGCTGCTCCACGAAGGTGAGGCGGCTGGCGATCTGCTGGATGCGGGCCGATTGCAGGAGCGCCCAGTCCTTGCCCTTGAAGAGGCGCATCTCCTCGGGCGGTATGGGGCCGAAGTGGGCCTCGATCTGGGACCGGTTGTGCCGGTTCACCACGAGGCACACCTCCTCGATGCCGGAGTTCAGCGCCTCCTCGATGATGATCTGGATGGCGGGCTTCACGATGCCGTCCGCATCCATCAGGGGGAGCATCTCCTTCTGGATGGTGGCCGTGGCGGGGTACATGCGGGTGCCGCGGCCCGCGGCGGTGATCACGGCCTTGCGAACTCGGGTCATGTGCGTTCGTGTCCTTCTCGGGGGGTTGTCAGCAGGCGCAGCGCCTCCCGGAGCGCGGGCGTCTCCCCGCGCCTGGCGATGGCGTCGCGGACATCCTTGATTGCCGCGCGCGTGTCGGCCGGCTCGGCCACGGCGAGGGCGGCGCCGTACTCCTGCCCGGACCTCTCCGCGTCGCCCATCACGGCGTAGATCAGCCCGAGGTTGAACCGGACGTAGGCGAGCTTGCCGTCGATCTCCAACGCCTTGCGGCTGGCCTCGATGGCCTCTGGGAGGCGCTCGGCGCCGTAGAGGCTCCAGCCCAGGTTGCCCCAGATGACGGCGGCGCGCGGCGCCCTCTCGAGGGCGGCGCGGTACTCAGCGATGGCCTCGTCGCGCCTGCCGAGACCTTCCAGCCCGGCGGCAAGCGCCGCCCGGGCCTCATAGTCGTCCGCGTTCGCCGAGAGGAGCGCGCGGGCCTCGCGGATGCAGTCGTCGTAACGCTTCGCGGAGTGGTAGGCGCTGGCGAGCGCCAGCCGGGCGGGCCGGTTACCGGGCACGAGGCGCAGGACGGCATGGTAGGCGCGGATCGCGGCGTCCCAGCGCTCGCGCGCTCCCTCGGCGAGAGCGAGCGTGATGTGGGTCGCCGGGTTCGTGGGCTCGAACCCCATCGCGCGCGTGGCGGCCTCCACGGCCTGGCCGTACCGGCCGAGCTCCCGCAGTTGCTCGGATGCCGCCACCAGCGGGCCGGCAGCGCCCGGCGCGAAGTCCGCCGCCCGCATGAACGTCGCGGCCGCCTCGTCCCGCCTTCCCGCCAGCGCCAGCGCGGCGCCGAGCTGCATGCGGAAGTCGGGGCTCACGGGGTTCAGGTGGACGGCTGCCCGGTAGGCCTCGACGGCATCCGCGTGCCTCCCCAGCGTGGCGAGCGCCTGCCCTAGCCCGACGTGCGCCGCGATCTCGCGCGGGTTGAGCCGGATCGACTCCCGGAACGCGGCCTCCGCCTCCGCCGGCTTGCCCTCCCGAAGGAGTTGGTAACCCTCGTTCCGCCGGCTCTCCGCCGTAGGCGCGGGCGCCGCCTGGGCGTCGGCAGTGGGCGCGGGGGCCGCCGCCTGCCCATCGGCCTGGCGGGCAAGGCACGCGAGGGCCAGCATGGCCGCGGGGGCAAGGCACGCGAGGGCCAGCCCGGCCGCCCACCTATGCACGCTGCGGTTCATCGGTCCGCCTCCTTCGCGCCAGCGGCGCGATCGAGCCTTCACGCGGCCCGCCGCCTGCCCGCTCGGGGCGCGCTCACGTCGTCTGCCGCCTACCCGCTCGGGGCGCGCTCACGTCGTCTGCCGGCGGCGCAGCGAGTCGTGGAGCGCCGCCAGCCAGATCACGCTGCCGATCAGCATGAACTGCCAGTGTGGGGCCACGCCTTTGAGGTCGCATCCGTTCTGGATCACCGCCATGAGGAACGCGCCGATCAGCGTGCCCACCACCCCGCCCTGGCCGCCGCGCAAGCTGGTCCCGCCGATGACTGCCGCCGCGATTGCCTGCAGCTCGAGCCCCGCACCGGCCGTCGGCTGGGCGCCCGCCGTGCGCGACACATGGATAACCGCGGCGAGTCCCGCCATCAGGCCGGACAGCGCGAAGACGCCCAGCGTGGTCTTCCGTATGGATACCCCCGAGAGGCGCGCGGCGTCGCTATTGCCGCCGATGGCGTAGACGCGCCTGCCCATCGCCGTGCGCGAGAGCAGCACGTGCATCGCGATGGCCGCGGACAGCATGACCATGAGCGGGGTGGGCACGCTGAGGCCCGTGAAGGGCACGGTCAGCACGCCGATGCTGAAGACCTCGAAGCCGGGCGCCGTGCCCGAGATGTTCTGGTCGCCCGACAGGCGGAGCGCCAGGCCGTACGCGACCCCCATCATCCCGAGCGTGGCGATGAACGCGGGCATGCGGCCAAACGTGACGAGGAGGCCGCTCACGAGGCCGCACGCCATGCCCGCCGCGCAGGCTGCCAGCACGCCAACGAGCACGCCCGCCCCGTGGTCGACCATGAGGACCGCCGACACCACGCCCGAGAGCGCGAGCATGCGACCGACGGAGAGGTCGATGTGGCCCAGGATGATGACTGCCGTCTGGCCCACCGCCAGGATGGCGACGACGGCGGTGGCCTGCACGATGTTGCGCCAGTTGAGGGCGGAGAGGAAGCCCTCGTCCCGGGCGATGAAGGAGAGCGCCACGACCACGATCAGGAGGAACGACAGCGGCGCGGCCACCCCTCCCAGGGCGCGCAACGCCGCCCAACCGAGATCGGCGCCAGGCCTGCGCTCCACGCTCGCTCCCAACGATGGCTGCTCCTGCCCGGCCTGCATCGCGACGCAGGCGGCCAGCCCATCCTAGCACCGGCCCCCCGGGCGAGTCAACGGAGCGGGGCGGGGCGACGGTGCGCCGCCAGCTACAGGGCGCGTGCGCCCTGTAGGCGCCATCGAGGGTCTATGCGATTCCCCCTCGCAACATGGGTGCGTTGGCGCAGAAAGCCCGGAGCCGCACGGAGGCGGCTCCGGGTGTCGCGCAAAACTGCACAGTCTCCCAACCCTCGCCGCGTCGGCTACTGGCCGGGCTGCCCGGCCGCAGGCGGCGGAGGCCCGGCCGCGGCCGGCGGAGGGCCGCCGCGCTGGCCAGCGTCTCCCTGCATGGCCTCACCCGCCTGGCGCTGGCGCCTCTCGATCTCCCGTCTGGCCTCCTCAGGCATCCCGCCAGGCGGGAACCTGCCCTGCATCGCGGCCTCTTCTTCAGCGGTCAACCTGGTCTCGGCGCCCTTGCAGCCGGTCAGCAGGACCGGCAGGAGCGCTATGACGCACACTCCAGCGACTCCGAGCGCGCGCAAGGCGGACCTGACCATCGTATGCGGTACCTCCCATCCGAGGAGGGGCGGGGCCGCCATCCGGCGGGCCCCGCCCGATGCGCAACTAGTCGCGCGTGGCCATCCACATGTTGTTGACCGGCTGCCCGTCCGGATCGGGGTTCGTGGCGGTCGGTCGCATCGCCCTCGCATGGCCGTCGGCGAAGACGAAGTTGGCCATCTCGTTATGCGTCGTGGAGACCGCGCCGTTCGGGCCGACCGGCCAGGCGGCGGTCGGGGAGCGGCGGCCGTCCGGAATCTCGCCGGGCGCGAAGCTGTTCCACCAGTTCACTCCGGTGAACGTGCCGCCGTAGAAGTCCGTCGCATTGCCCACGCCGTTGTTCCGGCGCATGTCGGTGTTGTGCTTCTCGGTGAAGAGGACGGTCTGGGCGGGCCTGGTCACCTCGGCGATGGTGACGCTCATCGGTGTGAGCCAGGTCTGGGCCATGGGCGTCATGAGGCCGATCATGCCCCACCTCTGCGTGAAGGGGTTCCAGCCGATGATCCCGTTCGCGCCGTAGGACATGGAGATGCCGGCCCAGCTGTCCCCGATGTTCGGGCCCCAGTAGGCCCAGTCGATGAGCCACCTTTCCGCGTCGTTCGGGCAGCGGATAATGCCCGTGTTCCTGATGTACGGCTGCGACGTGAGCGCCCACGAGTCGTGCCAGTTCGAGTCGAGGCCGAACGCGAAGGTCTCGTCGTAGTCCTGGACGTACATCATCTGGGCGGTGCCGAGCTGCTTAAGGTTGGACAGGCAGCTCACCGACCGCGCCTTCGCTCGAGCCTGCGCAAACACAGGGAACAGGATCGCGGCGAGGATCGCGATGATGGCGATAACCACGAGCAGCTCGATGAGGGTGAAGCCCGGTCTGCGGCACTTCATCAAGGACGTCCTTTCTCGCGGCGGTTCCGCGACGATGCGGGTGAAGTCAGCGGCCATTCAGCAAACGGTCAGCATCTCGCGACGGCCGCCGCGCGAGGCGCCGAGCAGGACGCCCGGATATGGAGCTGCATCGGGAACCGCACGACGCGTTCAGGCGTTTCGGTTCCGCGTATCCGAGCCAGCAGTAAATCGACTGCCGCGCGCCCGATCTGGGGGAGCGGCTGGCCGACCGAGGTCATGGGCGGGTTGCACCGCTCGCTGATCTCGGTGGAGTTGAAGCTGACGACCGAGACATCTTCCGGCACGCGCAGGCCCGTACTGGGCAGGCACTCGGCGATCATGCGGGCGCGAATCTCGTCGCAGCAGATGAGTGCGGTGGGACGGGGGTCGGAGTCGCGCACCCAGCGGGCCGTATGGTGCGCCCATTCCGGGTCCGGAAGCGTGCGCTCCTCCCACTCGCGGGTGAGCGGGCCGGCGCCGTTCTGGCCCGCGTCGGCCAGCGCGCGCCGCACCCCCTGGAGGCGCTCGGCGCCCCACGACATGCCCTCGCCCGGGTAGAGGACGGCGATGCGGCGGTGCCCCAGGTCGAGCAGGTGCCGCGCGGCGAGGTAGCCGCCGGCCGAGTTGTCGCAGTCCACCGAGAAGCAGCGCTCGTCCTCGAGCTGGAACGAGACGCAGACGACGGGGAAGCCGGCCGCCAGCAGCGTGGGCGTCAGCTTGTCGTGGAGGAACCGGCTGATCTGCAGCACGCCGTCGGCGGCGCCGCCGGTGATGTCGGCATAGAGGCTGCGCCAGTCGGGGTAGTGCGCGGAGAGGAGCAGCACGTTGCGGTCGTGCTCGGTGGACCGCTCGACGATGCCCGCCAGGATCTCGCTGAAGAAGGTATCGCGGGTGGAGAAGCTCTCCGGCTGGTTCAGGACGATGCCGATGCGGCGGGTGCGGCCGGTCGCCAGCGACCTCGCGGCCGCGTGCGGCCGGTAGTTCAGGCCAGCGGCCGCATCGAGAACGCGCTGGCGGGTGGACTCCGGGATGGCGTCGGTGCGGCCGTTCAGCACGAAGGAGGCGGTGGTCGGTGAGACCCCGGCCCGATCGGCCACATCCTTGAGGCGCGCGCGTCGCGTCGGCACTGTCTGTCTTCCATTTCGCGCACCGGCTCGCCATCGGGCTGATGCGCTTTAGTAAAGCGGGTCAGTAATCCGCTTTACTTGTATCACAGGCCTTTCCACCTGTCAAGGGCAAGTTGCGCCGCCGTGTAACTGCCCCGGCGGGCATCCCCGCATGCGTTGCCCGGGGTCTTAACAACCTATACGATGGGGCATGGTGCGCGTGATGCAGGCGCCGCAATGGAGGAGGTGGAATGGCCCGTGGAGCGGAATGCTGGAAGCGCCGCGCGCCGCGCCGGAATGCGCCCGGCGGCATGCGCGATAAGGAGAGGATCCAGATGTCCATCGACACCACGCGCCGGTCGTTCCTGATCGGCGCCGGTGCTGCCGCCATGGCGCTGCACAAGCCTGCCGACGCGCAGCAGCCGGCAATCCAGGGGTTCGAACAGGCAGTCACCGACCGCGAGGCCGCCAGGCGCTGGCAGCCCGTCTCCGACCGCAAGGTGCGCGTGGGCATCGCCGGGTACGGCGTCTGCCATTGGGGCGCCGCGTTCGGGTTCCAGAACCACCCCAACGTCGTCGTCGGGGCGGTGAGCGACCTCTTCCCGGACCGGTGCGCCGCGCTGGCGCGCGCCGTCGGGTGCGAGAAGACCTACCCGTCGTGCGAGGAGATGATCAAGGACGACTCGCTCGAGGCGATCTTCGTGGCGACCTGCGCGCCCAGCCATGGGCCGCTCTCGGTGATGGCGCTGAGGGCCGGCAAACACGTGGCCGCGGCGGTGCCGGCGGTCTTTGGCTCGCTGGAGGAGGCGGACCAGCTCTACCGGGCGGTGAGGAGCAGCGGGCGCAAGTACATGCTCTTCGAGACCTCCTACTTCCACGACGACAACTACGCGATGCGCGAGCTCTATCGCGGCGGGCACCTGGGCAAGCTGATCTACGCGGAGGGCGAATACTACCACTTCTTCCCCGAAGCCCTCGCTTCGCACAGAGGCTGGCGGACCGGGCTACCGCCCCAGTGGTACCCCACCCACTCGAACGCCTACTACACCGGCGTGACCGGCCTCCCGTTCACCGAGGTCTCCTGCATGGGCTTCCCGAGCGAGGTGGAGCACCTCAAGCCTGCGAACAACCGCTTCCGGAACGCCTTCGGCACGGAGATCGCGCTCATGCGATCGTCCGACGGCGCCATCTCCCGGATGGCGGTGAGCTGGGACACTCCCGGGGACTCGGGCGAGAAGGGGCGCATCCGCGCGCAGCGCGGCACCTACTACGGCCGCTTCCAGACCTATGGAGACCCGACCGCGGTGCCCCAGCCGCGGAAGCCCCCGCTCCCGCCGGGCGTCGAGGCGGGAGGCCATGGCGGCTCCCACGGCTACCTGATGTCGGAGTTCATCGAGGCCATTCTGATGGACCGCAAGCCCCTCGTGGACATCGGGCAGGCGCTCACGATGACGGTGGGCGGCATCGTTGCGCACCGGTCGGCGCGTCGCGGTGGCGAGCTGCTCAAGATTCCGCAGTACCCGTTTTAGCGGGGGGCGCATTCAGGCGCCGTCGCGGGGCGCGGGCGGCAGGGGCGCGCAGAGGCGCGACCACGGGTCTGGCACGATGGGCCGCGCCCCCCCCGCGCGTCGGCTGGCGGTAATCGCCGCGCGGGTGGGCTGGCGGTTTCTGGCAGACGCGTGTCTGATCGACGCCTAGTCGCGCGCCCGTGCGCGTGGGCTGGCGCCTGTCGGACTGGATGACCCCCTCGGTGAACTCCTGCGGCCCCCGCGCGCGTGGGATGGCGGCCGCCAGGGCGCCTCGCTTGAGACGGCTATCGAGCGGCCCCCCGCGCGGGCTGGCGGGCGGTAGCCACCGGGCACGGCGGCCTCATGGCCCCCTGTCGCGCCCCCCGCGTGGGATGGCGGGCGGTAGCCACCGGACACGGCGGCCGCATGGCCCCCTGTCGCGCCCCCTGCGCGGATGGGCTGGCGCCTGTGGGACTGGATGACCCCCTCGGTGAACTCCTGCTGCCCCCCCCCGCACGGGTGGGCGGGCGCACTCACGCAACCGCGCCGGTGATGAACGAGCCTGCTGCCCCCCGCGTGGGCTGGCGTCACCAGGGCGCCTCGCTT
>DATIKM010000061.1:0-40347 GCA_035477595.1 Chthonomonadales bacterium
GCGACTTCGAAGCAGCCCTGGCCAACCTGGACCATCGCACCGACGTGTGAGCCTCATCGCACTCCGGCGGCCCTCGGCGGGGGCGGTCCGAGGCGCTCGGAGCCGCTCTGGCGTCGCATGAGGAGAGAGCCACTGGCGCGCCGGAGGCCTGATCATCGGCGGCCGGCGACGGGGGAGGGAGGAGCCGCCCTTGGCGCCGTCGCCGCCCTTCGCGCCGGGGAAGCGGGTCCGCGTGGGCGACGCGCGGGGCGTGGTGCTCGCGGCGGAGCGCGTGGAGGGCGGCTGGCGCTACACCATCTGGTTCGACGGGGAGGAGCGTCCGCGGCGGGTGGTGGTGCGCGACCCCGGCGTGGGGCGCCCGCCCTCGGGCGGGTAGCGCGCGGCGGTCAGGGGGAGGAGGGCACGGCGGCCATCAGACCCTCCGTGCCGGGGCGCGGAGGGCGGCACGACTGCAGAAAGATGAGTTCACGACCAAGACCAGAGCGGTGTTTGCGGACCGATCGTCCCGCATCAGCGGCGGCGCGAAGCGCCGTCCGCTGCATGCTGTTGCTAGCTGGCGATTCCCGTTGTGCCGCATTCTGATCCAAACCTTATCATTGCCAAGCCTCCAGAATCCTAGCCAAGAACTCAGCGGTTGGCCCTCGCTTGAGCTTGGGGTGGGCGAACTGATTCGCATAGTGGCGTAGACAGGCGTAGCAGCTCGCGTCGGGAGCGCAGCCGCGGCAATCGGCGACTCGAGCGCGCGTGATCTGGAGCACTTGACGAAACGTCTCCGGCTCTTCGAGTCGCGCCACCAGGCCGGCTCCGCCTGGGACGGCATCGTACAGGACAATCTCGTGAGTATCCGGTCTGGAAGCGCGAACCGTGACGTTGAGGTCTTGGCGCGGTACTTCAAGAACCTCCACCGCGCCATGAGCGAGCGCATACGCGAGCGAGTGGTAGAACCAGAGGCGATCCTCCGGGGGAGGCATGCTCGGCTGATGAATGAAGCGAATGCGCAGAACGTCGCTGACAAACTGGTGTCCGAGAGCGACCGACTCGAGCGTGCCCCGGCATCCGCGGCCTGTCGGGGACTCGTGCTCAGCGGTCACCTGTGTGTTCCCGAAGCCAGCGCCGCAGTCAGCGCAAATCCTGAAACCTCCGCCTTTCTGGCCTTCGCAAAGCACCACGAGATAACCTGGGGACGCCTTCCACACCTGAGCAATGCCGCCCAGCATTGCCGACTCGTCATCCGGACCGGCCATGCCGCGGAAGTACGGACGCGAGGCGAAAAGACGCCTCGGCCTTCCTTTCGGCTCGCCTCCTTCTCGCGCGGCCACAAACCCGAATATCGGATCCACCCAAGTCTGCGTGCGCGCCTGCGCGCAGCAGCCTGGACCACTGGGCTCCTGGCCCTCGGGCCAGGTCTCGAAAGTACCGTGCGCCCTGCATCTCCGGTATCGCAGCCGATCCCACGCCTTGCCGGCCACTCTTTTCAGACCCTTCGACGTCCACAGTCGCTTGTTCGCAACCACTTCAGCGCCAGGAGCGTACTCAGCCACCGCAATAGCCAGGTCGCGTTGTAGCGCTACCGCGGAGGACTGACTGCTCCGCTGCAGATCGAGCTCCACGACATCGACCGGAAATCCGTATTTCGGAATGACCGCCTTACGCGACAGGAAGCTGATCACGTCTTCGCCAGCGATCGTGTTCCGCCTGCTTCTCGCCCACTTGGCGCGGTCGTAATCCCCCGTCGTGGCACATTCGCTTTCGAGTTCTTTGACCTTCTGGTAGTCATCCGACACCTCGGCTTGAGCTCGATCCAAGGCCGTGTCCGTGCCAGCCACCTTGTCAATCCAGGCTCCGTCAAACAGACCGAGTGCTTTTCGCAGGGAATCGGGCACGATGGCCATCAACCGCCTCTCGATCTCGGTTTGGTAATCGCGGAGGAAGCATCCGATCTCCTGGACAGCCTTCGGCTCGCTCATCGTTCCGAGCAAGCCTTCCACGTTATTCTCGAAGCGGTCCCGATGCTCGTGGAAGAACGCCGCCAACGCGACGGCCACAACGTGCCTGGCGACAATCTTGTCGTTCGTGACGGTGAGGATGGGCGGCTTGGCCTTCCCAGACATGATGCGGAACGGGTCATCAAAAGCCGCTTGGTCATGCGGACGACGCCGACAGTAGGTGATCGCGAAACCAGGATGCGCTCTGCGGCCTGCACGTCCGACCCGCTGCGCGTAGTTGAACGGCTCGGGAGGAGGGTTCCTCAGGAAAATCGTATCCAGATCGCCGAGGTCGATCCCAAGCTCGAAGGTAGTCGAGCAACTCAGGAGATGGATGCGCCCTGCCTCGAAGTCATCCTGGAAAGTCCGGGCTTCCTCACGCGCGATCTGCGCGGTGTGTTCCTCGGCGCGCAGGATCGGCGGTAGGGACTGGCCGTAGAGCACGCGATAGTGGTGATCGGCCGCGATTGCGGCTTCGGAATCGGCCTGAACAAGTGCGCCGCGACACCCGTAGCGGCCGCACACGTTGCCGATGGAATCAGCATGAAGCCGCCCGCAAGTCGTACACCTGAAGAGTGTGTCGTCCTCCCCGAGTAGCTGGGCACGCCACCACCGCGGGTAGGCTCGCCGACCATTCCCGGATGCGCGCAGCAGTGGCGCGGTACCCTGATAGCGCGACGCCATCTCCCAGACCTCGCGAAGGAGCGCTTGGGCGGCGGCAACGCGTTCGGCTGGGGCCATGCCGGCCGGCCCGTGGCGCTCGAGCCAACGGGCGAGAAGCGCAACCCGCCTCGTCCGCGCGCCGTCCCAGGCCTTGGTCGACTGCCCCCCTCCGATCGCCATTTGGCTCTGCTTCGCCTTGAGCTTCAAGTCGTCCCACTGGACGCGCACGGAGTGATCCGCATCCAGTTCCACACAGCAATCGGTCCGAAGGCTGTCGAGCAGTAATGCGACAACTCTGCGAGCCTCCGCAGCCTCCAGGTTCCACGGGTGCTGCCCCAGCGATGCGGGGAAGCTCACATCCGCGGGGAGGTGGAAGAACCACCTGACGAGTCCTACGCCTTCGAGAGAGATGCGCGGCTGATCTGTCAGGAGCTCGCGGAGTAGATGGACCCAGGCGCTCTGCAGCCGTCCCAGGGGGGTGCGCGGATCGCCGCCTCCTTCACTGTTGAGCAGCTCCCGGATCTCGAGCGCCAGCTCATGTAGCCCAACCTCCGCAGCGCCCGTGCCCGCGATCTGGCGCACGGCTCGTAGAACCAGCACGCGGCTGTGGATCGCTTCGTACGTGTCTTGGAGGTAGCAGGCGAAGAACGCGGCTTCCTGTCGGCCGTCCGCGAACGCGAGGACTTTCCGCCTGCTCGCCGGGAGGAGTTGGTGAAGCGTCGTGGCGATCACCGCGTTTGGGCCATCCGTTCCGTGTGTGACCTCCCGGACGGGATCCGGCGCTCTGTAGTCGCACCGCCCGCACCGGCTGACTTGATCCTCGTGGCTCTCGCGCTCCTCCTCGAAGACGAGACGGAGCGTCGGCCCATGTCCGCACGACGGATCCTTTGGATTGGCCGACCTCCGGCTAAGCCTCCCGCACTGCGTGCATAAGCTCACAAGACGGATATCGTTGCTCCCAGATTCGTCGTCGGGTGATCCATCAAGCGGCCGGTAGAACTCGATCTTGTAGTCCTGTTCGGTCTCGTCGCGCATTGCCTCTGCAAGGTGATCGCCGTCGCGCCGCCCGACCAGGTAGTGCTGCCCGCACTCTTGACACAATGCGACCTCGAAGGATGGCGCGCTCCCCTCGGCTCCCGAGCCTCGGGCCAGCAATACTTCCCGCTGCGGGTGATAGCGGATGAACGCCCCCTCGAGACCGCGAACAAAGAGATGATATCGGCAGGACAGGAGCGGCGACTTCGATCGCGGGTCTTCCGCGCGCAGGAGGACATCGACGAGCGCTGAAACGAGGCGTGGTCGTTCCTGTTCAGGAGCGTCTCCAAAGAGCTCGGCACCGAGCTCGCTCAATTGGCACGGCGACTGGAGCAGCCGTCGAAGGTGAAGAGCACGTTCCTCAGTCGCGAAGAGCCCATGGAGGCGACCAGGAAGCGAGCCACCCCGAGTCTCATCAGCGGCCGCTGGTGCCAACCCCTCCAACACCGCGGCGGCTCCGGGCGCGTCTTCCTGACGGATGCGCTCGGCTAGTTTGAGCAGCGGTTCCACCCCGATTCGAAAGGAGGTTGACTTGACGGGCTCGATGGGCACTACCTCGCCGGTGAGGATGTCCTCATCCTCGAATGGCTCACCGAAGAGTTCCGTTGCGAAACCCGCAAGAGCCTTCCGATCATGAGGTCCGCCGCCGAGGGACGCGCTCGTCGCGATGCACTGGAATCCCGCCTCCTGGCCACCTTCGCGAAGCCGCTGTTTCAGGCGGCGGAGCAACATGGCGATCTCCATGCCCTTCGCGCCCTTGTACTGATGTGCCTCGTCGAGAACCAGGAAACGCCAGGTCGCGCCACGGCCGTCATCGAAGAGCGGCGTCTCCTTCGGCCGCAGCAGGAGGTACTCCAGCATGGAGTAGTTCGTGAGGAGGATGTCGGGTGGGCTCTCGCGGATCTCCTCGCGAAGGATCAACTCGCCGTGGCGGGGTTCTGCGAGCTGTAGCTGTTGACGCGCTTTCCGGCGTTCGTCACGAGCATCCTCCGGTGTCTCGCCGGTGTAGCGTCCGAATGTGAATCGGAACGGGCTGTGGTCTTGCTCAAGAATCTCGTGGAACTTGCGGAGGCGGCGGCGCTGATCGTTCGCCAGCGCGTTCATGGGGTAGAGGATCAAAGCACGGACCCCGACCGATCGCCCGCCCGCTCGCTGCTCGCGCAGGAGATGAAGAAGGATCGGGAGCAGGTACGCCTCGGTCTTCCCGCTTCCGGTGCCGGTCGCGACCACGACGTTCCGGCCACTGGACAGGCGACGGATAGCCTCCTCCTGGTGGCTAAAGAGCGGACGGTCTCCGATCGCCGCTCGCGCGAACCCAGGGTCGATCTCCTCGCCGAGGACTTCTCGGAGCACCTCGGAGACTGCTCCGACTCTCCTATAGACAGGAGTCGCCTCGAGGTAAGGCCCACGCACGAGCTGCCAGTCGTCGAGGGCCTTCTCGAAGGATGTCCTGAGTTCCGGATCCCGGAAGTAGAACATAGTCCGGAGGTAGCGCCGGTACCGGTCAGCGATCTCGCGGCTTGCTTCGATCGGATCGAAGTTCGGCGTACTCATGCTTGTCCAACCTCTTCCCGACCAGTGTTAGCCACTGTTCTCCTGTGAGGCTCTGACGCCCTCAGCCAGCGCTGCCAGCTCGCAACAGCGGCCGGATCCTGTGCGGAAAGCGACCGCGCGTGCCTCTGCAACCGCGACGGTAGTCGCCGGGCCGGCTCGCGTTCTAGCCAGGCGACAGCGAGGGCAAGGGCTTGACGGACGAACTCCCGTGTCTCGGTCCGGCAACCGCGGCGGGCCTTTCGGTACCACGTGTAACGGAGTCTTTCCACGGCCCGTCGATCCTGCGCGGTGCCGATCCGGCCGAGCTGCGTCATCTTGCTCATGAGGGGAGGTGGTCTCAGGCACGAGAGATCGAGGCGTTCGGCACTCTCGCCCTCCGGTAGGTTCTCTGTCAACTGAACCGCCGCGACGATGATGGGCCCGTGCTCCGTGACAGGTGTTCGTGCGGACACCAGCAAGTCGCACGTGCCGCCCGCCCCTCGCAGTGCTTCGCTTTCACCCAGATTTCGAAGCGGGTAGTGGAGCACCCGCTCAGATCGCGGCACGGGAAGCCGTCGGGGAGATCCATCGCGGAAACCGACCGTTACCTCGTCCGCCCAGCCCGGCTCTGGCAGCAGCACGCTGAGATGCATCGGCGAGGTCGGCCGAAAATCATCCGCCGAGAGCATGTTGAGCCTGTCGGACCAGGCATGCGGCTCATCCGCGTTGCCCGACGCAGTGAACGCCCACCAGATCCGGGGCACGTGCACCACGACTTCCACAGCGCTCCCGTCCCCTGAACTCACGCGCCAAGCCGATCTGCCGGCATCCGGACGGGCGGGAAGGACGACGCCGTCGGCGGGAACCGGGTCGAGCGATGCGATCTCCGGAGGGCCGTCGACCGGTGACACCACGGTGCCGGGTGCAACGCGAAAGACGACCTTGGCTGGACGATGTCCCTGAGGCCCCGGAAGCGGCGATAGCTCGTCGACCTCGATCGCTTCGAGGCCCTTCACGTAGCGGAAGTCGAGGCTATCGAGCAGCTCATCATTCGCATCGTACGCCCGAGCATAGAACCACCCGGGCTCGTTGTCGTCCAACCAGTCCCGCAGCTCATCGAAGCTCACCGCCGCCTGACGTGAGCGCGGCCGCGGTGATGGCCCCTCGACGCCCACTACGAAGAGCGACGGCTCCGCGGCTCCTTCCATCCGCAGGCGCGGAGGCTCGCGGCCGAACAGCGGCCCGGCTCCAGTGTGAGCGTCCTCGATGATGTTACCGATGAGCTCGTATACCGTGCCAGTGGAAGGTCGGACCTCGACGCGTGAGGGACGGCCCCCGTTGAGCACAAGGCCGTCCCCCTTCCCCTCCACAAGCAGGTGGTGGGCCAAGACCTTCGCCTGCTCGGGGATGACGTTCTCCGGCGCGACCGGCGCCGTACCTCCAACAGCCTCATCTCGACTCAGTGCCCGCGGGGCGATAACGACGTAGTTAGCGCGCGTTACCCGTGCGACACGCCTGCCGTTCATCCCGGATTTCGCGACTTTGAAGATGCGATGGTCGCTCGCGTCGAAGCACCGCTCAGCTTCCATTGACGCCGCATCGGACCAGCGAACCGTGACGGCGCCAAGCGGATCCATCAGCGGGAAGCGTAGCTCGTGGAGTTGATCTTCTTGAAGGTTGTTGCCCTCGACGTCGACCACACGCAGGTCCTGCTCAGCCAGCTCTTCGGGCACCTCCACGCCGACCACCCACGCCATGCCTTGTCTCCAGCAGACAAGTTCCGGTCGCGATGAGCGGGCTCGGGCCACGTCCGGCGGGTCGGGCACGGAAGCGCCCCCATCGGCTGGTCCGCCAGTTCCGCGCGGCCTTCCGCCACGCTTGTCCGGAGCGACGCGGCTTGACGGGCTCGGTCGCGATGCGCTCGGCGGCAACGCCGACGTAGTTGTCATCTCGCCGTCGGGCCGCACCGGTTCACCAGGCACCACTTGCGAAGTGGGTGCGCTGTCAGATTCCGCCCCACCTGCCACATGCTCAGCCGTCGGATCCCCATTGGGTATGGGGCCGCTTGGTTCGACCAAGCTCTCCGGTCCCTCGAAGGCGTCCGAATCGACCGCGTCGGTGTTCGCGGCCATGGGGGTTTGTGCTTCTGGCGGAGTCAGCTTCTGGCAGGAAGGAGAAGGCTGGGCATCCGGCACGATAGTGCTGGGTTCGCGGTCAGCGGGCTCATCAACCCCCGCCGGTTCTGCAGGAGGATCGACGGTAATCGTGCGCGGCACGCCTTCGGGCTTACGCACCTCCGACGCGCCTGATGCCGTGGCTTCGGTTACTGGCGCCGTAGGCGCGACGGCCTTCTCCGGTGTCTGACCCGTCTTTGATCCTTGAGCTACCTGTTGGTCGGCATCGCCAGACGGGAAATCCGTAATCGGACGAGTAGGGATGGCTGAGTTGTCAGCCGAGCTTCCGGTACCTTGCTGGTCCACCGCCACCTCGATCTCTCGAGGGGTCTCCTCCGCGGGCTCTCTCTCGCGCTTCGCGCGCTCTTGCGTTCTCTGGGTCCGACCTGGCACGAAGAAGCGGCGCAACCGCGACATGATGTCGGCGATCCACGCTCTCATGCTCATTGCCCCCGCTCCGGCTGCTTCGGGCTCGCCTCGACCCTCCGATGAAGAGTTCCCACGGGACCCGGCGCCGGCTAACAAGGGTGGACCTGGGCGGATTCGAACCGCCGACCTCCTCGTTGCGAACGAGGCGCTCTCCCAGCTGAGCCACAGGCCCGCGTACACGGGCGCATCATAGCACACGATCGCGCGGGCAGGCAACCGCACGCGGCGCGCCAACGGAGGTGGCTGGCGTTGGGCGGGCTCGCCGCCAGCCAGTCAGCCGGGCGGTGCGGTTGGCGCCTACCGCACCGCCCGGACCTCTCCATCGCGCTACGTGCGGTTGGCGCACCAGAGCACGGCGTTGTAGACCACCTGGCGCACCATCGGGTGGAAGTATGTGGGGAGCGTCTCATGTCCGGGCCGGAAGTAGAACACCCGGGCCGCCCCGAAACCTTCGCCCACGCCCTTGCCGGGGCCCGAGGTGAACCCCTCTGTCTTGCCCTTCCCGACGGTCCAGCAGATGCCGCACGGGAACGTCTTGCCATCCAGCGGGAAGTGAGACTGCAGCACGAGGACGAGGGGCGGCGGCACTTCAAAGGGTGCCCCGTACATCTCTTCGTGCTCGAGCCGGAAGTCCTCGACCCCCTTGGCGATGGGGTGCCACGGTGCGCAGACTCGGATCTCCTCGGCCTCGGGAGGCTCGTTCTCGCGCCAGCCGCCTTTGAGGTGCCCGGGCCCGTTGACTACCGCCTGGAACGTCTTGGCATAGTGCGCGGAGTGCAGCGCGATGAAGCCCATGCCGCCTTCCTTCACGCGCCGCGCGACGCGCTCCACCGTCGTGGCGTTCACCTCGCCGTGACGGGCGTGGCCCCACCACAGAAGCACGTCGGTCTCCGCCAGCGCGGCCTCGGTGCATCCCTGCTCCGGGTCGTCCAGGTTGGCCGTGCGCACCTGAACGCCAGCGCCGCCGAGCTCCACCAGTCCATCGGCGACCGCGCCGTTGATGCTCTTCGGGTAGACGGCCTTGGGTGCGTGCGGTGGTTTCTCGTCCCATACCAGCACACGGATTGCGCCTGAGCTCGCCATCGTCACAGCCTCCCGCTCGCTGAGTGGCGCACGCTGCCCCGAGACGGGACCGCGTGCTGCCCGACTCGTTTCGACAGCCTGCTCGCGGTGACCTGCCCGCTGGCGCGGCGCTGCTGGCGGTTGTCGTCGCGGCGCCGCTGGCGGCTGTCGTCGCGGCGCAACGCGCTAACCCCGGGCGGGCCGAGCCGACAGGAGGAGGGACGGGGCCGGATCGCGTAACCCCGTCGGCGGAGCGGAGGGGCTCATACGCCCGGGCAGGCGCACCGCGTCAGGGGAGGCAGTCATCGTGGGGGCAAAGGTCGGCATCGGGGTCATCAGTTGGGCGCACGGGCACGTCGGGGCGTACGCGCACCAGATCAAGGGCTTCGAGGATGCCCGTCTTGTAGCGGCATGGGACGACGATGAGGCGCGGGGACGCGCCAACGCCGAGGCGTTCGGGATGCGCCACAGCCCGCACCTCGAGGACGTGCTGGGCGATCCGGCGGTCGACTGCGTCATCATCGCGTCGGAGACGAACAAGCACGCCGATCTGGCAGTGGCGGCCGCTGGCGCGGGGAAGGCCATCCTGCTCCAGAAACCCATGGCGCTGAACCTGGCTGACTGCGACCGCATCATCGCTGCCGTGGAGGCCTCCGGCGTGTGGTTCTCGATGGCGTTTCAGATGCGCCACGACCCCCAGAACATCCGGATGCGCCAGCTTGTGCATGAGGGGGCGGTGGGCCGCGTGGGGTATGTGCGCCGCCGACACTGCATCGGTGTGCTGTTCAGTCAGGACTTCATCACCGGACCCAGCCGCTGGCACATCACGCGGGAGGCCAACCGGGGCATGTGGATGGACGACGCGACCCACCCGTGCGACTGGCTCGTGTGGATGTTCGGCAGGCCCAGGTCGGTAATCGCTGAGATCGACAACGTGCTCACGAACGTGGCTCCGGACGACATGGGCATCGCTGTCTTCCGCTACCCGGACGGCATGATGGCGGAGGTCCACAATGCCAGCGTCACCCATGCTGGCGAGAACACGACAGAGATCGCGGGCGATCGCGGCGCCATCATCCAGAACCACGGTGACGGGCCTTCGTGCTTTATCAAGCCACCGCATCCGATCGGTGTGAAGCTCTTCCAGGCCGATCGGGCCGACCTGGGCTGGCAGGACCAGGGGATTCCCGTACCTGCGGGGCATGGCGAGCGCATCTCGGGCGTGGCCCGGCCGTTCGTGGACGCATTGCGGGTGGGCGAGACGCCCTGTCCAGCCCGCGAGGGGAGGATTTCCATAGAGATGGTGCTGGCCGCCTACGAGGCTGCAGAGACTGGCAGGCGCATCGCGCTTGCGTAGGCCAACGAGCGCGCGGAGGCGCTCGCGAAGGCCACGATGGCGGAGCGCATGCCCCGGCAGCGTCGGGCGCTAGCTGGCTCGATGTACTGCGCGGAGAGTTGCCGCCCGGGCGTCCCTCCCGCGTCTTCGTCCGTCAGGGGTGGCTGACGGGCAGGAGCCGCCCGCTGCGGACGTCGTAGATGAACCCGCGGGCTGGCACGTCGAGAGTGAACGGAGACTCGGCGATGCGATCGAGGTCGTCGCGCACGGACTGCTCGACGTCGCTGAACGGCAGGAAGTCGATGCTGCTCGCGTCCGCGTCCATATCGTCGCGCAGCCTCAGCCGCAACTCCTCATTGGTGAACGTCAGCATGCCGCAGTCGGTGTGGTGGATGACCACGACCTCTCTCGTGCCCAGGAGCTGCTGGGAGATGGTGAGCGAGCGGATCGCGTCGTCACTCGCCCTGCCGCCGGCGTTGCGGATGACATGGGCGTCCCCTTCGCGGAGCCCGAGGGCGGCGGCGGGATCGATGCGCGCATCCATGCAAGTGAGCACCGCCACGCGTCGGGCGGGAGGCATCGGCAGATGGCCGTGGGTAAAGCGCGCGGCGTATTGGCCATTTGCGGCCAGGAACTCGTCGGCTACAGCCACGGTGGTTTCCTCCTGGAAGCGTATGCGACTAAGCTGATCGAGTTGATCAACTACACCCTGGATACGCGGTGCGGGCCCTCGGCGGTTCCGCGTGAGGCAGGAGGACAGTAGGGCCGCGGCGAAGGGGCGCCCGGCCCCGCCTTGTCTGACCCCGCACCCTATCGCCATGACTGCTACCGACGCCGTTCCGCAGACCGCCTCCTCGCCTGCGCCTGCGTTTCACGTGATGGCGAAGCCGCGCGGGCCCATCTGCAACCTCGCCTGCGCCTACTGCTTCTATCTGCGCAAGGAGAGCCTGTATGGCGCCGCCGCGTCGTTCCGCATGTCGAGTGAGACGCTCGACACCTTCACGCGGCAGGTCATCGAGGCCCATCCCGGCGATGAGGTGACGTTCGCCTGGCAGGGCGGCGAACCGACCCTGATGGGTATGGACTTCTACCGGGAGGTAGTGGAGGCGCAGCGCCGGCACGGCCGTCCCGGTATGGCTATCCGCAACGCCATTCAGACGAACGGCATCGTGCTGGATGACCTGTGGTGCGCTTTCCTCCGCGAGCACGCGTTCCTGGTCGGGCTGAGCCTGGACGGTCCTGAACGCCTCCATGACGCGAACCGCGTTGACCGCGGCGGCCGTCCGACGCATGCCCGCGTGCTGCGCGCCCTCCATCTGCTGCAGCGGCACGGAGTGGAGCACAACGTCCTCTGTGTGGTCAGCCGCGTCCATGGAGGGCACTCCCTGGAGGTCTACCGCTTCCTGCGCTCGGAGGGCGTGCGCTTCATCCAGCTAATCCCGGCGACGGAGCGGCTCCCCTGCGGCGATGTGACCTCGTGGACCGTGTTGCCCCGCCAGTGGGGCGCCTTCCTGTGCGGCGTTTTCGATGAGTGGGTGCGGCACGACGTGGGGCGCGTCTTCGTGCAGCAGTTCGACGTGGCGCTGGAGGCATGGTGCGGTCAGGAGCCGTCGCTCTGTACCCAGGCGCGCACCTGCGGCAACTGCCTGGCAATGGAGCACAACGGCGACCTGTATGCGTGCGACCACTACGTAGAGCCGGGCTACCGCCTGGGCAACGTTCACCACAGGCCGATCATGGAGCTAGTGATGGACGCCCGGCAGCGCCAGTTCGGCGCCGACAAGCGGGACCGGCTGCCGCTGGCCTGCCGGCAGTGCGGCGTGCTCTTTGCATGCAACGGAGGCTGTCCGCGCGAACGGTTCAGCACGACGCCGGGCGGCGACCCGGACCTAAACTACCTCTGCGAGGGGTGGAAGCGCTTCTTCACGCACATCGACGGACCCATGCGGGAGATGGCGGAGCTGCTGGCCGCGGGCCGGGCGCCGGCGCTCATCATGGAGCGCCTCATGGCCCGCGACCGGGCGATGAAGGCCGCCGGGCGCAACGATCCGTGCCCATGCGGCAGCGGACGCAAGCACAAGAGCTGCTGCATGCGCCCGTAGCGTGTGGCCGCAGGCTCGCGCCTGCAGACGGGATCTTGCGGCCTGGCTGCCGGCGAGGGTGCATCGTGCAAGGCCCTACGTCTCCCTGATCTCGCGGTTCCGAACAGCGGTCGCCGGGTTGCCGGCGTAGACGGTGTAGGGCTCTGTGTTGCGCGTCACGACCGCGCCGGCCGACACGACACTATGCGACCGCAGCACCACGCCCGGCATGATGACGGCGTGCGCGGCGATCCACACTCCGCCCTCCACGGTGATCGGACGCACCTTCTTGCCGAACGCCGGGTCGGCCCAATCGTGGTTGCCACAGCAGAGGTACGCCCCTTGCGAGATGCACACGTTGTCGCCCAGGGCTACGGGAGCGACCGAGTCGATCCACACGTTCTCGCCGAGCCAGCAGTTGGCGCCCATCGTCAGGTACCAGGGCGACTTCACGTTCACTCCGGGCCGCACGATGGCGCCGGGACCGATCCGCGCGCCGAACAGGCGCAGGGCCAGGATGCGCGCGGCCGAGGAGGGCAACGCCCGGTTCTGCAGTACGAACGCGTTAGCGAGGAACCAGAGGGCTCGAACCGCGAAGCCACAGCCTTTGTCGAGGTCGGGAGGGTTCCGGTAGCGCGCCAGGTCTACGCGGGCCCTCACAGGCTGCCTCCGGCGCCGGCGTACTCCTCGAACCAGGGATGGCGGCGGATGTCGGGCAGCGGCCTTCGCGTGGCCAGGCGCTCCAGCGTGTCGACGAGTGCGTTGGACGCATCTCGCCACGAGAGGGCGAGCTTGCGGAGGCGGCGGGCGCCTTCATCTACCAGGCGACATCGGAGCGCGGGGTCGTCGGCGAGCGCACACAGAGCATCGGCGATCGCGCGCGGGCTGAGAGGATCGACGTAGAGGGCAGCGTCCGCACAGACCACCCGCGCGAAGTCGCGATCGCTCGTGATGATGGGCTTGCCGGCCGCCATGGCGTCCGGGTAGGCGCCGGAGAACGACTCGATCAGGCTCGGCAGAACCATCGCGTCCACCGAGTCGTGGCAGGCCCTCACGGACTCCGTGGGCACGGGCCCTGCGTTGACCAGCACCGCGCCGCGTCGTCGGGCGACGCCGGCAACAAAAGGCCTTGCGCCCGCGCCCTGGTCCTCGCCGACCGTGGTGACGATGCCGATGTCGGTCCGCCCACGACGCACGAGGTCGTCCGACGCGGCGAGGAGCACCTCCAGGTTCTTGTGCGGGAAGTAGCGTGCGAGGCACAGCGCGCGGAAGGAGTGGCGGCTCGCGGGAATCGGCAGGGCGCGGTCCCGCCTCGCTCCGGCGTCCGCGTCCGGGTTCACGGCATGAGGGACAATGCCGATGCGTTCGAGGGGTATGCCGACGACTCGGTGGACCTGGATGGCCATCGCGGGCGTCTGCACGAGCACGCAGTCAGCTCGGTGCAGCGCGCGACGCTGCGCCACGGCGCGCGCTGCGTAGTAGGCGCGCTCCCGCCATGCCAGCATGCGCCAGACGACCGGGTCACGGGTGACCATCCAGGCGTTCTGAACCAGCACCGCCTGAGGGCACGGCGCTGTGCGGCACGCCAGGCTTCCGAGGTTGGCGAGTGCGTCAGGCCCGAAGGCCCGTAGCTCGCGCCCCAGCGTCCCGAGCGCGATCGCCCTGAGGGCGCCGCGCCCCACGTTTCGGTAGGAGGCGCGGAAGCTCGAGCCCTGGAGCGCGCGGTATCCGGCGTCGTCGGGCACGAGCGCTAGCCATTCATGGCCGCGCCCGTGCTGCGCGATCTGCTCGAGGAGCCCGAGCGCAACCGCGCGACCTCCGCTGTGGCGCAGGCTCCGGCAGTAGAAGGCGAACCGCATGGAGCGCTGTTCCCCCATGCGCCAGCGCAGGGACCGCCTCAGGTCGCCTGGCGTTTCCCCGGGATCAGACGTCCTTAAGCTGGCCGCTCAGGTACGCATCGTACGCGCTGAGGTCGAGGAGGCCGTGCCCGCTCAGGTTGAACAGGATCACGCGCTCGCGACCTTCCTCCTTCGCGGCCAGAGCCTCGTCCACGGCCACCCTGACAGCATGCGCTGTTTCGGGGGCGACCACGATGCCCTCCGTGCGTGCGAAGAGCAACGCACTCTCGAACACGCGGGTCTGCGGCACGGCAACGCCCTCGACGAGGCCGAGGCGGTTGCAGTGGCTAACCATGGGCGCCATGCCATGGTACCGCAGGCCGCCAGCATGGATGGGCGCCGGCATGAAGCCGCTGCCCAGCGAGTGCATCATCAGGAGCGGGGTCATTCCCGCCGTGTCGCCGGAGTCGTACTTCAGCTCACCCGTCGTGATGGAGGCACACGCGTCCGGCTCAACAGCCACTGCCCTGCTGGGCCGGTTGCGCGTGATCTTCTGGCCGACGAACGGGAACGCCAGGCCCGCGAAGTTGCTGCCGCCCCCCACGCACCCGATCACCACGTCCGGCTCCTCGCCGGCCAGGGCCATCTGCTTCTGGGCTTCCAGGCCGATCACGCTCTGGTGCAGACAGACGTGGTTCAGTACGCTGCCGAGGGAGTACTTGGTGCCCGGCGTGCGCACTGTGTCCTCGATGGCCTCGCTGATGGCGATGCCGAGGCTGCCCGTGCAGGTGGGGTCCTGCGCCCGCATCTTGCGGCCGAACTCGGTCTGGTCGCTCGGACTCGGGTAGACGGTCGCGCCCCACGTCTCCATCATCATCTTGCGGTATGGCTTCGCGTGGTAGCTGACACTCACCATGTAGACTCGGCACTCGATGTCGAAGAGCGAGCAGGCGAGGGCGAGGGACGAACCCCATTGCCCTGCGCCGGTCTCCGTGGCGAGACGACGCGTGCCGGCAATCTTGTTGTAGTACGCCTGGGGCACGGCCGTGTTAGGCTTGTGGCTGCCGCCCGGGCTGACGCCCTCATACTTGTAGTAGATGCGCGCCGGTGTGTCCAGTGCCTTCTCGAGTCTCGCGGCGCGAAGGAGCGGCGTCGGACGCCAGAGCGCGTAGATGTCGCGAACCGCTTCGGGGATCTCCACCCACCGGTCCGGGCACATCTCTTGCCTGACCAGGTTCTCCGGGAAGATCGCGGTCATGTCCTCCAGGGTGACGGGCTGGCGTGTGGCCGGATGTAGGGGGGGCGGCATGGGCTCCGGGAAGTCGGCGTTCAGGTTGTACCAGTGTGTAGGAATGTCAGCCTGAGTCAGGTCGAACCGGAGCCTCGCGCTCATCTCGTGGCGCTCCCTTCCGCTGGCGTTGGCGTGCATTATACCCGTGCGCATCCACGCGCGATGACCGTGGGGGTTCGCGGCTGCTCCACGGAGGACGGCGAGCCGGGGGCAGCGAAGAGACCTCGGAGCGTTGACCTCCGGGCGCCGGAGGACGGCGCTTGGGCGGAGGAGAGGAAGTGCACATGGACACGGTTCGGGTAGGCATCATCGGGTGCGGCGGCATGGCCCGCACGCTGGCGGCAAAATGCATCGGGTCGGGAAGGGCGTCCATCGTCGCCGTGGCGGACCCGTCGGCCGAGGCGGTTGCACAGGCCACGGCAGCGTTCGGCTGCGAAGCGGCGCCCGATGTTGACGCTCTCTGCTCGCGCGAGGATATCGATGCAGTGATTGTGGCATCGCCGCCCGGACTCCACCATCCGCATGTTCTGGCGGCGGCTGCGGCCGGCAAGGAGGTCTACTGCGAGAAGCCGCTCGCGATCACCGTTGCGGAGTGCGACGAGATGATCTCCGCGTGCGCCTCCGCCGGCGTGGGGCTGTTTGTGGGGCAGGTACTGCGGCTCTTCCCGCTCTTCTGGCACTCGCGCACCATTCTGGACGAGGGCAGGATCGGCAAGGCCCGGGCGGTGTCGGTCACGCGCACTGGCTACTCGCCCGTGTTCCACGCGGGATGGCGCACCCGGCGAGATCTCTCGGGCAGCCTGCTTCACGAGGTAAGCGTCCACGAGCTCGACTACCAGCGCTTCCTGCTCGGGGAGCCGGTCGAGGTCTACGCGCGCATGGCGAACCTGCTCGGGAAAACGGAGTACGACGACCAGGCGTTCGTGCTGGTCACGTTCGAAGGCGGCCGGCATGGGCTGCTGCACGCGAACGCGGTCTCGCCGACCGGCGAGTACCGCGTGCAGATCGTGGCAGACGGCGGCAGCATGGTGCACGGCGGCCTTGGCGGCGCGCTCACGTGGAAGGCGATCGATGGGGGTGGGGGTTCCGTGACCCCCGAACAGGTGGGTGTCCCGGACCCCTATGAGCGCGAGGTCGTGTCATGGCTGGATGCCATCACCAAGGGCGTGGAGCCCCTCTTCACCGGAGCGGATGGGCGTGCCGCCGTGGCGATGGCCCAGGCGGCCCTGGAGTCCGCCACCTCGGGGCAGCCGGTCCGGATCGCCGATCTGTAGGCGCGGGCCGCGTCGCCTACGGCGCTTCGCCGGGTCTTAGGAACAGCACTTCCCACCTGCTCCGGCCGTGCACGAAGAGGCGCGCCCGCCGGCCAGCGAGCGTGTCCGTCTCGCGTCGCCGCGGATCGAGCCCTACGACCTGCGGGTACCACCCCGGGGCGCCCTCCATGGCTGGCGCCAGTTCCGCGTGGTCCATGAGCTTCTCTGGGCGGGTCCATGCCTCCGGCCGGGCAAGGGTCGGGCAGGTGGACCAGTACACGCCCTCCTGCTTCCACGTGCGGTCGATGGCGCGGTTCAGGAGCATGACGTACGTGCTGAGATGGCTGTTCCAGTGAACCGACGGGCCCCAGAAGGCGTCGCAATCGGCTCGATGCCAGTCGACGGAGGCGCGGTGGATCGGCGTCACCCGTCCGCCGATGCCCGGCTCCGACCACCTCCCGTGGCGCCACTTGGACACCTTGCCAACTGGGGCGACGAGGTCGGCATGGCGCATTCGCGCAACCGCCACGCCTTGTTCTTCGAAGTCCCAGTAGGTGCTGAAGAGGAAGACGACCCACTGGCGGCGGCGGTCGACCACCACGCAGAAGTCGCCGTTGCCGCCAGCGAAGTACCCGTTCAGAGTGTCGCATCGGAGCGTATGAGGAGGCGCCTCAAGCACGAACCCCAGGTCTCGCCAGGTGGCGCCGTCGTCTTGGGAGTGCGCGGCGCCGATGCGCGGCGCGGTCAGGGGCAGGTCGCGCCGATCGGGGCACACGCCGAGCGGTTCGTTGTGGTACCAGCCGTAGAGCGTACCGTCCGGGTGCCGGTAGGTGCTCTCGATCCATCGCGCGCCACTGACGGTGTTGTCATAGCTGCAGGGCGTCGGGTCCGGCTCGAGGTGAAGGATGCTCGTTCCGGTTGCTCGGTACGGGTCGCCCGCCGAATTGAAGATGTAGAGCTGGTCTCCCGACCAATGAACGGGGCTGTTGCAGTCGGTCTCGCCGGGCCGTCCTTGCCCATGGATGAGGGCGCCTGGGAACCGCAAGGGCGCTGCAGGCACCACGCGAGCACTGCACGCAGGCGCAGCGGCGGCGCCCGCCAGCGCCAGTAGCGCGCATGCCGCGAGCAGTGCTGTCCATCCGACGCATTCGAGCATTGCGGTGACCTCCCTCGTGCGCGGTGGCGCAATGGCGGCGCCAATGCTGCGCGCTGGATGGTCATTGCGTCTTCAGGCGCAGGCTTCCCTGCTTCGGGCTGATGCCTGGGCAGTGCGGGGGGCAGCCGACACGATGTGCGAGGGCGGCATCAGGTTGACGCGCGAGAGGGCCAGCGGTATAATGCCGGTGGTTGTTTGGGAGTCGGACCGGAGCACAGCGTGCCTGCGTCGGCGCCCGCCGCGTGGCCGTATCCTCGCGCACTCCATTTCTCGGGGATCCTCGAGCTTTGCCAGCCACTGCTGATCCAAGCAAGGCATTCGCCGAAGCTGTCATGCTGCGGCCATTTCCGGCCCCCTCGGCGTGCGGGGCGTAGGCGGGGATACGCTAGATGTTCTGCAAGTGGTGCGGCATGGAGAGCGACACCAGCGACGCCTGTAGCTGGTGTCGAAAGCCGTTCTCTACTCCGACCGCGACCGACCTTGCAGATGCCGAGCCCCTGTTCGCTGACGAACCCGCTCCGCCATCGCCAACTGCCCCCGCGCCTTCCGCCGTGGTGGACGACCCTTGGGTCTTTCCTGAGGATCAGCCCGCCGCCGCGCCGCCCGCACCTACGGCGGCAGCTCCGCCTGTCGTCGCGGCGGAGTTCGACGACGATCTCAGCCCGAGCCCGTTCCTGGGGCGCGTCGGCTCGACCGAGCCTGGCCCGAGCGCACCCCCCGCGGGCGCTCCGCTACCCGGCGGCTCTCCTCCCGCGCCGCGTCGCCTACCGCTGACTCCACTCTCGAACTCAGACGCGGGACGGGCGACGAAGCCGCTCACACAGGACCGCATCGGTCCGAAGTACACGCCGGCCCCGACCATCGCTCCAGCAGATAGGCCCGATCTGCAGGCGATCCCGGTGCGTCGGGCAGGGACGACGGGCGGTCCGCCCCCTCCGGTCATCCCGGTATCTCGCCCCACGACATCGGCTGGCGCAGGTCCGGCAGGCCCTCCGCCTGCCGTCCTGCCGATCCGTCCTCCCGCGGGGGTAGCTCCAGGCGCGGCGCCGCTGTCCGAGCCGTCGCCGTCGACGCCCTCGGTGCAGGAGGAGCGTGTCCCGCTGGTCGAGGCCGAGCTGGAGGTGCGCCCACCTGCGCCGCCACTGACGGACGTGCCGCCGGAGTTCTCGACGGCGCCCCCGTCCGCTGCGGCGCCTACCACCGCGCCGGCGCCGGTCGCGGAGCCAGCACCGCAACCCGAAGCTGTGTTGGTGCCGCCCGTGCTGAAGGCCCCGACGACCCAGGCGAGTCAGGCGGATCCCACGTTTGCGGCGCCGGCGCCTCCCGCTCCCCTGACGCAGGCGCCGCCGCGGCACGGCGCAGGGCCCTCCTTTCCGCCCACCACGCAGCGCCCCGCGAGCTTGCCGAGGAACGATGGCAGGACCTGGTACTGTCGGTGGTGCGGCATGGAGAGCGACAGCCCCGGCGCCTGCACGTGGTGCCGGCGGGATCTTCGAAACTTGGTCGCGTCCGCTGGCCCGCCAAGAGCAGCCACGACGCCGCAACGGGCTTCCACGCGCCAGCCGGCTCGGCAGCAACCGCGTCCGGCCCGTCCAGCCCAGCCGCAGCCAGCCGTGACAGCGCCCGCCGCGGCGCCGGCCATGGGTACCTTCCAGGCGCAGAAGTCCAAGTACTACGAGGGCATGGTCGTCGACTCGGTGTCTGGCGCGCACTACGACGCCGATACGGGCCAGACCACCACCGCGGTGGGAGAGCCTGACCTGCTGGCAGATATGCGGGCGGTTGAGCAGCGTGAGACGATGCAGGCCGTGATCCGCTATGCCGGTATGCTGGCAGGCATCGTCGTGGTGGCGGCGCTACTGACGTGGGTCGCCCAGCCCATGCACCTCCTGTGGCTTGCTCTGGCCAATCTGGGCGCCTGCATGGCGATGCCCGTCGTTGGCGCGGTGCCCTTCGCGGAGGACGACGCCGAGGACCTGCCCTGGGGGGTGGGCATCCTGATGGTCCTGGGCCCGGCTGTCGGCGCACTTGCCTACGCCGTGCTGTGTGTCGTCCGGGCATCGTTCAGCCCCGGCCTGGTCGGGATCTTCCTGACCTACCTGGCCATCCGCATCCCGCTCGATGGCGCTGCGGGGAACGGCTTCGGCCACCTCTTCGAGGCGATGATGCCATTCCAGCAGCCGCCGGCAGGGACCTCGTGGGCCACGCACCTGGCGAGCCTGTGGGTCGTCTTCGCGGGTGTCGTCGGTTGGTACTTCGCCGCCATGTTCCGGCAGACCGACGAGTAGACGCCGCACGCGCGCCGCTTCCCCATGGGCCGGCCCGGCATGTGGCCGGCCTTCTGCATTCCCGTCCGGCGTGCGACGAGTCGGTGGCGCGCGCCCGGAACCCGTCCGGGTAGAATGCACGATCATGGACACCGTATTCGTGGAGGCAATCGAGTTCCACGCCTACCACGGCGCTTCGGACCCGGAGCAGCAAGTGGGGCACCGGTACCGGGTCGACGTCCGAGTACGCATCGATACCTCGGCCGCGGGCCGGTCTGATGCGCTGGGTGACACGGTGGACTACCGAGCGTTGGCCGCGCTCGTGGTCAGTGAGGGTCGCGCTGAACGGCACCGTCTGGTGGAGGCCCTTGCGCAGCGGATCGCTGATGCCGTGCTGGCAGCGTTTCCAGTGCAGGGGGTCTGGGTTCGTGTGACGAAGATCGCTCCTCCGATGGATGTCATGTGTGGCGGCGCGGGCGTAGAGATAGAACGAGTGGCGTCCGGAGGCTAGGCCGCTGGCGGGCGGCCGGCCCGCCTAACGCGTGCAGCCACCGCGGCGCCCAAATGTCTCGTCGGGACCAACATCCCCGTTCGGGGGCCTCTGCCGGAGCATCCGCTACCCGGCTAGGACCTTCGGACTGGTCCCGCTCAGTTGGGAAGGAGTTGGCGGCCCATGTTTCAGGCCCCCCTTGCGCCCGAGTACACGCGTCTTGTACCCGAGGCCATCGCCGAGCGCATTGGCGTGGTTCGTGCATCCCTGGGTGATAGCGTGCTGATCCTCGGGCACCACTACCAGCGCGACGAGATCATCCGCTGGGCCGACTACCGGGGCGACTCCTACAAGCTGTCGCGCCAGGCCGCAGAGCACCCCGGTCAGCCAACGATCGTCTTCTGCGGCGTCCATTTCATGGCCGAGTCGGCCGATCTGCTCACCGAGCCCGATCGAGCCGTGCTGCTCCCAAACATGGCCGCGGGGTGCTCCATGGCGGACATGGCGAGTGTGCGGCAGGTCCAGGACGCTTGGGACGCGCTGGGGAAGGCCATCGATGTCGGCGGTGTGGTTCCCATCACTTACGTGAACTCGGCGGCTGCCCTGAAGGCGTTCGTCGGCCGACACGGCGGGTCTTGCTGCACCTCCGCCAACGCACGGAAGGTGCTGGAGTGGGCGCTTAGCAGGGGCCAGCGGGTGATGTTCTTCCCAGACCAGCACCTCGGCCGGAACACGGCGGTCGAGATGGGCTTTGACCCCGATGCCGACATGGCGCTCTGGGACCCGCATCTGCCAGCCGGCGGGCTCGAACCGGAGCGTCTGCGCGCTGCACGCTTCATTCTGTGGAAGGGGCATTGCTCAGTCCATCAGCGGTTCACAGTCGAGCAGATCGAGAGGGCGAGACGGGATCACCCGTCTGTGCGGGTGATCGTCCACCCGGAGTGCGCGCTCGAGGTGGTGCGCGCTGCGGACGCGAACGGGTCCACGGAGCGGATCATAGAGGCGGTGCGTTCCGGCGAGCCCGGGAGCGTATGGGCGGTGGGGACGGAAATCCATCTGGTAAGCCGCCTGCAGAAGGAGCTTCCAGACCGGAGGGTGTTCTGTCTCGACCCGGTCATCTGCCCGTGCTCGACGATGTACCGCATCCACCCGCGGTATCTGCTCTGGGTCCTTGAGAGCCTTGCCAGCGGAGTCGTGGTGAACCGCGTGCGCGTAGCGGGCGAGGACCGCGAGCCGGCGCGCCTCTCGCTCGAGCGGATGCTGGCCATCAGCTAGAGCGCGGCACTCAGTCGAGGTAGTATCGAACGCTGGTAACCACGATGTCGCGGCGATAGTGCAGGCGGAGCCGGAGCAGCCAGCCTGAGGCGTTGTGCAGAACGTTGTGCCACCAGCGGCTGGGCACGAACTCGGGCAGCACCACGGTGATCACGTCGTCGTCCCGCACGCGCTCCGCCGCGTCCAGGTAGTCCATCACTGGCCCAACGAGAGACCTGTAGGGCGAGTCCAGGACGATCAGAGGCGTGCCCCCCGACCGCTCCTCCCACTCCTTCTGGAGGTCCTCGGCGCGCGACTGCTCGAACGCAACGTGCAGCGCGACGGCGTTCGGCGAGATCGACCGGGCGTAGTGGAGGGCCTGTAGCACGCCACGGTGGATGCGCGCCGGCACCAGGACGATGACCGTATGCCGGAACGGCCGGTCATCGATCGCGGTCACGCTGAGCTGCTCGTCAGTGTGGCCGTAGTGCCGGTTGATGGCGAGAAAGGTGAGGACGATGAGCACCATCATCACCACCACCATCCATGCGCCTTCGTAGAGCCACGTCGTGCCGAACATGGGCGGCACGTCGAACACCACAAACTTCGTCGAGGTGACGACGCAGAGAACCATCAGCGTGACTAATCCGCCGACCAGGTTAACGCTGAACCAGCCCCAAGGCACGGGCCGCAGGCGGCCCTGCTTCCACACGAGGCCGAACTGGGCCGTGGTAAACGCGACGAACACGCCGATGGTGTAGAGCGGCAGGAGGGCGTGCGTCTCGCCGCGGAAGGCGATCAGGAACAGAACGGCGGTCAGTCCGAGAAGGATGATCCCGTTGTTGTAGGCGAGGCGATCGCCTAGAGTGGCGAACTGGCGGGGCAGGAACCCGTCCTCCGCGAGGATGCACGTCAGCCTCGGGAAGCTGTTGAACACGGTGTTCGCGGCAAGGAACAGGATGAGTGTGGCGAAGAGCTGCATGGCGATATACAGCACGCCGAACGGCATCTCCGTCCCGAAGCAGGCCCGCGCGATCTGCGACACGACGGTCTCGGTATCGCTAGGCCCGATGCGGAAGGCAACGGCCAGGTAGCTGATCCCGGTGAACATGAAGGCGAGGAAGCCGCCCAAGATCACCAGGGTGATGGTCGCGTTGCGGGCCTCCGGCTTGCGGAAGTAGGTCACCCCGTTGGATATCGCCTCGATACCGGTCAGGGCGGCGCAGCCCGAGGCGAAGCCGCGGATCGCGACGAGCCACGTAGCGCTCTGCGTGGCGGCCGGGTCCGGCGGGGCGGCAACGGGATCGGCCGGCGGGAGACCGGTCGCCACCCGGTAGACGCCTGTCAGGATCATGGTGCAGGTGATGATCATGAAGCCGTAAGTCGGCGCAGCGAACAGCGCGCCGGACTGCCTGACGCCCCGCAGGTTGGCGAGCACGATCAGCAGGACCAGGGCGGAGGCCATGCTCACCTTGTGCCTATCGACCTCTGCCCAGACGCCGCCGAGGTGCATGAGGGCGCTGTTCGCCTGAGCCACGCACTCCGCGACGCTGACGGCAACCGTGAGGACATACTCGACGAGCAGCGCGGAGGCAGCGATGAGGCCCATGATCAGGCCAAGGTTCTGTCGAGCCACCATATAGGAGCCGCCGCCCCGCGGATAGTGGCGGATAACCTGGGTGTAGGATGTCACCACCAGGAGGATAAGCGCCACGATAGCGAGGCTCACACCAAGGGTGACGTAGAGGTCCTCAGCCCGAACGTCCAGGTCGTCGAGCTTGCGCAGAATCGCCTCGGTCGCGTACGCCACGGAGGAGAGGGCGTCCGATGCGAAGATGGGAAGGGCGAGCACGATGGGTAGGCGCTCGTACGCTGCCCGCTCTGAGGGTAGCGGTGAGCCGAACAGCACGCGCCTGAGCGAGAAGGTCAAAGGACCAGAGCTCCGTGCGGCAGGGTTCGCGACAGGCGCCTAGATGCCAAGCGCCGGGAAGACGAGCTGGCGCACCAGCTCGACTGACTCACGTGCGTACGCGGAGGCCCGCTCGATGTCGTGCGGCGCGACGAGCGGGGCCTCGTGGTCGGTCAGTGTCGGGGCCTGCGCGGCAAGCTCGTACTCGGAGGGGACCTCGTCGGGCACGACCACGCCAGTCAGCTCAGCGATAGCGATAGACCACATGCGCGGTACGTTGACCTGGTTATACCCGCCGCCGCCAACCCCGACAATCGGCACGCCCAGCGCCTTCACGTCGCGCACCGCCTCCAGCCATCCCTGCACGGTCAGGCACAGCCGCGCGAGCGGGTCGAGGTAGTGCGGGTCGGCGCCGAACTGCAGCACGACGGCTCCTGGCCGGAATGCGCGGAGCGCGGGGACGGCAGCATCTCGCCAGGCCCCCAGCCAGACGGCGTCCGTGGTGTAGGGCCACATCGGCAGGTTCAGGTTGTACCCCACGCCCGCATCCTCGCCAGCCTCGATGCCGAATCCGGTCCCCGGGAACAGCGTGTGCCCTGTCTCGTGGATGGAGACGGTCAGCACGCGCGGGTCAGCATAGAACGCCTCCTGGACGCCGTCGCCGTGATGCGCGTCGATGTCCACGTACGCGACGCGCTCGTACTTTCGCAGCAAGCGGTGGATGGCAAGCGTGCAGTCGTTGAACACGCAGAATCCGGCAGCGCGCGCGCGGTGCGCATGGTGCAGGCCGCCAGAGATGTTCACGGCGACCGGCGCTCCATCCAGCACAGCCTGAGCCGCTCCAATCGATGCGCCGGCGTAGAGCGTCGATGCCTCCCACATGTCCGGGAACACCGGGTTGTCGCCCGGCCCAAACCCATAGGTCATGGGGAAGGGCACGTGTTCGCCCACGCTGAGGCGCTCGACGCTCTCGATGAACTCCGCGCTGTGCGCGGGCCGAAGGTCGTCGATGCTGGCCGGAACGGGCGCTCGCGTCTCCATGTGGTCCAGGACCCCAAGCAGGCGCAGAAGATCGGCGGTTCGCTTAAGCCGCACGGGCCGCAGCGGATGGTGCGGCCCCATGTCGTACATCTGGAAGGAGTCAGAGTAGAGGAAGACGGGTCGGTTCATGGAAGTGTGTACCTGTGGCGATCAGCCGAACGTTGCCGGTTTCGCCCTGGTGCCGTGCGAGTCCTGCCGTGCTGCCTTGGGCCCCTGAGTCTGACCGGCCGCCGCCAAACCCGTCAGTAGCACAGGCGCCGTGGCACGGGATGTGCACCGGTCCCATGATGAAATGGGTACCGGCTTCCTCGGACTGCGCAGGGCCGATCTGATGCGGGTAGGCGCACTGGGTGTTGTGGTGGCGTGCGCTAACGTCCTGGACCTGCTAACGACCTACTGCGCGTCACCTACGCTGGTGCACGAATGGAACGTTCTGCACCGCAAGCTCGGACTGGGCTGGCCGGGCCTGATTGGCGCCAAGCTGGTCGGCGGCGCGTGTGCCGTCGCCGGCTACGCCTTCTACCTCCGTCACCGCCATGCCTGCTACCCCGTGGCCGGACTGGGGCTTAGCGCATTCGGTCGCGCGTTCCTCCTCGGCTCTCCAACAGCAGGCGTCCATGCGCGCCGCATCCTGGTCACGCTCGGGTACCTCTGGGCCGCGATGCAGGCCCTCGTCGCATGGGTGGCGATCGACAACCTGCTGATCTACTTCGGCTACAGTCCGCCGTTCCGAGGCCTCGACCCGATGGCGTACCACCTCTCACAGGGGATGCTGATCTCGGGGGCCGCCCTCTGGCGCATGGTGGTCGCGAACCACGCCGAGTACGTGCAGCTACCGGCGCACGCAGTCACCTTCGCGCGGGCAGGTCACGTCCCTGCCGACGCGCGCCAGTCGGCGCCGAGTGCGTGACTCCGCTTGGGCGCGCGAAGGCGGTGGCACGGACCTTGCGGCTGGGCTTCATCGAAACCCCACCTCGGAGCCAGGTCACTGCGGCTGCTGCTGCCGCTGCCATGCGCGCAGGCGCTCCAGCTCGAGGGCCACTAGGGTGGACGGCACATCCGCGTTCGTAGAGACGCGATCGATGACGCGGGCGAGCTGTCGTTCCGCAGTCTCGCTCGGCTCGGCCGCGTAGAGGCGGTCGACCGCCTCGCTCAAGAGGTACAGCATGTCGGCCAGATAGCGCGCCTTGCCCTGCGGAAGCTGACGGTTAGCGCAACCCGAGTAAGAGCGAGCCACCTGCTCGTAGACGAGGTCCCAGGACTGGACTTCGGCTTCGACGGAGCGTCGCTCCTCGAAGTGGCGCTCGCGCATGGCGATGGCTGCCTGGTCCCGTCGTTGGGTGGAAGCCCACTCCGCAAGCGTGTCTCCCTCGATGACACGCACGCGGACCGGCCGGCCGATGACATCCGATGCGCATCGATCAATGGTGTTGCGATGATCGGCCGTGTGGAGGTGGCCGGCGAGGTTGAAGTCCCGCACGCTCAGCCCGATAATGAGCGTGTCGCCTTCCATCGCCAAGGGGACCGTCTTCTCGATCGTCTCCCAGAATGAGCGGTTTGTGACGCGGTTCTTGGCTTCGCTGGCGATCCGAGACCAGATCTGTGGCAACGGAAGGTTTTCGGCGCTCACTCGTCGTACCTCCGATGGACAGACTGAACAACTCGTCGATTATACTTTCGGGTATGCACCCCGTCAACGGAGCTGGCACGGTAACGGGAGCGCGGGTGTGCCCGTTACCGCGGGTCTGATGCTGGGTGGGCGGCCTTGGCGGCGTGGTTCGGCGACCCCATGGGCGGGGCCGGACCAGGGAGGAGAGTGGTCCATGCGCAAGACGATAATTGGTACGCTCTGCGCGCTGGGGATCTGTTGGGCATCGTTCGCGGCGGTGGCGCAGGAGCCCGCGCGCCCCGGAGGTCAGGAGGCGCGGCCAGAGCTGAGACAGGAACCGCGCCAGCCGGTGGCGCCGGTCCTGTCGCCCGTGTTCGTTCAGCAGCCAGGGCAGATCGCTCTCGCGGCCGGTGCTGGGGACTTCGACCCGAACCAGCCGGTGAGGCCAGGCTTCCAGCTCTCGATCAATGTGAGCTCGGCGGCAGGCCCTGAGCCCGACCTTTCCGGTGCGTTCACCGTCGACCCGGCCGGCAGCGTGCAGCTCAGGCTGGTGGGGCTGGTGCCGATCAGGGGCCTCACGCCTTCCCAGGCGGCGGACAAGCTGGTCACGCTTCTGAGGCCGTACGTGAGGGACCCCACCGTAGCCGTGAGCATCGTTTCGGTGCCCAGCCCTGTCGTGTTCCTCAGCGGAGCGGTCGCCAGGTCAGGGGCCACCCCTGTCAACGACAACACGACCTTGGCCGAACTGCTCACCATCGTGGGCCTCTCGGATAACGCGGACTTCAGCCGGGTTCGTGTGATCCGGCGGTCCGAGGGCAGCGCCCGATCCCTCATCGAGGTCGACTTCCTCCGGTGGCTCAGGCCGGCAGCAGGCCAGAGGCCCGACGAGGCCAGCAACCTGGTGCTTGCGGACCGCGACTTCGTGTTCGTGCCTTTCAAGGTGCTTCCGCCGGATGGCCTGGTTGTGGTAAGTGGCGACGTAATGAGGCCGGCGGTGATCGCGCTCCGGCAGGGCGTTCCGTCGATGCTACGAGAGGCCGTGTCGGCCGCCGGCGGGCTGAGCCCTACGGCGATGCGTTCGCAGATTACGGTGCGGCGTGTCGGCGTGGAGAGGACGTTCGTCATTGACTACGAGAAGATGGAGGCCGGCGACCCGGCCCACAACATCGCCCTTCAGCCGGAAGACGTGGTGTACGTGCAGAGGCTGGCCGAGGACCAGTTCATCACCGTGAACGGTGGTCTCTTGAGGCCGGGCCGCATCCCCTACTTGCGCGCAATGACGCTCACGCAGGCTATCGGCGAGGCGGGCGGTCCTGTCCCTGGAGCTCGAACGAGGGCCGGGCGCGTGTTCCGCCACGTTGGACCGGCGGACCCCACCCGGACGCAGGTGATCGCGTTCAACTATGAGGACATCCGCAACCACAAGCAGCCGGACTTGCTGCTACAGGCCGGCGATACCATCGAAGTGCCGATCGGCATGGTGCGGCCGCCACTTGACTCCCTGCAACTCACCCAGGCTCTACTGAGCATCGGGCTGCTGGTGGACCGCCTCGTGGGCGGCGGCCGTGGCCGCTACTGGTAATCCTCTCCGCCCGACCCGCCAGCGAACGGCGCCCCGGAGCACCATCCGCTCCGGGGCGCTATTCCTTAAGTGGACGGCCGTCAGGCGCCAGCATGGCCACGGTGCCGGCGCGCTCCACAGCATGGCCGCCGCACGGAACCCATGGCGTCCTGACCATCGGGGGCGCGAGCGCCGCGTCAGGGCTCGTCTGGGCGTTCGCATCCCCCGTGCTGAACGCGGCTCGGCTCCTGAGCGGCAGCCCGCCGGCGGGCGGTCGTAGCGCGCTCCCATCAGCGGAGCCGCCATCCCGTCCAGGGGCGCCAGCCAGTCGCCTATGGCCAGAAGGCGTAGGTGGGGATGTCCAGCGCGATGCCGACCAGGGTCCACATGCCGCCGACCACGCACTCGCCCAGTATCATCCCGAGGAAGAAGGGAAGCACCTGGCGATAGAGGCGGAGCCCGCCGTAGCGCAGGATGACGAGTTTTATGATCCACGCGATCATCATCGGCAGCCACAGCAGCGAGAGGGACCACGAGCTCGACACCGCGTAGCCGACCGGGTGGAACGGGAACCAGGCGAGCCGCAGGCGCAGAGTGTTCAGAAACAGTGTGAACAGGAACCCGGCGCCAATGGCGACCTGTGTGTTGAACTGCTGCTGAGGCGGCGATGGCGCTCGCACCCACCCGGCCATCCGGTTCCATGGCTCGGCGCCGAAGATAAGGTTCACGTTCGGCGGGCCGATCTGCTCTGCCGCGCCATACCGGTAGTTCTGGTCCAGCAGGGCCCAGAAGCCGCACAGGGCGCCAAACCCGATGGCAAGGACCATCGCCCAGAAGAGATGCTTGTAGTTTCCCCCGACGCGTTCGGCGATCTTGAACGCTTCGAGCTGGATGGGCATCAGATGTGAGCGATAGGCGCGGTTGAACCCGTAGAACAGCGAGAACATGGCCAGATCGGTGCGCTGGATCTGGTTCGACTGCGTCACGGAAGGGATGATGCTGTCCGGGCCGGCCATGTGGAGGTCATGCGCCGGAGGTCCGAGCTCCGCCCTCATGCGCGTGATCGCGATGGCGAGCGCAAAGTAGATGAGGAAGAAGAGCCCTATCATCGTCCACGACATGCCGCATGCCAAGCAGAACCAGTACACGAGGATGACGCCGACCGCAATCCCGAGCGCTGCCTGGCGGTAGGTGAGCGGCTCGTCGCGGTCGCGCAGGTCTATTCGCGGCCGAAGGAGCGCTCGCCAGATCGCGACGAAGTGGTGGCGGCTCACGTAGAGGGCGAAGACCGCAAGGCCTATGTAGGCGCCGAACGACTGCGCCTCCCTGTACGGGAAGCCGGGTATCTGCGAGTAGCCGAAGACGGCGCCGAACACCGACTGGAACCGCCAGAACCAGGAGAAGAACCAGACGGAGAAGAGCAGGTCTACGGGCAGCAACATGCCGAGCGCGACGCCGAACGGGTATAGGGCCACCGGCGTCCAGCCCAGGGCGTTCCAGGGCGGCGATGGGAAGACAAGGTCCTGGCCCGGTCCGTGCCGCTTCAGTGGCAACAGAGGAAGCGTCGGGTACAGGAACGCCAGTCCGTTGTAGATCCCCAGCACCGCGGATATGGTCGCGCCGTACCAGAACAGCCGGCTGCGGAAGAGCTGTGTGCGCGGGCTCACCATTTCCAGCGGCAACGCTACCAGTGGGTAGGAGAGGCGCTCGCTCTCCGTCCACTGCTTGCGCAGCAACGTGTTGATGCAGAGCATGATGAAGCCGAGCAGCGTGAGGAACCCAGACCACCAGAGCGCGGGCCCAAGCCAGGCGTTGAGGCTGCGCGCGGAGTAGAGCGTGCCGACCCCTGTGTAGAACTCCTCCAGCGCTGACTGGTCCGTAACGGTGAGCCACGTTGGGATATGTGGCACGATCTCCGTGGTCCAGTTGTTCTCCGGGCGCTGGAAATAGTGAGCGTGGGCGAGGATCGGCAGCAGCACCTGGATCATGTCGTGACCCGTGACTGCCGATCCCAGCGCCAGCATGATGTAGACCGTCAGCAGCTCCGCCGGGGCGAACGCGGCCTTGGGGAACGTACGGCGCACCAGGGCGTTCGCGGCGATGAGAAGCACCAGCAGGAACACTACGTTGAAGAAGAGCGAGATGGTGGTGGGGTGGCCGAGGTAGCGCACCACCTCCATCTTGTTCACCCAGTAGGCGTTGACCGGCATCAGCAGCAGCGCCACGAGGAGCGCCCTGGGGGTCACCATGCGCGTCTTCTTCGCGGGAGGCGCCTTCGGGAGGGTGCCAGATGTGCTGGAAGGGCCTGGCTCGGCAGCAGGAGCGTGCGACAATCGATGGTCCTTTGGAGGTGGTTGCCGGGCGCTGTTCAACGCGGCAGCCCCTGTCTCCTTCACGGGCTGATGCGCGCTTCGCAGGCGATCTCCGGGGCGATGGGTATACTCTGGCCGACCCGCGATGGGCAGGGCACGCCTGCCCCGGAAGGGATGCGCCTGGTGAGGTTGCTCTACCGCGCCGACGGCGGCCACCCCATTGGAACCGGCCACCTTTGCCGCGCCGTGCGCATCCTCACCGCTCTGTCTGAGCACGGGCCGCTCGATGCAGTCTTGCTGACCTCCCGCGACGAAGGCGCCCTGAGGATCGCCCAGGAGGCGCCTGCCCGCGTCGAGATGTTGCCCCGGGGTACCCGCCCGTGCGGGGTAAAGCCGCGTCTCACAGCCGCGCCCGTCCTCGAGGCGGCTGCGCGGCACCGTCCGGACGTGATCGTGGTAGACATGCTGGACACGCCCGGCGAGGCGATGGCGGCGCTGGCCGGGCATGGACGCCCACTTGTCACGTTCGACGACCGGGGAGGCGGCCGCGTCCACGCCGACCTACTCGTGAACGTCCTCGTTGTGGATCCGGCACCGCAGCGCCTCTCGCACCAGACGCGTCTGCTCGAGGGGCCGCCCTACGCGGTGCTGGACAGGGTCTTTGCTGCCGCGCGCCAGTCGATGCCGGAGCGGGAGTTTGGCCCTGTCGAGAGCGTATGCGTGGCCATGGGCGGAGCGGATGCCGCCGGTCTGACGGTGAAGGTGGCGCGGGCGCTGCGTGGGGTCGCCCACCTTCGCCGAGTGCAGTTCTGCTGCGGGACTGCCTTCCCTCACCGGGCAGCTCTCGACGCGGTGCTGGTGGATGCCCCATGGGTGTACGAGGTCTACGCGGGGCTCCCGAACCTCCTTGACCGGTACGTCGCGGCAGATGTGGCGATGGTCGCGGGCGGCCTAACGATGTACGAAACCTGCGTGACGGGCACACCGGCGATCGCAGTGTGCCAGCCGATCGACCATCAGTTCGAGCTGGCGGCGCGCCTTGCGGACGCGGGGTGCATGCTAACGGTTGGGTATGGCCTGGATGCCTCTGAGGCGTCTATACGGGGCGCCCTCGCCGCGCTCGCGGCAGACCCCGAACGGCGCAGGGCGATGTCGAATGCCGGCCGCGCTCTCGTCGATGGTAACGGTACGGAGCGCGTGGCGAGCGCGATAGCGGGCTGCGCGCTCGCTCGCTGAGATGAGCGCCAATAGGAGGGAGCGCCCTATGAAGTCGGACTGGCGGGGTCTCTACACGGCCATGGTCACGCCGTTCGACGCCCGGGGTGCGGTCGACCCGGGGCCGCTCGCGGACTTCCTGGCGTTCCAGCACGAGAGCGGCGTCGAGGGCGTCGTCGTTGGTGGGACGAACGGCGAGGGCCAGTCGCTCTCCGTGGTGGAGCGCATGGCGCTGCTCGAAGCAGTTCTAGGGAGGCGTGGCGCACTCGGGGTCATCGCGGCGACCGGGGCCGCCAGCGCGATCGATGCCGCCACGCTCACGCGGCACGCCTCTGGCGCGGGAGCCGATGCGGCGCTCGTGCTTCCCCCGTTCTTCTTTCCTGAGCCCGAGTCGACCGGCGTCGCCGCCGCCCTGCGTCTGGCGCTCGAGGCGTCGGATATCCCGGTGCTGCTCTACCACATTCCGCAGGTTGCTCGCGTGGGCGTAACCCCGGCGGTGGCGGACCAGCTCGAAGGGCACCCACGTCTGGCCGGCATCAAAGACAGCTCGGGATGCACCGAGAGCATTCGTGCATTCTCGCGGCGACCCGGCTGGCAGGTGTACGTGGGCGAGGATAGGTTGGCCTCCCGGACCGCGGAACTCGGGGCCGCAGGCGTTATCTCCGGGACGGCCAATGCATTCCCGGAGCTGGTCGCGGCCGCCGTGAAGCGCGAGGCTGGGGCGCAGGAGCGGCTTGATGCGGTGCTGGATGTGATCGGGAAGTTCCCCGCCTTCGGGGCGAACCGCGCCATCCTGCGCGCCAGCGGCTTCTGGCTCGGCCCGCCGCGCGCGCCGCTCATTGCCCTGACGGCTGAACAGGAGCGCGAGCTGATCGATGCCCTCCGCGCGCTGGGTGTGCTCCGCGCCCCTTAGCGCCTCGGCTCTGGCGGCGCTACGCGCGCCTTCGTACCGGCGCCAGGCAGGTCGGCAGAGAGGGACGGGGGCGCTCCAGCCGCTCCCGGGAAGCCGTCCTCGATGTCGCGTGCGTTCAGCATCCGCTCCAGCGCATCTATGTGCTCGCACAGGCGGCGCAGGCGCTCCGCTCGCGTCAGGCTCTCACTGCCCGAGGAGAGCGGGCTGTCCGGCCGGAAGCCGCTGTCGAGGCGCATCCGGTCGAGCCCGTCATCGAAGAAGCCGGGATCCCGGAGACCGCGCGCCGCGGAGGGCGCACCGAGCGTCAGCGGCTCCCTGCTCGCCATGCCGTCAGCGCGGGCCAGACTGTCGAGGTCTTCCACGATCCTCCCAATGAGCTGAGCCGACTCATCCGGCGTGCCAAACCTAACCATGTGTAGCCTCAGGTCTTCGACGAGGCGATGGAGGTGCGCCGGAACCATCCCCACGCTAAGGTACTGCTCGCGGAGCTCTTTGAGCGCGAGGAACGCGTGCACCCGGTCGTTGTACTCGCCCTGGTCGATCCCGAGTCGATTTCTGGCGCTGTCGCCTCCAACCGAAACGCCACGGCCTGAGGCGCCCGTTAGCGCAGGCACGAGATCCTTCGGGCTGCCGGTACCGCCGAGGCGTCCTAACGCGAGCCTCTCGCCGAAGCCACGGGGCGCTGCGTCTGTCGCCAGGTTGGGCAGCGGAGCTTCCTCGGCCCTGGAGCGATCGTCCCGGCCGCACCCGGCCGCATACACCGCTGTGGCAACCAGGGCACTGATCGTCACGGCGAGGCGAGCAGCCCTGCCGCCGAACGTGCGGAGATGCGTGGTCGGTGTGTGCGAAGCCGTTCCCATGCCGTCATTATGGGGCATCGCAGCCTCGATGGCCAAGTCCCCTCGCAAGCGGCGCGAGGGAGAGGCCTGTCCAACGTGCGACGGGGGCGGCGCCGAGCCCCCGCTTGGGCGCCACCCCCATCACCGCAGCGACAGCGAGAGGACCCACCACGCCGGATCGCTGCACAGCCTACCCTACGGTGCGGAGTCTCCGGCCGCTCCCCGATTAGGAGGGCGTTCGGGCACCAGTCCGCGGCGATCGAGCGGAACGCGGACAACGCGGGAGGTCAAGCGAGTGGTGATGTCGTGCTCCGTGGTCTGCACGAGGCGCGCGATCTCCTCAACGGAGATGCGCTCGCCCATCTGGCGCCCGATCAGCACGGCCTCGTCGCCCACGGACACGCCGCCGATGTCCGTGGCGTCGACCATCGTCACGTCCATGCACACGCGGCCGAGGATTCGCGCTCTCAGGCCCCGCAGCAGAGCGGCGCCCCGGCCACTGAGGCGTCGCGGGTACCCATCCCCGTAGCCGATGCCCAGCATCGCCACCTTGCTGGGACGGGACAGCACGCAGTCGCCGCCATAGCTGATCGATGCGCCCGCCGGCATATGGCGGAGAAGGACCACGCGCGCCTTGAGCGTCATCACGGGTTCAACCGGCACCGGGGAGTCAGGAGCTGCGAGCGCCGGAGAAAAGCCGTACAGCAGCAGGCCCGGCCGCACGGCGTCGAGATGGCCTTCGGGGTAGCGGCGGATGCCGGCGCTGTTGGCGATGTGGGCAACGATGCGCCGTCGCGCGAGGCGCGACACCGCGTCGCGGACGGCGGACAGGCGCGCGATCTGATTGCGTGAGAGTCCCTCGTCGGTGTCCGCCGATGGAAACTGCGAGGCGACGCCATCGACCTCGAGCCCCTCGAGCTCGAGGAGCGCGCGGGCGAACGCGGGCGCCGAGGCTTCGTCGACGCCGGCTCTACCCATGCCGGTGTCAACTTTGATGTGGACGGGCAACCGGTAGTCGGCCTCGATGGCCTCGCGCGACAGGGCGCGCGCCGTCTCGATGTTGCTGAGGAGCGGAGTGGCTCGTGCACGGACGACGGCGCCGGCGTCGCCTGGCAGAAACGGGCTGAGCACCATGATGGCCGCGCCCGGCGACGCTTCGCGCGCCTCCTCAGCCTCTCGCGGCGTGGCGACGGCCAACCAGTCTGCCCCCGCCTCAGATGCGGATCGCGCCACCAGACGGAGGCCGTGCCCGTAGGCGTCGGCTTTAACCACCGCGGCGATCCCGACCAGCGGACCGACGTGGTCTCGGAGGGCGCGCACGTTTCCGCGCAGCACACCCAGGTCGATCTCTGCCCATGCCCTGCTCAGATCGAACGCCATCGGAGCGCTGTCCTCCTCGCCCAGGGCGGGCCGACCGGCGGCCTTGCTACCGCCGAGTGAACCGTCTATCGGGGGCCAGCCGATCGCGCACCTGATCGTAGGCCCAGCGATCGTCGTACACCAGCAGCAGGTTGGTCATCCAGCGGTGCGGCTGGATCAGCTTGCGTCCCCTGAAGTATAGACCGAGAGAGGCGCCGCCATCGAGGCTGATTGCGTCAACCACGTTCAGGGCGCGCAACGCCTTGGCCATACTGCGGAGCGTGACGGGCTTGCGCGTGGCGGCAATGATGAGGCGATTGCCATTCGTGACGCCAACCGCGACGCGAGCAGCAGGGCGGAACAGCGAACGATCTCGGAAGCCCTCGGCGCGCGGGTCCACATGCACGCGGCCGGCCCGGACCAGGCGGGGACCGCCGCCAAGCACGAAGTCGTACTCACTCCAGTCCTGGCGTGTGTCGCGGCGCGGACGTACGAAGCGCACCTCGTTGTTGTCGCTGATGCAGAGCGCAGTGCCACGGCCGCCGAAGTGTGCCAGGTTGCCACCGATCACGATGTCGCCGATTGGTATGCGCGTGCGCGTGCCGAAGAAGGTCCCGGTCACGGCGACCGCCGGCCGTGATCGGCGCACCATCTGGCAGAACGGCTCCGCGTGGCCGGCGCCGTACTTCGCGATCTGTCCCGTCACCCTCACATTGAGGTCGGTCAGATCGATGGAGACGACCTTGAGCGGCACGCCGGCGGCAGTGCACTCCGAGTAGGTGATGCTCCCGGCGTCCACCGGCAGAGCCGCCAGACAGCACAGCAGCGCTACCGCGTCCAGGAGCCGCCGACGCACACCCATGAACGTGCGACCTCCCGCTGCCACGCACACAGCGACGTGGCCCCCCGAAGCTGCCGGGGGCCGAACGTCAGCACGGCGCTCCGCGCAGTCGCCGATGGCAGACCACCGGTTCATTCCACTCCGCCTGCTGTGGCGCTGTACCGGCAGGGATGCTTGGATCATTGCAGTGCTCAAAGCGCCCCGGCGGGTGCCGGGGCGCTTCGCATCCAGTCCACTTGGCCTGGCAGCGCGCCGTCAGAGCTCGGCGCCTCCCTCCGCTACATTCGATGCGTCGAACAGGCGGGTTCCCAGCGTGATGGTCTTGGGCACCGTTTCGCCGCGAACGACCCTAAGGGCCGTTTCGATCGCTTTCGCGCCTCCCGTCGGGTACTCGAACGTGGCGGTAAGGATCCCCCTCTGGACGTACTTCACGCCCTCGTGGGGCAGCGCATCGATCCCGATGAAGCGGATCGACTTCTCGCGTCCACGTCCCTCCTGCTGAGCAGCCCTGTAGGCTCCATGCGCGCTCGGGTCGTTGTGGGCATAGACGGCGTCGATCTGCGGGAAGCGAGCAAGCGCCGACCTCATCTCGCGTTGCGCGTTGGGCTCAAGCCACTGGCAGTCGGCCTCGAACACCACGTTCAGGCCCGATCCCTCGATGCCTTCGCGGAAGCCCTGGTGACGCTCATGCCCCGGGGTCGAGGTCATCAGGCCCTTGAGCTCGACGATGTTGCCCCTGCCGCCCAGGAGCTTCACGAGGTAGCGCCCGGCCTCGCGGCCAATCTTGACGTTATCGGCGCCGATGAAGCACGTGTAATCGTCGCCCTCTACCTTCCGGTCGAGCACGATGACCGGGATGCCCGCGGCCATCGCGTCGGAGACGGGCTTCGTGAGCGGGCGCGCCTCCTTCGGGCTGATGATAATCACATCAACCTTCTGTTGGATGAACTCCCGCACCTGGCTCTGCTGGGCCTCGCTGCGGTTGGATGCGTCCTTGAAGATGACCTTCACCTCGGGGTGCTGGTCCGCGGCGGCCTTGATATCGGCGTTCATCTGCACACGCCAGGGCTCGCCCAGGTTGGCCTGCGACATCCCGATGACGATCTGCTGACCGGCGCGCTCGGGCGCCGCCGACTGCGGCAGCCGGCTCTGGCCGGGTCCGGTGGCCTGCTGCTCACGGGGACCGCAGCCGGCCAGCACCAGCGCCAGCGCAAAGGCCGCTAGTACACGCGCTACTGTCACTGTCCTCTCCTCTGTCTCTGGATAAGCACCGCCGCCACGATGATGGCGGCCTGGATGACCATGCGAGGTGCGATGTCTACCGCCCTCAGGCTGAGGATTTTGTTGATGTAGCCCATGATGAGCACGCCCACCAACGTCAGGCCCAAGCCGCCCCGGCCTCCCATCATGCTCGTTCCGCCGATCACCACGGCGGCGATGGCGTCCAGCTCGAACCCGAAGCCCGCTTCCGGGTCGCCCATGTCCTGGCGGCACGCATTGACAACCCCTGCCAGTGCGGCCATAGCTCCGCACAGGGCGTAGGTGAACAGCTTTGTGCGGGTGACGCGGATGCCGCAGAGCCGCGCCGCCTCCTCGTTCCCGCCAATAGCGTGGATGGATCTGCCGTACGCGGTAGAGCGGGCCACGATCGCCAGCGCCGCAATGCACAGGAGGAAGAGCAGAGTAGCGGGTTGCAGGCCGATGCCTGGCAGGCTCGTGGTCATCCACGTGAAGAAGAGCGGTGAGCGGTCCAGCAGTCGGTACCATGGCGCGCCGCCGGCCTGCACCTTGATGCCGCCGCTGATCCACTTGGCTGCGCCGCGCGCGGCCGTCATCATCGCCAGGGTGGCCACGAACGGCTGCATCCGGCACCAGGCGACAAGCGCGCCGTTGATCGCCCCGGCCGCGAGACCCGCGACGATGGTGCACGCGATCGCAGCGGGCACCGGCCAGCCGTACGCGATGGTGAGCAGCGCGAAGAGCGTCGCGCAGAACCCGAGGACCGAGCTCACGGACAGGTCGATCCCGCCGGTCAGAATCACCAGGGTCATCCCGGCGGCGAGCAAGCCGTACTCGCAGTACTCGAACACGATGTCGCTCTGCGTGCGGAACTCGAGGAAGATGGGGAGGCCGGTGTCGCGCGCCCGCGGGCTCAGGATGCAGCCGAGCACGAACACCACCACCAAGGCGATGAGCCCCCGGTAGCGGTTCAGCCAGTCCAGCACGCGCCATGGGCCCTGTGGGGGACGTACGGTTGTAGGCCTGCCGTACGGGCCGGTCGATGGATGCATGGGGCCTCCGTGCGGATGGGATGGCATCGCTCGGATCAGGCAGCGGCCGAGTCGGAACCGGCGACTCGGCGCCGGCGTGCGCCTCCCCCCCTCAGTTCAGCAGTTGCTCCACGGGCACGCAGGGCAGCCCGAACTGCTCCGCCACGTCCGGGAAGCAGACATGGCCGTCGACCACGTTCAGACCCATGCGCAGCGCAGGGTCTCGCCGGGCAGCCTCACGCCAGCCATAGCGGGCAAGGCGGCGAACGTAGGGCAGCGTCACGTTCGTGAGCGCGTAAGTCGAAGTGCCGGCCACCGCCCCGGGCATGTTGGTTACGCAGTAGTGGACCACGCCGTCGACGATGTAGGTCGGCTCGCTGTGGGTGGTGGGCCGGGTTGTCTCGAAGCACCCGCCCTGGTCGACCGCCACATCGATGACCACCGCCCCCTTTTTCATCGTGCGGATCATCTCGCGCGTCACCAGGACCTGCGCTTTCGCTCCCCGCCTCAGGACGCTGCCGATCACCAGGTCGGCCTCGCGGATCGCCTGCCTGATGTTGTAGCGGTTCGAGTAGAGCGTGTTCACGTTCCACGGCATGATGTCGTCGAGGTACCGCAGCCGCTCGAGGTTCACGTCGATGATCGTCACGTCGGCGCCGAACCCCGCAGCCACCTTTGCCGCATTGGCGCCCACGATGCCGCCGCCCAGGATGACCACGCGCGCCGGTGGAACGCCGGGCACGCCGCTCAGCAGGATGCCACGGCCCTCCATCGGGCGCTCGAGGAACTTCGCGCCTTCCTGGATGGCCATGCGCCCGGCGACCTCGCTCATCGGCGTCAGCAGGGGCAGGGTGCCGTCGGCGAGCTGGATCGTCTCGTAGGCAATGCAGATGGCCCCGGAGGCGACCATGGCGCGCGTGAGCTCCTCACTGGCCGCAAAGTGGAAGTAGGTGAAGAGCGCCTGGCCGCGGCGCAGGAGGGCTTGCTCCGCCGGCAGCGGCTCTTTGACCTTCACGATCAGCTCGCACTCCGAGAACACCGGTGCGCTTCCGTGCGCAAGCCGGGCACCGGCGGCCGCATACTCCGCGTCCTCGATACTGGTGCCTAGCCCGGCGCCACGCTCGACCACCACTTCGTGGCCGTCCTCAACGAGCGTCTCCACGCCGGCGGGCGTCATGGCCACGCGGTACTCGCTGTCCTTCGTCTCCGTCGGCACGCCGATCCGCACGGCAACCTCCGCTGTGGCGTTACCTGCCTGGCTCGCCGTGGTGGAGCCCAGCCCACGCGGTTACGCAGCGCCCTCAACGATTCCTTCGGCCGTCGGGGTGCAGGATCGTGTCGCGGCGCCAGTTGGCATCGTCGGTGGTCGGACAGTCCGTGCGGAAGTGAAGCCCGCGACTCTCGCGGCGCCAGCGAGCGCAGCGCACGATGAGGTCGGCCACCAGCGCAACGTTGCGGACTTCCACGAGCTCCATCGTCGGGCGCGACGTGCGCTCGACAGATGCGACCCGCTCCTGGGCGCGCGAGACTGCACGTGCTGCCGCCTCGAGGCCCACGTCATTGCGCACAATGCCCACCAGCTCGTCCATCGACCACGCCAGCTCGCGGTGGATGTCCGCCAGCTCGGCGGCGTCGGGCTCCCCGCCGCCGAAACCCGAGAGAGCCTCCGGCGATGCGTCGGGCGCGCCTGGCTCCTGGCATGCCGCGAGCGCAGCCCGCCTTCCGAACACCATGGCCTCCAGCAGGGAGTTGGACGCCAGCCGGTTGGCGCCGTGAACGCCAGTGCATGCCGCCTCGCCGGCCGCATACAGGCCAGCCAGGCCGGTCCTCCCGTCGAGGTCCGTCAGCACGCCGCCGCAGGCGTAGTGGGCCGCCGGGACCACCGGTATCCAGTCCCGGGCCATGTCGATCCCGAGCTCCTGGCACCGCGCGAGGATCGTCGGGAAGCGCGAGCGGAGGAACGCTTCGTCCCGGTGCGTGATGTCGAGGTAGACGCACGGCTCGCCGCGCCGTGTCCGCTCCGCATGAATCGCCCGCGCCACGATGTCACGGGGCGCGAGCTCCGCCAGCGGGTGGTAACGCTCCATGAAGGCGGACCCATCGGCAGTTCGCAGCCGCGCCCCTTCGCCGCGCACCGCCTCAGAGATGAGGAAGCTCTCCCCCTGGTCATGGTGCAGCGCCGTAGGGTGAAACTGCACGAACTCCATGTTGGCGACCGCGGCGCCTGCCCGCCAGGCCATTGCGACTCCATCGCCCGTCGCGATGGTGGGGTTCGTGGTGTGGGCGAAAACGCGCCCGAGGCCGCCGGTCGCGAGCAAGACCGCGCGTGCCCGGAACAGCGCGATTCCGCCAGATGCGACATCGAGTGCGTAGACGCCGACGCATCGCGGCCCGCTCGATGTCATCGCGACTGCAAGATCGACTACATACACATGGTCGAGGAACGCGAGGCGCGCGCGTCCCCGGGTCTCCTCGATGAGGGCGCGCTCAACCTCCCAGCCCGTACGGTCTGCCGCGTGTACGATGCGGTTGCGGGAGTGCCCGCCTTCGCGGCCCACCGCGAAACGGGCGCCGTCCGTATCACGCTCGAACCGCGCACCCCAGTCAGCCATCTGGCGCACGCGTTCAGGG
>DATIKM010000062.1:0-29474 GCA_035477595.1 Chthonomonadales bacterium
ATGGGCCCACATTGCGCTCGCAGAGCGCCGCCTCGCGCGCGCGGAGTGGCATAGCCCAGAAGGTGCCTAGGCCCATCAGCACAACGCCCAGCCACACGAAGTTGATGAACGGCTTGTTCGTGACAGCGATGGGCACAGCGACGAGTGGCGGCGACTCCGGCAGGTCGAACTCCACCCGGACAGCGCGGTCCGTGGCGCTAACCCCACCTACGAGGCGCGCAGAGCCATCTAGGGCCGCGATTGTGCCGTCGAGCGGCTCCAGCCCGGCGCGCCCGAGGCGCACCGCCGGACGCGTGGGGTAGCGACGCCCGTCCGGCGCGATCAGCTCGAGGTGGGCCGCCATCAACGTGCCCTGCTCGCCAGCATTGCCCGCCATTTCGAAGCGGACGTAGCGGACCTGGTACGGGCTCGTGCGGTGCGCATCGGCGAGGAACGCTGTCTGGCCCGGGCGCAACTCGGCGCCGACGCGTGAGACGTTCGGGTCATCTGCAACGAGCACGTAGAAGTCGCGCAGCCACTCCTTGCGGATGTGCGGCCACCGCATCGTCTGCGGTCGGTCGGGATCCTGGCTCAGGGCCAGCTGCCGATTCTTGAAGACGGGCAGGCGGACGGTGCGCGCCTGCGCCTCCCGGGGGCCATCCGGACCATCGGGCACCAGGCGCACGCGCAGACCGTGCTCAAACTGCCACCATGCGTCCTCGATCTCGGCGTGATACCGCGCCAACTGAGCCGGGTCCCTCGTGTGCCTCAGCCTCTCGACGAGCGGCTCATGCGTCCAGCCGACGTACTGCACCTGGTAGCCGAATGGTGTACGGACGGGGGTGCCGGTATCAGTCAGCCAGAAGCTGAACGTCTGCTCATAGACGTTGGTCGGGATCGCCCCCGCGAAGAACATCGCGATGCCCGCATGGGCGATCCACGCGCCTGCCGACGCCCTCACCTTACGCAGAACGCGCACTGCAGCGACCAGGTTCGTGAGCGTTGCGAACGAGCCGAGCATCACGATGAGAACCACGAGCCAGACTGGCGTTCCAGTCTCAGCCGTTGCGCCATCGCCCCGCACCGCGTACCAGAGGATCGCGAAGCCGATGGCAATCGACGCCATCCATGACGCCAGTACGCGCGCAAGGAACTGGTCCGCGGGCGTGGCGCGCTGCCAGGCAAGCATCGGCGCGGCACCCATCACGAGCAGCAGCGGCACCAGAAGGACCGATCCCGCGGCGTTGTAGATGAACTGCGATACTGCGGCGCCGTCCTTCGCGTACAGAGCGCCCAGCCCGATGGATTGAAGGACTTCCCACCGCGAGATGAGCGGCCACGAGGTGCCAAGAATCGTTCCGGCGCAGGCCAGCCCGAGCACGGGCACGACGAACAGCACCGCACCGTCCCGCGAGATCGTGGCGCTGTGGGACCGCGCCGCCGGCACGCTGCGCCAGCGCGCCAGCAGAAGCACGAGGCCGCCCCCGCCGTGCACCGCGATCATCGCCAGAAGGAGGACGAGCGCGGTGCTCTGGAGTGACACGAACGCATGCATGGAGAAGTCGGCAAGCACGCCGGACCGCGTCAGGAAGGTGCCGTACACCCAGAGCGCCCAACCGGCGATCGCCCAGAACAGGTTGCTCCGCGCTAAGGCGCCCCGAGTGCGCTGGACGAGTAGACCGTGCAGCAGCGCCACGGACGCGAGCCATGGAAAGAGCGATGCGTTCTCAACGGGGTCCCACGACCAGAAGCCGTGCCAGCCCTGGGTCTCGTAGGCCCAGTAGCCGCCGATCATCTTCCCGAGCCCGAGCGTGGAGACCGCCAGCAGCGTCCAGGGCAGAGCCCTCACCGCGAACGACGCATGGTCTCTCCACCAGAGCGCCGCGATCGCGTAGGCGAAGGGCGCGGCCAGAGCGGCGAACCCGATGAAGATCACGGGCGGGTGGATCGCCATCCAGTAGTTCTGGAGCATGGGGTTCAGTCCCATGCCCTCCGTCGGCGGCCAGGGAAGGTTCAGTGGGTACCCGTATGGGCCGCCGCGCTCTACAAGTCGGAAGGGCGACAGCCATGTCAGGATAGCGAAGAGGAACACGAACACGGTCGTGTAGATGGGCATCACACGCCGCTCCCACGTGCCTGAGAACCAGGCGAGCGGCAGCCCGACGATGCCCATGCAGACCGCCCAGAGCAGGAAGCTGCCCTCTTGCCCGGCCCACACGGCTGCCTGCAGGAAGGGCGCGCCCAGGTCAGTCGACGAGAAGTCGAGAACGTAGCGGTACTGGAACTGGTGCGTGCTCAGGAGCCAGACAAGTCGGAAGAACGCGACGGCGCTGGCCAGGGAAGCTCCCACGAAGAGGATCCGAGCGGATCTGCGCCAGCCGAGCCCGTACGCGATGCACGCGCCCACGGAGAACGCAAGGCCGCACCAGATGACCGGAATGCCGAAATCCATGCGCCCTACTGCTTCGCAGCGACCGGCGCGGCGGCCGCTTCATCGCTGTATCTTGAGGGGCACTTCACCAGCAAGCGGTCAGCCCTGAACGCACCATCGCGGAATGAGCCGATCACCTGAACGCTCGTTGCCGCATCGAAGTTCTCCGGCCTCGGCCGCCCGTAGACCACGTCCATCCGCATCGACGCGTCGCGGGGGTCGGTCACGGTGAACCGCAGCTCGGAAGCGACCGGGTCGAAGCGCACCGAGCCCTCCACGATCTGGCCCGGCACCTGAACCGTCCGCCCGGGGCTCTGCATTGCCTCACTCACGGAGACGTGACGGGACACGGTGCCGCTGAAGCTTGCCACGGCCACCACCATGGCTACGACCACCACGGCGAGTGCCACGATGTGCGGGGCCCTCAAAGGTCGTCCTCCCTGCGGCTCATCGCCAGCGCCCTAGCGACACGGCGATCCAACGCAACCAGGTAGACGAAGAGGCCAACCCAGACGATGAGTGGCACCACGACCAAAGAGATCATCCCAGCTCCCGATCTGCCCTCGCCCGACGGTTCGACGCGTCCGGTACTGCTCGATCCTCGAGCGCCGCCACGCGCATGCGCAGCCCGACCAGCCACGCGAACAGGCCAGCAAAGGCCGGCAACATGAGCCCGTACATCACCAGCCGGTACTCTGTGCCAAGACCTCCTCCCACGACCGCCTGGTTGGCGCCGGCATGAAGCGTCGCAATATCGGGCAGCCGCGGCAGCACCCAGATCATGAACATGGCGGGCACCACGGCTACCAGTACATACGCCGACGCGATGCGCGCCTTCGCCGACGGGTCCTCAATCGCTCCGCGGAGTGCGAGGTAACCTGCGAACAGCAGCAGCACCACTACGATGCTGGTCTGTCGAGGGTCCCAACTCCAGTAGACACCCCACTCGTTGTGCGAAAAAATGCTCCCGGTGATGGTCGCAAGCACGCCGAAGACCAGTCCCACCTCCATCGCCGCGGCGCTGCGCGCATCGTGCAGCCACGCACGCCGCCCCGCAGCCCGGCGCGACCGCAGATAGCGCCACGCCTCAACCGCCCCCACGAGGTAGGCCAGCACCGCCATCCATGCGCAGGGCACGTGGAAGAAGACAACCTTCGCGCCGTGGCCCCCCATCGTGAATGTGGGCTGGCCGGCCGCATTTCGCACGGGCTCTGCCGTGAGCGCGGCCACGATGCCGGCCGCCATCAGCGCACCGACCGCGCCTTGCAGGGCGATCGGGAAACCGCGCGCGCGGGGCGGCTTCCGCGCATCATGGCCGGAGGTCACGCGTCCTCCCAGATGTACGCAAAGACGATCCACGACGCTGCGACAATCGCCACCCCGAAGGCCGCAATCCCCGTCAGAGCGCCCCAGATGTCCGAGGCCGGCGCAGCAGGGCGCAGTGCCAGAGCGGTCGCGTGTGCGGCCATCATCAGCAGCGGCAGCAGCACCGGGAACCCGACAGCGCCATATAACGACGACCGCGCGCTTGCCCGGGCGATCATCGCGCCCACCACCGTCGCTCCTGCCGCCAGACCGAAGCCCGCCGTTCCGACCACGAGCGCGAGCGCACCTGGCCTGCCGACGCTCACGTCCATCATGGCCAGGTACAGCGGTGTCACCACCAGCGCCACGGCGGCCAGGAGAAGCAGGTTCAGCAGAAGCTTACCCGTGTAGATGGCCTCGGGGGCAGCATGCATCCTCAGTATGGCGGATGTGCCGCGGTCCTCCTCATGTAGCCATACGTTCGCCAGGCCCGCAAACGCGGCGAAGAACAGAACCACCCACAACAGAGCGGCCTGCACAGGCTCAGGAATGGCCACCGCACCCTTAGCGAACCCGACGACTGCCAGCGACGTGACCGAAAACAGCAACACAGCCGTCACGGCCGTGCGCGACCGCAGCTCCGCGTCCAGGTCCTTGCGGAAGACCGCCAGTGCCTGCGCAAGGACCGACGGCGCGGACCCATCAGGCATGGTTGAGCCTCAGCACGTCGTCGGCCCAGCACGATTCGCGCGGCTCGTTCGTCGCCAGCACAGCCAGGCCATACCGCCGCTGCGCTTCCACCAGCCCTCGCGCGACCTCCAGCCCCTCGGCATCCAGGTTAGAGCCAGGCTCGTCGAGCAACAAGACGGGCGGACTACACAGGACAGCGGCCGCCAGCTTCAGACGGTGCCGCATCCCGGAGGAGTAGTCGGCCACCCGGTCCCGCCCGCGACCCAGGAGCCCCACCTGACCAAGCGCGGCGACGAGATCCTCGCGGGTCAGGTGCACCCCGCGAAGCCTGGCCAGAAACTGCAGGTTCTCGACACCGCTGAGCTCGGCGTAGAGAGAGGCGTCGGGCGCGGCGTAGCCGATGAACCTCCGGCGCGCCTGCGGGTCGCGCGGCGTCCCTGCGACGATAACCTCCGCACTGCCCCAGGTCGGCGTCAGCAGCCCCGCCACGATGCGGAGCAACGTGCTCTTACCGGAGCCGTTGGGCCCGGTGACCGCCAGAACCTGCCCGGTACCCACGGACGCGCTTACGCCAGCCAGGACGCGCCGCGGCCCGAACGCCCGACCAAGATCGTCCAGGACCACACGCACATCCGGCGCAGCGCCAACCGCGGGGGCATCCATCACCGGCGCACGAGGCCAAGCGCCTCGTAGAGCGGCGCAGCGCACACCACCAGCGCGACCACCACGGCGATGGTGACGATCAGCACCGGCGTGCCTGGGCGCGTGCGGCGGAAGCAGCTCTCCGTGCCCTGGCACAGCCTCACGAGGTTCGCGCGGTGGCGGTAGGTGGCCAGCACGGCGGCGAGGCACACGAACCCCATACGCACGACGTCACCCGGGTACGCCGCCGCGGAGAGCCACGGCAGGGACGCCGCCGCCAGCACGGACGCAAGCGACACGTAGCCGGTCGCGGCGACGACCGCGCCCCAGAGCACGAACACCGTGACCCCAACCGGCGGCAACGCACCCAGCAGCACTCCGAGGCTCGTCGCGATCCCCTTCCCGCCCTTCATCCCCAGAAAGGGCGAATACATGTGCCCGATGATCGCCGCGAGGCCCGCAGCAACCTGCCACACCGTGCCCAGGCCGAGCAGCCCGGCCGCAGCTGCCGGCAGTAGCCCCTTCCCCACATCGAGCGCCATCACCAGCGCGCCGGCCGGCTTCCCGGCAACCCGAAGGACATTCGTCGCTCCGATGTTACCGCTGCCCTCCGCGCGGACGTCTACCCCCGAGGCCAGGCGGCCGACCAGGAGCCCGAAGGGCACGGCGCCTAAGAGGTAGCTCGCCACCATGACAACGGCGGCTTCCATCACGCCTGCCTCCCCTCGTCGTGACCACCCGCCATGAAGTGGCGCTCGAAGAGCGCCCTCGACTCGCGCATCCGGTCATCGACCGAACGCCGCAGCGCATCTTCGGCGCGCACGTCGTTCGAGTCCGCGTAGCCGAGACCGATTGCGACGTTGCGCAGCCTGGCTACGTCGTCCGGGAGCGAATCCGTGGCGGACTCCCCCAGCAGCGCAAGGCGGTTCCGCACGGTAACCCAGCGCTCGTACGTGTCGGCCAGACGCATCGCCTCAGCGGCGCGCAGAACCCCGGCGCCCGCAAGGGCATGCAGAGCGTCCACCGTGCCGGTCACGCGCAGCTCCTCACGCGTGGCGCCGTGGCGAAGCTGCAGCAACTGCGCCAGGAACTCGATGTCGCTCATGCCGCCATGCCCAAGCTTCAGGTCTGTGCTGCGCTGGTCGGCACGCAGCCGCTCGGCCTCGATGCGACGCTTCATGTCCCGGACTTCGTGCTGCTCCCGCTCCGTCCAGACGCGCCCGTAGACAACGTGGCGCACCATGGCGACATAAGCGGAGGCGGTCTCGGGACAGCCCGCGACAGGACGGGCCTTGATCAGCGCCTGCCGTTCCCAGACCCCGGCGGCGTCCCTGTAGTACTGCCCGTATTCCTCAACGGTCCGCGCCAGCGCTCCGAACCGACCCTCGGGCCGCAGCCGCGCATCGATCTCGACCGGCGCCCCGCGGGTACGCAGTTCGACCACTGATCCCAGCAGCGTCTCCACCAGCAGGTTGACCGACGCGAAGGCCCGGCCCTCCACGCCTCGGCGGTCGCCCATGTAGGCGACAAGGATATCCCAGTCCGAGCCGTACCCGACCTCCCTGCCGCCCAGCTTACCAAGGCCGATGACGGCGACACTATGGACGGCCTCCACCGCGGCCTGGCTGTGGCTGGATGCCAACGCGACGGTTGCGGCCCGCTCCAACAGGACCTGCACCACCGCCTCTGCCAGTGCGGTCAGCTCCTCCCCGATGCGAGCAGGCCGCACCGCTCCCCACAGGTCGCGCGCGCCGATCCGCAGGCGCTCCCGCTGGATGTAGACAGCCAGGGCACTCCAGAACGCCTGATCGCCCTTCACGCCACGCAGCCGATGGCGCAGCTCTCCGAGCGCGGCGGCGAGGGGCTTCGGATCCGGATCGACCACCTCCTCGCTCACCAGAAGGTCAAGCCACTCCAGATGGCGGGCAAGGTTGCGCACGAGAGCCGGGCCGCCCGCCGCCAGACGGCAGAGGCGATCCATGATCTCGCCGCTCTGCGCGAGCGTCGCGTACATGGCGCCGCGGTTGGGCACCGCCTGCATCAGGCCCTCGACCGCGGCGAGCGCAGCGTCAGGGTCGCCCGAGCGGCTGCATGCGTCTATGAGCGCCGGAGCGATCTCGATAAGGCGTTCGGCAGCCTCGGGCTGCGTGCGGCCATACCCGACCCCGGCCAGCGCACCGCGTAGCACCTTGTAGGCTAGCTCTGGCTGAACGAAGCCCCTGGACCGAAGGAGCTCGACAAGCACGTCGCGCGCCGAGTCCGTCTCGATCACCTGCAGCGGGCCGCGCCAGGGGTCGTCGGTTGCGCCAATCGCAGGCTCTCCGCCCTGCAGGAAGAGCCGCTCGAAGTGCGCACGCACGCGGTCCGTGCGTCGCTGGTACTCACGGTCAAACGCGCGGGAGCCGGCATAGCCCATGCGGCGAGCCAGTAGCCGGCGCTCCTCGGGCTCCGCCGGCAGGGCTTGCGTCTGCAGGTCGTAGAGGATCTGCAGTCGGTGTTCAACCGTCCGCAGGAAGCAGTAGTCCTCCCTTAGCTCGCTGGCCTCAACGCGCCGGAGCAGTCCCGCTCTGTGCAGCCTCTCCAGCGCATCGAGGGTGCCAGCCGCCCGAAGCTCCGGACGCTGGCCGCCGTGCGTGAGTTGAAGAAGCTGCACCATGAACTCGATGTCGCGGATGCCGCCCCTGCCAACCTTCACGTTGGTGGCGCTGACGCCATCGAGGGCCGCCTTCTGCTCGATGCGCTCCTTGTTCCGGCGTACCGCATCGAGAAACGAGGGTGCTGGCCGCCGGCGGAAGACCATGGGTGCCACCATGTCCATGAACCGCCTGCCGAGTGCCGCGTCGCCCGCTACCGGCCGTGCCTTCACCAGAGCCTGAAACTCCCAGGGCTCCGCCCAGCTCTCGTAGTATGCGGCATAGCTGCTGAGCGTGCGCACGAGCGGGCCAAACCTGCCCTCCGGCCGCAGCCGCACGTCCACTCGGAACAGGTGACCATGCTGAAGGTTTCTGGAGAGCGCCGAGACCACAAGCTCGGCCGTGCGGAGCGCACGTCGAAGGCCCTCTTCTCCACCCTCGTCACAGCACACGAAGATCAGATCGATGTCGCTGGAGTAGTTCAGCTCCCGGCCGCCCAGTTTGCCCATTCCAATGACGCTGAGCGCGGAGGGCAGGCTCTTGACGTCCGCGACGGCGATCTCCAACGCTTTCTGGATGCAGACGTCGGCCAGATGCGAGAACTCGCGCGCCGTGGCGGCAAGGTCCGCGATGCCCAGGATGTCGCGCACGCCGATCCGCAACACCTCGCGATGACGGAACCGCCGCATCGCTTCCAGCTTCAGCTCCGGCCGCACAATACCGTCGACGAACAGCGACAGCTCACGGTACAGACGCGCAGACGACACCGTCGAGGAGCGCACTCGCGGATTCGCGATGATCTCGAAGTACTCGGGGTTCCGCGTGAGGATGTCGGAGAAGAACTGGCTGACGCCGCACACCTCGAAGAACATGCGCAGTGCCGCTGGATGGTCTGCAAGCAAGCGGAAGTGCGTGATGCGGTTGGTAACCGACTCGGTCCAGCGCGCGAGACTGACCAGGCCACGGTCGGGATCGGGGCTGGATGACAGCGCATGAAGCAGCGCCGGCAGCAGCGCTTCGACCTCATCGTCCGTCACGCCCTGGCCCGCGAGCCCGATGATCGTCCGGCGTGCGCGCGGCAGGTCCCGCAGACCGGCCTGCGCCAGCACCTCGTCGGTAAGCCCATCGAGACCGACCGGCCGGCCGACGACTGGGCCGGGCTCGCCGGTCATCAGGAGGTCTCCCGATCGCGGCTTTCCGCCTTGCGCACACGGAAGACGACCGGCGTGCCGTCGAGGGGATAGCGCGCCCGCAGGCGGTTCTCCAGATAGCGCACGTAGGAGAAGTGGACGAGATCCGGGTCATTGACAAACAGAACCACGGTCGGCGGCTGGACGCGGGCCATCGTGGTGTAGTACAGCCGCAGATCGCGCCCCCGCTCGCTACGCGGATGCTCTTCCACGGCGTCTCGGAAGAGGCGGTTGAGCTCCCCAGTAGGGATGCGGATAGCGTGGTTGGCGGCTGCGGAGAACGCGGTCTCCAGAACCTCTTTCACGCTGAACCCATGAAGCGCCGAGCAGAAGACCAGCGGGGCGTAGGCCAGGAACGGGGTCTCCCGCCGGAAGCTCTCCACAAAGGCCCGGATGAACGCGCGATCCGGCCTTCTGGTTGCCACGCCAGTCGGGTCGACCAGGTCCCACTTGTTTACCGCAATGACGGACGCCTTGCCGGCCTCGTGCGCGATGCCCGCGACGCGCTTGTCGCCATCCGTCAGGCCATCGCCACCGTCGACCACCGTGACTGCTACGTGGGAACGGTCCACAGCAGAGCGAGCGCGCAGCGTGGTGTAGAACTCGATGCCGCCCTGCACCTTGCCCGCCCGCCGGATGCCTGCCGTGTCAACCAGAACCGCCTCTCGACCGTCTGCGCATCGAACCCGCGTGTCGATCGCATCACGCGTCGTACCCGGGATCGGGCTCACGATCACCCGATCCTCGCCCGTCAGCGCGTTCGTCAGCGACGACTTGCCGACGTTGGGGCGGCCGATGATCGCGACCCGGACCGTATCGCCGTCTTCCTCTGGCGCATCGCCCCCCGGTAGAGCGCCAACCAACGCGTCCAGCAGATCCGCAACACCGTGACCGTGCACGGCGCTGACGGTGAACAGCCGTGGCAGCCCCAAGGCGTAGAACTCGGTAGCCTCGTGCGACAGTCGCTCGCTGTCGGCCTTGTTCACCACCACGAACACGGGCGCTGACGCGCTACGCAGGGCGTCGGCGAGGTCGCTGTCAGCAGCTGTTACGCCCTCCGAAGCATCGCAGACGAGCAGGATCGCGTCGGCCTCGGCCAGCGCGATCTCGGCCTGCAGACGCACCTGCACGATCAGGGGATCGGCCTCGTTCAGCACGATGCCACCGGTGTCCACCACAGTGAACTCGCGCCCCGCCCACTCGACGCGCGCGTAGAGGCGGTCGCGCGTGACGCCCGGAGTGTCCTCCACGATCGCGATGCGCCGACCCGCCAGCCTGTTGAAGATCGTCGACTTACCGACGTTGGGTCGACCGACGATGGCCACAAGTGCACCAGGCATGACTGAGACCCCCCGGTTCCGCGAAGTTGAGCATAGCACACGCCCCATGGCGGGTCAAACGCGAGCGCTGCGCGTTTGACTCCCCCCGATCCTTATGGTAGGATTGATAAACGAGTTCGATCAGCGCGCGACATCGCTGCCGTGGCCGCGTGCTCTGCGCGACGGTCGCGGAGCTCGCACTTGGGAGTTGCGCGATGCAGGAAGTGGGCGTCCTCGACGCGATGCGGGTGGCGGACTTGTTCGGTCAGATCCTGCACAAGACGCTGAGCGTCCGCCTGGTCGCCGAGCTCACAGACCAGCGGGTCAGCCTGCCCCAGGTGCACGCGATGCGGCACATCTGGCTACACCACGATGTGCTGATGGGTGATCTGGCCCAGGGGCTGGGGATCAGCTACCCATCCGCCACCAACATGGTGAAGCGACTCGAGCGACAGGGGCTTGTCGCCCGGACCGTTAACCCCTCGGACCGGCGCGAAGTGGAGGTCCGTCTCACCGAGAAAGGTGAGGCAATCTGTCAGCGCACGGAGGATGAGCGGGTAGCACGCCTCGAGCGCGTCCTGATGGCGATGCACGAAGCCGATCGGGACGCTCTCCTGCGCGGTCTTCAGGCGTTCATAGTCACCGCTGTGGGCGATCACGACGATCTGGCGCTGGATGTTTGTCTGCGCTGTGGCCTGCGAGCATCGCCGACCTGTCCGGTGGCCGGGACGCACATTCTGTCGATCTGTCGGTAGCCGCACTCCCCTGCGCCGCCTCCGCGCGCAGACATACTGTCGGGCGCTGACCAAGTATGCACGGCATCTACCTCGACCACGCCGCGACCACACCGCTCGACCCGCATGTACTGGACGCCATGGCGCCGTACTTTGCGGACCTCGCGGCCAATCCCAGTTCGCTCCATAGCGCTGGAGCCGTCGCCCGCGAGGCCGTTGAGCGGGCCCGCGCGTCCATTGCCTCGGTTCTTGGCGCCGACCCCGGCGAAGTGGTCTTCACGTCGGGGGGCACCGAGTCCGACAACTGGGCGTTGCGCGGCCTGGTTGCCCCCGGAGGGGGCCTTGTGGTGAGCGCCGTCGAGCACCGCGCCGTGCTGGAGCCGGCCTCCGAGCTGGCCCGATCAGGCGCGGCTCTCGGCATCGCACCTGTCGACTCCTCCGGACAAGTGGAACCCTCGTCGGTTGTGTCGCGTATGCCCATTGGTTGCCAGCTTGTCTGCGTCATGGCGGCCAACAACGAGACCGGTGTGCGGCTCGATTTCGGCACGGTGGGACGGCTGTGCGCTGACCGGGGAGTACCGCTGCATGTGGATGCGGCCCAGTCGGCGCTCTACGGCCCACCCGACCTGCGGCGCGATCCGGTCGACCTGGTAACCTTGAGCGCTCACAAGCTCTACGGGCCCAAGGGGGTAGGAGCGCTGGTGGCGCGCCGTTCCCTGAGATTGCGCCCGCTTCTCGTGGGCGGGGGACAAGAGCATGGCCTGCGCGCTGGCACGCTGAACGTGCCAGGAGTCGTAGGGATGGCTGCGGCACTGAGCATTGCCGTGGAGCGCCGCGCCGCAGACTCCGAGCGGGTCAGGGGTCTCCGCGACAAGTTCGAGGCGGCTGTGCTCGAGCGTGTCGACGGTGCTGAGGTAGCAGGTGCGGCGGCCCCCAGGCTGCCAGGGCACTCGCTGCTCCTCATAGAAGGCGTCGACGGAAGCGCGCTGCTGATGGCTCTCGACGAACGGGGCGTCTTTGCCTCCGCAGGTGCGGCCTGCAGTTCTGGCTCCGCGGAGCCATCGCACGTTCTGTTGGCGATGGGCTACTCGCAGCAACGTGCTCGGTCGGCTGTACGGTTCACGCTCGGCCGCACCACATCGGAGGGCGACGTCGAGTGCGCCGCGGCTGCCCTCGAGGAGGCCGTAGACGAGTTGCGCGCGCTGCACGGGTAAGGGCGCAGGTTGCCCCAAAACCACGCAGGCGCCCCAGGGATTTGTACTGGAAGACCGACGGTTGCTACCTTGACATCCTTACGCATCCGACCTATAATGGACGTGTCCGCACGGTGAGGGCGTCGATGCCTGCCCGGGCGGGCGGTAATGCTGCTCCGAGACGCACTATCTGCGTCCGTAGCGCCGGCCGCGCTGATGCAGCCGACGCCTATTCTGCCGTGCCCGGCTGCGCGGCACTCCCATGTAGTCGTTCCCGACAGCGGCTGCTGCACGCGAGCGGTCACCACGCGCGTGCCCTTCCAACCAATCCGTCGCCTGGCATAGGCGGAGTGCGACGGCGCCGTGCGTGTTGCGTGCGGCACGAACACCGTGTGTAGAGCCGGAGAGGAACCCAGGAGGTCCCACGCTATGTCTGACGCCGTCGTTCTCGAACGTCCGCTTGTTGCCTCGACTGCGCTGGAGGCGCGCCCGATCACCTCTCAGGTAGCGGCCGAGGCTGTCGACGAGGAGCCGAACGACGAACTCCTCGCCATGGCGGACGTTATGCAGGACGAGGTGGGTGACGCACCGCTGGCCGAGCCCAGGGAGCCTGCGGAGGAGTCGAGCCGCGCTCAGGTGCCACGGTCTGAGCGCGATGACGAGGTCTCCATGTGGATGAGCCGTGCGCGCGCTGCGCAACTGCTCACCTCCAGCGAGGAAATCCACCTTGCTCGGCTGGTCCGTCGCGGCGATAAGCGCGCGAAGGACCGGCTCACCGAGGCCAACCTGCGCCTCGTGGTCAGCATCGCCAAGAAGTACAGCGTTCGCGGCATCCCTCTGCCCGACCTGATCCAGGAGGGCAACATCGGACTCATCCGGGCCGTCGAGAAGTTCGACCCGGAGAAGGGCTACCGTTTCAGCACCTATGCCACGTGGTGGATCCGCCGCGCGATCGCGCGCGCCATCATCAACCAGGGACGCACAATCCGCATCCCGGTCTACGTGGCCGAGATCATCCACAAGCTGGTGAAGGCCTCCGGCCGGCTGCGGCAGCAGCTCCATCGTGAGCCGACAGTCGACGAACTGGCGCGCGAACTCGAGGTGCCGGTTGACCGCGTGAACGAGATCATGCGGATCGCCATGGAGCCGCTATCGCTCGAGACGCCGGTCGGCGAGAAGGACAACAGCCAGCTCTCGGACTTCATCCAGTCCAGCGCGGCCCCGTCACCCTCAGAGGCGACGCTCAACCTGATCCGCCGCGAGCAGATCGAGGAAGTGCTGAACAAGCTGACGAACCGCGAGCGAGACGTGTTGCGGATGCGGTTCGGCCTGGACGACGGCTATGCGCGTACGCTCGAGGAGGTCGGTGTACGGCTCCACGTCACCCGCGAGCGGGTGCGGCAGATCGAGCTCCGCGCTCTGAAGAAGCTGCGCCATATCGGTCCGGCCGAGTTGCTGCGCCAGTAAAAGTCTAGCCGGCGCATCCGGCGCCAGAACGGGAGGGCCAGGCGGCCCTCCCGTTCTGGCGACTCAGGCGGCTAGCGCGCCTGCCTGTGGCACATCCCGGGCGCACACGGCGGGAAAAGTGATGGTGACGCGCGTTCCGCGCCCCGCACCGGACTCCACGCGAACCTCCCCTCGCATCGCTCGCACGATCGTTCGCGTGGCGGCCAGGCCCAGGCCCGTGCCTTTGTGCAGTCCCCTGGTCGTGAAGAACGGCCGGAAGAGGTGGCCGAGCATCTCCTGGGGCATGCCGGGCCCGGTGTCGGTCACTCTGATCGCCACACCGGGCAACTCCCCTTCGAGCCGCTCCGTCTCCAGGCTGACGAGCCCGCCATCTCCCGCTGCATGTACCGCGTTCAGCCCCACGTGGGCGATCGCCTGCTGGAGCCTCCGGGGGTCGACCCGCAGTGGAGGCAACGCCGTGACGAGGGAGCGCACAAGGCGTACACCCCGCGCGTTGGCAACGGGGCTCAGCAGCCGGAAGGACTCGTTCACGGCCTCGTTTGCGTCCACGGTCTCCTCACCCGCCCGGTCTGAGTCGAGCGCGGTGAGAGCGTGCAGAGCGCCGAGGCAGCGCTCCGCAGCCTGCCTCGCCTCCGAGAGCGGGGGTCGCGTTCCGGCCTCCGGGGCGCACCCCGCCTGAAGGTGCGCGCCCACCAGCGCGGCGTCCCCAGCCGCACAGCGGGCCACAGCCAGCGCGCTCTGGCCCGCGGCCGCAAGCCGCTCCACTTGCACCAGGAACTCTGCCTGCCCGCGCAGCTCGTCGCGCGCGTCGCGAAGCTCGGTGAGCAGATAGGCATTCTGGCGCCGAAGTGCGCGCTTCTCCGCGGCTCTGACGACCAGGCGCGCAACCGTGCCAACATCGGCGCTGCGGCGCTGCACGATGTCGTATACCCGCCCCGCCTCACACTCCGCGAGGGCCGCCTCAATGTCCTCCGGACCAACGATCACGATGCACTCCGCGGGCGGCTCCAGCGCACGGCAGGAGGCTAGCAGCGGCTGGCAAGGCCCGTCAGGAAGGCGGGTGTCGGTCACGAGAACCGACACGGCGCTCCGTTGCACTGCGGCCAGCGCCTCGCGCAGGCCGCTCGCATTGTGAGCGCACAGGCCGCTGGACTCGAGTCCGGCCGCCACCTGGCGGCGCACCGTAGGGTCCGCGACGGCCAGAAGCACGCACTCCTCAGTCATGGCGCACCTCGGGAGCCGCCGTGCACCAAGCAGACGCAGAAGCGGCGGCTCGCCCGTCGACTCTTTCGGTCGCAGGCGAAACCGCCGTTAGTGGACATCTCATGCAGGAGGACGCCTTTCGGCGCCCCACGTATCAGTTGGCCAGCGCCCACCCTCTCTGCTGCACGACCTGGGCGTCGACCCGCCTGGTGGTACCGGTGGCCAGCAGCACGGGCGACACGCCGGCGCCGGACACCGTTGCGTGGTAGTTGCACCACGTGACGACGACCTTGTCAAGCGGCGGATTGCGGTACTTCATCTGGTTCGGGGCGTCCTGCAGACCGGCGGTGCCGGTCCAGTCGCGCGAGTAGACCAGTTGTCGGCTTCCGCCGCCCAGCCTCGACGTGAGGTCATAGCTGTTCGTGGCGTGAAGCGGAATAGGCGTGCCGGCGTTCGCGTCATAGTTGAAGCCGCCGGCGCTCACCCCGGTGAAGCCGAGAGCACCGAAGGTCGCCGGTCCTGTCAACGTGCCCGGCGGTCCCGGAGCGAAGTCCACCGTCACCACCTCGGTGCCGCCGCCGCTCGGGTTGTTGGGGCACGTGAACGACTCGATGTCCCTCACGTACTGCGGGAAGAGGAAGCCACGCGTCTGCTGGATCGGCATGGCTGCTCCGCTGATCGCCGGCACACCGGGAGCGCTCTCTGCCGGGCCGAGGAGCATGGTGGGAAACTCGCCGCTGCTGTCATCCCGATAGAGCCCGAGCCCCACGTATAGCTGCTGCATGTTGGACATGCAGGTGGCCTGGCGGGCATTCTCTCGCACACGGCCGAACACCGGGAAAGCGATCGCGGCGATGACGGCAATGATAGCGATCACCGTAAGCAGCTCGATCAACGTGAAGCCCTGGGCAGTCGCCCTGCGCATCTCGTCTGATCTCCTCTCGTTCGACCGCGGTCCGGCATTGCCCCTCAAAGCAGATCACTGCCCCGGTCGCCAACGCCCGAACCGGTTCACAGTCAGTGAGCAGGGCGCCCGGCACACGTGCCATATTATAACCGAATCGATGTCCGCGCGACAGGCCCGGCGCCATGCCCCGCCTGTATGACGACCGCACGCGCCCATCGTGTTCCATCCGCCATGCCCGTGCCGCCCGCCACGTTCGTTCGACGGTGCCGGAGGGGCGTTCCGAAAGGGGTAGTGAGAGCCATGCACAGGGTGCTCGTGACGGATGCTATCGCGGAGGCTGGGGTCGATCGCCTGCACAGCAACGCCGAGGTTGACGTCTGCATAGGCATCTCGCCCGCCGAGCTTCTCGACTGCATCGGCGCCTACGATGCCCTGGCCGTCCGCAGTGAGACGAAGGTGACCGCCCAGGTGGTCGCGGCTTCGACGAGACTAAAGGTGATCGGGCGGGCCGGCGTGGGCGTCGACAACATCGACGTGCGGGCCGCCACGGAGCGCGGCATAGTGGTGGTGAACTCGCCAGAGGGCAACACCATCGCGGCCGCCGAGCTTTCCATCGCGATGCTGCTTGCACTGGCAAGGCGGATCCCGCAGGCGGACGCCAGCCTGCGCGCGGGCCGCTGGGAGCGCGGGCGGTTCCTGGGCAGCGAGGTATACCAGAAGACGCTGGGCGTGATCGGCCTGGGCAAGATAGGCAGCGAGGTGGCCAGACGGGCTCGGGCCTTCGAGATGACCGTGCTCGCCTACGACCCGTTCGCGACGGAGGACAGCGCGCGGCACTGCGGGGCGTCGCTCGTGGCGCTCGACGGGATCTACGCGCGCAGCGACTTCATCACCCTCCATGTGCCACTGACGGACAAGACGCGTGGCCTGATCGGCGCCGACGAGATGGCTCGCATGAAGGATGGCGTTCGCATCGTCAACTGCGCACGGGGAGGCATCGTCGACGAGTTGGCCCTCGCCGACGCCGTCCGGTCAGGCAAGGTTGCCGGGGCGGCCTTCGACGTGTTCACCACGGAGCCGCCTGCCGCCGACCATCCGCTTCTCGGCCTGCAGGAGGTCATCGTTACGCCGCACCTTGGCGCATCGACCGCGGAAGCACAGGTCAACGTGGCGACGGACATCGCGGACCAGATCATCGACGTGCTCAACGGGCGCCCCGCGCGCGCCGCCGTGAACATGCCCTCCCTGTCTGCGGAGGAGCTGGCCTCGGTCGGCCCCTATCTCGCCCTGGCCGAGAAGATCGGGAGCCTGCACACGCAGTTGTCTCGCGACATCGAGGGCCGCGGCGAGCCCATCGAGGCCGTCGAGGTTGCCTTCCAGGGCGACTTCGATGACGTGCCCACAGACCCTGTGACCCGCGCAGTGCTGGCCGGGGTTCTCTCTCCAGTGCTGAGCGACCCCGTGAACCTGGTCAACGCGCCGATGATTGCGTCCGCGCGCGGCCTGCGCGTCACCGAGAGCCACACCAGCACCCAGAGCGAGTACAACGCGATGCTCACCGTGCGATCACGCAGCGCGGCGGGGGAGCGCACGATCTGCGGTGCCGTGTTCGGCCGCAGTGACATCCGCGTCGTGCACATCGACGGCTATCGCGTCGACATCGTGCCCTCAGGCTCCCTGCTCATCACGCTGCACGAGGACCGGCCCGGCATGATCGGGGCAGTGGGCACGCTTCTCGGCACCAACGCGGTGAACATTGCGGGGATGAACGTCGGCCGCCGAGAGGTCGGCGGTCAGGCGCTGATGGTCCTCATGCTCGACCAGACGGTCACCGAGCGCGTCCTGACAGGGATCCGCTCCATACCCGGTATGGAGGAGGCGCGCCTCGTCCACCTCTGACGCGGCGCGGCCGCACCGGAGGCGACGAGGGGGCGCCGACAACGCGCCCCCTCGCATCTTCACATGGACGTGCTCACACGATCGCGTCAGGTCGTCCCATGAAGGTCGGCGACAGATCGCACCACCGGCAGCAGGACCTCCAGGCGCGTCAGACGAAGCGCATCGCGCACGGGCTCGGAGGGCGCGCACAGAAGCAGCCGGCGCCCCTGCTCGACGAGGCGCTTCTGTGCCAGGATTAGCGCTCCAAATCCCTCGCTGTCCACCCATCCCACATGGCGGAGGACGACACCCACGGTCTGGGAGGGCACTCCTCGGGCCAGGTCAAGAGCCGAGACAAGGGCCGCAGCCGAGTCCTCCCCCACTTCGCCCCGAAGCTCCACGAGCGCGACAGCGCCGTTGGACGACACCCTGGCCCTAAGCCGCTCGTCGCCGAACCACGCACCGAGGCGAACAGCCACATCCGTCGCGCGCCCGTCGGCGCCGCCGATGAGCGCCCTCTCCTCCAACGGTGCCGATGGTGTGTGCAGAAACTCGATGGACATCTCAGTTCTAATATACGGCAGCCCGGCCCGCCCGTGCCCCCGCGACTTGTGCCAGCTTGCGGACGGTCAGCGCGGAGCTGCGGACAGACCGAACGTGCGGACAGAGACGCCCCATCATAACCGCGCGGCCGCCCGCGCTTCCATGCCGGCTCGGTAGCGCTCCGCGATCACCCGTCGCTTCACCTTGAGCGTGGGAGTGAGCTCACCGCCCTCCACGCTGAACGGTCGCTCCGACAGAATGAACCGCTTCACGCGCTCGAAGTCGGCGAGGCCAGCCGAGCTCCGGTCGATCTCTTCCCGGATCAGCCTTCGCACAGAAGGGGCGGTCACGAGGGCGTGATCGTCCGGGGCGTGGACGCCGTGCTGCTGCGCCCACTCGCGCAGTCGCTCGATGTGCGGAACCACGAGGGCGCCGATGCCTGCCTGGCGGTCCCCTACGAGCGCTATCTCGGCGATGTAGGGGTTGCGCGCGAGCTGGGCCTCGATCGGCTGCGGCGCCACGTTCTTCCCGCTGGCCAGAACGATGATGTCCTTCTTGCGGTCGGTGATCCTCACCACGCCGTTCGGCTCGATGGAGCCGATGTCCCCGGTATGCAGCCAGCCGTCGGCGTCAATGGCCTCGGCGGTCGCCTCTGGCCGTCCCAGGTAGCAGCGCATCAGGCTGGGCCCGCGAACCAGCAGCTCTCCGTCGGGAGCGCACCGCACTTCGATGCCTTCGAGTGGCAGACCCACTGTGCCCGGACGACGACGCTCCGGCCGGTTCAGGCTGACCACGGGGCACTCCGTCAGCCCATAGCCCTCCAGAACCATCAGCCCGATTGCCTCCAGGAACAGCGCCGTCGACTCATCGAGCGGGGCGCCGCCTGATACGACGAAACGGAGGCGCCCCCCGGTGGCCTGACGCCGCACCCTCCGCATGACGAGCACATCGGCCAGCATTCGCTGCAGTCTCATCCCCATGGGCGCGCCCTCGGCACCGCTAGCCATCCGCGCATGCTCCGTGCCCACACGGAGCGCCCACTCCCAGACGACCCTCCTCGGACCCCGCACCCGGCTCGCCGCCTCCATGACCCTCTCGCGCAGGCGCTCGAAGAGGCGAGGCACGCACAGGAAGACGGTGGGACGGGTCTCCCTGAGCTCCTGGGCCACCCGCGACACGCCCTCCGAGTAAACGGTGTGCGCGCCGAGCGAGAGCGCCAGGTAGTGGCCTCCGATGCGCTCCATCACGTGGCAGAGCGGTAGGAACGACAGGAACACATCTGTCTCATACAGCGGCGTGATAAGGGGGGCCACGCGCGCCGTGTGCAAAGCCGCGCGCTGCGTCAGGACGGCGCCCTTTGGCTCGCCGGTCGTCCCCGACGTGTAGATAACGCTCGCATCGTCGTCCGGCAGTACGGAGTTGCCGACGGCGTCCAGCGCCTCGTCGCTAAGGCCCTCCGAGACGCCGAGCTCTACCAGGCGGTGCAGATCGATAGCGCCCTCTGGCGCCGGGCCGTCCATTACGACCAAGTGCAGAAGATCTGCGCACTGGGAACGCGCCTCCAATGCCTTGGCAAGCTGCCGCGCGTCGGACGCGATGAGGACGCGCGCTCCAGAATCGCGCAGAATGTGCTCGACCTGAGGAGCAGGCAGGCTCGTATAGATCGGCACCGTCAGGACGCCCATGCATTGAGCGGCCAGGTCAACGACAGCCCACTCCGGCCTGTTCTCGGACAGGATCGCGACGCGGTCACCCTTGTTGCAGCCGAGGGCGCTGAGTCCGCGCCGAACCGCGCGCGCTGCCTCGCGAAGCCTCGCGTACGTGAGGGACCGGGCGTCAGGGTCCCTGCCGATGCTGACCGCCAGCCGGTCCGGGAAACGGCTCACGCTCGACTCCAGCATCCTGAAGATGGTGTTCTCGTGCATCGGGTCCTCCAGAGGCGGCCGCCTGCCCACCTATACTGTCGGACGAGGCGAGGGTCCCAGGCGCGATGGGCCGAAAGTACCGTTGTGCCAGGACGCACGGTCCGTTCTGCGCGGGACCACTCGCTCATGGCGTCCGGACCCGGGAGGCGCATCGCGTGCCGTGCGTTGCCAGGCGCTGCCAGATCAGATGGAGCGCTCCACGAGCTGCACGATGCTCCCGTCCGGGTCGCGCGGCGAATCGATCAGCCCGTGGTCCAGGTCCGTAGGAGCGATGAGGGAGGCGGTGCCCAGGGCGGTCAGGGCGTCGAACGTCGCGGCGAGATGGCTGACCTGGAGCGAGAGGAGGACCATGTGCACCCGTACGTCGTCGGGTGAGAGGGCGTCAGGCTGCTGGAACAGGGCAACCCAATGCGCCGAGGGCGGCACAGTCGTCCTGTTTCGCGGTCACGGCCAGGCCGAGCATGCCGTGGCAGAAGACCACCGACCGGCCCACGCCCTGACCAGCACACCGACGCCGGCGACGGGGGCCATGGGTCCGTTCCCAGTGAGAGGTCGGTGCGGCACGCGGGGAGACGGGACAACCGGACGTCCGGCCCTGGACGGCACGCCCGAGCTCTGCCGATGGACTTCAGGGCGCCTGACGCGATGGCGGGCCCTGCTGTGCCCCTCTCTCCGCCAGCGCCCTGCCACGGATCTCGTCGTGCGCTTGCTGAACTGCATCGCTTCGTGGCGCGGCCCGCAGCGCGCGTTGCGCTTGGACCAGCGCCTCCTCGTAGCGGCCCTGGGACTCGTAGGCCTTGGCGAGGTGCAGATGGATCTCCGGCTCTCCAGGGGCGAGGTCGGCGGCCTGCTGAAGCACCCGGACGGCCTCCGGGTGCCGGCCCATGCGGTACAGGACCCACCCGACGCTGTCCAGGAACACGCCTACGTCCCGGTCATCGAAGAAGCTGCGCTGGGAGCGAGCGAGCGAGACGGCCCGGGTGGTCATCTCCAGCGCCTGCTGAAGATCGGCAGCGCTGCTCGGAGCCTCCGCGATGGTGTAGCCCAGGTTGTTCAAGAAGCGGGGGTTATCCGGGTCGAGCTCCAGCGCGGCACGGTTCGCCTCTATGGCGCGAGTCCAGTCGCGCATCCTCAGGTAGCAGTCGCCCATAGCGCTGTGGATCTCAGCGCGCTGGATGCGGTTCAGGCCGGCAGCCTCCTTCAGCGCCTGTTGCCCGTATTGCACCGCCAGGTCGCTGCGGCCGACCGTCTGGCACGCCCGGAGCACCATCAGGAAGACCGTGCCGTTGCCGCCGCCGTTGCGTATCGCTCTGTCGAACTGAACCTGAGCGCCCTGCTCGTCGCCCTGCGCCAGGAGTCGGGCGCCAAAAGCGATCTCGGGTGGCGGCGATGCCGTTATCTGTCTCGGCAGCGCACAGCCGCCCAGCAGCACCAGCGCCAGTGCAGGAAGGGCCGCGCGGAGCACACACCCCGGGGTTCGTCTACTCAAAGAGCCATACGCCGAGCGTCGCAGCACCGTTGTTAACCGCATGCATCAGGATCACTACCCAGAGCGAACCCGTACGCTCGTATGCCCACCCCAGCAGCAGGCCCATGGGGAAGATAGCGAGTATCAACACGGGTCCTCCGTGCGCAAGCGCGAACAGCGCCGCACTTATAAGTACGCTCGCCAACACGCCAAAACGCTCCCGAGCACACCGCTGAAGCCAGCCGCGGAAGAACAACTCCTCTGCGACTGGCGCACCGACCGCCACCGCCAGGAGGATCGCTGCCATCGCGCCAAGGTCGCCCTCAGCACCTTTGATGAAGGGCACAGGCGAGAACATCTCGCTGGCAGACCTGACTGAGTGGAGCGCCTCGGCGCCGAGCGTGAACCGCACCACTGTCTCGAGGCCGAACTCCATGGTGGCCCCGAGGAGCAGCATCACCAACCCCAGAGCCACACCCAGCGCGATGTGGCGCCTCTCAAGGCGACGCGTGAGACCGATGTCCGCCAGGCGGACCCCGTAGCCGTACCGAATGACCAGCGCGGGCACGGCCGCCATCGCGACGCATTGTCCCAGGGTGGCCACCGCGAGCAACCAGACAGCGTCCGGTGGCACGGAGGGCCCATCCAGTCCTTCGAGGCCTTGTGAGAGGGAGAACTCTGGCGCGAGCGTCAGCAGCGCCACCGCGAGCATCGCCAGCGCCAGGATCGCCGCAAGCATGGCCTGGGCGCCGAACCACACATGGGCCAGGCTCCACGAGCTTCGAAACAGCGGGCGAGCCACGCCCGCCGCGACGGCGTCCCGGCGGGCGAGCCACAGCACGGCGATCACCACGTTGGTCACGACGACGCCGACGACCAGGCACACCAACAGGACGAGCACCGCGGAGGCCTGCTGCATGTCTGACGTGGTCACGGATGCTCCTGTGTGGCCATACGACTACACGCCAAGTGACCGGATGACGTCCCGATCCTCCTCTGAGCTGGTCAGCTCCAGGAAGATGTCCTCCAGCGTTCCGTTGGCCGAGCCGCCACGCTCCCTGAGCTCGGCCATGGTGCCCAGGGCGATGACCTTGCCGCGGTTGATGATCGCAAAGCGATCGCACATGCGCTCCGCAACCTCGAGTATGTGCGTGGAGAGAAACACGGTCGCGCCCGAAAGGCAGAGCTGGCGCAGGATCTCCTTCATCAGGCGCGCGCTGCGAGGATCCAGACCCAAGGTGGGCTCGTCAAGAAACACCACCTGCGGGCGGTGGATGAGGGCCCCGCTGAGCGCGATCTTCCGCCGCATTCCGCGCGAGTAGCCTTGGATCAGCTCGTCACCCTTCTCCGTCAGCTCGAACATCGCGAGCAGACGCTCGATCTCCTCGGCGCGACCCCGCGGGCTCACCGAGTAGAGGTCCGCCATGAAGTTCAGAAACTCACGGCCAGTCAGCTTCTCGTAGAGATACGGCTCGTCGGGGATGTACCCCACCACACGCTTGGCGTCCAGCGGCTGGCGAAGCATATCGATCCCGGCGATCCTCACCGAGCCGGCCGTCGGCCGGAGCAGACCCACCATCATCTTGATCGTGGTGGTCTTGCCCGCGCCGTTCGGCCCGAGGAACCCGAAGAGCTCGCCAGGTTCGATCCGCAGGTCGAGGTTGTCGACGGCGCGGAACGCGCCGAACTCCTTGGTCAGGCCCTCGCACGCGATTGCCGCGATGCCGCTGGCCAAGGCTGCGGTCTCAGGGCGCCCGACGTCAGACAGATCCGCACCTCCCCGGGAGCCCTGGCCATGCGGCGCGGCGCGTCCACCGACTCCCTACCTAACCACGACCGCCCTGCACGACACGGGCCGCGCAGGCCCACCGGCTCGCGAGGCCCACACCACCACGTGCAGCACGCCCGGTGCAGCCGTCGCTTCCGGCGGCAGCTCCGCGCTGAACTCGGCGCCTTGCCTCACTACCCGCACTGCCTCCACCGGGTGCGTCCGCGGCAGGCTGTAGGAGCCCGACTGCATCAGCTCTGCAGGCTCCCGCGCCGTCAGCGGAGGCGCCAGCGCGTAGGTCACGGCCTCGAAGCGCCACGGCGGCTGCAGCATCCCGGCCACGCCGATGCGCGACGAGACGCGCGTCTCCGCTGGCAGCGGAGCGAACGAGCCGCATCGAACAACGAACACCTGCGCATTCGCGATGACCGAGCTTCGGGGCCCGCGGCTCCTCGCGAGCCCAATCCCGACGTGCGTGTGGTAGGGAGACAGGATGTTCCGGCGGTGGCCGTCGTTCGGCGGCCGCCCCTTCATGTAGGTGTCCTGGACCGCGTCCAGCTCGGCGGGTGTGAACCGAGGGTGCGCGTCGAGCGCCATGGGGCCCGACGGCTCACGCCCCCGGTACTTCATCTCCAGGTACACGTTCTCCTGTACGAAGTCCGAGCCGCCCTCATCGCTGTAGCGGTGCCATGGCAGCCGTCCCGAGCGGTCCCAGTGCGCCACGTAGACGTGGACTGCCATGTCCTCCCCTTGGCGCTGAGCGGCTCGCGCCGCGAGCGGGTCGTGAGCCACCGGTGAGAGACCGTGGGCGCCGCGGTCCGCGTTCACGCGCGCCAGCAGATACGCCTGGGCCTCCTCGAGGCTTAGCGTCTGCCCGGCCACCTGAGCGCCAGCGACCGCGCATGCCGTCCCCATGGCGCAAGCGATGAGCGCCGCGGTCAGAGCGCGCCACCACAAGGCCGTACTCCGTGCAACGAAGGTGAGCCCGTGGCACCGCCCAGGCTCTCATCGTCTTCGTTCCACGGTCACGGCGCGCACCTCCGCTAAGGCGGCGCACAACCGGCATCTATGCCAGCATGCCATGGACGACCCGTTCGATGCCGGCAAGGTCCCGAAGCGTGCCGATGTGCCCGTAGCCAGACTCGGAAAGCTCCTTGGCAACGGATCGACCTTGGCCCAGCGCCACCTCCAGTGCGAGCCGGCCATCGCGCTTCAGCGCGTGTCGGGCCTCTCGGGCGAGGCGCCGGACGATGCTCAGCCCGTCCTCGCCACCGTCCAGCGCGATGCGCGGCTCCCAGTCCCGCACCTCCGCCTGAAGCCCACTCACGTCCGAGGTCGCGATGTACGGCGGGTTGCTCAGCACAAGGTCGAGCGATCGCGGCCGGACGGCACTCAGGAGGTCTCCCACTACCACCAGTACGCGCTCCGACACACGGTGCCGTTCGGCGTTGGCGCGGGCCACCCGGGCGGCGTAGCGGCTGACGTCGGTTGCCACCGCCCTCGCCTGGGGCACGGTGATGGCGACGGACACCGCAACGCACCCACTGCCGGTTCCGACATCCGCGAACACCGTCGAAGCGCCGCCCCTCAGCAGATCGATGGCGAAGGCAACGAGCAGCTCGGTCTCCGGGCGCGGTATGAGAACATTGCGGTCGACACAGAACTCCAGGCCGTAGAACTCCTGGGACCCTCGCAGATACGCCAGGGGCTCGCGCGCACAGCGGCGACGAACCAGCGACAGAAGCCGCTCGCGCTCGGTGGCGTTGAGCTCGCGCCGGAGCCCGCTCAGGATCTGCGCCTGGGACGCGCCCGTTGCCAGGCCAAGGAGCAGGCGGGCCTCCAGCGCGCACTCCGAGACACCAGCCCCGGTCAGGCGCTCCATGGCCCATGGAAGGGCTCGCTCATCGCTCGCGGGAGGCAAGTCGGCGATGCCATGCACCACCGGTGCTCAGTCTGTCCCGCCGCGCAGCCGCTCCGCTTGATCGGCCATAAGCAGCGAGTCGATGAACGCCTGGATGTCGCCGTCCAGGATGGCGCTCATGTTGTAGATCGTCACCCCGGTTCGGTGGTCGGTAACCCGACCGTCCGGGAGGTTGTAGGTGCGGATCTTCTCGGATCGATCCCCGGAGCCAACCTGTGATCGTCGCGCCTCCGTACGGGCCAACGTCTGGGCCTGCATCTCGCGCTCGTAGATGCGCGCCCGCAGCATGCGCATCGCCTTCTCTCGGTTCTGAAGCTGGCTCCGCTCGTCCTGACAGGTCACCACGATCCCCGTGGGCTTGTGGGTCATCCTGATCGCCGTGGCGACCTTCTGTACGTTCTGTCCGCCGGCGCTGGACGAGTGATAGACGTCGATCGCCAGGTCGTTCGGGTTGATGTCCACCTCCACCTCTTCGGCCTCAGGAAGAACGGCCACGGTCGCGGTAGACGTGTGGATCCTGCCGCTCGACTCCGTGGCGGGCACTCGCTGCACGCGATGGACTCCGCTCTCGAACTTCAGCTGGCTGTAGGCGCCTCGCCCCTGAACGGAGAGGGCGACGTCCGAGTAGCCACCGATCCCCGTCTCCTGGGCGTTCAGCACTTCGACCTTCCAGCCCCTGCGCTCCGCGTAGCGGAGGTAGAGCCGCATCAGGTCGCCGGCGAACAGCGCGGCTTCCTCGCCGCCGGCCGCCGGACGGATCTCCATGATCACGTTCTTGTCGTCATTCGGGTCACGAGGGAGAAGCAGTCTCGTCAACCGTTCCTCCAGGCTTTGACGCTCTGGACGGATCCGTTCGACGTCAGCCAGAGCCAGCTCACGCATCTCGGCGTCGTCGAGCAGCGCTTCCGCCTCGGCGAGGCCATGCTCCGCATGGCGGTATGCGCGGTATGCCTCCACGACCTCGGTGAGATCGCTCCAGGCCTTGTGAACCTGCTGGTAACGGTGGATGTCGGCCAGAACCTCAGGATCGAGCATCAGACGCCCGAGGTCCTCGTACCGCGCTTCCAGCTCCTCCAGCTTCTTCTGTGCTGGACCGAGAGCCACGGCCCCCTCCCCCTCTCCGGCGCTGCACCGGTGGTAGACCCGCCGCAAACATCAAGGGCCGCCGTCCGCCGGTCGGGCATGATCGCCCGCCGCAGATACAGCGACCCGGATCGCCAACTCGAACCGCTAAGCGACGGCCGCGGACGGGCCCTCCGGCGCCTGTGCAGGCGCTCTCTCCCGGTCGACAACCGCCTTCAGTGCAGTGAGCGCCACCTCGACCTGGTCGACGTCCGGCTCCCGCGTGGTCAGGCCCTGCGTCCAGCGTCCGGGAGCGAGCAGCGCTGTGAGGACCCGGGCGTTCCGCATCCGGCCCGCAAGCCGGATCACCTCATAGGCCACACCAGCAACCAGAGGGATCAGCGCGGTGTGCAGGACAACCCGTGCAAAGTAGTGCGGGGGCCTCGGGAACAGGGAGTGAACCAAGATAGACGCGAGCAGCACGATGATGACAAAGCTGGTGCCGCACCGGTGGTGGATGCGGGACGCTTTGGAGCAGACCTCAACGCTCAGCTCCCCGCCCGCCTCCAGCGTGTTGATGGCCTTGTGCTCGGCGCCGTGGTACTGGAACACCCGCCTGATGTTCTTCATGCGCGCGATCGAGGCGACGTAGGCAAGAAAGATCGCGATGCGTATGATCCCATCCACCACATTCAGCGCTGTGGGATGTGACACGCCGATGTGGGTCTGGACCAGTTGCGTCAGGAGCGTCGGCAGGGCGACGAAGATCACCACCCCGAGGAGGAACGCGAGCACCATCACGCCGCCGATGACGATGTCGTTGATCTTGGGCGACGAGCCCGCCGGCGCGGAGGCGGCGGGCGCCTCCGTCGATGGCACGCCGCTGTCCTCCTGCACAGCCACGGCGCCCTTCTGCGGAATCGCCTCGGCCTGAACCTGCGCTGAGAAGTTCAGCGCCTTCATTCCGAGGGCCATCGCGTCGATCAGGGCAAGACTGCCCCGCAGGAAGGGCCGCTTCAGCCACTGAAGCCGACCGAGGAACGAGGCCTCGATCGGCTCGGCGCGCAGAACGATCTCGCCATCCGGCTTGCGGCAGGCGACCGCGAAATACCGAGGGCTGCGCATCATCACGCCCTCGACCACCGCCTGTCCGCCATACTGAAGGTACTCGCTCATCGACCTCCGCCGAGGCCCGTCGCCGCTCGCTGAGCCACCGAACTCAGCGCTTCATCTTGTACTTCTGCATGAACTTCTCGACGCGGCCCTCGGTGTCCACTATCTTCTGCTTGCCCGTGTAGAACGGGTGGCAGCTACCGCATATCTCAACGCGAATGGTGGCGCGCGTCGAGCGCGTCTCGAACGTGTTGCCGCACGCACAGCTGACAGCGGCAGCTTCATACTTCGGATGGATGCCTTGTTTCATCGAGCCCTGTTCCTCTTGGTTGACACACCGCTGCCTGACGATCCAGCCGCCTAGTATACCCGAATGGCCTCGCGGCCCCGGGTGCATCGTTGACCCGCCTCAGACTGCGGGGTACACTTCCCGCGGTGTGCGCGTCCGCCTGCGCATGCAGCGGCCGCTGCCGATCCCCCGCGATGGAGGAGTAAAACGATGGCTGTTCGCAAGCGCGCAGTGTACCTGGCCGCGGCGCTGACGTTGGGGTTGGCGTGCAGCGTCATTCCGCTGAGCGCGAAGGGCCAGCGAAAGGCGCCCAAGCCGTCCGCAGCCGTGCTGGCCGCAGGCAAGACTGTCTATGCCAAGCATGCTTGCGCCGCCTGCCACGCCATCGCGGGCACCGGCAGCAAGGCCGGACCCGATCTGACGCGCACGGGCAGGGGCAGGACCGCCGCCTGGATGACGCTTGTGATCCGAGACCCCAAGAAGCTCTTCCCTCGCGGCACCATGCCTGCCTATGGCAGCGACCGCATCCCTGACAAGGACCTGAAGGCGCTCGTCGCCTACATGCTCAGCCTGAAGTAGACACGGGACGGAGCGCGCCGCCGCCGGCTGTCGCCGCGCTCGCCGCTCGGTAACGGACGGGATGCCACCCTCGGAGGCTTCTGCGATAGGCGCGGGCGCCGGTGCACCCGCGGCGCCCTGGTCGGCGGTCATCGCCAGGCCCGGCGCCTCCTTCACGGCCGCCTCCGAGTGGGACGATGTGCTGGCGGCGTTGCGCGATCCCGACGCGCTCGCGTGGATCGACGTCGAGGTACGCCATCACGGGGACATCGTGCCGGCCGCTCTCGCCGCCGGCGTGCCGGAGGCCGCGGTCGAGTGGGCCAGCGACGGCGCCTCGCGGGGTGCATCCTACTACGTGCGGCCCTGCCACGTTCTGGTGGTGCGTGAGGCGACGGGCCCTGCGGAGTCTCCGGTCCAGCGCGCCCTCACGGTGATCGCGATGCCCAGAGCCCTGATCACCGCGCACGAGGGCGCCGATGCAGTCGTGCGCGACGGCATGTCGCGCTGGCACGAGCATCTCTGGATCGCCCCCGACAGCATCGCCACGCCCCTCTACGTCCTCCTTGACTCCGTGCTCGACGACTACTTCCCGCGGATCGACGACTTCGCAGAGAGCGTCGAGCTCCTGCAGGACCGCTTCTTCGCCGGCATCCCCGATGGCGACCCGGCTCAGATCTTCGCTCTCCGCAAGGCACTCCTCGAGCTGCGCCGCGCGGGCTCGGCCCTCCGCGACGCCACCAACGCCCTCATGCGCCACGGCTCGCCCGTCGTTGCCGATGCCGCGATGCCCGTCATGCAGTCGCTCTACGACCGCGCAGTCAGGCTGGTGGAGACGATCGACACCTATCGCGACCTGGTGACCAGCGCGATGGACATACACCTCTCCGTGGTCTCGAACCGCACCAACCGCGTGATGAAGACGCTTACCGTCCTGTCGACGATCCTGATGAGTTGTGGGCTGGTGGCAGGGATATACGGGATGAACTTCGATCACATGCCGGAGCTCGCCTCTCCGTGGGGCTACCCGGCGGCGCTCGCGGCGATGCTCGTCCTGAGCACGGGGCTCGCGACAGCCTTCCGCAGACTGGGCTGGTTCTGACCGTGCTGATGCCGCTCCTCCTTCCCTGTTCTGGCCTGTACCGACGCGCCCATGGATGAGCGGGGTCCCAGGCGCCTGATGGAGTGGCGATGAGGCGCGACCGCCTGCGTGTCGGCATCGATGCGCGCGCCCTCTGCGGGCGCTTCACCGGCGACCG
>DATIKM010000063.1:0-1852 GCA_035477595.1 Chthonomonadales bacterium
GTGATGGTCCCAGAGAGACGTGTGCCGGAGACGAGCTGGCTGACGCCACAGCGGCCCAGTGATGGTAGCCCTCGTCCCTCGTTGTCCTTAGCACGAACGCCATGCATGCGCGACGGTGGTTGGGCGACGTTGTGCGGTGCCAGGCCGCCATCCGGCTGGCCATCGATGGCCGGCGCGAGGACGGCTGGTACTTCGTGAGCCAGGTCTCGGTGATGCGAAGCGGCCCGTAGCGCGGGCGGAGCCGAGACGAGGGGCAGGGGGCGGGCCATGAGCCAGGTTTGGATCGCCTCACCGGGCGGGCAGGCGGAGGGAGTGACGAGGACTAAGTGAAGAGAGAAAGGCGGTGGCTCTCGCTCCTCTGCCTTCTCGCTCCTCCGCCTGCCCGCTCGCGCTACGGCGCCGGTCCTATCCACAGGAGCGCCCGGACCTGGCCATCCCTTGTGTGCCCGCGCCCCACGACGTAGGTGCGTCCGTTGCCAGTCCAGATGCCGCGAGCCGCGCTTCGCGCGAACTCGTCCGGCAGGAGGGCATGCAGGTCCACCCAGGAGTCGGCGGTTCCGCGCCAGAGGGAGGCGCGGTCCGTACCTGCGACACGCGCCCGCCCCACCTGCTGCCCGTCCGCGACGCCGCCCGCAGAGGAGTCGCTGGCCCCCGCGGGATGGAGATCCACCCAGGAGTCGGCGGTTCCGCGCCAGAGGGCGGCGCGGCTCGTACCCTCGACCTCCGCAACCCCTACCTGCTGCCCACCCGCGACGGCTCGTGCATTCGAGACATCTGCCCCGGCGGGATGAAGGTCCACCCAGGAGTCGGCCGTCCCGCGCCAGAGGGAGGCGCGGGGCAGATCTGCGACAACGGCATCCCCTACCTGCTGCCCGTCCGCGACGCCGTATGCAAAGGAGTCGCTGGCCCCCACGGGATGGAGGTCCACCCAGGAGTCGGCGGTTCCGCGCCAGAGGGCGGCGCGGCGCGTACCGGCGACAACCGCAACCCCTGCCTGCTGCCCACCCGCGACGGCGTGTGCATCCGAATCGTCTGCCCCGGCGGGATGGAGGTCCACCCAGGAGTCGGCGGTTCCGCGCCAGAGGGAGGCGCGGCGCGTACCGGCGACAACCGCCCACCCTACCTGCTGCCCGCCCGAGACGGACAGCGCCTGCGAACGGGTAGCCCCGGCGGGATGCAGGTCCACGACGGTCCAGGCGCCGGCTCCTGCACCGGCCCCTTCTCTCGGCTCGACCCCTCCGCCGCCTTCGCCTCGACAGCCGGCCGTTGAGGCCAGCACGGCGAACGCGCCGGCAAGCCGGAGCGCGCTTTGCCAACCCACGAACGCCACACCCTTGCTCATGGCAGCCTCCTCGCAAGCGGCGCGGCCGCTCGCGCCTCAGGGGTGCGGGAAGAGCGAAAGGCGGTGGCTCTCGCTCCTCGCCTCGCCGGGCCGCAGCAACTGCTCCACGAAGGCCCCGATGCTGCCCGCCACCGGCCGCGGCAGGACGCCGCCGCCGCGCGGTGACACGCCGCACCTACCCACATCCTACAACTTAACGGCCATATCATACAAGCCACCAGCCGCTTCCCGCCACAGGAAACCCCGCCGGCGGCGGCGAACCGAGAGCGCAGGAGCCCAACCGACCATGCGCCTCGTCGCGGCCTGCCTGCTCGCCGCCTGCCTGCTCGCCACGCTCGCCACCGCCGCGCTCGCCCAGGAGCGCGACCCCCGCGAGCGCTGGCGCGACCCCATGCCCGACCTGCCGGACATCTCCGTCCGCTTCATCGAGCGGCTGCCGCGTTTCCCCGGAACCAAAGTCATCTACCGACGCATCGACGAGCCGGGCGGCCTCAGGGGCGACGGCCTACC
>DATIKM010000064.1:0-3148 GCA_035477595.1 Chthonomonadales bacterium
TGGGGGCTTCTCTGCGGCGCCTGCACGATCCAGTCGGCTACGGCGTCCGCACCGTCCTGGCCGAAGAGCTGCCTGGCGCGTTCGGACACGGCCATGAGCCGTACCACGCCCTTCTTGATCTCGATGATACGGCCTTCCCACTTGGGCAGGTTGATGCCCAGCGGTTGGGCGAAGCGGCGCACAACATCGAAGGCGAGCGCATAGCCTTTCGCCCTTGCCGACGGCGTCGCTTCTTCGTCTTCATCATCGGATGAGGCATCATCCTCGTCACCCGCTGCGGCCTCAGCTTCCGCCCACTCACCGTTAGTACTTTGGAGAGTCCACAGGAAGAGCGCAGTGAGACGTGCATCTTCCTCGACTGCTCCCGCCGCGCCGTTGCGCGCCTTGGCCTCGGCTGTTCCGAGCACCTGCTCCAAGGCCGTGCGCCCGACCACTTCCCATACCTTCTCCAGGTATTCGGCGAGCGCGACCTCGCGTCCCTCGGCGGTTTCGACCTTCGAGTAACGGCTGAAAATCTCCAGTGCCGGGCCGATGCAGGCGAAGACGAGATCCGCACCGCGCACGCCCTCGCCCTGCAGGCGCTCCATCCAGCCACCGACGCGTTTGGGCAGTTCGCGCAGGACTTCGCCCCAGTCGCCGACCGGCGCATCCTCGGGGCGGGGACGGCAGATGAGGTGGACGCTGGTGGCGAGGGCGGCGGACTCGCGGGCGCGCAGCCGTGAGGCCATTTCGGTGGCGATTGGCCAAGAGCCAGTAATCGTCCAACCGCCGCGGATCATTCCGGACAGCAGCGCTTCCCACCCTTCCGTGGTCTTGTGGGCAAAGACGACCGATCCGACGCCTTCATCGCGAAGAACACGGCGGCCTTCAGCAAACGCCTTCCGCATACCCTCCTCGAAGAACGCTTGGTCTTTGTGCGCGTACCGATCGGGATCCCAATGAGCCATCTCGCACAGTTCGCGTGCTTTTGGCGTGAGTGGATTCGCAGGGTCGAACGGATCGCGCAGAAGTGGGTGGGCCGGCAACGCACGTTTCAGCCAAACGAAGAAGAAGTCTGAAAGGTCAGCGTAGGGGACTGCGAAGTAGTAGGGCGGGTCAGTGAACCATACGTGCGCCGTGTCGTCGGGCAATGGGTGTGCGGCGGCATCCGAAAGTTGGCAGCTGCCGGTCGCGGTCACCGGGCTTACGGCCTCGACACCTGCCGCCGCATTCTCGACCGACACTTGAAAGCTTCCGCTTGATGCTGATGTCAGCACACCTTCACCGAAGTCCCAAGCTATTGGAATCGCCTGCCTGCCGAAGATGTGCCGTGTACATTCGGCGATGGGCTCCCATGAACAGATTGAGCAGGCGAGTTCAGATAGCTTGGATATGGCAAGAGCAAGTAACTCACGATCAGCCTCAACGACTTGGCTGTGGGCAAGCCGTCCAAGAGTGACCAACGCGAGATTTTGCCGTGCCGAGAAGAGATCGCCCCAGCGATTAATGCCATATAGCGGTACGTTGAACGTGCCGCTCATGAGCGGCAGAGGCTCATCCGGCACCGGGCAGAGCCCCTGCCGACCATCGCGCTCCCAGTCCTCAAGCAGCTTTGCCAAGCGCGACTGCGCCTTACGTACCGCCTCGTAATCTCGCTCGGTCGGAAACCGATAGTGCCGCCCAGTCTCGCCGGGCCGGAGCGTCACCACCGCGAGCAGGCGCGCGCCGCCGGTGCGGCGCCATACGTCCTCACCCTGGCCTCGCCCGGAGGGAGAAGGTTCGAAGATCACGTCCGCGCCGCCGCGCTGGGCGCTGAGCTGAATGCGCACGCGTTCAGGTGGCAGCACCGCACCGCAGCAGACGCAGGTTGCCTTGGCGCGCGCCACCGTGCCGGTGGGCACCTCGCTGTCCGCCTTCGGCTCGAAGACCTCGAACTCGACCTGCGGCGGCTCGCCTTTCGGCCGGTCGATGCGGTGCCGGAGCGCCCGTTTCCGGTTTGATTTCTTGCACAGCCAGAAGGATCGCGCGAGTGGTATCTCCGCGCCGCAGTTCGGCGACTCGCAGCGCACCGTCCGCGCCCAGAGGTAGGCGATGGGCGTCGCCCCATCCGGGTCCTTGGGGTAAAGATCGCCGAGTTCCGTCTCTGCCTGCCGCTTGATCTCCGCGCCCACCCGGCGTAGTTCTTCGGCGAGTTCCGGGCCGTGCCGCGGGATGTCCTCGAGCATCACCTTGAGGATCAGGCACGCGACGGGATTGAGGTCACTCGCGAACGCCTCACACCCCAGCCGCAGCGCTTCGAGCGGGATAGAGCCGCCCCCCGCGAAAGGGTCCACGACCAACGGCGGCTCGTAGGCGCTACCGTCACCTGGCAAATGTGCCGCCTTCACGAGCGCACGACTAACCTCGAGATATGGCCGGTTCGCGGCAAGGTCCCAGTTGGCGAAGTCGGCGATGAACCGGAGGAGTGCGCGGCGCAGGTCCGCGTCGGTCGTTCCCGGGTTGCAGCCGGCGACTTCGCGCAGGCGTTTCCTCGCCTCCGTCTTGAACTCCTCCGGGCACAACGGATCGCACGGATCCGGCCATAAGAGCCCCAGGAGAATCGCGCGGCAGGACGCTAGCGGCCGCCTGGCCCACCAGAGATGCAGCGTCGACGGATGCCCGTGACGGATCGACTTCTCGCGCGCGGCATGCCTCGAGACCACCGCTATCGGGAAGTCCACCTCCGCCAAACGCTTGCACTCCTTGGGGATCATCGCTCAGTCCCTCTCTTCCTTGCTGAGCTTGACCGCAGATACTCACGGTACTCAGTCAACGCAGCATTGACGTCAGTCTCCGAGACCCGACTTCGACACCGCCTGGTGTAATAGATCTGCGTAGCTCAAGCTAAACCCATAAACGCGACAGGTAGGGCGAAGGAGATGTGATACTATGCCGGCTTGCGTTCCGGGGGTGCGGGGATCAAGGCGAGAAAGCGAGGTGGTTCGGGCACCTTGAGCGCCTTGAACAGTGCGGCCTGCTGCCCCGTGCTCTCCGTGCGCTGCAGGACCCGCCCGTCCTTGGAGGCAAACTCCCCGACATGCATCCGCTCGAGGACCCGGCGTAGTTCGTCCCAGGTCAGCCCGGTGCGCAGGGAAGCGATGCGCACCAGCAACAAGGCCAGCCACGAAAG
>DATIKM010000065.1:0-4080 GCA_035477595.1 Chthonomonadales bacterium
GTCATCTACTTCACCCATCCCTACACGGAGGACGCGCCCGAGCGCCACGGTGTGTCCCCCCTGTCGAGTCGCCACACAGCCATCCAGGCGGCCGAGCTCGAGGTCTGCAACGGCCGGCTGGTGTGCGACCGGGACAGGCCCTTCCGCATCCGCCTGACGCCGCCGAGCCCCTGAGCGAGACGCGGAGAGGGGGCCCCGCGCTGCCCGCGCGTCGCTGTAGACTGCCCTTAGCATGGCGCGGGGTGGAGCAGTCCGGCAACTCGTCGGGATGATGACCCGAGGGTCGCAGGCCAATGCTCTGCCCCCCCCGCTCCCACTCTCGGCGGGGCCGCCCGGCCAGTGTCCGGTCCCCTTCCCTGTTTGCGCTGGGAACGTAGCCGTGGCGTACGGTGGGCCGGATGATGGACAAGAGGACGCAGCAGCGGATCGTTCGCGAGCAGAGGGCGGCCTATGCGCGGTACGAGCAGCGCCTGATCGAGGAGGCGCGACGGGCGACCTTCGAGGACCGCGTCAGGGATCTCGAAAACATCATGGGGCTTGCGCGGGCGTTGCGGTTGCCTGAGCCGGACTGGACCGACGACGAGCAGGTGACGGAGCGCTGGTTATGGATCCGTGAGCGCTATGCAGCGAAGCGACTCGATGAGGCGCGGGCGGCGGCGATTCGGGACCGCAATGAGGCGCTGGCCGGCGTCGGCCTCGCCGGTGTGCTGATCGGCGGGGTCGCCTCCCGACCGCCGCCAGCACCGGCCCATCGCCGTTGCGTCGCCCCCCGGGGCGTGTGCTAGAATGGCGCTGGAGTCCCCGCCGACATCACCGCGGAGCCGCCTTTTCACCATGCCCATCTTCGAGTACCGTTGCGGCCAGTGCGCCGCCGAGTTCGAGTGGCTGCACGCCACCGCGAGTGCCGACGCGCCATCCTGCCCGGCGTGCGGCGCGGCCGGGGCGGAGCGCCTCATCTCGCGCTTCGCCGTGAACCGCGGCGTCACGCCCTGCGGGTCCACGCGCTCCGCACCGCCGGCGGCATGCGGCTACCGCGCCCGCGAGGGCGGTTGCGACGGCTGCGCCTTCTGAGACCCCGGCGGCGCGCCGCCGCAGCCCCGAGGCCACCATGACCGCTCGCTGCGCCGCCATCGACGTCGGCACCAACACCGTCAAGCTAACCGTAGCCGAAGCCGACGGCACGGGCGCATTCCGCGCACTCGTCGACACCTCGACCACCACCCGGCTCGGAGAGGGCATCCACGCGGGGCGCCTGCGCGAGGCCGCGATCCGCCGGACGCTGGACGCCATCGCCGCCTATGCCGCGACGTGCCGCGAGCACGGCGCCAGGCGCATCGCCGCGGTGGGCACCTCCGCGCTGCGGGACGCGGTGAACGGCGTCGACTTCGTCCGCCGCGCCGCCGAGCACGGCGTGGCCGTCGAGCCCATCGGTGGCGACGAGGAAGCGCGCCTCTCGTTCCTTGCCGTGCGCCGGGACCAGCGATGGCGCGACGCCGGGCCGCTGCTCGTGGTGGACATCGGCGGCGGGAGCACCGAGCTGATCCTCGGCGACGGGGCGGGGCCGGTCGCGCGGGTCAGCCTGCAGCTCGGCGCCGTGCGGCTGACCGAGGCGTTCCTGCGCGGCGACCCGCCGACGGTAGTCGAGATCGACGTCGCGAGCCGCGCCGCCGAGGAGGCGATCGCCCGGTCGGGAGTGAGCGCCGACGGGTCGCTCACCGCGGTTGGCGTCGGCGGCACGTTCACCAACCTGGGCGCGGTGCAGGCGGGAGAGGCGCGGCCCTCCTTCGAGAGCATCCACGGACGCGTTCTCGCCCTGGCGGATGTGGAAGATCAGGCCGCGCTCTTCGCCGGACTCACCGTCGAGCAACGGAAGCAGGTGACGGGCCTGGACCCGATGCGCGCCGACATCATCCTGGCGGGGGCCATCATCGCGATCCGCGCGATGAGCGCGTTCGGGCAGGAGAGGATCGCGGTGAGCTGCCGCGGACTGCGCTGGGGACTGCTGTACGACCGGTTCGGGACCTGAACGCGGGCGCTCGCGTAGCCAGGGGGCCCACATGGATGAGCAGAAGCGGCTCGACGCCGTGCTCCGCCTCGCGGAGCAGTACCGCTACGACGCCGTCCACGCCCACCAGGTCGAATGCCTCGCGGGCACCATCTTCATGGAGCTCACCAGCGAGCACGGGCTGGAGCGCGGCGACCGTAAGCTGCTCGAGTACGCCGCCATCCTGCACGACATCGGCTACTTCGTGGCCGCCAGGAGCCACCATCGCCACGCGCTGATGATGATCCTCGCGGAGCCGCTCCCCGTGTTTTCGCGCGACGAGGTGAAGCTCATCGCCAACGTGGCGCGCTACCACCGTAAGGCCCTGCCCACGCCGGAGCACACGCTCTTCGGCGCGCTCTCCGCGGAGGATCGGGCGCGCGTCGAGAAGCTCGCCGCCATGCTCCGCGTCGCTGACGCGCTGGATCGCTCCAAGCGCGGCCTCGTGCGCGAGCTCACCTGCGACGTGATGGACGACACGGTCATATTCCGCGTCGTCGCGGACGGGGACATGGCGGTGGAGACCGCGGCGCTCGCACGCCGGGGCGACCTCTTCCGCGCCGTCTTCCGGCGCACGCCGCGCGTCGACGTACAGGCGCCGCGCCTCATCACCGCCGAGGCGGTCTATCAGCGCGCCTGACGCCCGCCGGCCCTTGCCGCTCGAGCGTCCACACCGTGGTCATCTCCGCGCGCCCGCCGGGCGGGAGCCTCACGATGGGGCCCAGCAGCTCCAGCTCCATGTAGCGTAGTGGGTCCGGGTTCGACCACAGCTCCAGCGCGCACCCGCCATCCGGGTAGGGGGCGCCGCGCTCGACGCGGACCCCCGGCCGCAACTGGATCGTGATCGTGAGGCGCTTGTCGGGCCAGACCGCCCGCACCCACCCCAGCGGGGAGTCGCCGCCGATCTTCGCGCCGCGCCTCGGGTCCCGACGCATCCGCACCTCAGTCGCGGTCACGGTCAGAAGCTCGGCGCGCGGCTCCGCCCCGGGGAACGCCCGGTAGCCCTTCGGGAAGCCGCCCGCGCGGTGGACCGGCATCGAGACGTAGAGCGGGGCATCCACCTGCGCCACCTGCCAGACAGACCACTCCACGGGCTTCTGGGACACGTTCTCCATCACGTTGCGCACCCGCAGCACCGCGCCGCCGGGCGCCAGCCTTATCTCGCGCACGAACCGGATGCCGGCCGTCGGGCTCGCAGGGCTCGTCAGGACGATCCCGCGGTCTGTCGCGACCTCGTGCGGGGCGCCATCGAGCAAGGGGTCGGGCGGCCATGACCAGCGGTCCTGCGGGGCGGGCCAGAGCTTGTCGCCCCCGTAGTTGGCCCACTCCGCGGCCCGATTCGCGTCCGGGACGGGCTTCCCCTCGAGAGCGCGGTTCGACCAGAGCGCGTTGCGCCCGCCGCGGAAGGCGAAGCGCATGATGCGTCCGATGCGCGGCACCACGACCACCTCCGCGCCCGCCGAAGCCATCCAGACGGCGTCCGGCCACTTGCCGAAGGGCGCGTGCCAGATGCGCACGGTGCCGGCCGGTTCTGCCGGCGATGCGGCCGGTCCTACCGGCGATGCGGCCAGCGCCACGACGGCTGCCAGAAGCTGCGTCATCTTCGCACCTCCCTCGTCTCTACGGCGAGCGGCGCCAGGCCAGCGCGGCCTGCGCTTCCGCCAAAGGCAGGCAGACCGCCTCCAGCATGGAGGCCTACCTCCCCGCGTAGCGCTGCGACCCGTCGGTGCTCGTGGCGCTCCGAACGCCTCGCGGGAACGCCTGGAAGACTGCCGCCACGGATGCGCTGCCTGCCACTCCGGGCGCGAGCGCCACGGCGGTCAGGGGGCCGCCGTAGGCCGCGCCGGTGTCGATGCCGATGCGTGTCTCCTCGATCACTGGCCTGCCGTCACGGTAGGGCGTGTGGCCATGGACGACCGTTCGGCCCCCGAAGTCGCTGTCGCTCCGGAGGAACTCCTCCCGGATCCACAGGCGCGGGTCCCGACCGCCCGGCCCCGCGTCCATCGTGCCGTCCGGCGGGAGCCCGGCGTGCACGA
>DATIKM010000066.1:0-5240 GCA_035477595.1 Chthonomonadales bacterium
CGGCGGTTCCGTCGAGCAGCTTCTTGGTGCCGAACTGCGTCTGGGTGGCGATGCGGTCGATGCTCTGGAGTGCGGAGCGGATCTGGGTCTGGTTGGCCTGGACCGCGGTTGCGTCGTTGACGCCCGTGTTGGCGGCGTGGACCGCGAGGGAGCGGATCGAGCGGAGCAGCGAGTTGATCTCGATGAGGCCACCCTCTGCCGTTTTGAGCAGGTTGCTGGCGTCCTGCGCGTTGGCGATCGACTGGTTGAGGCCGTCGATCTGCGCGCGCAGCCCTTCGGAGATGATGAGGCCAGCCGGGTCGTCGGCAGCGCGGTTGATGCGCAGGCCGGAAGACAGACGCTCGATGGAAGTCGAAACGGACTCGCCGACGCGCTGCAGGTTCAGCAGAGCGTTCATCGCGGTCACGTTCGTGTTGACGCGCATACTCATGGACAGCTCTCCTCCTTGATGGGACCGGTCCAGTTCTTTCTGGCCTGGTCCTGCCCGACCGCTCGGCCTCCACATCCAGCGGGGGCCCGTGCGCTGCCGCGCTCAGTCCCGGGCGCACAGGGGGTTCTTCCACAGGAGCGCACGGGATGGAGACCTTTTTTGGCAAGGAACCGGCAATCCGCGAAGGTGGGTTTCCGGGGAGCCGGCAGGAGAGCGGGGTTCAGGGGTCCCGACGCCAACCGGCCGGCCGGGGTGACCCCGGCCGGCCGGTCAGGTTGTGCTCTTGTGCTCTTAGCGGAGCAGGGCGAGGACCTGCTGCGGGGCCATGTTCGCCTGGCTCAGCACCTGGTTGCCCGCGCTCTGCAGGATCTGGTTCTTGGTCATGGCGACCACCTCGGCCGCCACGTCCGTGTCGCGGATCTGCGACTCGGAGGCAGACAGGTTCTCGACGCCGACGCCCAGGTAGCGGATGGTGCTCTCGAGCGTGTTCTTCTGGAAGGCGCCGATCTGCGCGCGCATGACGCTCACCTGCTGGATCGCCTCGTCGACCACCCTGATCGCGTTCGATGCGCCCGCGGCCGTGGTGACGTCGACGTCCTTCAGGAAAGAGCCCGCCACGGCGGTGCCGCCCAGTGCGTTGGCCTGCGCGTTGCCCAGGCTCATTGCCACGTACTGGCTGGCGAAGGAACCGATCTGGAACTGCATCACCGATGAGGAGACGGTGGCGACGGCGGCGCCCGTGGACAGGCTGACGTTGCCGCTCTCCGTCAGGAGCAGGCTGTTGCCCACCGAGTCCATCACCCTCAGGCCGTTGCCGCCCTCGGCGCGCGAGCCGGTGAACGTAACCGATTGCACCGCGGTGCTGCCGGTCCTGACATCGACGGTGTTGGCCTGCACCGTCACGACGGCGCTGATGCCCGCCTCGTCCACAGAGGTCACCGCGGCGCCGGAGCCGGCGAAGATGCCCGTGCTCTCGGAGTAGCGGATGCGGTTGCCCTCGCCGTAGTTCTGCTGGGTGAACACGACCACGCCACTGGTTTCGGTGCCGGACCAGTTGGCCGACACGTTCGTCATGCTGGAGCGAGCGTTGATGCGGTCGATCACCTGCTGCGCCGTATCGGTCGAGTTGACCTGCACGGTCTGGCCGTTGAGGACGATGGTTCCGGAGAACGTGCCCATCACGGAGTTCGGCCCCGCGATGAGCCGGCTGCCGACGAAGCTGGCCCGCGCGGCCTGGGTGGTGACTGTGGCGGTCACGGCGCCAGACGAGATCGGGCTGGCCCCGAACTGGCTGCCGATGTAGATGCCGGCGATCTGGGACGTGTCGGTCACGACGGCGGACGCGCCGGCGGTTCCGTCGAGCAGCTTCTTGGTGCCGAACTGCGTCTGGGTGGCGATGCGGTCGATGCTCTGGAGTGCGGAGCGGATCTGGGTCTGGTTGGCCTGGACCGCGGTTGCGTCGTTGACGCCCGTGTTGGCGGCGTGCACCGCGAGGGAGCGGATCGAGCGGAGCAGCGAGTTGATCTCGATGAGGCCGCCCTCTGCCGTTTTGAGCAGGTTGCTGGCGTCCTGCGCGTTGGCGATCGACTGGTTGAGGCCGTCGATCTGCGCGCGCAGCCCTTCGGAGATGATGAGGCCAGCCGGGTCGTCGGCGGCGCGGTTGATGCGCAGGCCGGAAGACAGACGCTCGATGGAAGTCGAAACGGACTCGCCGACGCGCTGCAGGTTCAGCAGAGCGTTCATCGCGGTCACATTCGTGTTAACGCGCATACTCATGGGCTTGGGAGTTCCTCCGTGATGGTCGCCTCGCCGCCCTGCCGGAGCCGCCGACAGGTGGAGGCTGTCCTCGGCCCCCGTCCTGTGGGGGGCCGCGGCCGCGCCGCCCGTCAGGTGGAGCGGACCGCTGGCCTTCTTCCACCTTTCGCCGCGCGCCGACCGCCGCAAGCGGCAAAACCGGTTCGATTGCGGGGTCTCGCATCCGCGGGGACAACCGGCTCCAGCGAACCTTAGGGGGGTCGGGCGTCGTCTAACGGAGTGAATGCGCGCTCCGCAGCCACCGTGGCGTGGAATCCGTTGTGGCGACGATGTCACGCGGACAGGCGCGTCGCGTAGAATGTAGATAAGAGTGAGTCCGGCGTTCCGGGGAGGACGACCGTGGAAGCGGTCCTCGAGGTCCGACGACCGGGTGTGGAAGCGGTCACCGGCGGGGCGTACGCGCCCGACCCGGTCACCGTCGCCGAGGCGGTGCTCCGGCGGTACGGTCCGCGGGCGGTGTCGCTGCTGGTCAGCGCGCGGCGTCTTGACGACGGCCGCGTGCTGCCGCCGCGCCTGAGCGCGAACGACTGCTACGTGGCGCTGCACGAGGCGTGCCGCAAGGTGGCGCGCGTCGCGTCGCGCCGCATCGGGCACGCAGGCGGCCTGCACCCCGGCCAGGACCTTGGTTGCGCGCTGGATCGGGCCTTCCCCGACCCGGTCGGCTACCTCGCACGGGCGATCCGCTCCGTGGTGAGCGACGCGGCCCGCGCTGAGCGGCGTGAGCCTCGGGCCGTTTCGCTTGAGACGCCCGTCGCGGTTGGCGCCGACGGCATGGCGCTCCGGCTGACCGACACCATCGCCGAGGACCGCACGGACCGCCGGCCCGAGGAGGCGCTCCTCGACGGGGCGGACCGTAGCGCCTTCCGTGAGGCGCTGCTGCAGGCGATGGAGCGCATACCGTCGAACTACCTGGAGGCGCTGCAACGAGACGTCGCCCGCGAACGGCAACGGGAAGCCGGCGAGCGGCTATCCGCGCAGAGCGATAGAGATCGGCAGACGCTCTGCCGCGCCCGCGCCGCTCTTGCTCAGATCCTGCGGCGCGAGTGCGGCGACGGCAACCCGTTTGTGCGCCTGCTGGCGAACCAGAGGACGAGCCGCGTGCTGCCCAAACCCATTCCCTCCAGCTCGTGGACCGGTGAGCGCCAAGAGCAGCTCTTCCGCCGCCTGCTCCAATCGCCGTGGGCAGAGCGAGCGGACCTGTCGGCTGAGGGCGCCGTCGACGAGGCGATCGTGAACGACGTGACGGACGCGTCGCCCGTCTCGCCGCCTTCGCCAGAGCTGCGACAGACGATGCGCGTGCTCGACCTTTACACGGTGGACAAGCCTGTGCCGCGGGGCGACGAGGCGAAGGCGCTCTATGAGCAGGCCCGCGCTGCCCGCCAGCAGGGCCGTCTCGAGGAGGCGCTGCGCCTGTACCGCGCATGCCACGACGCGGAGCCGCGCTTCGTTGAGGCGCTCAACGAGGTCGGCGTGATGCACAGTCAGCTCGGGCAGCTTCGCGAGGCGCTGCGGGTGTACCTGGGCATCGTCGAACGAGAGCACACCAGCGAGCACCGCTTCATCGCCGCCACCAACGCGGCCGACATCTACCTGACCTGGTTCGACGCCGGCCGGGCGCGGGACCGCAACATCGAGCTGGCCATCCGCTACGCGACGCTGGCTATGGAGCGGCCGACCCCGATGCGCGCCTGCAACCTCGTCCTGGCGCTGGTGAAGGACCGCTACTTCGACGAGGCCGCCGGCGTCCTGCGGCGCGTGCTGGCGGCGAACACCGAGCGTTGCCCGGCCGAGAAGTTTCTGCGCACGCTCTTCCAAATACGCGATCCGGACCTGGTAGCCTGGTGGGCCTGGCTCGATGACCAGACGACGAAGGAGCAGTGAGATCATGAAGACCATCTGTCGCGTTGCCCGCGCACTCACAATAGCGCTCTTCGCCGCCGTGGCGCTAACCGCCCTGGCGCCCCGTGAAGCGGTCGCGTCCGGTTCGCTCTCGGTCGACACAGTGTGGGTGGCGGGCAAGGGGAAGTCCGAGGGGCAGGAGACGCACGGCTAGAGCCGCACCGCCGGAATGGCGCGCGTTAGGCGAGCCGTCTCGCGCCAGCGAGGCGGCTCGCGGCGCGCGTGGCCGCCTTGCCATGTGGCGGGCGGCTGAGGTATAAGGAAGGGCCTCGGGGGTCGTTAGCTCAGATGGCAGAGCAGCTGACTCTTAATCAGCGGGCCGAAGGTTCGAGTCCTTCACGACCCACACGCGCTCACGGCGTCGCCCACTCGGGCGGCGCCGTTCGTCGTTGAGGGGGGCTGGCGAGGGCGTTGCTCCTCGCGGGGTTTGTGCCGAGGGAGCCTTCGAGGCGGCGGCGCGCTCCTGTTCGTGAGGACCCGCACCGATCACGCCTGCTGCGGTCTCTTCCTGCTGCGCGCTGGCACGGGACACCCCCCGAGCCCTCTCATCGCGACCCGCGGTGTTGCGGGGAGCTCAATGCTGACCCGCCCGTGTCGCGGCCACAGATCCCCCTCTTCGGGGTGTGTGAATGGAGTGGGCCTGGGTGACCCCAACGACTGCGGTCCCGCTAGTCCGACCCCTCAAGGCGCACCACGAGTATGTGACCGTCGATGGCCTCTCCGGCGTCGTAAGCGCGTTGGGCGAGTCCCATGATGGTCTCCTTGCGCGCGGCTACAATCGCAAGCTGGGCCTCACGTCCCACCACGCACCAGAAGTCCTCGATGTCCTCGCAGGGCACCACGCACGTGAGGTGGCGCTCGCCGTCTCGCACGTCAAACGCAATCGAGTTGCGCCTCGGAAACGGGTAAGGAGGGCCAACGCAAACCAGCGTGCCGCGAACGGGCTCTTCGTCGTCAGGCTTCCCGGGGTTCCCTAACACGTCAGCGATCCTTCTAGCGACAGTCTCCAGCCCTTCCGAGGTTCGCACCGCGATGCGACCCGCGATCGTCGGCACCCGAGCCGCGACCTCCTCTGCGTTGAGCTCGTGCCACACAG
>DATIKM010000067.1:0-5979 GCA_035477595.1 Chthonomonadales bacterium
GTGGGCGGGCGCACTCGCGCAACCGCACCGGTGATGAACGAGCCTGCTGCCCCCCCGCGCGTGGGCTGGCGGTAGCCACCGGACACGGCGGCCTCATGGCCCCCTGTCGCGCCCCCTGCGCGGATGGGCTGGCGGCCGCCAGGGCGCCTCGCTTGAGACTGCTATGGAGCGCGCCCCCCGTGCGGGTGGGCGGGCGCACTCGCGCAACCGCACCGGTGATGAACGAGCCTGCTGCCCCCCCCCCGCGTGGGCGGGCGTCACCAGCGCGCCTCGCTTGAGACGGCTATGGAGCGCGCCCCCCCCGCGCGGGTAGGCTGGCGTTCGCCGCTGCCATGTTGCCCCGGCGCGCATGGATAGGGCCCCCCGTGCGCGTGGGCTGGCGGACGGCGCCAGCCCCGGAGCGACCCGGGCCACCGGCGGAACCCGTCCGGCGACCCGGCGGTGCAACCCTCGTGGCGTCGCGAAGGGCCTACTTGCCGATCTTGAACATCTTGGTGCCGCACTCGGAGCACGTGCCCGTCGTAGCCGGCTTCCCATTCTTCATGGTGATGGCCGTCGGGTTCTTCATTTCCTTCTTCGCCTTGCACTTGACGCAGTAGGCCTCCACGGTCCCGTCCTCCCTTACCGGATAACGAATGCACAGCGCGGCTCCATTCGCGACCGGCTCCCGGATTCCTGCCGGGTCGGCGAAGGGAGGCGATACAGGTCGAGTGCGCGTCCGACCTGGCCGCCGCACCGCTTCCATCGGGGATGGGTCACGGGCTCGCCGGGGTGAGGTCTGCGCGGAGCCCATCCCTACTGCAGCGCTTCCAGGCAGTCCACCGGCAGCCTCGCGCCGCTCAGGCCCGTCACGGTCAGCGCGTGGAAGCCATCGGGCAGGCGGTTCGCCTCCACGACGACGGAGGACGGCGCCGCCGGGCCCGAGAGGTCGAACTCGCCGAGCGGGGCGCCGTTGAGCTTCACCGCGATGCGCCCGTACTCCGGGCCCCGGGGGAGCCAGAGGCGGAAGCCCGCGCCGCGGAAGTTCCACTTGACGCGCTCGCGCGGGTTCGCGCACACAGCGCCCACGCCCCATCGCCACGAGGCGCCCTGTACCCGCTCGTAGGCGCCCTCGGCGACCCCCGCCCCCGAGATCGCCTCGCTGTAGAGCCACGGTTGGACCGCGGGCAGCGGCGCGCCCCGCACCGCGAACCGCTCGACCGCCAGGAGCGTGCCCGCCTCAAGCAGCAGCCCAAGGGTCCCGGCCTCCTCCGCAAGGGCGCCTGACCAGACCTCGCTGCCGTCGACGGCCACCCTCGCGCTCCCGCGTGCCCCGCCGATGCGAACGACGCGCCGGTCGCCGGGCGGCAGCGCTCCCTCCGCCACCACCGCGGACTCCGGAGCGTCGCCCGCCGCGACGATCCGCCAGCGGTCCCCGGTGAGCTCGAGCGCGCGGTGTCGGGTCCAGCACAGCGCGTGCGGGCGCCCGTCCGCCCGCCCCTCCGCGCCGAGCGGCATTCGGCAGCCCCAGGCGAGCCGCGCCGCGCCGGACCGCAGGGCCAGGACTGCCTCCAGCTCGAAGCTGGCGTAGGCGGCTCGCGTCAGCGAGATCGTCCTGCCGCGGTGGGCCGAGATGGTGAACCCGGACCTCCGCAGCGGCCGGTTCCAGGGCCGCGAGGCCGCGCCGATCGTGCCCACGCCGCCCTCGGCGTGGCGGGACGGGAAGAGGGCGTGGAGCGTGCCGTCGCGGCCAACGCGGGCGGCGATGGTCTGGCCCCAGAGGCCGAACGCCTCGTGCGCGACGGGCTCCGCGCGCCACACGGAGCCGTGTTGCCAGAGCTCCCACGCGTCCGGGTCCGTCGCCCTCTCGATGGGGGCGCGCAGGACCGCCTGGAAGTTGCGGTTCAGCCCCACGGAGGTGCGCGGGTCGTACACGTAGCCGCCGTGGGCGAACGCCGGAAACGCCTCGATCGGCGACGGGTAGAAGCGGTCGCCCTCCAGGCCCGCGATCATCACGGGCTTCGACCACGGGCCCTCGGGGTCAGTGGCCGTCATGGCGAGCTGACCCCAGGCGAAGTGGGCGCCGGAATCGAGGTTCAGGAGCGCCAGCCAGTCCTTGGCGCGGCGGACCAGCGAGGTGGCATAGACCCGGCGGTAGCGCGTGCCGGGGCCGGTCAGCCTCTGCCACTCGGAGGTGCGCAGGATCGGCCGCGGGCTGCGGCGGAAGGGACCCTCGGGCCGGTCCGACCATGCGTAGGCCGCGCCGCTGTCCGCGCCGTCGCTCGGCGCCGCGATGTTCGCCCAGGTGGTGTTGGAGGTGGCCCAGTCGTATGCCATGTGGTACCGACCCTCGTGGTACACCACGCACGCGTCGGGCGCGATGGAGGCCGGGAACGCGTCGCCCTCGAACCGGAAGTCGGGATCGTCGAAGACGGGCCCCACCAGCTCCCAGGTCCGGCCCCGGTCGCTCGAACGGAAGCCCCGGCAGTGGGTCGGCTCGTCGCCCGGCCTCAGCGCGTAGCCCTCGTGATAGAAGCCGACGTAGGCGTACCAGCGGCCGGACACGGGGTCGATGAGCAGGGACACGTTGACGGGCCACGCAAACGGGGCAACGCCGCGGACGAACGGGTTCCCGGGGGACCGCCGGAAGGTGTCGAAGGACGGGTCGCCCAGGATCGGGTGGCGCAGCCACGCGTCGGCGTTCGCGCCGAGCGCGTAATCGATCGTCGCGGCGCGGGCGGCGGGGCGCTTCCACAGGTGCGGCCAGCGGGGCGCGACGACCCCTGCGTTGCTGCGTGAGCCCGGCGCGGGTATAGCTGCTGCCGCGCACACGGCGGCGGCCAGCACGGACCGCCTGCTCGGAGCCCTCCGGCTCCCGCTCCTGTCACCCGTCGGGCGGTCTCCCATCGTTCGCCTCCGCTTCGCCGCCTCACGATGCGCGGTTCGCGCATCCGGTCCCGGTGCGCCGGCGACGCGTCCGCCGACTGCAGCCTCCATCGTGTCGCGGCAGGAACGCCATGCGAGGGGGCGGTGCTGTCGTGGGCCGGCCGGTCCGCGGCCACCGACCCGTTATAGTGCTCCTGCGCTCTGGCGTCAAGCGCGATCCGGACCGCGTGCGCGGGCCGCTCGCTCGCCAGCGCGCAAGGAATCGGCGCGCGGGGCGGGGAATGGGAACCGCACAACGGGGTTCGCGACACCCCCGCGCGCTGCGAAGGAGGCGCCGTCACCATGCCCAAGATCGCCATGATCGGAGCGGGAAGCATCGTCTTCTGCAAGACGCTCCTGAACGACATGCTGGCCACGCCCGCGCTCGAGGGCGCCACCTACGCCCTCATGAGCCCCACCGAGACGAAGCTCCGCCGCATGGAGGCGTTCGCACGGCGAATGGTCGCCGAGAACGGCCTGAGCGCCTCGGTGTACGCCACCACCGACCGGCGCGACGCCATCCGGGACGCGGACTACGTGGTCTGCATGGTGCAGGTGGGCGGAGTAGAGGCCTTCCGCCACGACTACATGATCCCGCTGAAGTACGGCGTGGACCAGTGCATCGGCGACTCGCTCGGGCCTGGCGGCGTGATGCGCGGCCTCCGGAGCATCCCGGCGCTCGCCGAGATCGTGCGGGACATGGAGGAGATCGCCGCGCCGGGCGCCCTGCTCCTGAACTACACGAACCCGATGGCCGCGTGCTGCCTGGCGCTCGGGCGCATCAGCAGCGTTCCCTTTATCGGCCTGTGCCACGGCGTGCAGACCACGCTGGACCTCATCTCCGGCTACGTCGGCGTGCCCAAGGAGGAGATCGACCACCTGGTGGCGGGCATCAACCACATGGCCTGGTTCCTCCGCATCGAGCACCGGGGCAGCGACCTTTACCCGCTGTTCAGGGAGCGCTGCGAGCGGCCCGAGTATTACGTGAACGAGAAGGTGCGCATCGAGGTGATGCGGCACTTCGGCTACTTCATGACGGAGAGCACGGGCCACCTGAGCGAGTACGTCCCGTGGTTCCGCAGCAGCGAGCGGGCCCTCAACGCGTACTGCGACCAGCCGGCCTTCGGCGGGGAGTCCGGCGCCTACTATCGATGGTGCGAGACGGTGGCCAAGGCCTACGAGTCTGTCGACCCGCTGCAGTTCGAGTCGCCGAGGCTCGAGCCGCGCAGCGCCGAGTACTGCACCTACATCCTCGAGGCTAGGCAGACCGGCGTTCCGTTCAAGCTGCAGGGCAACGTGCGCAACGACGGCTACATCGGGAACCTGCCGCCGGGCTGCTGCGTGGAGGTGCCGGTGTACGTGGACCGCCAGGGCCTGCACCCGCTGCGGGTGGGCGACCTGCCGCCCCAGTGCGCCGCGCTGAACCAGTCCAACGTGACCGTGCAGACGCTCGCGGTCGACGCGGGGCTGGCGGGCGACCCCGAGCTGGTGATGCACGCCATCGCGCTGGACCCCCTTACCTCGACGCGCTGCACGCTGGCCGAAGTGCGCGAGATGACGGCAGAGCTCCTGGCGGCGGAGGCGTCGTGGCTCCCGCAGTTCGCAGGCAAGACGCTCAAGGACACCCCGTTCATCAGCGTGCCGGAGGGCGTGCAGCCGGTGGAGGTGCCGCTCGACCCGGCGCTCGCCATCGGCAAGCGGTTCGGCACGCTGGTGGAGCAGGTGAAGTAGTGGCGGCCGTGTCAGGGGATCGCGGCCGCGCGGAGGTGGGCGCATGACGTCGCCGCTGCCGGCAGAGGATGCGATCTACATCGCGACCTCCCGCGGGCAGGAGGGGCCCTACCCGCCGGAGCAGGTGCGCAACCTGTGGAACCGGGGGCTTCTCCCCGAGAGCGCCCGCTACTGGCGCCAGGGCATGGTGGACTGGCTGCCGGTGCGCGAGTTCGTGGACGCCCCGGTGGCTGCGCCGCCGCTGCCGTCGCACGCCGCGGAGCATACGCCCTCCGCGACCTCGCCCGCGTCGGCGGAGGGATCGCCCGAGGCGGCATCGCCCGTGGACGCGCCTCCACTCCGCGCTGGCGAGGCCGCCGGCCCGCCGGCGCACCCCGCACCCTCTGCCGAACCGGCGGCGGGCGCCCTCCTCGCCGGCCCGGCGGTCCTCGCCGACCCGCCCGTGGTCCGGCTCGTCACGCACACGGGCGAGTACGGGCCCTACACGGACGCGCAGATGCGCGCCATGTGGATGCAGGGGCAGTTGCCGCGCGACGCGTTCGTGTGGGCGCCCGGGATGGCGGAGTGGCGGCCGGTCGCCGAGTACGTGATGCGGGCGCCTCCCACGCCAACGGGCGCCGCGGTCGCGCCGGATCCGGCGGCGCAGGCTGCGCAGGCCGCGGTCGTGGTTGCGGCGACCGTGGCGCCGCTCGGCCCGCTGACCTCCGCGCTGAGCGGCGTCGCGATCGCCGGAGCGGTCTTCGCCGGCCTCCGGGCGCTCTCCGAGGTCGGCCGGCTGGTCGACCTCCAGCTTCTGGGGCGCCTCGACCGGGTCGCCGAGTACCAGTTCCGCACGGCGGTCCTGGCCGGGTTCCAGGGCCTCCTTGCGGCCGCCGCGCTCGCCCTGTTCTGCTTCTGGCTGTACCGCGCCGCGCGCAACTTGCGGGGGATGGGAGCGCGTGGACTGCGCTTCTCGCCGGAGTGGGCGGTGGGCTGGCTGTTCGTGCCGTTGCTCAACTCCTTCCGGCCCTTCGAGGTGGTCGCCGAAGTCGCCCGCGCAAGCGCTCGGCCCTCGAACTGGCAGGACGAGCCTGTGCCTTCGGCCATCACGCGGTGGTGGATGCTGTGGCTGCTCTACGTGCTCGGATACCTGCTGGCCTGGATGGCGGCGCGTGCGGCGGAGCCGGCCTCCCTCGCGCCGCCGCTGAACTCGCTGGCGGTGTCGCTCGTCGGCCTGGCGACGTGGCTCGCGTTGCGGCGGGCGGTGTCGCTGGTGGGCGGCCTGCAGGCGGAGTGGCTGGCCGGCGCGCATACGCGGGCCGCGACGCCGACCGGCGGGGCCGGCGAGTCCGCCCCGGGCGCCGC
>DATIKM010000068.1:0-3605 GCA_035477595.1 Chthonomonadales bacterium
AGCGCGCGGCTCCCGTCGCGCCGATGGCGCCAGTGTGCGCCAGGGCGGCGCAGCCATCGAGGCCGGAGGACCGCCTGCGTTCGCAGCGCGCGGCTCCCGTCGCGCCGATGGCGCCAGTGTGCGCAAGGGCGGCGCAACCCCGCCGAGCGCCCGCCAGGAGGCGCTCGAGCTGACGCGCAAGCTGGCGCGGGCCGAGCGCGCCGAGCCATCCAACGTCCCCGGATATCGGACCTCGGAGCGTCGCACCAGCTCCTCTGGGAGCCGAGCGAGGGCAGGAGCCCGCGAGCAACAGCCGAAGCGGCCCACCGATGCCGGCACGGGCGCCGATGCCCGCCCGATCCGGCAACGGCCCACCGACCGTGCGCCAGACCGCAGCCAGCGCAGACGCCGGCCCGCCTGACGCCTCCATGAGCGTCGAAGCAGGGCCGAGCACGCTATCGCCGGAGCCACGCCTGCCCCATGCCCGCTCCATGGAGCGTGCCGTCGCCGCGGCAACGGCCGCGTTCGCTCTGCTGGGGGCTATGGTGCTAGCTTCCGTCGCGGTCGGCCCGGATGGTGTGGACGTGGGTCCGCGCCAGGCGCTCGCATCGATCATGTCGCGGGTGCCGCTTCTGGGCGACCTGCCGCTCGGAGTGGTGTCACCGGAGGCGGACGCCATCGTCTGGGAGGTGCGGCTTCCCCGGGCGCTGTGTGCGGCGCTCGTGGGGATGTTGCTGGCCTACGCTGGCGTGGCGCTGCAGGGCCTCCTGATGAACCCGCTCGCTGACCCGTACACGGTGGGAGTGTCGGCGGGGGCGGCCGTCGGCGCGGCCGTCGCCGAGGTCGTAGGGGTAGCCGGGCTGTTCATGGGGCTAGCCGGCGTGGGGGCGGCCTTCGTGGCCGCGCTCGGGGCCGTCAGCCTGGTCTACGCGCTCGCGCGGGTCGGCGGTCGGGTCTCCGTGCAGACCTTCCTGCTGGCCGGGGTGGTGGTGGGCACGATGCTCTGGTCCCTCATCCCCCTGATCATGGTGCTGGCGCACCGCGCGGAGGACCTCCAGCGCATCTTCTTCTATCTGATCGGGTCGGTTCAGGGAGCAGACTGGACGCGAGCGTGGCTCCTTGCGCCCTTCGCGGTGGCGGTCGCGGTGTTCATGCGGGCCGGAGCGCGCGACCTCAACCTGATGACCTTTGGCGAGGAGACCGCCGCGCATCTGGGCGTGCCGGTGGAGGCTGTCAAGCGGCGCGTCCTCGTCGTCGGGTCGCTTGCGACGGCCGCAGCCGTGTCCGTAGGCGGCATCATCGGATTCGTTGGCCTGGTGGTGCCGCACGCTGCACGCGCCATCGTGGGTCCCGACCACCGAGCCCTCATGCCGCTGGCCGCCGCCTTCGGTGGCCTGCTTCTGGTTACTGCCGACATAATCGTGCGCGTTCTCCTGAACGATATGCCGGTGGGGGTCATCACCTCAGTGGTCGGTGCGCCCGTGTTCTGCTGGCTTCTCAGGCGTCGCCGCGCGGTTGCGTGGTGACGAGCGGGGGACACCCGCAAGGGAGCGAACGGATGCGGATTCCGTGGATCGGGGGCCTCGTGTGCGCCGCGCTGGCGCTCGCGCCACCCGCTGTCGCTGATCGTCTTGAGTCGCAGGGCCGCACCGGCCTGCCAGTAGTCCGGGAAGGCAAGCGCTCCGCGTCGATCCGCGGGGCCCGGGTCGTGCTGCGGGTTGAGGGTCGCAACCTGCGCGTGGAGCAGTTCCTGCGGTTGGCGCCGGCGCCGAGCGCCAACCCCCGTGTGCGTCTGCTCATTGCGGTCCGCGAGACCGACTACCGGGCGGAGGGCGAAGGGGGCATGGACGTGCGCAGCGCCCGTGGTTTCGACCAGTTCCGCGTCACGGTCGACGGTCAGCCCGTGCGCGCGAAGACCGAGCCCTGGAAGCTGAACACGGCCGGCGACACAGCGACGCGCTGGCGCGTCTGGCCAGTGTCGTTGCGCCGGGGCGGGGAGGCGCAGGTGCGCATCCACTCGATGGCGCCGTTGTCGAGACGTGGCGGGCGCTATGCGGTGGAGTTCACCACCAAGGACCTCGGGCACTGGCTGGGCCGGCCCCGCTACCTCGAGGTACGGATGGAGGCGCCAGGTGACATGGAGACACGGGTAGCCGGGGTGGAGCCCGTTCCGACCGATGTGACCGCCCAGGGGCTGCGCTGGGTGCGACGGAATAGCCGCCTACAGCGCGACGTCATGGTCCTTCTGCCCTCCACGTACCGCCCGACCATGTAGGCAGTCCGGCCGAGCTACATGCCGAGAACGCGGAGGACGTCCGCAGGTCGGGCAGCGACGCTCTCCGGCTCGCACCGCGCCTGCGTCACGGCCGTGTCGGGGTCCTTGAGCCCGTGCCCGGTGAGCGTGGCGGCAACGGTGCAGGGGGCGCCGAAGAAGCCTCGTTGTCCGAGCATGCGGAGGCCGGCGACCGGCGTGGCGCTCGACGGTTCCACGAACACGCCTTCGAGCTGTGCCAAGGCTCGATAGGCCTCGAGTATCTGAGCGTCGGTCACCTTGTCGATCATGCCGCCTGACTCGTCGCGCGCCGCCTCGGCCTGCGCCCAGCTTGCCGGATTGCCGATGCGGATGGCGGTGGCAATCGTCTCCGGGCGGTCAACGGGCGCTCCGTCGACGATCGGCGCGGCCCCCCATGCCTGGAATCCGAGCATCCGCGGAGGGCGCGCACATCGGCCCGTCGCGCACTCCTCACGGTACCCGAGCCAGTAGGCGGTGATGTTGCCCGCGTTGCCCACGGCGAGCGCGTGGAGGTCTGGGGCGCATCCGAGTGCCTCCACGATCTCGAACGCGGCGGTCTTCTGGCCCTGGATCCGGTAGGGGTTCAGCGAGTTCACCAGCGCGACGGGGTGCGTGTCGGCGACCTCCCGCACCAGCCGCAGTGCGTCGTCGAAGTTGCCCTCGACGGCGAGCACGCGCGCGCCGTGCATAAGGGCCTGCGCCAGCTTCCCCTGAGCGATCTTCCCTGCCGGTATGAGCACATAGCAGTGCATGCCCGCGCGCGCCGCGTAGGCCGCAGCGGACGCCGAGGTGTTGCCCGTCGAAGCGCAGATGACGCTCTGGACTCCGGCCTCCGCGGCCTTGCTGATGGCCACCGTCATCCCGCGGTCCTTGAACGAACCGGTGGGGTTGAGGCCCTCCAGCTTCAGGAAGAGGCGTACGTTCGGGGATATCCAGGCGGCGAGCCGCGGAGCCTCGATGAGCGGCGTGTCTCCCTCAAGGAGGCTGACCACAGGCGTTGCATGGCTTACCGGCAGTCGCTCTCGGAAGCGCTCGATGACCCCGCGAACCATGGGCGTGATACCTCCTTGCGCTCACATCCTACCCCATGATCGGCTTGCGGGGACGGCCTCTCTCGCGGCCTCCTGGGGCCTACGGGTCTGGCGCTCGCAGCGAGGGATTCCACCAGCGCCTTCCGTCAGCCGCCAGGAGGGCGTTCGAGCACGAAGGTCCCCACGATCCTGCCGCGTAGGCCTCGATGGCAGCGGGCGACGCCGCCCAGCGCTCGAGAACCGGCTGAACGAGCTGCCACGCGCGCTCGATCTCGTCATCGCGCGCGAAGAGCGACGCTTCG
>DATIKM010000069.1:0-12601 GCA_035477595.1 Chthonomonadales bacterium
GATCGGTCTCGGCAGCGGCCCGCTATTGCCGATGCACGTCGTGCACCCGTAGCCCACGAGGTTGAACCCGACCAGCTCGAGGAATGGGAGGACACCTGCCTCGTCCAGGTACTTCGTAACCACACGGCTCCCCGGAGCCAGCGAGGTCTTTACCCAGGGCTTGCGCCGGACGCCCCGATCCACGGCCTTCTGCGCGAGCAGGCCCGCCGCCAGCATCACCGATGGGTTCGACGTGTTGGCGCAGCTCGTGATGGCGGCGATCACCACCGCCCCGTGGTTCAGGGTGAACGCCTTGCCGTCGAGCTCGACCGGCACCCCTGAGACATGCACCGCACCAGGACGGACGGCGGCCGGGCCGGCGATCGCTGGCAGCGCCTCGCGGAAGCTAGCGGCGGCTCGTGAGAGGGGAATGCGGTCATGCGGCCGCCGAGGGCCGGCGATGCTCGTCTCGACGCTACGCAAGTCCAGCTCGACGACCGCGCTGTAGGTGGCCTCCGGCGCATCCGCGTCGGCGTAGAGCCCCTGAGCGCGCGCGTAGCGCTCGACGAGGTCCACTTGCTCCTCCGTGCGACCCGTGAGGCGCAGATAGGCGATCGTCTCGTGGTCGATAGGGAAGATGCCGCAGGTCGCGCCGTATTCCGGCGCCATGTTGGCGAGCGTCGCGCGGTCCGCGAGTGGCATGCCGGCCAGGCCTGGGCCGAAGAACTCCACGAAGCGACCGACCACGCCGTGGCGGCGCAGCATCTCGGTGACCGTGAGGACAAGGTCCGTGGCGGTGGCCCCTTCGCACAGCGCGCCCATCAGGCGGAAGCCTACGACCTGGGGCACGAGCATCGAGATGGGCTGACCGAGCATGGCCGCCTCCGCCTCGATTCCACCGACGCCCCAACCCAGCACTCCGAGCCCGTTCACCATGGTCGTATGGGAATCGGTCCCTACGAGCGTGTCCGGGAACGCCACAGGGGCGCTGTCCTCGCCCTGTGCACACACCACGCGGGCAAGGTGCTCGAGGTTCACCTGATGCACAATGCCTGTGTTCGGTGGCACCACGCGGAAATTGTCGAATGCCTTCTGGCCCCACTTCAGGAAGCTGTAGCGCTCTCGGTTGCGCTCATACTCCAGCCTCGTGTTCTGGCTCAGCGCGTCTCCGCTGCCGTAGGCATCCACGTGTACCGAATGGTCAATCACCAGCTCGACCGGCTGTAGGGGGCTGACCCGCGACGGGTCGCCACCCAGGTCGACGACTGCCTGGCGCATCGCCGCTAGGTCGACGACACACGGGACCCCGGTGAAGTCCTGCAGCAACACCCGCGCAGGCGTGAAGGCTATCTCGCTGCTCGGATCGGCGGTGGGATCCCAGCGCGCGACTGCGAGGATGTGGTCCGCCGTGACGGTGACGCCGTCCTCGTGTCGAAGGAGGTTCTCTAGAAGGATGCGGATGCAGTAGGGCAGGCGCGCGACCGACACGCCGTGGGCGTCGAGGGCCGACAGCCTGTAGTAGGTGTACTCGCGCCCGCACGACGCCAGGCGACCGGCGGCGCCGAAGGAGTTGGCACTCACGGTCTGCACCTCCCGGTGAGGGTTGGGGCTGCCCAGGGGCGTCGCGACCGGCGCGCGCCAGACCGGGGCACACCACTCGTACGCGACGCCTGCTAGAGCCACGCCTGCCGACATCAGTCAGCGTATTGGCCGCCCGTCGCCGTCAGCCGGGAAGGCCCCTGCGAGGCGCGATGGCTACGGGGCGGCGATCACCTCCGGACCGGATCGTGAGGTCACCGCCGGCGCCTTCCGCCCGGACCGAGGGGGCATCGGCTCCAGCAGCATCTCCTTCGTGTAGAGGAAATCGCGGCGTTCGTGGTCGGCCAGCTCAAAGTCCTTGCGCAGCGCGATGGCGCCTGTCGGACACGCCTCCTGGCAGTATCCGCAGAAGATGCACCGCAGCATGTTGATCTCGTAGCGGCGGGCGTAACGCTCGCCCGGCGAGTACCGCTCCGCGTCGGTGTTCTCCGAGGCATCCACGTAGATGCACCGCGCCGGGCACGCACCGGCGCACAGACTGCACCCGATGCACTTCTCCAAGCCGTTCTCGTAGCGCGTCAGATAGTGGCGCCAACGCGTCCTTGCGAACTGCTCGCGGCGCTCCTCGGGGTACTGCACGGTGACCAGGTTCTGCTTCCGGGCGACCAGCATACCGACATAGTGCTTCAGCGTGAGGGCCATCCCTCGCGCGATGGGCTCGAACGTGTCACGAAGCGTCGATGGCATGGCGTCCTACGCCCTCAGCGTCGGGGACAGGTCCAGGAGCCGGCCCGACGGCCCGGTCCGGATCTGCTCCTGAAGCTTGATGATTCCATAGATAAGCGCATCGGGGCTCGGGGGGCAGCCCGGTACGTACACATCTACCGGCACGATCTGGTCGACCCCCTGGATAATGGCGTAGTTGTTGTACACGCCACCCGACGACGCGCAGGCTCCCATGGCGATGACCCACTTTGGGTTCGGCATCTGGTCGTAGATCTGGCGGAGCACCGGGCCGATCTTCGTTGAGACACGTCCCGCGACGATCATCACGTCGGCCTGTCTCGGAGACGCGCGGAACACCTCTGCCCCGAAGCGCGCAAGGTCGAAGCGGGAGGCAGCTGACGCCATCATCTCGATCGCGCAGCAGGCCAGGCCAAAGGTGAGAGGCCACAGGCTGTTGCGGCGCGCCCAGCTCACCAACTCGTCCAGGCGCGCAAGCTGACACACCTGACCTACAGGTCCCAGCACCGGAGCAGCCACACTCGAGTCGTGCGCGCCGATCTCCACGGTTCTGCGGCTCATCGCGTCTCCCTTGCGGGGCTCCCGACGACACCTTATGTAATACCTGCTGTGCGCGCGCGTGCTGGTCTTTGCCGGCCTCCGCTTCCCGAAAGGTAGCGGACGACGTTTGCACAGGCTAAGCGCAAGCCCCCGATATTCTAGCCGCTTTCCGGGCGCCAGGCAACACGGAACGCGCGCTCGTGAGATCTGGTCTGCGGAGAAGGGCAGAGGGATGTGCGTGCAGTCGTCGGTACGGCTTGAGGGCGGTTGAGTGCCGGGGTTGACTACGGCGAAGGGCTGGCGGCTGGAGCGATCTGGTTTGCTAGGATTGATGGATAAGATGACAGATGGTGATGTATAAGGATTAGAACCGAACCCTGTAGTCAAGGTTCGTCCGCAGCTCGTTCGGCTGGCCGTTCTGATGCATCGTGAAGGCGGAGTTGATGGACACGAAGTTGTCGTTGTCAACCTGGCGGTCGTAGCCCAGCCGCAGCGTGTGGGAGTTGGTGTCGGCCCCGTTCACAGTGTTGATGTCGACGCTGTAACCAACCTGGACGGACGCGAGGCGGTCAACCTTGCCGGTCAGCAGGGCGCCGAACCGGTTGGTCATCACCCGCTGGGCCATGTTCGTCATCGTCGTGTAGTCGACAGACAGGTTTGCGGACCCGCCGAGGTCACGCCGCAGCGAGAATGCCGACGTCGTGACGGGCTTGAGCTGGCCATTCGGGCCCGTCGGCAGCGACGAGAAGGCGTAGGTCAGGTTGGTGCGCCGGTCCATCCGGTAGGACAGGTTGTACTGGCGGATGAGCTGGAGCGCTCCGCGGTTCGTGTTGCGCGCCGAGTACATCAGGCTCGCATGGAACGGCAGCTTCGGGTTAGGGTCGGTCGTGAAGCTGAACGTGCGGGCCTGCGCGCTGTTGTTCCTAGGGTCGAGCATTCCGCCGTACTCGAACGCGATCTGGTTTCGGCCGAGCATCCCCTGCACGCGGCCAGCCACCATCTCGCTCGTCAGGCGGCCCCGCTCCTGGACAGACGTGTAGCGCGTCGTGAGCGTGACCTGCCGCAGGCCAAGTGCGTTGCCGGGCTTCGCGTTGCTGATCGCGATCTCGCGGGTCGAGCGCACGTGGGCGCCAGCCTGCTTGGTCTCGCTGAACGTGCCAGCCACGTTGAGGTTGGGCGTCGCCATTCCGCTCAGCGTGTAGGACTGGGTCGTCGCGTCCTGCCCGTTGTTGGTGCCGGTCATGGCGTAGGACCCGCTGAAGTTCAGGCCGCGGTGCACCTGCCAGTTCCAGAACAGGGCGTTGGTGTCGGTCGACGGCTCGTCGCCGCGGTCCACCGAGAGCTTGTTGAAGCGCAGCCCCAGCGACCGGCTGGCGCGGTAGTTTAGGTCGAGCTGCGTGGTGTTCTCAAACCGGTCGCTCCCGATCTGGGACCGCCTGGTCTCCGCAAGCAGGTTGTTCGGCTTCGAGCGGTCGGTCTGGAGGCCCAGGAAGTTGGTGACGACCTTGGGCTGGTCCGCGCCGGCCGCGACGGAGCTGACCACGTCGTGGAACGCGCTCACCCTCATGCCATTGGCAAACTGCTGCTGCGCGCCCAGCATGGTGCGGGTGCGTCCGTCCCGGACCCGTCCGTCGTGCCGGTTCGCATTGCCCTCGGTCAGGAAGTTCAGGCCGCCGCCGCGGTTCAACTGCCACACCAGGTTGTGCCGAAACGCGTTCCGCGCCTCGTCGGTCCGCATGTTGCGGGCGTCGTAGCTGTAGGTGTCCAGCGTCACGTTCCGCAGCGAGGTCACCTTGCCCGTGACGGCCATCCGGCGGAAGCCGCGCTCGCCCTCGATGCTGGCCCTCTCGGCATCCGACAGGCCCGCCATATCGCGCGCGCGCGTAAAGGCTTCATCGATCTCCGCCAGATCGACGCGCGCCTCCAGCTTGTGGCCCGCATAGGCGAACGACTGGCGCGACATGCCGGCCGTAGCGTCACTGGCCGTGAGCTGAGAGAAGTTGAGCGACGACGCCTTGTTGAGACGCAGATTCAGGCCCATGGCGGTGCGACGCATGCCGCGCTCGTTGGCGAACTGCGATCGCTCAAAGTCGCTGAGACTGCCCAGACGCCCGAAGGAGTCGGATATCCGCTGGTCGAGGAAGCTCGCCGCGAAGTTCGCGCCGCTCAGGTTGAGCGCTTGCCGCTGAATCGCGCCTCTGCCGTCCTGGATGCCGAACTGGTTGAACTGGTAGCCGCCCGCCTTGCCGAAGGTGCCATCGAGCGATAGTCGCCGGCGCTCAAGACCTGCCTCGAGCGCGATCTGTTGTCTGTCCTTCGCCGTGACCTCGGCGGCTGTCGCCTTCGGGTTGAACTGCCGCCGGATGTCGAGGGCCAGAGCGGTCTTGTCTGCGTCGCTCAGGTCATTCAGGCGTGCAAAACCGCGGTCCGCGCGGCGCTCGCTCATCGCCACGTTAAAGCGGGCGCTGGTGAAATCGAGCGTCTGGCTGCTCACGCTTCCCGTGCGGTCACCGATCGAGGACTGGCCGAACCCGAGCGCGCCGCCCTTGCCCATGGCTAGACCAAGGGCCAGGTTTGTGCGGCTGACGCCTCGCTCGCGAGCCCATTGACCAACCTCCGCCTCGCGCAGGCTCCTGAATGCCTGGAAGCCCGAGTCGACCCGCTGCGTGTTGTACTGGAGGTTCAGACCACCGGCTTTGTAGTTGATGCCCTGCCGAACGATCTGGCCCGTGGCATCGTTGATGGTGTCCCAGTCGAAGCCAAAGCTCGAGGCCTTGCCTGTCTGGAGTGCCATCCCAAGCCCGAGGCGCCGTATGCCGCGCTCGCGCTCGAGCGCACCGATGAGCCCGAGGCTCTCGGCATTGCCGGCGTGCGCGCCGCGCATTGCCTGGAACCCGTTGAACGTTGCGCCCACGTCCTGGTAGTTGGCGCGGAACGAGGCTGCGCCGGATTTCACGTTCAGGTTCTGCACGATCAGGTGGCCGCCGCGCGCCTGGCTGGCGTTCGGCCGCGCCTGGGCAACCCTGGTCACCGGGTCCACGATGCGGTTGGCGTTGCTGTCGGCCGGGCTGCTGAAGTACATCAGGCCGCTGAGGCTGCCTCCCGACCCGAGCCTGCTGTTCATGCTGAGGCCGTACGTGGTGAAGTCGAGTCCACCAGGCCCAGCAGCGGAGATGCCGTACGACAGGTTGAGGGCGGTCCCACCGACCTGGAACGCAAGCCCGGGGGCCGCGACAGCCGAACGTGCTCCGTCGGCCGAAGGCACGTAGGAGTAGGAGACGCGGATGGAGTCCATCCGTCGGACCGGCTCGGCGAAGAACAAGCTGCCGTTGACAGGGTCCACGTAGTAGTCGACGTTGCGCCTCAGCGTGCGGGCGCCCACCGACACGCGGAGCGTGTCGGGCACCAGTCCGCCGTGCGTAAGCACGTAGCCGGCGCGCGTCCCGTTGCCGCGCAGCACTTCTGTGCGCGAAACGGCCCGCTGAGTCGGCGTGCCCTTGGCGTCGAGATAAGGCAGCCTCTGCTCCAGCACGCCGAAGGCGTTCGGCCGCGGGCCACTGATGGCGGGCCCGGGGACCGTCGTCTCAGACGCGGCGACGCCGCCACAGCCAATCGCCGCGGCGGCCAGGAGAGCGCTTATAACCCGCTGACGCTTCGTCGTCCTCATCGTGGCACCTCGCCTTACCGGTGCGTCCATCATCCTCTGGCTGGTATGCGATCCACTCAACGGCTCTAGAAGGTGCTGCGGATAACGTCAACGCGGATCTGGCGGTCCTTCATGCTCTGCAGCACCTCGGCGCTCAGTGCGTCGCCCTGCTGCTGCCTCAGCGACCGCCTCAGGTCCGCAAGAGTAGCCACCTGGCCGGGGCTCAACGAGCGCGAGGACACGAGCTGCACGCGCGTCGTCTCCGCGGGCTGCACCTCGGCGGTCATCACCGTGATGCTGGGCTCGGGCTCGATCACGGGCGCCGGCTCGGGCATGGCCGGTGCGGCATCGCCGAGGTCCGGAAGGTCGAGCAGGCTCGGCGCGACCGGCTGGGCATCGCCAACCTTCACAACGGGCCGCGGGCGGACTGCACTGGCGCGGGCGACGCGGACCGTGCCCGTCGTCACGCGGCCGGTGGAGGCGATGCGCACGCGCCGCACGCCATCGGATGCGTTGGTGCGGGGGGCAGGCCGGGCCGGCTCGCGCAGCGCGTCGAGGCCGCGGGGGTCGTCGCCTGCCGTCGTTGGGTATGCCAGCTCGATCGGCTGGCTCTCAGCGATGACCGCCGCACCGACAGGCTGGTAGGCGACCGGGCTCGGCAGGGGGCTGTCGTTGCGGACGGCAACCATCGTGAGGGCAGCGGCCGCACCAGCGGCGGCGAGGGCGCCGTACCGCGCGGGCACGGGGGACAGAGCGCGCCGCACCGCCGAGCCGATCCGCTCCGCGAGCGTCGGGCGGCTCACCGTGGCGGCGAAGATCGCCTCGCGCATGGCAGGCGGCGGGGACACCTCGGGCACGCCGCTCAGCGTCACGGCAGTGCTCCGAAGGAACGCAAGGTCCGAAGCGCAGTTGGGGCACTCAGCGATGTGCGCTTCCACCATCGCTGCCTCAGTGTTGCTGGCCTCGCTGTCCGCATAGGCGGAGAGCAGTCCCCAGACGCGGTCACAGCACTCCATCGTCTCCTCCTGTCCGTCGTTGAACCGAACGTTCTGCTGACCGAACTCGTCGTTCTTCATCTCACTGGCTCCTGATCAGGGGATCTAGAATGGCGTTACTGAGGCTTGTGACACCGCCGGGCCGGCGATGTTGCGACGGATTCGCGTGCGCGTATACACAATATGCGCGCGTGTCGAGCGCCGCCTGCCGAAGCTGCCTTGACCCGCTTTGGCGCTGGCCCTATAATGGGCCGGCCCAATGAGAGGGGCGGCCGGCCCTTGGACGACGAGCAGATCGCCGCCTACGTGGCGGAGGCACTGGGAATCAGGGCTCGCGGCGCCGATGTCGTTCGCCTTGGCGGTCGCCAAGGCATGGTGGTTGCGCGGGTCGTGCTGCGGGGACGCGGTTCGTGGGTGTTCAAGGCAGTGCGTCGCGTGGACCGCCGTGAGGTGGCGCTGTCGGCGGCGGTGGGTGCGTTTGCCAGCGGCTTGGCGCCTGTCGTTCTCGGCTGTGAGGTTGATGAACGTCGCAGCGTCTCATGGATCGTGATGCAGGACGCCGGCGATGTCCGCCTGCGCGACCGGCCCGACGGGGACTCCTTCGCAGCCGCGGCGGACGCGCTGGCATCTGTCCAGCTCGCCTCGCTTCCTCACGTCGACGACCTCGCATCCCGAGGCGTACCCCGGGTGGGCCTGCGTGAGTGGGAGGATGTGGCGCTCGAGGTCCTCGAGCGCGTCTCCACGGTCCGGGCGCATGCCATCGCTGCTGAGATGACGGACGTTGCATGGGCCGCCGTCGCGGCCGCGCGCGTTGCCGCCAACCTGCCCGTGGCCCTCGTGCACGGCGACCTGCACGCCGGCAACGTGGCGCTCCGAGATGGGTCGCCGCCCTGCCTTCTCGACTGGGGCTCGGCGTACCTCGGCTCGGCGTTCCTCGGCTTTGAGGAGCTGGCGGTGGCGTCAACCGCCCGCATGCATGCCCCCGATATCGAGGGCAGAGCGCGGGCTGCCTACCTGAGGCGGTGGGCGCCGCTTCTGGGCAAGCCCGGGCCCCTAGAGCCATCGCTCCTTGCCTGCCGCCTGCTCCTGCGGCTTGAGGTCGCGCGGCAGGCCCTACGGGGCGCAGATGCCGGGCGAGGCGGCGAGATCAGGGCGGCAGCGGCATATCGCCTCGCTGTGGAGGCGCTGCGGCAATGGCGCAAGGCGGCTCTCGGCACGTCGTAAGTACAACTCTGAGTATATATGCTTGACCTAATTGGCCTCACAACGGGGCTGTTGGGGGAGCGCCACTTGCCTCTGCACATTGGAGTACTGGTCGGCGCGCACGGCCGCGGCACGAACCTGCAGGCGATCATCGAAGCGTGCGCAGCGCCTGGTGGCCCCGGCGAAGTTCGGCTCGTGGTGGGGTCCCGGGCCAGTGCGCCCGCAATGGACCGCGCGCGTGCGGCAGGGGTAGCTGTCGCCGTAGTCGCTCCGCGCGCATACGCGGACGACGATGCCTACGGTGGTGCGCTCGTGGCCGTGTTCAGGGAGCACGAGGTTGACTTCCTCTGCCTGGCGGGCTACATGCGGCTGCTACCCGCGATCGTTGTGCGCAAGTTCTGGAGCAGAATACTCAACACACATCCCGCTCTCTTGCCGCTCTTTGGGGGGAGCGGGATGTACGGCGAGCGCGTCCACCGGGCCGTCTTGGAGAGCGGCATGAAGGTGAGCGGGTGCACCGTGCACATCGTGGACGAGGAGTACGACCGCGGCCCCATAGTCGCTCAGGAGGCGGTGCCGGTGGAGGAGGGCGACACTCCGGAGGCACTTGCGGCGCGCGTGCTGCCAGTCGAGCACAGAACCTATGTGCGCGCGCTCCAGCTTTTTGCAGAGGACCGGGTCCGCGTGGTGGGTCGCCGGACGGTGATCGTGCCGCCAGGCTAGCGGTCAGCGCACAAGTTCAGTGCGTATTCCTTAGCAATGTCGCATCTGTATCGCGTGGTTGGGGCGGTGTAGAGGCTGCGATGGCCCGAGGAGCGATCGCGTGGGCAGTGGGTGCGGCCCTGGTGCTGGGTGGGGCAGTGCCCGCCGCAAGGGGGAAGTCAGAGTGGAGAGGGTGGCCTACTTTGGACAGCCGAACTGCTACCGGCTGAGCAACGGCGTGGTTGAGGCGATTGTGACGACGGACGTCGGGCCGCGGGTGATCCGCTACGGCTTGGTTGGGGGGCGGAATCTCTTCGCTGAGATGCCGGACGATGTGGTCAACACAGAGCTCGGCAACTGGAGGCCGATGGGCGGCCATCGTCTGTGGCATGCGCCGGAGGCCAAACCGAGGACCTACGCTCCGGACAACGACCCGGTCAAGCTCGAGGCCGTCGGGTCCGACGGCGTCCGGCTGACGCAGACGGTGGAGCCGGCCACGGGCATCGAGAAGGAGATGCTCGTGCGGATGGATGCGGACGGCAGCGGTGTGACGGTGACGCACACGCTGACCAACCGGGGGCTGTGGCCGGTCGACCTGGCGCCGTGGGCGCTCACAATCGTGGCCGGAGGCGGCGTCACCATCCTGCCCCAAGAGCCGTTCCGGTCACATGACGAGTACCTCCTGCCGGCGCGCCCGATGGTCCTGTGGCACTACACGGACATGACGGACCCGCGCTTGACACTCGGGAGACGGTACATCCGCCTCCGCACCGATGAGAAGCTTGACACTCCGCAGAAGATCGGCATCAGGAACAAGCAGGGCTGGGCGGCCTACCATCTCGATAGCCTGCTGTTCATCAAGCGGTACCCTTTCCTGGAGGGACAGACCTATCCCGACGAGGGCTGCAACACGGAGACCTTCACGAAGGGCGACTTCATGGAGGTGGAGACGCTGGGGCCCATGCGGCGGGTGACGCCCGGGGAGTCAGCTCATCACGTGGAGAAGTGGTATCTGTTCGCGAACGTGGATATCGGCACGACGGAGGCGACTCTGGACGCCGCGATAGCGCCGATCCTGGCCCGAGCGACGCCCGCCCTGTGAGCGCCGTGGTGGCACGCGGCTCGCTATGGTCTGCGTGACCCCGCGGGTGATGCTCCTGCGCGAGGGTGACGACGTAGCCGTCGCCCTCGCGCCAATCCTCGCGGGCGAGGCCCTCGATGAGTACGGAGTTCGGTGCGCCGACGGTGTCCCAGCGGGGCACAAGGTGGCCCTGCGCCCGATCGCGGAGGGTGACGCCGTCCGTAAGTACGGCGAGGTCATCGGCCGCGCCACGCGGCCCATCGCGCCAGGCGGATGGGTGCACACTCACAACCTCAGTGCGGACCACGTTGGCTCGGCCGCCTGGGAGCCCGGCGTACCCAAGCAGGTGGAACGAGAGCCTCTAGGCGTGGGCCGGACCTTCGACGGCTATCGCGCTCCGGGCGGGCGGTCCGGCACCCGCAACTGGATTGCCATCATATCGTCCTCGAACTGCTCGGCGGACGCCGTGCACCTGGTCGCCGAACGGCTACGCCGTGAGGTGCTGCGCGACCATCGCCACATCGACGGTGTCATGGCCGTCACCCATGCGACGGGATGCGGGCTCCTGGCCGATGGCCCTGAGCACGTACTGCTCCGCCGCTGCCTGAACGGCGTTCTGCGGCACCCCAACGTCGCAGGGGCCGTGGTCATCGGCCTGGGCTGCGAGGTGAACCAGCCTCGCGAGATGCTCGAGCCGGCCATCATGCAGCAACACGGCGCGCGGCATCCGCCCCCGGTCCTGGTCATTCAGGAGCAGGGCGGGGTCGGGCGAACGGTTGATGCCGCCCTGGAGGCGGCCCTCCCCATAGTCCGCAGGGCCGACGCGCGGCGAAGGACCGCGCGCCCGCTCTCCGACCTCGTCGTCGGCACAAACTGCGGCGGGTCCGACGCCTACTCCGGGATAACCGCCAACCCAGCGCTCGGAATTGCCGGTGACCTTCTCGTGGGGCACGGCGCCTCGTGGGTCCTCGCCGAGACGCCGGAGACGTACGGGGCCGAGCACCTGCTCATCCGGCGCGCGGCGTCCCGCAAGGTGGGTGAGAGTCTGCTCGGGCTGCTGCACTGGTGGGAGCAACACGCTGCGCGTCATGGAGCAGTCATCGATAACAACCCCGCGCCAGGCAACAAGGTCGGCGGCATCACCACGATCCAGGAGAAGTCACTCGGCGCCGTCACCAAGGGAGGCTCGTCGCCGCTCATGGCGGTGTACGAGTATGCACAGACCGTGGAGGAGCGAGGGCTCTGTTTCATGGACACGCCGGGGCACGACCCAGTGTCGGTGACCGGATTGCTGGCCGGCGGATGCGCCCTGATCGCCTTTACCACAGGACGCGGCTCGTGCATCGGACTCGACGGCGTCCCTGTACTGAAGATTGCGTCGACGAGCGACCTCTTCCACCGCCTGTCGGATGACATGGACGTCGATGCCGGCGTGGCCCTCGGAGGTGTCGCTCTTCGGGACCTGGGGCGGATGATCGCCGAGGAACTGATCGCCGTGGCGTCCGGCAAGCGCACGAAGGCCGAGGTGCAGGGCCTTGGCAGGTGTGCGTTCGTTCCGTGGGCGTTGGGGCCGGTGCTCTGACGCCGCTCAGGCTGCCGCTTGCCCTACCACCGCGCGCGCAGCGTCCGCCTTCGTCAGTACTGGTGTGATCGCCGTGCCGTGCAACAGCGCGGCGCCCTGTGCGGCGCGCGTCCCCGCCAGCAGAACGATCATGGGCAATCGGGCTTTGGTCGAATGCGTCGCACAGGCGGATGCACTGCGCCGCCTAATCGCCTCCGGCGACCCCGCCGTAGATGCTGATCAGCACGCAGCGCACCTGGGAGGGGCATCAGCACGAGCGCCAGCGGATCGCGCACAACACCAGCCCGTGCCCCCCCCGATACCGAGAGGCTTGGCCGGCCTGCCGCGCGCCTGCGCCACCTCGTCTAGCGTGGCGATCACTAGCCCCGCACCGTTCCCAGGAACGCCGATGTCGCCCCCTAGCTGTGCTCTCCATGCAGGTTGGGTGTTGACGACGTCGAGCGAGCTACCGTAAGATAGGTCCGCCTACACCACACCGGAGGCACCCACGCATGACCATGCACAAGAACGCAGCTCTGAGCCTGGTGAAGCGGCGTGAGATGGTTACGATGATCGGGCGAGGCTCTACGCTCAAGGCGGCAGGCATCACC
>DATIKM010000070.1:0-3680 GCA_035477595.1 Chthonomonadales bacterium
CGCAGGGCGAGGCAGGCCTGCCTGCCGGCAGGCAGGCCTCCACGACCGCTCCTCGCGGCCTCATCGCAGCCCGCGCGCTATGCCCCTGCCCGGACCTGCGCGCCCCGGCGTGCCTGCGCGGCGCGGACCTCGCCGCGCACGTGCTCGGGGGCGAGGATGTTGGCCTAGACCGGTGGGCGCGCTGGGGCACGGTGGCGGTGGCCAATGTTGCTATGGCCGCTGTGTGCGTCGTTGAGGTGGTCGCGTTGGGCTTCATCGCGATTTGGCGGTCGGCGCAGACCTGACGGGGGCGAAGCTAGAGGGGGCCGACCTGCGCTGGCTGGTGCGCCATTAGCAGTGGGAGGGGGGCCTCGGTGAGACGCCTGCCCGTTCGGAGGCGATCTCTCGCGCCTTGCCTTTGAAGGCTGTAGCATTGCAGCCTCGCTCGGCCTAGCTTCGCCGCCCCGCTCTCCTGCAGCGCCTGCTTGATCTGGGCGCCGTGGATGGCGCGCTGGTTGGCGGTGGGGTGACCCCGCGCCGCTCTCCCGTGCGTCGGATGAGAGGGTGGGATGGAGGGGGCAGGGGCGGAACTGGAGCGGAGCCAGCGGGAGCATGCGCGGCTCGTGCCGGGCGAGGGCGGGAGGGGTGCTGAACCGCGCACCGCAGGGGGCCTGCTGCGCGCGTCAGGCGCGCTCATCAGAGCGCAAGGGGGAGCGGTAGCTCCGCGGGCCGCCCGCTTCCACTCCGCCAGCCCGTGGCCGGCGCCGCGCAGATGAACAGGTCGCCGACCTGCACCCTCCTCCTGGCGGTTGGAGGGCGCTCGGAGCGCGAAGGCAGAGGCTCAGCTCACGCTCGATCGCGTCTCGCTGAGCCAAAGATGAGCGGGAAACGGGGATCGAACCCGCGACCCTCTGCTTGGGAAGCAGATGCTCTACCGCTGAGCTATTCCCGCAACAGGCGCAACGAGTATAGCACCCGCCGCGCCGGGTGTCAACGCGAGGCGATGGCCGCCGCGCAGCCGCAGGCGCCTCGCCCCACCGCCCGCATCCCACACCCCACAGCCCAACTCACGCTCGCAGCATCTTCACCGAGATGCCCACTTTGCTCGCGGCGTAGGTCACCTCGCGCGTGTAGTCGCCGTAGGCCAGCATGCAGTGGAAACCGCGCAGGTTGCGGGCCACCTCCTGCGTATCGGCGTCGAACGCCACGTCGACCTGGGCGCGGCATGTGTGGAGGTGCTGGGGCGTGCCCACGATCCTCCCAGTCATGCCGAGCCACTCCTTCGCCTCGAAGTCCGGAATGAGGATGGTGAGCGCCTGCCCTCTGCGGAACTCCACGTGCGTCGCCACATGCTGGTCCGACTCGAAGTAGGTGACAAGCTGAACGGGCTCGAGCCTCTCGCCGTCCATGCGACGCGGGGCGCTACAATGGGCGAACACCATCCTGCCCCGGTGCGGATGCGTCGGGTTGCAGAGGTAGGTCGGCTTGCCGGCGATGAAGTGGAGCAGCATGCCGGACGGGATCACCACGAAGTCGCTCTCGCAATAGGCCATGTAGCCGTCGTCGTTGATCAACGTGAGCGTCAGACACGGCATGATGCCCGCGTAGCTGGCCATGCAGCCGAACGTGGTCACTGCGTACGCCTGCGCCTTCGCCATCTGGTCGTAGAAGATGCGCCTCAGAAGGAACGTCTCGCGGACCGCTTCCCTCGTGGCGACCAGCCTCACTCCGCGAGCTCTGATGTAGCGCTCGGTCTCCCGCTCGCACTCGGCCATCAGTTGCGCATCTCTGCGGCCCGCCACGATCAGGGAGTTCACCTCGGAGATCGGCAGGTTCACCATGTCGAGCTGGAACCGCTCGCGCGCCAGTTGCGGCGCCTGAGGCCATGACCAGCCGGACGGCTCGCCCACGCAGACGATGCGGCGCCCGATGGTGTTCTTCAGCCCGTAGAGCGCCTGAAGCCGCCAGACGACGTCCGCCTGGTCGTCCACCACCACGTCATCCAGGCTTACGGTCGGGTGCCGGAGCTGGTCGCTGTGGCCCCGCAGAAAGCGAGGATGTACGATCTGATTCCACAGGTAGAACGGCCCCGACTCCCTGCGCGTGAAGATGACCAGCCACTTGCCCAGACCGGCGAGGGCGTCTAGGATCTCCCCGCCGCCGCCGGTGGCATACACCAGGAAAACGTCCGCCGCCGAGCCCCTCAGCGCCTGGGCTTGCGGTGCGTTGCTCACCCTGACCAGCGGCAGGATCCGCATCCCAAAGGGCGCGCTCTCGGACATCTCCGTCAGCTCGCGCTCGATGCGCGCGGCTTCCTGGTTGACGGCCTCTTGCGTGTACACCCCGCTCCAGTCGCGCCAGGCGCCGACCGGCCGGCGCTCGGGGATCCGGTACATCAGCACCGGCTGCACGATGAGATCGATGCCTCCGGTCCTCATGTTCAGCCGCTCGGCCGCGCCGGAGGCAGCCGCCGATGCGCCGACTGGTTGTTCGGGAAACATGGCCGTTGCCGTCACCGCCGCCGTCCCCAGGCGCAGGAACTGGCGTCGCGGCATGGCAGCCGTGAGGGGAGGAGCGGGCTGCGACGGGTCTGCAGCCGGGACGAGGTTGGAGGCAATCAGTGAGGGCGGATCGGGCTTCATCTCTGTCTGACCTCCCAGGGGAGCTTCGCTGCGCTCGGTGGCAGGAAGACGGCGCGGGCAGCGGCCGCGGCCCTCTTGCTTCTGCGGGCACCATCGATCATCCGTCAGGGGAGTCAGCCCCCACTCTAGCAGAAGCAGGAACCTTGTCAAGCCTGCGCATCGCGTGTGCATCTGCTCAGCGCAGGGGTCCGCGGTCGCCGATATGGGGGGCCTGGTTCCGATGCAGGATGCCGCGCCAACCATCACGTTGAACCGCAGTCAGCAGCGCCGGGCACAGGCGCTGGCAGCGCTGGGCGGTGGGCGCAGAAGTCGGCGGGGCGTGAGCGCGCAGGGCGGAGGCATGGGCGTTGACGCGTCGCCGAGACGGGGCTCGCCTCCGCGCCGCGCCACAACCCACGCGCCAACCTGCAGGGCAGCGGGTGTTCCGTGGCGAACAGGCATCGCGCACGAGGCCGCCAAGGAGGTCCCAATGACGAAGGCCGAGCGGGCGGAGATGTACCGGGAGCACCTGGCAAGCGAGGGCTTCCCCGTCAACATTGGCCACGACGGTGACGTCACGTTCAAGTTCGAGGGCGGGAACTACGTGATCCTCATCGACGAGGACGACACCTACTTCCGGCTGGTCTTTCCCGGCTTCTGGTCCATCGACTCCGAGGAGGAGCGCCTTCGCGTCAGCCTGGCGGCGCTCTACGCCACCGCCCAGATAAAGGTGGCCAAGGTGTACCCGCAGAACGACAACACCCACGCCGCCATCGAGTTGTTCTGCTCGCCGCCCGAAGCGTTCAAGCCCGTCTTCATGCGCTCTCTGCGAGCGCTGGGCGCAGCCGTACAGTGCTTCCGCGAGAAGGTGCTGGGCTGACATGGCGCGCGTGGCGCCCGCCCGCTAAGCCTCGCCCCCCGCAGCCAGCGCCTGGAGCGCCGCCGCTGCCACTGCCTCCGCGGTCACCGCCTCCAGACACGCTGGCGGCGGCGCGAGGCACTTGCTGGTGCTGTTGATGGGCGCCGTGTCGTGCATCCGGCGGCAGCGCTCGCAGCAGCGGTGCCGCGCGTGGACCACGT
>DATIKM010000071.1:0-65302 GCA_035477595.1 Chthonomonadales bacterium
ACGAGCACTACAACCGGCTCACGGGCGCCGCCAACCTCTACCGCGGCATCGACGACCACCAGCACTCCTTCGTGGTCGACCTGATCATCCGCTACCTGGTCGGTCTGCAGCCATGCAGCGGTGAGCGGCTGGCGCTCGACCGCTTCCCTTCGACGTCGCGACGCTGCGAATGAACGGGCTGCGCTACCGAGGCCACTCAGTCTCGGTGCGTTGGGACCCATCAGATTTCGCGGTGGAGGCGGACGGTCTCCGCGTCTGGCGCTCGGCCGGATCGGAGCGGGCTGATGTGCCGCTGCCGCAGTAGCCTGGCGGCTCAGGTCGGCAGCTCGGAGTCGGCCCGGCAGCGGCCTGCCTCGCGTGTACGCCCGAGGCGGTCGTAGAGGGATACGAGGCGGTCGTAGGCCAGGCGTTCCTCGGAGCGCTGCGTGGCAAGCGCCAACGCGTTCAGGTACTCTCGCTCTGCGCCCTCGATGTCGCCGTCACGCAATAGGTCGTCCGCGAGTGGGATGCGCACGGCGGAGCGGTACTGGCCTTCGTGTTGGAGAAACGATGCGAGCCGCGAAGTCCGGATGTGCGCGGGAGTTGCGCCCAGATGAGGCATTAGCTCGCGCGTCGCGGCCTCATGGATCTCGAGGTCTGGGTGATCGAGCCCGAGGTCGTAGCGGCACGTGCGTGTCGAGAGGGCAATAGGGCACTGCAGCACTTCCCACCAGCGCGGCATCGCCGCGGTGATCTGGCCATGGCGTGCATAGGTCTGGGCGAGCAGGTAGTATGGGTCCGCGAACCGGGGCGCTGTCTCCGATGCGCGAGTGAGCAGGTCACGGGACCGCTCGATCTCGCCAACCTGAAGCGCGCGGCACGCGGCATGGAGTAGGGCCTCAGGGGCGCGAGGATCGACGTCGAGCCACTGCTGCAGGAGCTCGGCCTCATTGCGTGGAGACCGGTTCAGCGCCTCGGGCAGCGTGATCGCGGTGGCCTCGGCGATGGCCGACTGACACTCCAACTCCTGTCGCTCCTCGCCTGGATCGCCCGACTCGGCGAATGCGTGGCGGCCCAGGACCATGGCGGTGAGCAGGAAGCTGTCGAAACCCGTCGCGACGGGATGGTAGTGGTCACCAGCAGCGCTCCAGCGCAGCACGGGAAGGTCCCGTCCGGCTGGCTCTCCCAAGGCGTAGAACCCGTAGAGATCATCGTCGGCGCCCCTCCCGAACGGCAGGAACGCCGGGAGCATCCCGGAATGCCGCTCGAGGTCCGCCTCTATCTCCTCAACCGACAGGAACGCGCACGCCCAGAGGCACTGGAAGTCGGGGGCGGCGTAGAGGCGGCGGAAAGAGCCCGGTACCGGGACTCTCCAATGCGCCTCAACCGCGTCGACGGCGCTGCTGATGTCGCTCATGGGCACCGGACCTTTCGGGATCGAGGCCGCTTGCATGGGCCGGGAGGCGCTGGACTCCCGGGGGGACCGCCATGATACGCAGCATACCCTTCGACAGCCTCGCTCTTCATCACGTCGCGCGCGAGCTCACCGAAGCTCTGCAGTGTGCGGTGGTGCAGCAGGTGTTCCAGCCGGCGGTCCTGGATGTGTGCATCGGTCTCCGCTGCCCGGGCCGGACGCACTTCCTCCTCGTCTCGTGCGAGGCGACCATGGCGCGCGTCCATCTCTTGGCGTCCAGGCCAAAGCCTCTCCCAGAAGCGCCGTCGTTTACGATGGCATGTCGCAAGTGGCTCCTGGGGGCCGCCCTGCGCAGCGTTGTCCAACGGGATGACGACCGCATACTCGACCTGCGCCTCGCACGCGGTTCGGAGGAGCTGACGCTCACCGTGGAGATCATGGGCCGGCACTCGAACGCCATCCTGCGGGGTGCGGACGACCGTGTGCTGGCCGCCCTCAAGCTCGTAACCGCCGCCATCAGCAGGCGCCGCGAGGTGGCGCCTGGGCTCATGTACAGCCCTCCCCCAACGGCGCCGGGCGGCGCCCACAGCCCCTGGGCACACGATGCCGCGGAGCGCGCCATGCGCAGTGTCGCCCATGCGGAGGATCCTGCTGCCAGCATCGTGGAGACGTTTCGCGGCGTGTTGCCATTCCTGGCCCGCGACCTCGTCGCTCGTTCCATCACGGATGGCTGGCGGGAGGCGTGGGCAGTTGCCTTCCCGCACGACGACGCGACTGGTGGCGGTGGCTGGGTGGTGCGCACGCCCGGAGGAGCGGTTCTAGGCGCCTATCCGATCGAGGTCTCCTCCGTGCCGGGCGCCATCCATGAGCGCCGTGCCACGCTGAACCAGGCGCTGGACGAGGCCTACGCCGATCTGGCGCGCAATGAGGTCGTCCAGCGGGCTCGGCAGTTGCTCGTTGGAGACATCCGGAGCGCACTGCGAGCCCTCGCGGAGCAGCGGTCCGCGCTCTCCCGGCGCGTTGGCGACGGCTCGCGCGCGGACGAACTGCAGACCGCCGCGGAGGCGCTTCTGGCAGGACTGCACCTTGTGTTGCCCGGCGAGAGCGAGGCTGAGGTCCCGGACGTCCACTCGGAGGCGGGGGGCACGCGGTGCATCGCACTCGATCCGGCCCTGTCCCCACATGGGAACGCCGAAGCGCTGTTCCGTCGCGCCCGAAAGGCGCGGCAGGGCGCGAGTGCGGCGGCGCGCCAGATGCACGTCGTGGAGACGCGGCTGGCCGCCCTGGCCGCCGCACTGGTGTGCGCCGAGAGCGCCCGCGACGCGGAGGAGGTCGAGCACATCCGCGCGAACGCGCTTCGGTCCGGTGCACTCCGCCCGGCTCCCATCGATGCGGTGGGCCCTTCAGGTTCGCCCAGCCAGCGCGTTGGCCTGCGTACGCACCGCATCCGGACCCTGGTGCTTGGCGGTGGGTGGACCATCCTCGTCGGCGAGACGAGCAGTGGGAACGACCACCTCACCACGCGCGTGGCGTCACCGAACGACCTGTGGCTCCACGCGCGGGCCGCCTCGGGCGCCCACGTGGTGGTTCGGACCGGGGGCAATCCGGGCGCCGTGCCGGAGAGGGTCATCCGGCGCGCGGCGCTTGAGGCGGCCCGAAACAGCGCTGCAAAGCACTCCTCTGTGGTCGCCGTCGACTGCACGCTCAGGAAGCATGTCCGCCGGCTGCGCGGCGCTGCGCCGGGATCGGTGACCTACTCGCGGGAGCGCACGCTGCACGTGGACCCAGGTGAAGAGGTGCAGGCCTGATGGTGCCGGAGCGCCGCGTCCGGATGCCTGACGCGCAGACGGCGTCTCCCGCGGCGGTCGCGCCCCTCGGGGCGACCTGGAATCGCGCGAGACGCCGTGCGATGCGTCGGCGCCGGGACTACTCGGACAGGTAGGGCAGAAGCGCCAGGTGCCGGGCGCGCTTGATGGCGGTGCTGACCTTGCGCTGGAACCATGCACGGGTGCCCGTGGTGCGGCGGGCGATGATCTTGCCGCGTTCCGACATCAGCTTGCGCAAGCGCGGTATGTCCTTGTAGTCGACGGTCGGTATCTTGCCGGCGCTGAACATACAGACCTTGCGCCTCGGCTTCCGGTACTTCCCAGGGGTGCGCTTTCTCGGTGGTGGCGGCATGTGACTCTCTCCTGTGCTGCCCGACAGAGGCCGCGACGCCTGATGCGGTTCAGCGGCCCTGTCATCTGTGTCGTGTCGCCGGCTCACTCGTCGGCGAAGGGGTCCCCCTGATCTATGTCGCCGGCGTCCGGCGTCGCAGCGGCTTGGGCGGTCGCGGCGCTGGCGGCTGGCGGCTGTCCGCCGTGGACGTCGCCCGGGTCACGCGGTCTGTCAAGCCCCTGCACGTTGTCCGCCACGACCTCGGCTGTGGTGCGCTTCGTGCCGTCCTGCGCCACCCACGAACGGATCTGCAGACGGCCCTCCACAGAAACCAGTCGGCCCTTCGTCAGGTACTGCGTGACGAACTCGGCCGTCCTCCGCCAGGCGACGATGTTCACAAAGTCTGTCTGCTTCTCGCCGGTCTCGGCGTTGCGTGTCGGGCGGTCCACCGCCAGCCCGAAGGTGGCGACGGCGATGCCCTGCGGCGTGTACTTGCTCTCCGGGTCGCGGGTGAGCCGACCGATGAGGACAATACGGTTCAGCATGGTCGTGGGCCTTCCGGTTCCCCGCCGTCAAGGCGGGCGACGCGTGCGCACGGCTTCTGGGCGATGCGGCTCAGGCCTCGGGTCTGGGTGTGGGCTCCGCAGGGGCTTCCGCAGTGGCCTCCGCGGGCGCTTCGGCTGGCACGGACTCCTGCACCGGCTCACCGGGAGCAGACTCAGGCGGGGTGTCCGCCGCTGGCGCCGGAGCAGCCTCGGCGACTGGGGCGCGCGCTGGAGCGGCGGGTGGCGCCGGGGCAGCCGGAGGCGGAGGTACGAGTGGGCCGGGCGTGACGGTGGGTGCCTTGGGGTCCTTGAGCACGGTGAGGTGCCGCATCACTTGCTCACTGATGCCGAGGACCCGGTCCAGTTCCTTCTTTACATCGGGCCCGGCTTCGAAGTTCATCAGGATGTAGATGCCTTCGCGCTTGCCCCGGACCTCATAGGCGAGCCGGCGCCTTCCGCCCTCCCACTTGCCAGTATCACCGACCACGCCACCCATGTCGGTGACCACCTTCTTGAAACGCTCGACGATCGGCTCCAGTGCCTCGTCCACGACGTCGGGATCGACGATGTACATGGACTCGTAGGCGCGAAGCCCTGTCTTCGCATGCCGCAATGCGCTTACCTCCCCTCGGACGTTGGCTCCGCACGGACGCGGAGCAGAGAGATGACGGGCAAGGGGACCGCGCCGCATCCGCGGCGCAGCGGGGCGCCAGAGGCACCCAACGAGCGCGGCACTGTGGCGCCACGCCCCCGCACGCTCCGTCCCGGTCTGACCGCGGCTTCGGTTCGACCGGACCGGAGCAGTATACCTCTCTGGGTCACGAGGTGCAAATCGGCGCTGATCTGCGGTGTTTGACTCGCTACAGCCCACGCGCTATACTGATGCTTCCGCCGTCCGGCACGGCCGTGCCGGACGGGCCTGCGTCTGAGCGCTGCCAACGCCCGATGCGCTGCACGCCCGGAACCCGGAAGGAACGCGATCACGATGAGGATCCGCCACAAAGAGCTCCGCCGCACGCGCAAGCGGGCCGAGGACCGCCTGCAGGCGCGCCTGGCTGCCGCAAAGGCAGCGAAGTCTGTCACCGCCTCGACCGCTCGCGCGAGGGCTCGCCGCACCGCCAAGCCGGCCCATGGCTAAGCAGGATACGTCTCGAACCCTCTAACGGGGCGCGTGATGCCGGCGTGCGTCTCCGCCGGCAGCGGCCCCTCCGCCCGGGGGATGCCACGCGATGGCCCACTCACCCGGCAGCATGCCTCCGAACCAGCCCCCATCGTCCAGCCCGCTCGCCCGCCCCGGGATCACCGCTCGCGCTATCGTCATCGGCGCGCTGATCATCCCGCTCAATGCGTTCTGGGTTGTCCGACTCGAGCGCGTCCTGTTCGGGCCGTATCCCTCCACCATCTCGCTGTTCCCCAACGCGGTCTTCGTGCTCCTGCTGCTGATCGTGGGCAATGCCGTGGTCCGGCGGCGCATACCTCGCGTGGCTCTAGGACAGGGCGAGCTCCTCACCATCTATTTCATGGTGGCGGTGTCGACCGGGCTGGCGGGGCTCGACGGGCCCGCCATGCTCGCGCAGATCGTGCCCCACGGGGCGTGGCTTACAGCGCAAGCGGAGCGCTGGCACCGGGTGGCCGAGACCATTCCGGCATGGCTGGCCATACGCGACTTCGACGTGGTGCGGGGGCACTTCCTTGGCAACTCCACGTTCGCGTATTGGCCTCACCTGCGGGCATGGCTCGTGCCGCTGGGCTCCTGGACGCTCCTCGTGGTTCTTCTGCTGTGGACCTCGATGTGCCTGAATGTGGTTCTTCGCAAGCAGTGGCAGGACCGCGAGCGGCTCTCGTTCCCGATCGTGTGGCTGCCACTCGAGATGAGCGATCCCGGCGGCGGCCTCTGGAGCAACCGCCTGATGTGGGCCGGTTTCGCTTTCGCGGCCTGCCTGGGCCTCTACAACGGGATCGCGTTCCTGTACCCGTCGATCCCTATGGTGCCGGTCGGCATCTATGACCTGACGCCGCTGCTCACCACGAAGCCTTGGGACGCTATTGACTGGCTGCCGACGACTCTGTACCCGCTCGCAATCGGTCTCGGTTACCTGCTGCCCACGGACTTGCTCTTCTCGTGCTGGTTCTTCTTCCTCGCCTTCAAGGGGCAGCTTGTCGTCTCGAACGCGTTCGCCTGGGATGCAACGCCTGACTTCCCGTTCATCCGTGAGCAGGGGTTCGGGGCGGTGATGGCGCTGGCCGGCTTCTACGTGTGGACGTCGCGCACCGTGTTTGCCGAGGCCTGGGCGCGCCCCTCAGCATCGGATGACGGCGCGATGTCGACTCGCGCCGCGCTCATCGGGGCCGGTGTGGGTCTCGTTGCCTGCACCGCGTTCCTCTCTGTTGCCGGCATGACGTGGTGGCTGGCGCTCACGGTCCATGTGATGTATCTGGCTGTCGTCGTGGTGGTTTGCCGCGTGCGCGCAGAGCTGGGGCCGCCAGTGCACGACTTTCACTTCATCGGGCCTGACCGCATGCTGCCCAGGATCTTCGGAGTGGAGGGCTGGCGGCGCGAGGACCTCGGGATGATGGCGACGCTGTGGGCCTTCAACCGGGCGCACCGGGGAGATGTCCAGCCGGTCGGTCTCGAGGCGCTCACGGCTGCCCATCGACGGGGCTGGGAGCCGCGAAGGATGTTCACCGCCATCATGGTCGCCGTGGTGGTGGGAACGCTCGGCGCCTTCTGGGCGCACGAGACTCAGGCGTACGCGCTGGGCACGTCGGCGCGGTTCAACCAGGGCGTGGGGCAGGCGCAGGAGGTGTTCGACAAGCTGTCCGGTTGGCTGGAGGGGACGCAGGACAGCCGCCCGAACGTGCCGGCCGTGTGGTCAATGGCAGGCGGCGCGGCGACCTGCCTCGCGCTCATGGTCGTGCGGATGCGCACAGTGGGATTTCCCTTCCACCCAATCGGCTTCGCGGTTGCGAGCGGCTGGAGCATCCACCTGGTCTGGCTACCGTTGATGATCGCGTGGGCGGTGAAGATCCTCGTCATGCGCTACGGGGGGCTCGCGCTGTACCGCCGCCTGCTGCCCTTCTTCCTAGGGCTGATCCTCGGAGACTGCGTTCAGGGAAGCCTGTGGGGCCTCGCCAGCCTGGCTCTGAACATGCGCATGTACAACTCGTTCGGGGCATAGAATGGGTGCGGACCGTCTCAGGGGGCGTGTGGCCGTGGTCACCGGCGCATCCTCGGGTATTGGCGCGGCGGCCGCCCGCGAGATGGCGCGGCGCGGGATGCACGTGGTGCTCGCCGGTCGCGCCCGAGAGGCTCTGGAGCGCGAGGCGGAAGCCGTCGTGTCCCTGGGCGGCCGGGCTCTAGCGGTACCCACCGACGTCTGCGACCGCGCGCCGGTGCAGCGTCTGCTCGACGCGTCTCTGGAGCACTTCGGGCGCATCGACGTGTGGGTGAACAATGCGGGCTCGGGGCTCGTGGCTTCCTTCGAGCAGACGACCGCGCAGGAGATGGAGGCGATCTGGCGGGTCAACTACATGGGCGCCTTCCACGGGTGCGCTGCCGCGCTGCAGCAGATGCGTCGCCAGGGGCGCGGCCACATCGTCAACGTGTCATCGCTCGCGGGCCGCTTCGCTCTGCCGCTTAATGCTGCCTACTGCGCTTCCAAGGCGGCGATGACCGCGTTGAGCCACTCCCTCCGAGCGGAGCTCGAGGGGTCCGGCATCCACGTGACGGTGGTGCTCCCGGGTTGGACGGAGACGCCATTCTCTCAGAACGCGACCCGCAAGATCCCCGACGTGTGCACAGAACGCAGGGCGGTGCGCCCCGATCCCCCGGAGCGCGTAGCCCGCGCGATCGTCGCGGTGCTCCGCAGGCCCCGGCCTGAGGTCGTGTGCCTGCCCGCGCCCCGGCTTGTGCTGGCCGTGACCGATCTGGCGCCGAGCGCGTGGCACGCTGTCGCGCGCGCTTACCTGCGCGTCCGGACGGGGGGCCGGGGACTACCACCGCGCGGCTAGCTCCCGACCGTACGGCGCCCGCTGTGCTACAATGCCGGCACGCCCGCGCCCTCGGGCCGCGGTGAGGCACGCGTGCTTGGAGAGGCCTTGGATCCCTCATGTCTGAACTGACGCCGAGCCAGATCGTCGCCGAGCTGAACCGATTCATCGTTGGACAGGATAAGGCGAAACGCGCGGTTGCCATCGCGCTCCGCAACCGCTACCGCCGCCGTCTGCTGCCCGACGACCTGCGCGACGAGGTGATCCCGAAGAACATCCTGATGATCGGACCTACGGGCGTGGGGAAGACCGAAATCGCCCGACGGCTGGCCAACCTGGCGAACGCGCCCTTCATCAAGGTGGAGGCGACCAAGTTCACCGAGGTCGGCTACGTGGGCCGCGACGTGGACTCAATGGTGCGCGACCTCGCCCAGGTTGCAGTGCGGATGGTGGAGAAGGAGCGCACCAAGCTGGTTCAGGAGGAGGCCGACGAGCGCGCGGTAGAGAGGATTGTGGACCTGCTGCACCCGCGGCGGCGGTCGCGGCTCCGAGGTGACGGCGAGGCCGACACAGCGGAGGCGTTCCGCCGCCAGTTCGCCTCGCTGTTCGGCGCGCAGTGGAGCCGCGAGGCGAGCGAGGAGGCTGAGGCGCAGACCGGCGAGCCGGACCGCCAGCAGCGAGCGCGCGAGGACCGTATCAGGGCCCGGCTGAGGGAGCGCGTGCGATCCGGACTGTGCGACGAGGAGCGCGTCCAGATCGAGGTCGAGGCGTCGCAGGCGCCCTTTCTGCAGGTGTTCTCGCCGCAGGGGATGGAGGAGATGGGCGTCTCGGACCTCCAGAGCGCGTTCGGCAACCTGATGAACCGGGGCAAGAAGGCACGCTCCTGTTCGGTTCGCGATGCGCGGCAGATTCTGGCTCAGGAGGAGGCTCGGGCGCTCGTCGACCATGATACGGTCGTCCGGGAGGCGATCGAGGTCACGGAGCAGAGCGGGATCATTTTCATTGATGAGCTTGACAAGATCGCTGGTCGAGAGGGCGGGCACGGACCCGACGTAAGCCGCGAGGGGGTTCAGCGCGACCTGCTGCCCATCGTCGAGGGCAGTACCGTGGCGACGAAGTACGGGCCCGTCCGCACGAACCACATCCTGTTCATCGCCGCTGGGGCGTTCCACGTCTCGAAGCCGTCGGACCTCATCCCGGAGATGCAGGGCCGCCTGCCTATCCGGGTGAGCCTGGAGAGCCTAACCGAGGCCGACCTGAGGCGGATCCTGACGGAGCCCCAGAACGCTCTCGTCCGCCAATACCGGGCGCTACTTGCTGCGGACGGTCTGGACGTCACCTTCACCGAAGAGGCGGTGGACGAGATCAGCAGGATCGCGGCCCTCGTCAACTCGCGCAGCGAGAACATCGGTGCCCGCCGGCTACACACGGTGCTCGAACGCCTGCTGGAGGAGTTGTCATTCGGTGCACCCGACATGCCCTTCAGCGCGAAGGTGATCGACGGCGACTACGTGCGCACCCGGCTGGAGGACATCGCAGGCGACCAGGACCTGAGCCGCTACATCCTGTAGGTAGAGCGTCAGCCCAGCATACTCGCGCTACGGCAGCCAGTGCTACCGCACGGATAGCCACTGTGCCTCCCAGACGGCGGCGCGCCCCTATTGCGCCCTCGGTTGGACGGCGGGTAGCCAGGTGACATCCCGGCACCGTGACCGGACCCGTGGCGGCTCTGAGTGCGGTGAGCAGCCCTCCGCGGATGGTCGCGCGGGTCGGTGCCGCCAAGTCGGTGCGCTTGCATTGGCGATAGCCCAGCGGTATAATGCGGCCGACCTCCGGGGCTGTAGCGCAGTTGGGAGCGCGTCTCAATGGCATTGAGAAGGTCAGGGGTTCGAATCCCCTCAGCTCCACGCATCGAGGGCCGGCCAACGGGGAGGTGACGAGCCTCCCTGTTGCTCGTCTGGCGACGCGCCCGGCTCTCGCCGGCGGGCCCGGCGCCCCGACCGGGGTGTGCCCGTGTCTTCACGTTTCCGCCGGCTGGTGGTCTGGTTCCGCAGGGACCTCCGCCTCCACGACAACCCCGCCCTGCACGCCGCGTGCTCAGACGCTGAGTCCGTCGTGCCCGTGGCGGTTGTCCCGGACGACGAGCCCGGCGCCGAGGCATGTGCGGCGAGGAGCAGCTTCGCCGATGCCAGTCGCGCCTGCCTCGATGCCGCGCTCCGCGAGCACGACGGGCGGCTGACCATTCGGCAGGGCGATCCCGTCGAGGAACTGCCGAGGCTTGTGCGGGAGCTCGGAGCGGAGGGCCTGTACCATGAGCGCGCCTTCGAGCCGATGGGCCTAGCGCGCGATGCATGGGTCCGGCGCGCTGTGGAGGCCGCCGGCGGGTTCGTGCGTGAGCACCCGGGGCGCACCGTGCACGATCCCGACGCGTTGCGGACAAGTGCTGGCCGACCGTTCACCGTCTTCACTGCCTTCTACCGCGCCTGGCTGGCGCAGCCCCTGGAGCCTCCGTTGCCCGCTCCCGACACCGTGAATTGCGTGGAGGGTGTGAGCGGGTTGCCGCCCGCTACGCATGTCCAAATGCCGCGCTTTGAGCCCGGAGAGCGAGCAGCCCGGTCCGCCCTGGCGCGGTTCGTAGTTCAGCGCCTCCGTGGCTATGCTTCCACCCGTGATGAGCTCGCAGCGGAGGGGACGTCGCGGCTCTCGGTGCACCTCCGGGTTGGCACGATCTCCGCACGCGAGGTGGTGTGGACCGCGCTGGGCGCCGCGAGCTCGACGGACAGTGTCGCACGCGAGTCGGTGCGTGTGTTCGTGAGCGAGCTGGCCTGGCGCGACTTCTACCACCACGTGCTCCACCACCATCCGCATGTCGCACAGGAGAGCTTCCGGCCCGCTCTGCGGGACATCGCCTGGGCTGACGACGATGCGTTGCGCCAGGCGTGGCAGGAGGGTAGAACAGGCTACCCTCTCGTTGATGCTGCGATGCGGCAGTTGCACGCGGAGTCGTGGATGCACAACCGCGCACGTATGGTGACAGCGTCCTTCCTGAGCAAGGACCTCCTCGTCGACTGGCGCCGCGGCGAGGGCTGGTTCATGCGCCACCTTGCCGACGGAGACCTTGCCGCGAACAACGGCGGATGGCAGTGGTCAGCGGGCACCGGCACCGATGCGCAGCCGTTCTTCCGCGTCTTCAGCCCGGTGGTGCAGGGCAGGCGGTTCGATCCGGATGGCGCATACGTCCGGAGGTACGTGCCGGAACTGGAGCGGGCGCCAACCAGCCTGATCCACGAGCCGTGGCGGATGTCGGCCTCCGACCAGGCCGCCGCCGGTTGTCGGATCGGGCGCGACTACCCCGCGCCGGTCGTCGACCATGCGCGGCAGCGCCTCGAAGCGGTGCGCCTGTACCGGGAAGCAGCCGCGCGCCACCGGGGCGACGCGTGAGTGCGACCGGGACGGGAGCCGTCCTGGCTCTGGTCTGCCTGCTGCTGTCAGTCGAAGTCGTCGACGCTCAGCAGAACGCTTCGAGCTCGCCCGATGCGATCATCATCGTGGCGCCGGCGCGCGATAGCGCCGCGATCGCTGTCACGCTGGCGCGAGCGCGGCCTCACGCCGACGTGCGGTCCCTGCTCGGAGCGGTGGCGGAATCGGGCGGCTGGCGTCTGGAGCGCGTCGAGGTGCGCGATGAGACGGGCACGACGCATCCTGCCTTCGGGGCGCCCAGGCCGCTCGGCAAGCAGACAGTGGCCACCGCCACGGTGGTCGGCCCCCCTCTGATCGCTGGCGGCGGGCTGGTGCTGCAGCCGTTCCTGCAGTTCCTGCGCGAGTTTGGCCGGGTGGACGTTCTGTTCATTGCGCCCGCAGACCCGGGCATGAGCCCGTTGCGCACGTTCGAGGGCCAGGGGGTCGTTGTCCGGCTCGTGCGCGCGGGCGGACCGTATCATTATGTGCTGGAGAGGCAGGAGGGCAGGGGCCCCTTGCCAAACCTGCCGCTGACACAGGAGGCCGCGCCCGCGACCGACGTGCGGGCGCCCGATCAAGACCCGTCTCCTGCGCTCGCGCGGGCAGCGGTGGCTCTGTCGTGGGGGCTTGCCGCCGCCGCGCTGGTCTTCTGGCTCTGCCGCCGCGCGACCCGGGGCGCCCACCGGCGACGTCCTTCCCGGCGAATCGACTGACAGAAAGGAACCCGCGGATGCCCGATCTCGACACGATGCTCCACCATGCGAACGAGATGGAGGCTTCCGACCTCTTCCTGCGCGGCAACGCCCGACCGGCACTCCGCGTGCACGGGCGAGTCCGCGACACGGAGTTCGCACCCCTGAGCCCGGACCAGGTGCGCCAGCTCGCCTACAGCAAGATGACCGGCCGGCAGATCGAGGAGTTCGACCGCCATCACGAGATGGACCTGGCCTTCACGCTCGCCGATACGTGCCGTATCCGTAGCAGCATCTTCAAGCAGCGCGGATCTGTCGGCATGGCGAACCGCCTCATACCTCTCCGGATCCGCACCCTGCAAGAGCTCGGGATGCCGGAGACGCTGTCGGAGTTTATCAGGAGCCGCAACGGTCTCGTGCTTGTCACTGGGCCGACTGGCTCCGGGAAATCGACCACGCTGGCCGCCCTCATCGATCTGATCAACCAGACGCAGCCGGTGAACATCGTCACGATCGAGGACCCGATCGAGTACGTGTACGAAGACAAGGCAGGCATCGTCAGTCAGCGCGAGGTGGGCATCGACACTCATTCGTTCCAGGAGGCCCTTAGGCGCGTCCTGCGGCAGGCGCCGGATGTCATCCTGATCGGTGAGATGCGCGACATCGAGACGATGAATGTGGCGCTACAGGCGGCTGAGACCGGTCATCTCGTCTTCGCCACGGTCCACACGGCGAGTGCCGCGGAGACGTTGGATCGCCTGTCTAACATGTTCGCCCCACACGAGCGACCCATGCTGTGGCTGCGGTTGTCCCTCTCGCTCCGCGGCGTTGTCTCGCAGAAGCTGCTGCCCCTGGCGGACGGGAGTGGACGCATCGCGGCGGTCGAGGTGATGGTGGTGAACCCAACCATCGCCAAGATGCTGGAGGAAGGCAAGTCCGAGGATATGTACGCGCAGATCCGTCAGGCCGGCGATGAGACGTACTGGGGCATGCAGACGATGAACCAGTGTCTGTACAAGTATGTTCGCGCCGGGCTCATCTCTTCGGAGGAAGCGCTGGCGAACGCGGGAAACTACACAGAGATGCGCCAGATGCTCCGCCGCTGAGCAGTCAGGAGCTCACGATCGCGGCGGTCTGCCAGATCGGCAGGCCACCGCACGTATGCTGTCGCACGACCAACGGGGAAACCAGCACCGTGCAGCACCAAATCGACGATCTGCTTCGCATGTTGGTGGAGAGCGATGCCTCCGACCTGCACCTTCGGGTAGGCGAACCGCCTATCATGCGCGTTCATGGCGCCCTGAAGCGCATCCCGGACATCGATCCGCTCAACGATTCGGACATGTATGACCTCGTCTTCGTGACGATGAACGAGGAGCGCCGCGTACGGTTCGAGCAGAACATGGAGTTGGACATGTCCTACGCGGTGCCGGGGCTCGCGCGGTTCCGCGTGAACATTTTCCGGCAGCAGGGGCATGTTGGCGCCGTGATGCGCGTGATCCCGTTCAGGATTAAGACGATCGACGAACTGGGAATCCCAGCGGTCGCGAAGGATCTGTGCATGTTGCCCCGCGGGCTCGTCCTGGTCACCGGGCCCACGGGTTCAGGCAAGTCGACTACGCTCGCCGCCATGGTGGACCACATCAACGAGCGCAAGCCGCGGCACATCATGACGGTCGAGGACCCGATCGAGTACCTGCACTTCGACAAGGTCGCCTCCATCAATCAGCGCGAGATCGGAGTTGACACGCACTCCTTCGCGGGTGCTCTGAAGCACATCATGCGCCAGAACCCCGACATCATCCTGGTCGGAGAGATGCGCGACCTCGAGACCATCCACCTGGCGATCACGGCGGCGGAGACCGGGCACCTCGTGTTCGCCACTCTGCACACGACGGACGCGCCGCAGACCGTCGACCGCATCATTGACGTATTCGAGCCAGAGCAGCAGCAGCAGATCCGGACTCAGCTCGCGGTGACGCTGCGCGCGGTGGTGTCTCAGACCCTTCTGCCCAAGGCAGACGGCACGGGCCGCACCGCCGCCTTCGAGATCATGGTGGCAACGCCGGCGATCTCCACCCTCATTCGTGAGGGCAAGACCTACCAGATGTACACGGACATTCAGACAGGTTCGCAGTTCGGTATGCAGACCCTGGACTCCCATCTGCTAAAGCTGGCCATCCAGGGCGCAGTGTCTTTCGAGGACGCGCAGGCCAAGTCATCCAATCCCCACGAGTTCGAGAGCCGCTACCGGCGCGCCTTGGAGCGCGCTCTGCGGCCCGATTCAACAGCGGCGTCCCAGCACTAGCCGCGCGCATCGCGCAAGATCTCTCGTCGCGCGGTCCACATCACAGGGTCACTGCATGGTAACCGTCGACCAGCTTCTGTACACCACCGTGCACCATCAGGCATCAGACCTGCACATCAAGGCTGAGAGCCCGCCGCTGATTCGCATCTTCGGCGACCTGGTGCAACTCGACCTCGAGCCCTTCACGCCCGACCAGACGCGCTGGCTGGCCTACAGCGTCCTCTCTGAGGTTCAGCGCGCCCGCTTCGAGGAGGAGTTGGAGCTTGACTTTGCCTACGAGATTCCCGGACTGGCTCGGTTCCGCGGCAACGTCTACGCTCAGCGCGGCGCGGTCGGCGTGGCGTTCCGGGTCATCCCGCTGCACATCCAGACGATGGAGGACCTGAACCTCCCGGCGGTATGCAAGTCCTTCGCGGAGAGGCCGCGCGGTCTGGTGCTGGTCACGGGCCCAGCCGGCTCCGGGAAGTCCACGACCCAAGCCGCTATGATCGACTACATCAACCGGAACTACCCGCTGCACATCGTCACCGTGGAGGACCCGCTCGAGTTCATACACGACGACCAGCAGGCTCTGATCAACCAGCGCGAACTGGACAGCGATACGCTCTCCTTCGCGAACGCGCTCAAGTTTGTGCTGCGGCAGGACCCGGACGTCATCCTGATCGGCGAGATGCGCGACCTCGAGACGATCCATCTCGCGATCACGGCGGCTGAGACCGGACACCTAGTCTTCGGCACCCTCCACACGACCGACGCGGTCCAGACGGTGGATCGGGTGATCGACGTGTTCCCGACCCACCAGCAGCAGCAGGTGCGCATGCAGATGGCTGTGAACCTCGTGGGCGTCATCTCGCAGACGCTGGTGAAGCGGGCTGACGGTCTGGGTCGCATCGCCGCCTTCGAGACGCTCGTTGCCACGGCGTCGGTCCGCAACCTGGTGCGTGAGAACAAGACCTACCAGATCACATCGCTGCTGCAGACGGGGCAGCGCCATGGTATGCAGACGCTCGATCAGTCGCTCACCGACCTCGTCAAGAGGCGACTGGTTAGGTACGAGGAGGCGCTCGAGAAGGCGTCCAGTGTCACGGAGTTCAACAACCTTCTGGGCGACGACTACAAGCAGCAGATAGAGGCCGCCCGCGCCGCGGCGAGGGAGTAGCCGTTCTCAGGGGCTATGCCGGCAGCACGCTGCCCGGTCGGCGATTGCTGCCGCGCTCACTGCGAGGTCCCAGATCGCTGGAGCCGAGCGCTCGGCCGTGACCGCAACCCGCTCATGGGCCACGATGCCGTGGGACAGGCCGGCGGCAAGGTTGGTGACGATCGCGACCGCCGCGTAGCATAGCCCCGCCTCGCGCGCGAGCACCGCTTCCGGCAGGCCCGTCATGCCCACGACGTCCGCTCCGAGGAGCGCGAATGCGCGCACCTCGGCGGGTGTCTCGAAACGCGGGCCGTCTACACTCAGGTACACTGCGGCGCGCTCCACGTCCAGGCAAAGCGTCTCGGAAGCCCGCATCAAGGCTGCGCGGAGGCGCGGGCAGTACGGCGCGGAGAAGTCGAGGTGGCCGACGTTGTGCGGATCGAGTGGCTCGTGCCGGCGACGGGTCATGTCTATGAAGTCCGAGAGGACGACAAGCTGTCCCGGCGGTAGCGACTGTCGCAGAGAGCCCACCGCGTTGGCGGCCACCACCTGCTCGACTCCTCGGTCGCGGAGGGCTGCGATGTTCGCGCGGTGGTTCACATGGTGCGCCAGCGTCTCGTGGCTCGCGCCGTGCCGGCTGACGAAGACGACGTCCACTCCGCCCGTGCTGCCCTCCGACAGCATCACGTCGCCGAACGCGGTGCGCGCCACGGTGAGAGCCTGTCGCTCCATCGGGCGCGCGTTCTCCAGCCCGGTGCCCCCGATGATGCCGATCGTTGCCACTATGGTCGCCTCCTCCGTGGACAGCGCCGCGGTCACTCCCGCTGACATCGCGGAGGCACCGGCGCGATGACGGAGACGGCCGGCACCCGCTCCTGGCGATGGCACGCCGTGCCTCTGCTGGTGCTGGCCTTAGTTGCGGTGGCCGCGCTCCACCGCATGGCGCTGCTCGGTGAGCGGCTCTACTGGGGCGACCTCTCGCTCTACTTCGTGCCGCTCTTCGAGCATATCCGCTCCAGCCTGTATGCCGGCCGCCTGCCGCTCTGGAATCCGCTGGTGCTGTGCGGGCAGCCCATCGTCGGGAACCCGCAGGCGCCGGTATTCTACCCGAGCATGGCTGCGCTCGCCGTGGTGCAAGCCTGGACCTTTGTTACCGCGAACGCCCTGATGCATGTGGCTCTGGCGCTCGTCGGCGCCTATGCCTTGGCATACCGTTTCACGAGCGACCGACTCGGCGCCGTGGTCGCCGCGTGCAGCTTCGGCTTGGGCGGATACCTGATCTCGCGGTTGCAGTTTCCGTCGATGACGATGGCGATCGCCTACCTGCCGTGGCTGCTGCTCGCGGCCGACCGCCTCGTCACGCGGCCAGGAGCCGGCAGTGTGGCAGCGGCCGCCGCCGTGGTGGCGCTGCTCATCTGTGCGGGTCATGGCCAGGTGGCGTACATGGCGCTCCTGTGCGCTACGGCATACGTCGCCTGGCAGGGCGCGATAGGCGGACGGGCCCGCGGATGCTGTCGAGCCCTGGCAGCCTACGGAGCGAGCGTGGGGCTCGGCCTGCTGGCCTCCGCTGCGCACTGGCTGCCTTCTCTCCAACTGCTCGCGCTGTCATCTCGCGGCGACCTCACGCTCGCGCAGGCCGACCGCTTTACGCTGACCCCTGGCCAGTTGGTGAACTTCGTGGCGCCCACGTTCTTCGGTCATCCCGCGAGCGGCTCCTACTGGGGCCCCGGCAATCTGTGGGAGCCGTGCGTCTACATAGGCCTGGTTCCGTTTGCGCTGGCGCTCTGGGCAGCTACCAGCGCATCCACCCGGCGTCGCGCGGCGTTCTGGACCATCGTGGCGTTCGTGTCGGTTGTCGTGGCGATGGGTCGCCAGGGAGGCCTGTACACGGTAGCCTACATCCTCCTGCCGGGGCTCGCGGCCTTCCACGACCCCGCGAGGTTTACACTGATAACCACCCTCGCGCTTGCTGTGCTGTGCGCGATAGGGATGGCAGCGCTGCGGGGCGGGGGGGTGGCGCGACGCTACAGGCTGGCGCTCGCGGCAGTGTGCCTCATCGATGTCGCGTGGTTCGCGTCGGGTCTGAACCCCACACTCTCAGCGCGCGCCTTCGACCACCGTCCGAGGGCGCTGGCCCTCGCGCCCGATCCGCGGGAAGGACGGGTCATGTCGATGCGCCGTGAGGTCGTTTGGTCGCGGTACCTAAACTACGACGACTTCGGACCGGAGAGCGCCCGGTACGCGCATGAGCTGACGGACACCCTGACGCCGAACACCGGCATGCGCTTCGGCGTGGCTGAAGCCAGCGGCTATGAGCCTGTGCCGATCCAGGCCGTGACCCAGGTCGAGGCGCTCTGCCGCAAAGCGGTCGCTCGCCTGGATCGACGAGCGGCGCCGCTCCTATCGTTGTTGAACGCTCGGCTGCTGTTGCTCCCATACGGCGCCCGGTGCTCCCTGAGCGCGCTGCAGCCGGCCGAGGCGCGGGGAGTGTCCGCCTTTCGGATCACGCCGACCTCGGCCCGGGCGTGGCTCGTTCGCCGTACAGTGCGCGTAGATGGCCAGCACCGTGCGCTCGCCGTGCTTGCCGATCCGGCCTTTGACCCGCTCGCGGTCGCGACCGTGAGCGGGTCGCCGGGGCTCCGCCACGATGAGCGTGCTGCCGGCAGTGCGATGGAGGAAGCCTGGGTGGTGCCTGGGGCAGCGGACGCGACCACAGCGCACTTTCTCGCCCACACGGGGGACGCGCCTGCCTTCTTGGTGTGGAGCGCCGCGGCATACCCGGGGTGGCGCGCCGTCGTATCCGGGCGCCCTGCCCGAGTGGAGAGAACCAACTGGGCGCTGTGCGGCGTGGTAGTTCCGGCCGGCACGCACGACGTCATCTTCCGGTACGAGCCGGAGATCGTCCGCGCCGCCATATACTCCGGTGCCGCCGGCGTCTTCCTGATCACCGCGCTCTGGGGCTGGCGTGTCGGTTCGGCAGTTTCGCGGCGGAGGAAAGCGGCGCCTCACGGTGGAACGTAATGCATCGCGATGGGGCGCGGGCCTGCGCGCCCCGGTTTCCCGTGACCTCGCGCCGCCAACCGCCGAAGCTGCCCTAGCCGACGCTGCGCCTGCCGTCGCCGGCAATGGCTCGAACACCATCCACCGGAGTTGCGCCGTGAAGGCCATGGAAGTGATGAGGGCGCACGTAGTCACCATCCTGGCGACCGCCACCCTTGCTGAGGCGGTCGATGTGATGGACCTCTACCAGGTAAGCGCACTTCCGGTACTGGACAGCGAGGACCGCCTGGCGGGTGTCGTGACCGAGCACGATGTGGTCGGCTGGCTGCTGCCTGAAGCGCCGGGGCGCCCGGTCGACGCGGGGGCAGTTCGGGTCTCCGACACGATGACGGCGCCGGCGGTGGCAGTCGATGAAGGCGCGGACGTGATGGATGCCGTCAGGCTCATGCTTGGTCGCCGGATTAAGCGGGTGCCCGTCACGAGCGGCGGGCGGCTTGTCGGTATGATCAGCCGGATCGACGTATGTCAGGCGATCCTGGAAGGACGGCTGGAGCACTGAGCGATGCGGTCTGGGGGAGTTCGTACCATGCCATTGAGGCCCGCCCATGTGGCGCTCGTTGTCGCCCTCGCAGCAGTGATCGTGGTCGCCGGCTGCAGGCAGAGAAGCGTTGCACCCAGCGACGAGATTCTAGTGGGTCATTTCACGCCGCTCACGGGCACCACTTCCACCTTCGGGATATCGACGCACCGTGGTGTGCAACTCGCCATCGATGAAGTGAACGCCGCGGGCGGCGTCAACGGCAAGCGCATCCGTCTGGTAACGGAAGACACCGCGAGCAAGCCTGACGTTGCCCGGACCGTGGTCACGAAGCTCGTGACTCAGGATCGGGTTGTCGCGGTCCTGGGCGAGGTCGCCAGCACGCGGAGCCTCGCGGCCGCCCCGGTCTGCCAGTCACACCAGGTGCCCATGATCAGCCCGGCTTCCACGAACGTGGAGGTGACGCGGAAGGGTGACTACATCTTCCGCGTGTGCTTCACCGATGACTTCCAGGGCGCGGTGCAGGCGCACTTCGCCTGGGACCAGGGCTGGCGGAGAGCCGCGATCTTCCGCGACATCAAGAACGACTACAGCGTGGCCTTGGCGGACAGCTTCGCCGCGACATTCCGAAGGCTCGGCGGCGAGATCGTGGGCGAGCAGAGCTATCAGGAGGGGGACGCGGACTTCAAGGCACAGCTCAACAGCCTTAAGGCGCTGAGGCCGGACGTGCTCCTGGTGCCCGGCTACTACAGCGAGGTTGGCACCATCGCGCGGCACGCGCGGCAGATCGGCCTGACTGCGCCGCTACTTGGCGGCGACGGATGGGACTCGCCGACGCTCGTGGCAGGCGCCGGCGGGCCAGGAGGAGCGCTTGAGGGAAGCGCCTTCACCAACCACCACTTCTCGACGGAGCTTGATTCGCCGCACGTGCAGGCTTTCATCAACAGCTTCACCACGCGTTACGGCTCGAAACCGGATTCGCTCGCGGCCCTCGGGTACGACGCGGCCAAGCTGCTGGCGTCCGCGATGCAACGGGCCAAGGCTCTCGACGGGCCCTCGCTGCGTGACGCGATTGCGCAGACCCGCGACTTCCCCGGGGTGACGGGGATGATAACCATCGACGCCAACCGGAATGCGCGCAAGGACGCCCTCATCCTGCAGGTTGTGGGCGAGCGCTTCACGGTGAAGCGCGCCTACAGCCCGGAGCAGATCGGCCTCTAGGCATGGAGTGGTTCGTCCAGCAGCTGATCTACGGTGTGCAACTCGGGAGCCTGTATGCGCTGATCGCCCTCGGGTACACGATGGTGTACGGTGTGCTGCGTCTGATCAACTTCGCACATGGCGACGTGTACATGGTCGGCGCATTCGTGGGATTCTACGCCTGTACCGCCTGGCTGCCCTTCAAGGACCTCAACGCCCATCCCGATGCCGTCACGACGAACATCGCGCTCGCGATCATCGCGATGGCGATCGCGATGGCGGTCTGCGCGGCGCTCGGCATGGTGATCGAGCGATTCGCCTACCGGCCGCTGCGAAACGGCCTCAACCGGCAGGACGCACGCTTCTGGGGCTTCGTGGGGGCCATCCCCCTGGCGGTCGCCGTCAGCGACCAAGGCGCCCCCGTCGTTTTGGCGGTGTACGCCGTGAGCGGCATCGCCCTCGGCCACGTGCTGTGCCCGGTGGTCGCCTGGCTGCGGCGCCGGACGGTGCTGTCGCCGTCCCGCCTCAATGCACTGATAACTGCGATCGGCGTGTCGCTCGTGCTTCAGAACGGCGGACTGCTGGTCTTCGGCGCAGACCCCCGGTTCATCCCCACCATCTTCCCGGAGAGTTCAATCGCCCTGGCTGACGGCATCCACGTGGGCATAGGTCAGCTTGCTATCCTGGGGGTCTCGATCGCCCTGATGCTCGGTCTGCGGCACATCGTGCTGCACACCAGGCGAGGCCGGGCGATGCGCGCGATCTCGCACGACATCGAGGCGGCCAAGATGATGGGCATCGACACGGACCGCGTGATCGCGTTCACGTTCGCTCTGGGCGGCGCACTCGCGGGGGCAGGGGGCTTCCTGGTCGCAGCGCTGACGCATGTGAAAATCACCCCGATGTTCGGTCTTCTGCCGGGGATCAAGGCCTTCGTCGCAGCGGTACTGGGCGGGGCAGGGAACATCCCTGGGGCCGCGCTCGGGGGAGTTCTGATGGGTGTGGCGGAGGCGTTTGTGTCCGGGTCGCAGCACCTCTCCACCTACCGCGACGCCATCGCATTCTGCGTCCTCGTCGTCATCCTTCTGGTGCGGCCGGCCGGGCTACTGGGCCAGCACGTGCCAGAGAAGGTGTAGGCGCTCGGATGCCATGGTTCGCGGTGCGCGTCGCATCCATCGCAGGCGCGGTCGCGGCGCTATATCTCCTTAGCGGGCTGTTGACCGCCACCATCGAGGCGTACGTACTCCAGGTCCTGGTACAGTGCGGCATCTACGCCATCCTGGCGGTCAGCCTCAACCTCATAAATGGGATCACCGGGCAGTTCTCGATCGGGCATGCGGGCTTCTTCGCCGTGGGGGCGTATGTGGGCGCCGCCTGGACGATGCTCTGGCAGCCGCACGCAGTGCGCGTCACGTCGGCGCTGGCGATGGGCACACCGGCAGGGGACGCTCTGAACCTTCTCATCGCGTGCGCGCTTGGAATGGCGGCAGCCTCGCTAGCGGGCGCCGCCGTCGGTCTGCCATCGCTCCGGCTTAGGGGGGACCACCTCGCGATCGTGACCCTGGGCTTCGGTGAGGTCATCCGCGTGCTCCTTCTGAACATCGATGCGGTGGGCGGTGCGCGCGGACTCAGCGGGATCCCAACGCTTGCATCGACGGGTGACCTGGCGGTCTTCTGGGTGTTCCTGTTCCTGGTGTTGGTAATCGCCGTGTCGCGCAACCTGATGAACACTACGCGCGGGCTCACCTGGCTTGCCGTCCGTGAGGACGAGGTCGCAGCAGACGCCATGGGAGTGAACACCACTCGGGTGAAGGTGACTGCCTTCGTGCTTGGCTCGGCCTTCGCCGGAGCGGCCGGCGTGCTCTACGCCCACATCATGACCGGCATCAGTCCGGACGTCTTCGGGATAGACACCTCGATCATCATCACCACGATGGTGGTGCTTGGCGGAACCGGAAGCGTTACGGGCGCGACCCTCGCCGCATTCCTGCTGGTCGCGCTGCCCGAGATGCTTCGGTTCATGAAGGACTACCGGCTGGTGATCTTCTCGACGCTGCTGGTGCTGCTGATGCTCACGCGGCCGCACGGCATCCTTGGCACCCGAGAGCTTGGCTACGCCACGCTGTTCCGGCGCCGGCAGACCGGATCGCCGGGGACGAGGTGATGAAGGTCCTCCTGTCGGCGCGCGGCATCACAAAGCGCTTTGGAGGGCTCGCGGCGGTCTCGGGGCTGAACCTCGATGTCCGGGAGGGTGAGCTGCTGGGTCTGATCGGGCCGAACGGCGCAGGGAAGACGACGGTCTTCAACCTCCTGACCGGGGTCTACCCGCCGACCGAGGGCCACGTCGAATTCGATGGTCGCAGACTGCGGCGCATGCGGCCGTACCAGGCTGCCCATCTGGGGATCGCCAGGACGTTCCAGAACATCCGGCTCTTCCGCCGGCTGTCTGCGCTGGACAACGTGCGCGTGGCGGCGCATGTGCGCACAACGGCCGGGTTCTGGAGTTGCCTGCTCCGGACTGCGCATGCCATGCGCAATGATGCCGTGCTGACGGAGAAGGCGCGCGCCCTGTTGGGAGCCCTGGACCTGACCTCGGTTGCCGCGGCCCCCGCCGGCGATCTGCCGTACGGTGTTCAGCGCCGCCTCGAGATTGCTCGGGCGCTGGCAACAGATGCCAAGCTCTTGTTGCTCGATGAACCCGCGGCGGGGATGAACCCGGCCGAGAAGCAGGAGCTGATGGAGCTGATCCACGCCATCAGGCGCGACTTCTCAGTCACGGTGCTGTTGATCGAGCACGACATGCGCGTTGTTATGGGCATCTGCGAGCGCATCTACGTGCTGGACTACGGTCAGGTGATCGCTGAGGGCCGGCCCGAGCGGATACGCTCCGACCCGCGGGTGATCGCGGCGTACCTCGGCGAGGAGTCGGAGCCGTGCTGACGCTCACCGGGGTTACGGTCTACTACGGCGCCATTCGCGCCCTCGATGGCGTCGACCTGACCGTCGAGGCAGGCGAGATCGTTGCCATGATCGGCGCGAACGGCGCGGGCAAGAGCACCACGATCAGCTGCATCTCAGGACTGGTGCGCGCTCGATCGGGCTCCGTGTGGTTCGATGGCGAAGATGTGGAAGGTCTGGCAACCCACGAGCGTGTGGAGCGGGGCATCTGTCAGTCGCCTGAGGGCAGGCGCGTTTTCGCCAACCTCAGCGTGAACGAGAACCTCGATCTCGGCGCGTACATACACCATCGCCAGCGCTCACGGGTCGAGGCGGACCGCGAGCGCGTGTTTGGTCTGTTTCCGCGTTTGAAGGAGCGCTCTCGCCAGCCGGCCGGCACGCTCTCGGGCGGTGAGCAGCAGATGCTGGCGATCGGACGCGCTCTCATGGGCCGTCCGCGCCTGTTGATGCTCGACGAGCCGTCGCTGGGGCTTGCCCCCGTTCTGGTCCGACAGATCTTCGAGATAGTGCGGGACATCAACCGGCAAGGCGTGACCATTCTGCTTGTCGAGCAGAACGCTTACCAGGCGCTCCATGTGGCTTCGCGGGCGTACGTTCTTGAGACGGGCCGCGTGGTGATGGCGGGGCCTGCGAACGAGCTGCTGCATGACCGGCAGGTGCGCGAGGCCTACCTCGGTGAGTGACACTGTACGAGACCTGGTGGTAGGGTTCTTTGCGGCTGCGCTCATCAGCGGCCTGGCGAGTGAACGCGTTCAGCGGGCAACGGAGCGGCAGCTCCGGCGCGACCTTCGCACGCACGACCTGCGGGTGCGGATCGATCAGGCTGGGCCTCTCGGAATGCTGTTTGGCCGCGCCTCCGTGGTGCGTGTCGGCGGTTCGGGCGCTTCGCTCGACAGCGCGCCACTCGTCGTCCGGCCCGGTGCGGGACTGTCCGCCCGGGTGCGCTCGATCCGGCTCGACCTCAGGGAGAGCGCCGCCGGCGATCTGGAGGTGGATCGGATGCAGGCGCACTTCTCGGACGCGTGGGTCGACGTGGGAGCGCTCATGCGCGACCGCATCGTGGTGCGCGCGGCCGGCGAGGGCGTGGCATCAATCATGGTGGGAGAGGACCTGATCGCGAGGCTGGCCTCGCGGCGCTTTCGCGCCTCCCGCAACGTTGTGGCGCGCGTGACGCCGGATCGGCTCGTGGTCTCGGCGGACGTCGAGCTTCTCGGCGCCCGTTCGCGGGTTGAGGTGACGGGGCGTCTCGCCCTGCTGGACGGCGCGCGCCTTGCGGTAGACCGGCCCTCCGTGCGTTTGAACGGCCTGCTGCTGGACGAGGCCGCGAGCGCCGGCCTCGTGGCGCCGATGAACCCGGTAATCGACCTGGGCCGCGATCTGCGGACCAGCATGAAGCTCCGGGCAACCGCGGTCCATCTGGAGCGGGGGCAGGTCCGGCTGGAGGCACGCGTGTCGCTGCCGGTAGAAAGCTGCGCACCGCAGGGGGTAGAGGATGGGAGCAGCTGAGGCTGTGCGGCGCACGCCGCTCCATGCTCGACACGTCGATCTGAACGCTCGGATGACCTCATTCGCCGGGTGGGACATGCCGGTCCAGTATGCGGGCGTGCTGCCGGAGGCGCGTGCGGTCCGGTCGGCCTGCGGCGTCTTCGACATCAGCCACATGGGCCGCCTGAAGGTGTCGGGGCCCGGTGCGATCGAGCTGCTGGACAAAGCCACCACGAACGACGTGCGCGGGCTTGAGCCGGGACGTGCTCACTACACGCTGCTGACGAACCACGACGGCGGCATCATCGACGACCTAATCATCTACCGGCTCGCGGGCGACTCGTTCCTGCTGGTGGTGAACGCCGCGAACACCACGCGCGATCTGGCCTGGCTCAAGGCGCATGCCCGCGCGGAGGTGAGGATCTCTGACATCACGCCGGACACCGCGATGGTGGCGGTTCAGGGCCCCTTGGCAGTTGACCTCACAGAGCGTGCTACCGACGCCGCTCTTTCCGGAGTGGAGAGGTTCGCCTTCTACCGGAGACCAGACGCGGACACGATCTGGTGTCGGACCGGCTACACCGGCGAGGATGGTTTCGAGGTGCTGGCGCCTGCGGACGCCGCCGAGCAACTGTGGCGCGCCTTGCTGGAGCATGGCGCGACGCCCTGCGGCCTGGGGGCGCGCGACACGCTGCGCGCGGAGGCCGGCTACCCGCTCTACGGGCATGAGATCGACGAGACCACCACGCCAGTGGAGGCCGGCCTCATGTGGGTAGTGCGCCTGGAGAAGGGGCCGTTTCACGGGCGCGATCGCATTACTGCGGCGAAGGAGTCAGCGCCGGAGAGGCGACTCGTGGGCATTGTGGGGTCGGGCCGCGTCGTACCACGGCAAGGGTATACTCTGGCGACTGGCGACGAGCCGGTTGGAATCGTGACATCCGGTGTCTTCTCGCCTGTGCGGGAGCGCGGGTGCGGCATGGCCTACGTGGCGCGGCGGCACGCCCGCGCCGGTTCCGTGCTGTCGATGCATGTGCGGGCAGATCGCCACAGGGTGACCGTCGTGGCGCGCAAGGACCTGCTACCGCGCTCGTAGGTTGCACGCCGTGTGGCTGATGGGGCGCAGCAACCGTTCTCGTGCCGCCTATCTTCGCCGTGCCCGGCGGCCGGCAAAGGAGCCATGTGTATGACCAGTACGCCCGGTGGTCTCAAGTACTCCACGTCCCATGAGTGGGTCCGGCTCGAGGGCGATGTCGCGGTGGTCGGCATCACCGACCATGCGCAGGCGGAGCTAGGTGACATCGTCTACCTCGAACTGCCCGATGTCGGACGCCGCATCGCGCAGGATGAGGCATTTGGCACGGTGGAGTCGGTAAAAGCGGTCTCGGACCTGGTCAGCCCGGTGAGCGGCGAAGTGATCGAGGCCAACACAGGCATCGGCGACGCAACCGACACGGTTAACCAGGATCCGTATGGTGCTGGCTGGCTGGTCCGCATCCGCCTGAGCGCCCCGGAGGAGGTCGAGGGCCTGATGACTCCTGAGCAGTACGCAGCCATGGTGTCCGAGGCCTGACGGTGGGCTTCATCCCACACACCGACCGCGAGAGGGCAGAGATGCTGGCCGCCATCGGGGTCGACTCGATCGATGACCTCTTCGAGCCGATCCCTGAGCCCCTGAGAATGGCGCGGCCACTTGCGTTGCCGGCGGCGCTCGATGAGAGAGCGCTGCTCCGCCACCTGGAGCGCCTTGCCTCAGACAACGTGACGATGGACACCCACGCTTGCTTCCTGGGGGCGGGCGTCTACGATCACTTCGTGCCTGCGGTGGTCGACGCACTCATCTCACGCGGCGAGTTCCTCACATCGTACACACCCTATCAGCCCGAGATGAGCCAGGGCATGTTGCAGGCGATCTACGAGTTCCAGTCGCTGGTCGCCACGCTCACGGGTATGGAGATCGCCAACGCGTCCATGTACGACGCAGCGACCGCCATGGCTGAGGCATGCCTGATGGCCTGTGAGGTGAAGGGCAGCCGGGTGATCGGGGTGTCGCGTCTAGTACACCCACACTACCGCCATGTGCTGCGCACCTATGCGGAGTCCTCGGGCGTCGAGGTCCGGGAGCTGGCGCACGCGGAGGGCGCCACCCAGATGCCCGACGGGGGCGCACCGCTCGCCGCCGTCGTCGTGCAGAATCCGAACTTCCTGGGCTGCATCGAGGATCTGTCGGCCGCGCGTGAGGCATCGCTCGCATCTGGCTCCATGCTCATCGTGGTGGCTGACCCCATCGCGCTCGCTCTTCTCAGGCCACCGGGGGACTACGGCGCGGACGTCGTGGTGGGGGAGGGGCAGGGCCTCGGGTGCTCTCCAGGCTTCGGCGGGCCCATGCTGGGCTTCTTCGCGACGAGACGCGAGCTCGCGCGGAGGATGCCCGGGCGCATCGTGGGGGCAACGACGGACCTGGATGGGCGCAGGGCGTACACCATGACGCTGCGCACGCGCGAGCAGGACATCCGGCGCGAGAAGGCCACCTCCAACATCTGCACCAACGAGGCGCTGCTGGCGCTGGCGGCCTCGGTCCACCTGGCCGTCCTGGGGCCACAGGGGCTGCGCGAAGTCGCTGCCGCGTGCCTCCGCAATGCCCACAGCATGGTGGACGCCCTCACGCAGGTGGGCGCTCGGCGCGCATTCGAGCGGCCGTTCTTCAGGGAGGTGGCGGTTCGGCCGCCGGGCCGCCTTGGGGTGGCGGAGCTCAACCGCCGCCTGCTCCAGCGTGGCTTCCTCGGAGGGTACGACCTTGGCAGCGCCTACGACGAGCTGGACGGATGCTGGCTGGTGTGTGCCACGGAGAACCGCACGCGTGAGGAGATTGATGGGCTAGCGCAGGCCGTCGCGGAACTGACGCGATGAGTGATAGCTCCGCACCCCAGGCGACGGGGCATCGTAGCGAGCCCGTCCTGATCGAGAAGAGCGTGCGGGGCCGCCGCGGCGTACGCCCGCCGTCGCCGCAGGGCCCGTTGGGGCCTCTGGAGGAGATGCTCCCTGGGGTTGAGCTCCGGACGGACCTGCCGCTGCCAGAGCTATCCGAGCTGGACGTCGTTCGGCACTACACCGCGCTGTCGCGGCGGAACTACGGTATCGATGCCGGCTTCTACCCGCTCGGCTCGTGCACCATGAAGTACAATCCGCGTGCCAACGAGTGCGCGGCTCGTAGCCCGGGGTGGGCGCGGCTGCATCCGCTGACGCCGCCCGCAGCCGTGCAGGGGGCGCTCCAGCTCATGTACGAGCTGAACTGCTTCCTGGCCGAGGTTGCCGGCATGGCCGCAGCGACCATCCAGCCCGCTGCCGGCGCCCACGGCGAGACCCTGAGCCTCATGATGGTGCGCGCCTACCACCGCTCCCGAGGCGACATGGAGCGCACCTCCGTGCTCATCCCTGACTCGGCGCACGGCACGAACCCCGCGAGCGCCGCGCTCTGCGGGTTCCAGGTGCGCCCGATCACAAGCGACGCCGACGGCCTGTCGGACACGCGTCACCTGCGCGAGCTGGTGGGGGCCGATACGGCGGCAGTGATGCTGACGAACCCCAACACGCTGGGCCTGTTTGAGTCCCGCATCGCTGAGATATGCGCAGTCGTGCATGACGCGGGGGGACTCGTGTACTGCGACGGAGCCAATATGAACGCCCTGCTCGGGGTCGCGCGCCCGGGCGAGATGGGCTTCGACGTGATGCACTTCAACCTGCACAAGACCTTCGGCACACCGCACGGCGGGGGAGGACCCGGATGTGGCGCCATCGCGGTCGGGAGCGTGCTGGAACCGTTCCTGCCAGTGCCTGTGGTGGTGCGGCGGGGCAACGCTCTGTATGACCTCTGCCACGACCGCCCGCTGTCCGTTGGGCGCGTCCACTCGTTCTACGGAGCCTTCCTCAATGCAGTGCGCGGCTATGCGTACATCCGCTCTCTGGGCCCCGACGGCCTTCGCGAGGTGGCCCGGCACGCCGTGCTCAATGCGAACTACGTGCGCGCGCGCATCGGGGGCGCCTACGAGATCCCGCACAATCGGCTGTGCATGCACGAGGTAGTTGCCTCCGCTTCGCGGCTGAAGCGCCGGTTCGGCGTCCGCGCCATGGACGTGAGCAAGCGGCTGATGGACCACGGCTTCCATCCGCCGACCAACTACTTCCCGCTCATCGTGTCTGAGGCGCTGATGATCGAGCCGACCGAGACGGAGAGCAAGCAGACCATTGACGCCTTCTGTGACGCACTGATCGCCATCGCCGCGGAAGCGGAGACTGATCCGGAGGTCGTTCGCGGGGCTCCGTACTCCACCCCGGTGCGCCGGCCGGACGAGACGGCGGCTGTGAAGCGGCTCGACGTGCGCTGGGGCTCGAGTGGCCAGTGATCGCCGGCGCGCTGGCGGGCCGATGGGGGATTCGATGTGCGTCAGGTAGTAGAGACGGCCGCACGCCGGCCGGAGTGGCGGCTCATCATCCACGATGCCGGTTCGCCAGCGTGGAACATGGCGGCGGACGAGGCAATGCTCGATGCCGCAACGTCCGGCCTCGCGCCGCCTACGCTGCGCCTGTACCGGTGGTCAAGCGTCGCCGTGTCGGTTGGCCGGTTTCAGTCCATCGCGCGCACCGTGGACGCCGAGCTATGCCGGACACTCGGCGTGCCGGTCGTGCGCCGGCCCACTGGAGGCCGCGGGGTGCTCCATGGCGGCGACCAGACGCTGTCGATTGCCGCCCGCCGGAGCCATCTTGGGGCAGGGGATCAGGGGATCATCGCGACGTACAGGGCGCTCTTGGAGGGCCTAGTCCACGGTCTTCGCGCGCTCAACGTCAGCGCTGCGCCACCGCCGGCGGAGCGCCGATCGGAGCACGCGGGCGACTGCTTCGCCGTGCGCTCGGCGGCCGATCTTGTGGCGGCGGACGGCAGTAAGCTGGCGGGTGCAGCCATGCGCCAGCGCGCCGGCGCGGTGCTTCTGCAAGCCTCGGTCGTCCACCAGAAGCCCCAGGTGGACTCCGGCCGCGTGTTCCTCGGCACGCCGGCTTGCCTTCGCTATCCTTTGGAGCACATCGATCCGAGCGCGGTGGAGCAGGCGGTAGTGGACGGCTACCGGCACACCCTTGGTGTGCCGCTGCACGAGGGTGAGCTGACAGGATGGGAGTTGGAGCGTGCGGGAGTGCTCCTCGCGCGGTACGCGGCGGTCGGCTCTGGTTCGCGTTGACAGGGGTATGCCCATGTGATATACTTCCGCGGTGACCCTGCCAGTGCGTCGTCAACGCGGAAGACGGGCTGTTGATGCGTGTGAACGTGCGCCAACGCCTCCGGCGAGCTTGAAGGGAGATATCAGCGAGCATGGCGAAGAAGATTCTGGCGGTCGACGACGAGCGTCACATCGTTCGACTGGTACAGGTGAACCTGGAGCGCCAGGGTTACACCGTCGTAACGGCCTTCGACGGCAAGGAGGCGCTCGAGAAGGTTGGCTCCGAGCAGCCTGACCTGATCGTGCTCGACGTGATGATGCCGTACATGGACGGCTTTGAGGTCCTCCAAGCGCTGAAGAGGAATCCCTCGACTCGCGACATCCCCGTGATCATGCTCACCGCGAAGGCGCAGGACGCCGATGTGTTCCGCGGATGGCAATCGGGAGCGGACTGCTACCTGACTAAGCCGTTCAACCCGATGGAACTGATCATGTTCATCAAGCGCATTTTCAAGTCGCTCGAAGAGGATGGCGGCGAGCGCCGCATCGAGATCTAGCCCGGGGAGCGGCCTGCTTCGTGGACGGCACAGCGTCGGTCAGCACTTCGTGAGGTACTCGTGGACAAGGACCATCGGACCACTTCCATCGTCATAGGCATCATAGCTGCTGCCGCAGGAATCGCCATGATGGCCTACGCATGGCGATGGCGGCTGGCGGAGCGGGCGATCGATCCGACGCTTCGCTCGGTATCGGAGATCCTGGACGACTGCTACGCCAAGGTGAAGCAGCTCCAGCAGAGCGTGTCGCACCTGCCCGGCCCTCCGGCCGGCGCGAAGGACTAGAGGCACCCGGTTCACTGCCGGGAATGCGACGCGCCGCACGGGCGAGCAGCCCGCGCGGCGCGTTGGCTTGTGAGGCGCCCGTCGAAGAGGACGGTCAGGCCTCGCTGGCGCACCGGCGACCCGTTCCGGGTCCAGAGCACTCCCGGCGCCTGGTCAACACCCATCGCCCCAGCCTGCAGCAAACGTCCGATAATGCATATTATGTTGCACGGCGGTGCCGTGACTGGTGATTCCCGTGGTCGTGGGCTCGCTCCAGTGTCAGCAGTCGCGGCCGCCCACTGTCGGGCGGGACAGGAGGCGAGACCGAGGCCGCGGGGGGACTGCGTAGACAGCCCCCCACTGCCCTGCGGGTTGCTCAGTCGAGCAGAGAGGCGGGATCGCCGTGGAGCGGAGGAAGCGGATGCGGCCGAACCAGCACGCCTCCCTGCTCGTAGGACTCGATCACCGCCCACGTGTACTCGAGGACGGCAAGCGCGTCGTGGCCGGAGGCGCGCACGCTTTCGAGAGGGACGCCGTTCGTCACATCCTCCAGGAACGCGTGGATGCGGCGCGAGAAGGTCTGGCTGAAATCCACGATGCCCGAGTTAGTGACCTCCGGGTCCCGCGAACCGCCGCCCGACATCTTGCTGGGGTCGCCAGCGTTGCTGGGGCTCGGCGCAGGCCAGAACGTGAGCTTCTCGATGCAGTTCTCAATGCAGAACGTGCCGAGCGTGCCAGCAACCTCCACGCTCCACCAGCCGCCGAGGCCGTAGGTGGCGTCGCCGCGCTGGCTCAGAAGGTAGCCGACGGCGTCATTGGCGAAGCGAACGTGGATGCTGACCGTCGACAGCATGACGTCGCTCGCCTTGCGCCGGAACCACGGGCGGTTGACGAATGCCTGGACGTGGGTGATGTCGCCGCAGAAGTGCCGCATCACACTGAAGGGGTGGGTGAGGAACGCTTTGAAGTGCGCGTAAGGGAAGCCTCGGAAGCGCGACGACGCAGTCGGGCTGTACGTCCCCTCGCCTGCCGAGAAGCCCATCTTGTGCAGGCAGTAGACCAGCTCGCCGACCTGGCCGCTGTCCATGTACTCCTTCGCCTTCTCCGCTGGCGGTGTGAAGAAGTGGTTCAGGTTGCAGCCCAGGTAGACCTTGTTCTCGGCCGCCGCTGCCACCATCTGACGGGCTTCGCCGATGTCGTTGGAGATCGGCTTCTCCACGAGCACGTGCTTGCCGGCGGCGATCGCCTCCATCACGGGCTCGAAGTGCCAGCTGCCGTTCTCGTACCCGCCTGTACACACGTCCACGATGTCGATCTCGGGCTCGTTGCGCAGCATCTGCGCGACCGACGTGTAGGCGCGAGTGCCGTACTTGTCCGCCCCCGCCGTGGCCCGGTCCTTGACCACATCGCAGATTGCCACCAGTTCGCCCAGGGAGCAGTTGCTGTAGGCCTCCGCGTGCGTCATGCCGATGCCACGTGCGCCGACGATGCCTACCTTCAGGGCCATGTCGAGTACCTTTCCGTTGCGGGAGTGCGACCAGGCGACGGGTCGCCCGCCGCGTTCCGCCCATACTCAGCGACCGCGCCGCGGCATTCCTGCCGGGGGCGCTGGAAGACGGCGCGAGGAGCCAGGAAGGAGCGGCCGATGGAGGGCCCAGTCCACGAAGCGTCGGGCCCGAACGCCGACGCGCCCAGATCGCCCTTCGCGGCACGGCTGCGCACCATGGACCGATTCGGCACGATGAGCGGGGCCCGGAGAGGATGGGTCTAGGACTTGCGGTCGACCGACTCGAGGACCGACTCCGCCATATAGATCGGCGCTCGCATGCGGAGCGCTATGGCAACGGCGTCGCTCGGGCGGCAGTCCACCTCGTGGTTGCCTGCGGCGCCCTTGAGCAGCATCTTGGCGTAGAACGTCTCGCCGAACAGGTCATCAATGATGACGCGCTCGACCTGCGTGCCGAGACGGTCAAGCAGGAGCTTCACCAGGTCGTGTGTCATGGGGCGGTCCGAGCTCTCGCCATCGACGGCCATCATGATGGCTCGAGCTTCGAAGGGGCCAATGTAGATGGGCACTTTGCGCCCCTTGCGGTCCTGGAGGAGCACAAAGGCCTGGCCAATGCCACCGGAGGTCGGGTCCGGGTGCTCGAACACACCGACCACCTTCACCTCTTTCTCAAAGAGCTGGCGAGGCTGTCGGTTCTCTGGTTCCAGCTCACCGGGATTGGCGCCCTCCGCGCCCTCGCGGTGCTCTTCGGGCTCCCAGTCGGGAAAGAGGTCCTTGAAGTCGTGCCCCACAGGTCAACCTCCGAGCGACGCCCACACCACCGCGCCCACTCGTCAGGCCCCCTCCGTCTTCATGGTGCGGTCGACCATCTTCAGGAACTCGCGGTTCGACTTCGTGTGCTTGAGCCGGTCTAGCAGAAGCCCGGTAGCCTCCTCATCCGAGAGGCCACTCAGGATGCGGCGCAGTTGCGTCAATCGGCGGATCGTCTCCTCGTCGTAGAGCAACTCGTCGTGCCGGGTACCGGAGCGAACGATGTCCACGGCCGGGAAGATCCGCCGGTCCGCGAGAGCCCGATCGAGGCCCAGCTCCATGTTGCCGGTACCCTTGAACTCCTCGAAGATGTGGTCATCCATCCGGCTGCCGGTCTCGACCAGCGCGGTCGCCAGGATGGTCAGGCTGCCACCTTCCTCTATGTTACGCGCTGCCCCGAAGAAACGTTTCGGTCGGTAGAGCGCCGCCGGGTCGAGGCCGCCCGTGAGCGTACGCCCGCTGGGGTTGACGGTCAGGTTGCTGGCCCGCGTGTAGCGGGTAAGGCTGTCCATCAGCACGACGACGTCGCGGCCTGACTCCACCAAGCGCTTGGCCTGCTCCAGCACCATCTCCGCCACCCGCATGTGGTTCTCGGGCGTCTCGTCGAAGGTGGAGCTCACCACGGTGCCACGGACGAAGCGGCGGATGTCGGTGACCTCCTCTGGCCGCTCGTCGATCAGCAGGACCAGCAGGACGATGTCCGGGTGGTTCTCTGCAACCGCGTTGGCGACCGTCTTCAGCAGCGTCGTCTTGCCTGCCTTGGGGGGCGCCACGATCATTCCGCGCTGGCCCTTGCCGACGGGAGAGATCAGGTCGATAAGCCGGCCCGAGATCGCCTCCGGAGTGGTCTCCAGGATCAGGCGCTCGTTCGGGTAGATCGGGGTCAGGTCGTCGAAGCTGGGCCGGTTGCGCGCGGTCTCAGGGTCCAGACCGTTGACGTGCTCGACGCGCAGCAGGCCGAAGTACTTCTCGGACTCCTTCGGCGGGCGCACCTGCCCGCTCACCAGATCACCGGTCTTCAGCGCGAACCGCTTGATCTGCGTCTGCGAGACGTAGATGTCGTCGGCGTTGGGCGTCAGGTTGTTCCTGCGCAGGAACCCCCACCCCTCCGAGAGTATCTCAAGGACGCCCGACGCAACCTGTACGCCGTTCCGGTCCGCGTGAACCTCGACCACGCGGCGCACGAGGTCCTCGCGTCGCAGGGACGGATCGCCCTGCACCCCCATCTCGCGGAGCATGTTCTGCAGCTCCTCCGTCGACTTGCCCTCGAGGTCAGCGGCGATCAGCCCCTTCTCCTCGACTTCCTGGCGACGGGCCAACGGCTCCGCCTGTGGTAGTCTGCGCATAGGTCTCACCATGCTGTCCCCGTTCTTGCGGGCGGATGTCGCGCCGGCCGGTCGCCGCGTGCGAGCAGAGCGTGTCTCGCCGCGCTGTGCAGCTCGCGGCGGAGGGGGTGATTCAGCTGCCATCAGAGAGTGCTCCGGTCAGAGTCAGGCCGCGGGACCATCTGGCTTCAGCACGCCGATGTACGGCAGGTTGCGATAGAGGCCGGCCAAGTCGAGGCCGTAGCCCACCACGAAGCGGTCCTCGATCGCAAAACCTACGTAGTCGGCATGTTGGTCCACGCGGCGCCGTGCGGGCTTGTCCAGAAGGGCGCAGGTGCGCACGCTGGCAGGGCCCCGAGAGCGCAGGAGGCCGACGAGATAGCGAAGCGTCAGCCCGGTGTCGACGATGTCCTCGACCAGCAGTACATGCTTGCCGTCGATAGGATGGCTGAGATCCTTAAGCAGGCGGACCTCGCCGGTAGCCGCCGTCGCGGCGCCATACGATGATGTCGCCACGAAGTCGATCTCCATCGGGAGCGGGATGCGGCGCACCAGGTCGGCCAGGAAGACCACCGCTCCCGTGAGCACGCCCACGACCACTAGATCGCATCCCTGGTAGTCGACCCCGATCTGGTCCCCGAGCCGCGCCACGCGGGCAGCGATGGCGTCCGCTGAGATCAGCGCGTCCAGCCGAGCACCTGAGGAGCCGGGACCGGTCACCTACTCCCACTCTATGGTGGCTGGCGGCTTGGTGCTAATGTCGTAGACGACACGATTCACGCCTGGCACTTCGTTCACGATGCGGTTGCTGACGCGCTCCAGCACGTCGTACGGGATGTGCGACCAGTGGGCGGTCATCGCGTCGTCGCTCGTCACCGCCCGCAGGACGACCGGGTGCCAGTACGTCCGGCCGTCCCCCATCACGCCAACGCTTCGCACTCCTGCCAGTAGCGCGGCGAATGCCTGCCATACCTGGCGGTAGAGGCCTGCGCGCCGAAGCTCATCGATGAAGATGGCGTCCGCAGCGCGCAGGATGGACAAGCGCTCTCGCGTCACTTCTCCTGTTATCCGCACCGCAAGGCCGGGACCGGGAAATGGGTGGCGCCACACGATGCTCTCGGGCAGACCAAGGTCCGCGGCGACGGCACGCACCTCGTCCTTGAACAGGTACCGGATGGGCTCGATTACCTTCAGCCGCATCCGTTCCGGTAGTCCCCCCACGTTATGGTGGGTCTTGATCTTGGCTGCCGTGCCTGTCCCGCTCTCTATCACATCAGGATAGAGCGTGCCCTGCGCCAGAAACTGCACGCCATGTAGATTCTCGGCGGTTTCCTCGAAGACCCGCACAAACTGCTCACCGATGATCCGACGCTTGTGCTCCGGGTCCACCACGCCCGCCAGCGCGCCCAGGAACCGGTCGCCAGCGTTCACGGCGATAAGCCGCAAGCCGAGCGCGTCGGCGAAGTCGCGCTGCACCTGCTCGGCCTCGCCTTGGCGCAGCAGGCCATGGTCCACAAAGATGCAGGTGAGCTGCTCACCGACCGCCCGATGCACCAGCGCGGCCACCGCGCAGGAGTCGACACCGCCCGACACGCCGCATACGACCCCGGCCTCACACACCTGTTCGCGGACCCACTGCACTGCCTCCGCGATGTAGGACTGAGACGTCCACAGGCCCTCGCATCCACACACGTCGATCACGAAGCGGCGCAGGAGCTCGGCGCCGAACGGCGTGTGCGCCACCTCCGGGTGAAACTGCACGCCGTGAATGCGCCTCGACGGCTCGAGCATCGCGGCGACCGGCGTGTTCTCCGTTGCCGCGGAGACGACGAAGCCTTCGGGGGCTTGGACCACGCTGTCTCCGTGGCTCATCCAGCAGGACAGGGACGTCCCCAAGCCATCAAGCAAGGGATCGGGCCCGGTCACTCGCAACTCGGTACGCCCGTACTCGCGCGCCTCGGCCGGCCGGATCTCGCCGCGGAAGCGCTTGGCGATCAGGTGGAGGCCGTAGCAGATGCCCAGAACCGGAACGCCCAGGTCGAACACCGCGGGATCGACGTCCAGCGCGCCGCACTCGTAGGCGCTGCTCGGACCTCCCGACAGGACCACCCCTCGGAGGCCAGGATCCGCAATCGTCGCCGCTCTGACGTCGGGCGGGGCGATCTCGCAGTAGACGTGGCACTCCCGGATTCGCCGCGCAATGAGGCGGGTGTACTGCCCCCCGAAGTCCAGAATCAGGATACGTTCGTCGGTAGGGTTCGGCTGCATGGAATCGCCGTGGCGAAGGAAGAGCGCGAGAGCGAAGTAGAAGAGCGCGTGGGCTGCGCGGAGTCTCTCCAGTATAGCCGCACGTCGAAACACGAGTCAAGCGCGGCTCCCCGAAAGCGCGGTCCGGCGCCAATTGGGCGCCTCCTCGCTCGCCTTGACTTCGGCTACGGGCACGGAGTACACTACCGCCGTCCATGCGGGGTGGTGCAGCGGCAGCACGTCTGACTCTGGATCAGAAGATCGAGGGTTCGAATCCTTCCCCCGCAGCCCGTCGTGCGGCCACGGCACCTTGCCGTGGCCGTTGCCGTTTCACCCCTTGCGGGTCGCTCCGCCTCCGACCCCTGCAACCAGGAGGGGTCGCGCCCCCAACCATCAGCGAAGCAGGTTCAGCGCCGCGACCGCGGCCAGAGCGAGCATCAGGTTGTCGAACAGGCGCTGCGGCAGGCGGGGCAGAAGCCACCTGCCGATGAAGGCGCCGAGAACTATGACCGGAGCAATGGCAGCGTTGAACGACAGCGATGCTGCGGTCATCATCGGACTGGCGGGATCCATCAGGGTCAGTACGGCGAAGACCGGCACCTTGGTCAGGTTGACCACAAGGAAGTACCACGCTGTCGTGCCCATGAACTGCTCTTTGGGCAGACGGGACGCCGTCAGGTAGATCTGCATGATCGGCCCAGCAGCGTTCGAGACGGTGGTGGCGAATCCCGCGGTGACCCCGGTCGCCGCCATGCCCCACCCGGACGTCGGGGCGATCCGGTCTCCGACGCGCGCGCGGAGCAGGTGCACGGCGAGCATCGCCAGCACGAGCAGGCCGATCAGGGAGTCCATCAACTGGGCCCCTGCCCCGCCCTTCATCAGCCCGAGTAGCAGCGCTCCGGACGCCACACCGACCAGTACATGGGGAACGAGGCCGAGAAGCTTGTCCCAGCGTGCGTGGCGCCGGTACCATGTCACAGCGAAGATGTCGCCCACGATCAGCATCGGCAGAACCGTGCCCACCGACAGGCGCGAGCCGAAGAGTGCCGCCATCACTGGGACGACTAGAATGCCAGCGCCCGGCACTCCCGTCTTCGAAACGCCTACGAGAAGCGCGGCGGCCGCGCCGAGCGCCCACTGGCCCGCGTCCAGAGTCACCTAGCCAGCCTCGCCCGCGGCCTGCCGCTCTGCAACGGCGGCCTGATGGTGCGTCTGGAGGCAACCGAGGAGCGCTTCAGGGGTGTTGGCGCACATGATCAGGGCCCGGTGCTCCGGACTCAGGAAGCCCTCCTCCACGGCGCGGTCGAGCATGGCCGCGAGCGGCTCGAAGTACCCAGCGGCGTCCAGCAGCGCAATCGGCTTCCGATGGATGCCGAGTTGGGCACACGTGACCACCTCGAAGAGCTCGTCCAGCGTGCCGTACCCGCCAGGCAGGGCCACGAAGGCGTCCGATAGCTCTGCCATCAGCGCCTTGCGCTCGTGCATCGACGACACCACGCGCAGGTCCGACAGGCGGTCGTGCGCAAGCTCGCTGGTTCGGAGCGCCTCGGGGATCACGCCGACCACGTTGCCGCCGGACTCCAGCGCGGCGTCGGCGAGCGCGCCCATCAGTCCCACGCGCCCTCCGCCGTAGACCACTCGCACCCCGCGCAGCGCAAGAACGGCACCCAGCCGTCGCGCCGCGACGGCGTACTCCGGATGACGCCCCACACTCGACCCACAGAAGACGCAGACGCTCTGCAGAGCGGTCCCGCCGGGCGCACCGCTCACGAGCGGCTGTTGGCCATGCGTCTGGACCGCGTGAGGATGGCGGCCATCCGCCGGCTGCCGGCCCGCGCCAGTTCGGCAGGTTCCATACCCCACAGGTCATCGCGGAAGAGCTCGAGCGACAGGACGCCGTTGAACCCATTCGCAAGCAGGTCGGCAACCATCCGGTCCAGCGGGGCGCTGCCGTCGCTCGGGAGAACCCGCTGCGGGTCGGTCAGACGATCGGGCGGGGTGCCGGCCGGCACGTCGTTCATGTGGAAGACAGGCGAGGCGTCGCCTGCCAGTAGAGCGAGGCCGGCGGGCGGCGAGCCACCGCGGATGAGGTGGTAGACGTCGGCAAGGATGGCCGGACGGTCGACTGCGGATAGCGCCGCCACCTGGAGCGCCTCACCCAAGGTGCGTAGGGTGGCCGAGAAGCCCCAGATCTCCATCAGTGGTCGGACTCCTGCCGGCTGGCACACCGACACGAGAGCGTGGTAGCGCTCGGCGAGGCGCGCGAGCGACACCGGCGCGTCGGTTGCGCCGGCGGGCGGCGCGGCCATCCACCGGCATCCGAGGGCGGCCACAAGCTCCGCGACGCGGCGGGCCGTCTCGAGCCCGGAGCGGCGCCGGGCATCGTCGTCGACCGCCCACTCTGGAAACGCGATGACACACGCGATGGCGACGCCGTTCCGCTCAGCCGCCCGGCGAAGCGCAGCGGGTCCACCCAGTCGCAGCACGGCCGCATCGACTTCGTGGGCCCACGGCTCGATGGCAGCGTAGCCACACTCGGCCGCCAGAACCAGCAGGCGCTCGAGCGGCATCCGGGCGGACCGCAGGGTTGCCGTGTTCAGGCACAGCAGAGGCCCGCGAACGGGCCGCCGCGGCGCGCTGATTGGGATCGCGGGAATGGCCGCGCACGCGAGGGCCTGTCGGCGAGTGAGCTGCAGGGAGGTGTCCGGGTTGCTCATCGCCAGCATTCTACCGCACGAGGGGACTGCGCGGTGCGCGACCACGGCAGGAATGCCCCGGCATGCAGGCGAACGAACGGGCGCCCTGTTCCTACCGTGCGAGGCGGTCGGCCCGCGGTCCGCGGTCGGCTGGCCGGCGGACGGGTCCGGGTGGTGCGGGATGCCCGTGAACGGTGACTGGTGGAACGCAGTTCGCTACAGCGTTTACGCACCCGTCTACGATGCCGTTGCTGGTGTCGTTGAGGCCGGGAGGCGTCGGGCGCATGCGCGCGCAGCCATCATGGCCGGCGAGCGGGTGCTGATTGTAGGTGCGGGCACCGGGCGCGACCTCCCGCTTCTGCCGGCTGGTGTCGAAATCGTGGCGACCGACGTGGCGCCGGCGATGGTGGCGCGCCTGCGCGCAAGAGCCCTTCGGCTCGGGTTGGAGGTCGACGTTCGCCTTGGGTCGGCGGTCCGCCTGGACCTGCCAGATGCGAGCGTCGACGTCGTGCTATTCCACCTCGTCCTGTCGGTCGTGTCTGATCCGGAGGCTTGCGCACGGGAGGCCGCGAGGGTGCTTCGGCCAGGCGGCCGGATCAGCGTGTTCGACAAGTTCGTAGATGACGGGGTGCCGCCGCGGCCATGGAGGCGCGCGGCCAACGTGATCACCCGGATCATGTTCTCAGACCTCAACCGGCAGCTCGGACCCTTGTTGGCGCAGGCAGGCCTCCGGTACGACGGCCACGAGCCTGGGGCGCTTGGGGGAGCGTACCGGGTCGCCCTCGCGCGCCATGTCGGATCGTCCGAGGCAGCGCCAGGCATCAGTCGTCGGCAGGAGACCTGAGCTTGGCAGGCGATGCCAGATGTCGCGCTGGCAGCCTTCCCCGCCGACTGCCGATGGAGGGGTACGAGCGAGACGCTGCTCGGCCCGCGACCGTGCTGGGGGCGGCGTCTGCGCCGCCGCGCTGATACGGGCCTGGCGGTATGCTGACCTCGAGGAGCGGATGGCTGCCGCGCGAGCCCGCCTCCACGCCCGGCAGACGGTGGCGCACGGGCTGATCGGCGGGTGAATGTACCTGCGCAGCCTGATCGGACCGAGCGACCTGCCCACCATGGTCTGCGACCTGCCCGGTCTGACTGAGGAGTGCGTGCGGGCTTGGTGCAATCTCGCGCTGGAGCGCACTGGCTCCAGTCTAGGTCGCCGCCGGGTGTGACGTTGTGCGCACGGCTCGCATGCAATCCGACCGGGCGATCGCCGGCGGCGGCTGCATCTTGACCTGCGACCACGCGGTCCCGGCGGCGGCCTCCCTCGGCGACTGCCGCGAGCGCTGCCGTGGAGCTGGGCGGGTGACGGCGTGGAGCCGCCATCGCGTGGAGCCGACAATCCATACCGGCGGGTCGCTCGTCGCTGTCAGGGCGAGACTGGACGCGCCCTGCCATGCGTACGCGCATCTCGCGCCCTGAGGCGCGCAAGGGAGAAGCGATGAGCCACGCTGTGTCCATTAGCCCGGCAGGCGAGCGGTTCCCACTGCCCGATGACGCGGCCTATGCCGCGGAGATGGAGCGCTTGCGCGCCCTCGTGGACGAGGCACGGGAGCAGGGCCGCGAGATCGTGGTCGTGATGGGCGTCGGCTTCGTGGGAGCCGTCATGGCGGCCATCATCGCGGACACGGTGGACAAGGGCACCGGCCTGCCGGCGAAGTTCGTTATCGGGTGCCAGCGGCCGAGCACGCGGTCGTACTGGAAGATACCGCTGCTCAACCGGGGTGAGTCTCCCGTCAAGGCGGAGGACCCCGAGGTTGACCCGATGATCGCGCGGTGCGTCAAGGAGAAGCGCACGCTGACCGCGACGTTCAACAGCGCCTGCCTGGCTCTGGCAGACGTCGTCGTTGTCGATGTCCAGTGCGACTACGTGAAGCGCGACCTCGGGAACCTGAGAACGGGCGAGACCGACATGGCGGCGCTCGAGGCCACGATGCGCACCATCGGCGAGCGCGTCCGCCCCGACTGCCTGGTGCTCATCGAGACGACGGTGGCGCCTGGCACCACAGAGTTCGTCGCGCTCCCAATCCTGCGTCGCGCCTTCGAGACGCGCGGCATCGACTCCGAGCCACTCCTCGCCCACAGCTTCGAGAGGGTCATGCCGGGGCGTCAGTACGTCGCATCGATCCGCGACTTCTGGCGCGTCTGCTCCGGATGCACGGACCAGGCGCGTGACCGCGTCGTGAGGTTCCTCACCGAAGTGCTGAACACGGAGGAGTACCCGCTCACCGTGATGGACCGGCCGATTGAGTCCGAGACCACGAAGATCGTGGAGAACTCGTACCGGGCCACGATCCTCGCCTTCCTGAACGAGTGGAGCCTGTTCGCGGAGCGCAATGGGGTCGACCTCACCAAAGTGATCGCCGCCATTCGCACGCGGCCCACGCACTCCAACATTATCTTCCCTGGCCCGGGCATCGGAGGTTACTGCCTGCCCAAGGACGGCGGCCTGGGCGCATGGGCCTACAAGCACATCCTAGGCTTCGAGGACAACATCTTTCGCATCACCACGCTGGCGATCGACATCAACGACACAAGAGCGCTCCACGTGGCCGAGCTTACGCGGGACGCCCTCCGCAACATGGGGCGGTACATCGCCGGGGTGCCCGTGCTGTTGTGCGGGGCAAGCTACCGCGAGGACGTCGGCGATACGCGCTACAGCGGCTCCGAGCTTGTGGTCCGCAAGCTGGCGGAGATGGGCGCTCTGATGAGGGTCCACGACCCCTACGTTGATCACTGGTACGAGATCGAGAACCAGGACAGCTATCCGGGGACCGGGCAGTCGCTGGCGCGCTTCTTCCGCAACCAGGACGAGCTGGCGTCGCTGCGCGTGAGCAAGGACCTTCCGGCCAGCCTCCGTGGCGTCTCGGCAGTGGTGCTCGCCGTGCGCCACGCTCCGTACCTCGCCCTCACGCCCGATCAGGTCGTGGAGTGGGTGGGCGCGCCCGTGGCGGTGGTCGACTGCTTCGGCATCCTGTCGGACGACCAGATACGCCGCTACTTCGAGCTCGGCTGCGAAGTGAAGGCGCTGGGGCGGGGCCACATCCAGCGCATCAAGGAGTCGGTCCGCGCGCGCCAGCTACGGCCCGACAGGTAGGACGCTTTACGGAAGCCCGCATCTTGGCCGACAGGGGAGTTGGCCACGAGTCAGCGCGGCGCTGTGCGAAGCCTTGGGGGGCGTGCCTGGACGGCGCCGGCCGCAGGCGCCCGCGCAGGTTACGAGGGGCGCGAGGCGCCCCAGGCGGCGCGCAGAAGCTGGCGGTAGTAGGCCCCGTCCGCCGTCGGGGGCAGCAGGCCGCTGAGCGGCGACTCGGCGAGTTCCACAGCGCTCCAGGTCGCAGCCGGCCACGTGCGGCCATCCGGCGGCGCGGCGCGAGTCCCGAGTTGACGGGCGAGGTCCCCGGCAGGGTCGACGCTCTGTAGAATATCGAGCAGCTGGTTGATGTGCGCGAGATGGAAGCCTGCGAGGTCCGCGTCGTCGCCCAGAACCGCAGCGCGCATGCGTCCAGCCTCAAGCAGCAGGCGTCCCCCCAGCGTGTCCAGCACGGTGCGCAGGCGCTCCTCGCGGTCCGCGGCACGCGAAACGGGCCGGCGGTCGGCCCGTGCTGCCGGCATCAGAGGTTCCTGTCGGACGGGACCGTCCGCATGGTCGGGCCCGCGTCGCGTCGGATCACCGTACAGGAAGAGCGACCGTTCTGACCGCGGCGCTTTCGCGCGCCGATGCCCGCCTCCCTCACGCCGCGCCTGCGGGCCGACGACCTGCGCGACAGGGTCCGCGCCGGGATCTGTCGTGTCGGCCGGGCGTTCCGAGGCGGCAGCCTTATCGGGCGCCTCTACAGTCGGCACAGGCGCCGCGGCAGCCTGCACCGCATCCTGCGGCTCCTCCGCATCGATGGTAGACACGCCGGCGATCAGCGCATCGAACTCGAAGGCCTCCGCTTCGCGCTGCAGCCGCTGGCGAAGCGATGTCATGCGGTCAGTTCGCACGAGCCACAACCTCCTCCGCCAACGACGCGTAGTTCTGAGCCCCGGAGGCCCGGCGGTCGAACAGGATGATCGGCATGCCTTGCACCTCGGACTCCGAGAGACGCACGTTCTTGAAGATCTCGGTGCGGAACACCTTGTCGCCGAACCGCTCGCGTATCTCCTCCACCATCGTCTGGTGCAGGCGCGTCCCCCTCTCCACCATCGTCAGCAGAACGCCGAGCAGCTCGACCCGGAAACGCAGGCTCTTGGTGAGCCCGACGATCATCCTGTTCAGCGTGTCCATGCCCGCGAATGCGTAGAACTTCGGCTCGGTGGGGATCAGCAGGTGACTGGACGCCACGATGGCGTTCTGTGTGAGCGTGCCGAGCGATGGCGGGCAGTCGATGAGGATCCAGTCGAAGGACTCCTCGCGCGTCAGGTCCTCTATCGCGTTCCGGAGGCGGTAAGCCTTGTCGGCATGCGGCATCAGGACCGCCTCAGTATGAGCGAGGTCGAGGTGGCCCGGCGCAAGGTACAGCGGGAGCCCCGCGACCTGGTGCAGGATGTCGGCGAGCGGCATCTCCTCCGAATCGAGAAGCGTAGTGTGCAGCGCCGCTTCCAGCCGGTACCATTCGATCCCGAGCCCCAAGGTCAGGTTGGCCTGCGGATCCAGGTCGATCAGCAGGGTCCTGTGCCCCCGCGCGGCGAGGCACGCGCCCAGGTTGGCGGTCGTCGTCGTCTTCGCTACGCCGCCCTTCTGGTTCACCACCGCCACGATCCTCATGTGCCCGCCACCCTGTCGACTCTCGCGGTCGACTGCTCGGCCATCAGCAGTCGCGACGCAGCGACGCACAGCGTTCCCAGGGGGTTGTACAGCGTCCTGGGTCGCAGCACAACGTGCAGCGGATCACCCGCCGAGCGGCCCTCCACTGCGAACACACCGTTGCGAAGGTCATCGAGGAACGACATGTATTCCTCTGCGTTCGGCTGGTCCTCGTGGATGCGCAGACGGGTCAGCTCTACAATGGCGTGCCACAGCGGCGTGGACGGGTCGACGGCCCGGTCGCGCTGGCGGAAGCGCACCACGTCGCCCTGGCAAAAGGGGTTGGCCCACGGATTGCCAAGCGGACACCAGTCCGTCGTCTCCTCGTCGGTGGCGACAGGCTGCCCGAACGAGATGCGTCCTGCAGACCGCCGGATCGGGTAGATCAGGCCCCGTGTGCAGCCATCGGCAGCGGTCATGGCGATCGCGAGCGACTGGCCTCCGGGCTCCGAGGGGCCGTGCGGCAAGTGAAACTGCACCCCGCCGTCGGCGCGGCTCATCTCGGCTATCACCGCGTAGGCGGCCGGGGCCCGGTCTCGGGCGTAGCGCCGCGCGTCCTCGAACGCGCGCCCCGCTCCCTCGTCGGTCTCCCAGTCGAGCGCAATGGCCTCGACGCCGGTCGTGGGCTCGAAGAGCAGCACTGCCGGACGGATGCTACCGCTGCGCAGAAGGCTGCTGGTCGCGCCAACATCCAGCAGAGAGAACTCGGCATCGAAGTTGAAGGTCTCGTCCCCCACGCCACACCCTTCCCATCCCGCTCAGGCTGACACCTGCCGGGCCACACCGAAAGCCGACTCCTGATTTCGCCTCGGGCTGCGCTAAGCAGGATCAGGAAGCAGCAGTTGCTCCGGGTTCAGTGCCGCCAGCTCGTCGGCCACGAACAGCCCATCGCGTCGGACCAGCTCGTCGTCAAACCAGATCTCGCCTCCCCCATACTCCGGGCGCTGGATGCATACCAGGTCCCAATGGATCTGGGAGCGATTGCCGTTGTCCGCCTCGTCGTACGCCTCGCCCGGCGTCAGGTGGAACGACCCAGCGATCTTCTCGTCGAACAGCGTGTCGCGCATCGGCGTGAGCACAAGGGGGTTAACGCCGAGAGCCCACTCCCCGAGGTAACGGGCGCCCTCATCGACGCCGAGTATCTCGTTCAGTCGCGCTGTCTGGTCGCCTGCCGTCGCGTCGACGATCCTGCCGCTCCGAAACGTCAGGCGTACGTCGCGGAAGGCGACGCCGCGGTTAAGGGTTTCCGTGTTGACCGTGAGTACGCCCTCTGCGCTGTCCCTGACCGGCGCCGTGAAGACCTCTCCGTCCGGGATGTTGCGCTCACCCGAGCACGGCACCGCCGGAATGCCGGCGATCGAGAAGGTCAGGTCGGTTCCCGGCCCCACAATGCGCACGCGATCCGTCGCGGCCATCTTCTCCACCAGCGGAACCATGGCTCTGCCCAGGCGAGCGTAGTCGACGCCCACGCACACGCGGAAAAAGAAGTCCTCGAAGGCCTCGGTGCTCATGGAGGCGGACTGGGCCATCGAGGGGCTCGGCCATCGGAGCACCACCCACTTGGTCCGGCGGATGCGGACCTCGCTGTGGACTGGCCGCCACCAGTGCTTCTCGTAGAGGTCCATCCGATCCGAGGGCACATCACCCATCTCGTTGGCGTTGTGGGTGCCGCGCAGCCCGATGTAGCACTGAACGGCCTCCATGCGCTCGCGCTCCACCATGCCGATCGTGCGCATCTGGTCCTTGGTGGCCGCCCGATAGAGCGCGCGGAGAACGGGCTGATGGTACGTGGAGACGAGCGGAAGGCCTCCCGCCTCCGACACGGCGCCGATGAGCGCCGCTGTGAAGTCGGTCGGTATGTCGAAGGCCTCGATGAGGACCTTCTCGCCGGGCTGCAGGCGCGTCGAGTGCTCCACCAGCACGCGCGACAGAGCGTCGAACCGCGGATCTCGCATTCAGCCCCCTGCCTCTCCGGCGAAGCCGGCCCGTGGAGCCGTCGGAACGAAGCAACCAACCATGTCGCGCAGCGAATGCGAGCAGCCGATGCCGTCGGCGCCAAAGAAGGCGGCCGCTCGCAGCGTGGCCCAGATCGGGGAGCGCTTGGTGCCGTCCGTGATGGCGCAGGCAAGGCGCGGACTGGTCATCGGGTGGCGGTCCCCTGGGGAAGGCGGTGTGGCGAGGCCGCCGACAGAGCGGCCGACGCCCTATTGTACCCGCCGGGAGGGCTGGTCCGGGCGGCTCCGTTCGCAGGCTATGGGGGGATGCGCCGTAGGCCTTCAGGCGCCGCGCACCGCGCCCGCGTGCTCGCAATACCACGAATAGGTGGAGCGCAGCCCGTCCGCGAGCGCTATGCGCGGGGTCCACCCGAGGGCAGTCAGCCGGGACACGTCGAGCAGCTTCCGGGGCGTCCCGTCCGGGCGTGAGGTATCGAAGCGCAGCTCCCCACGGTAGCCCACCACGTCGCGGATGGCCTCCGCCAGTTCGCGGATCGAAACATCCTCCCCGCACCCAACATTGATCGGCTCCATGCCGTCGTACTCGCGCATCAGGAACACGCAGGCGTCGGCCAGGTCATCGACGTGCAGGAACTCGCGGCGCGGGGCGCCCGTGCCCCACACGATGACGTCGGGAGCGGCGCCCTGCCGCGCCTCATGCATTCGTCGCAGCAGGGCGGGCAGTACGTGCGCGTTCTCCAGGTCGAAGCTGTCTCCGGGACCGTAGAGGTTGGTCGGCATGGCGACGATGGCGTTCATGCCGAACTGCCTCCGGTACGATTGGCACATGATAAGGCCCGCGATCTTGGCGACCGCGTAGGGCGCGTTCGTGGGCTCGAGCGGAGCGGTGAGCAGGTACTCCTCACGGATCGGCTGCGGGCACTCGCGCGGGTAGATGCACGACGAACCCAGAAAGAGCAGCTTCCGCACCCCATACCGGTGGGAAGCATCGATCACGTTTGTCTGGATCTGCAGGTTATCACGGATGAAGTCGGCAGGGAACGCGCTGTTGGCGTGGATGCCTCCCACCCTGGCAGCTGCCAGGAACACGTACTCGGGCTGCGAGGCCGCGAAGTAACGGTCTACCTGGTCTGGGTCGCGCAGGTCGCACTCGGCGCGTGAAGCGGTCAGGACGCACTCGCAGCCATCGGCGAGCAACCGGCGTACGATGGCGGAGCCGACAAGCCCGGTGTGTCCCGCGACATGGACCCTAGATGTGCGCTGCATCGGCCGTACCCCTTTGTACCACCGTGTGCCCTGCGTCGCGCAGCATGCGTTCTTGCTCCGCCATCCGGGTGTCGTGCTCCACCATCATCCGCACCAACTGGCCAAACCCCACGCGCGGCGCCCACCCAAGCTTCTCGCGAGCCCTCGAGGCGTCGCCACACAGGTGGTCGACCTCAGTCGGCCTCAGGTACCGCGCGTCGGTGCGCACGTACTGCTGCCAGTCGAGGCCTGCGCATCCGAACGCCTCGGCAAGCAGATCGCGCACGGAGTAGGCCTCGCCGGTAGCGACCACGTAGTCGTCAGGCCCTTGCTGCTGCAACATGAGCCACATAGCTTCGACGTAGTCGCCCGCAAACCCCCAGTCGCGGCGGGCGTCGAGGTTCCCCATGAACAGCTCGCGCTGAAGGCCTGCTCGAATGCGGCCGACAGCGCGCGTCACTTTGCGGGTAACGAAGGTCTCTCCGCGCCGAGGGCTCTCGTGGTTGAAGAGGATGCCATTGCAGATGAACAGGCCATAGGCCTCGCGGTAGTTCACGGCATACCAGTGCGCGGCGCACTTGGCGACCGCATAGGGGCTGCGCGGACGGAACGGGGTCGTCTCGCTCTGCGGCGGGGGCGTCGCGCCGAACATCTCGGACGAGCCCGCCTGGTACAGCTTCAGTGGCCGGCCCGACCCCGCGACATGGTCACGAACTGCCTCCAGCAGCCTTAGGGTGCCCGTCGCCACGGCGTCGGCGGTGTACTCCGGCTGCTCGAACGAGACGCGCACATGCGACTGCGCGCCGAGGTTGTAGACCTCGTCGGGGGTGCACTGCTCCAGGATGCGACGCATGCCCGTGGCATCCGTGAGGTCGCCGTAGTGGAGCCGGAGACGGGCGTTCGGCGTATGCGGGTCCTCATAGATGTGGTCGATGCGGTCCGTGGTGAAGGTACTCGAGCGACGCACGACGCCGTGGACCTCGTACCCCTTCGATAGAAGCAGCTCCGCCAGGTAGGACCCGTCCTGGCCTGTGACGCCTGTGATCAGTGCTCGTGGCAAACGTACATACTCCCTTCAGCCAGCCGTCGCGAACTCCGTCCACTCGCGGCGTGGCGCCATCTCATGCGGCCAGTTTTGCGCTCGACAGAAGCACACGCGCAAGATGCGTGCCACCCCCGCCGAGCCAACTCGCGCACAACCGGCCACCGACGCAGCATCGGGTGGAGCCCGCTATCCTGGCTCACCCATGGTCGCTCCCCTCCCCCAACAGCCCTACCGCGTCGCCCTCAGACGGCGAGCGGCCGCCCCTCGACCTCCAGGGCGTCACCCGCCGTGAGCGCGGCCGGTTGCGGCAGACGCACCGTCCCCATGCTCGCGGTCGCCCGCGCATATGGACCCGGGCCGACGATGGTCACGTCGCCGTCGGCGACCGGAAGGCTGAGCGCCTCAACCGTGATGTCTCCCCACAGAACGCGCAGCGACGCAGTGTAACGGCCGCCATCGATGCGCTGGCAGAACTCACCCCATGCTGTCCCCGCGGCGAAGAAGCACTGGAACGCATGCTGGCGCGTGCGCGGGGAAAACGCGATGCGGCGCGCTGGTGCGCTGTACTCGCAGCCGGACAGCGCCAGCAGGAGACTCCACGAGGACATTGCGCGCGCGTAGTGGTGGCCGCACTCGAACTCGTTCCAAGGGTTTCGCTTCGCTCCGTCGTGGCGGTCGCGCGCGGCCGTGGCCACCCGAATCCCCTCCTCCACGAGGCCCTCGTAGATCAGGTGGGCGGCAACCTGGTACTCGATGCCGGTCCACACCTCGTCGGCATACGGGAACGGGTAGGCAGGCCGGCCGCCGCGGGGCCACGAGCAGAGCAGCAGGCCGGCTTCGTCGTTGATGGCATAAACCCGCTGCACGCTGTGGTGAGCGCTGAGATCCGCTCGAAAGTTGTGCCGATAGATGGCTTCGATGGCAGAACGGACCCTATCCCCTGGCAGCAGATCGCCAAGGCCAACCACCCGGGCAAACCACTGGCCGAGCAGGTGGTCAGACAGACACCCGGGGCCGTACTGATACCGCGGCTCAGCGTCGCCCGCCTGGAGCGATGCAGGCGCACCCGCCCCCACGCCCGGCGTCTCGCTGCCTGGGCCAGGAGCGATCACCTGCTGCTCGTAGTACTCGCCATTCCAGAGCAGGTCATCGAGCTTCCGGCGGCCGCTCTCGAACACGGTGCGGTACGACGTGGCGGCGCCCACATCCCCGAGCGCCAGCGCCATCTCCTCCGCGGCGCGCAGCGCGCCGAGGTAGAAGGTCCCCATCATCGTGTTGGGACCGTAGAACTCGATGTCATAGGTGTTGTGCTGCTCGCCCTCCATGACGCCGTCCCGGTCGCCGTCCCACCCCTTAGGACTCCAGGCGTACTCCAGTGCGCGGCGCACCCCCGGCCACATCTCGCCAAGGAACTCCAGGTCGCCGCTCTGCTGCCATTCGCGGTAGACCTTCATCACGGTGCCCATCTGCCCGTCTGCCGCTGGCTTGAACGCCCACAGCTCGCCCACGAGAGGCAGTAGCGTGCGAAACGCCTGGTAGCCGTCGGCCCGCGTGTTGTGGGCGAAGTCGGTACGGCGCACCGAGCGCTCCAGCGCCGGGTAGAGGTAGGCAACCGTCTGCTCGTAGTTCCAGACGTGCGTGCAGTTCATCGGACAGCACCCGCTGTGGTCGTGGCATCCCTCGAAACCGTGGAAGCTGCCGTCCTCCAGTCGCAGGCAAGTCGTCGTCCGGATGATGGACGCGTTCGCGGACACCGCGTCGAGGACGGGCTCAGGGAGTGTGCCGGCGAAGAACGCGTCGCTGAACAGGCGGGTCTGGCCAATCAGGGCGTCGCGGTGGTCGCTCAGATGAGTGGCAACGGCCCACGCGTCCGACCAGCGCATGGCGTACCACGGGCGGAGGCGCTTGCCGCGCACCGCCTCCTCGCGGTTCCAGTCATTGACGAAGTTGGGCACGTGCCAGGAGAGGATGAACGGAGCTCGCACGGTCTCGCCGGGGCCGACCGTCAGACGCACGCCGAGCGAGGCCACGTCGGTCTGGCCCTCGGGCGACGGCTCGGGGTCCGGGCCGTCTGGAAGGCATCCATCCGACGCGAAGTCGTCCCAGAACGACTGGACATCGTCCCACCACCCGGCCCGTTCCCATCGCGCCCGCCACGTGACTTCCTCGCAGGGAGTGGCCATGGCGAGCGTCGCCGACCTTGGGTCGTCGGCTCCGTAGCGCTCCGTGCTCATGCGGATGCCGGCGAGGCCGGACTCGCGCACGAACTCGTTGCGGTTACGGCCCAGGCTACCGTGGTGGCGGCCGCCAAGCGTCTCGGTCCCGTCCAGGCCGCACGGGTTCAGCAGGCTCAGGCAGACCGTTGCCACCACCGGCACGCGCCCAGGGTTGGACAGGGACCACTCGAGCCAGGCCGCAGGGAGCCCGCTTGCCTCCTCATCCATCGGCACGAACGGGTTGAGCGCCTCGAGGGAGACCTGCAGCGGGAGGTCCGGGTCCTCGAACTCGATGCGCGCCTCGGGGTACGCTCCCGTGAAGCGGGCCTCGCGCAGGCGTGGCAGCCCGCTGACCCACGCGGTCGGCGGACCCGACGGCCCATCGAACGGCGGCAGGAGCTGTCTCTCGAGCACGCGGGCGACGGGCGGAGCCCCTTGCGCACGCGCCCAGAGCGCGAAGAAGGTGTACGGGAGGATGCTGCCTTTTGCCGGCCGGTTGAAGATCTCCCAGTCGCGGAGGTTCCCGCGTCCTCCAAGGGAGACGGTACCTGTCCCGATCCCTCCAAGCGGGAAGGCGACGGTACGCAGTGCATCACCCTCGAACGTGCGCATGCGCGCGAAGCCGGGCCTGCACGTCGGCGGCATCTTCTCACCTCCACGGTAGTGCGCACCGTTGGGCGCGCCCGGTCGAACGGTCTGCTGGCCTATTCGCCGCAGCTCGTGCCACTCCTTCGCCCCGGTCGGTTTCACGGCAGGAACCTCGCCATCCTACTCGCAATGTTCCAGGCACGGAGGATTGATGATGGCTCGCGACAACTCGTGGATGACCTTTTTCGACGCACATGCTCCGCGCTACCTGGAGAACGTGTTCACCTACGCAACCCAGGCCGAGGCGTGCTTCCTGGTGGAGGAGCTCGCCCTTGCCCCCGGCGCGCGAATCCTCGACCTCGGATGCGGGGTAGGCAGGCATGCGGTCGAGCTTGCCCTCCGGGGCTATCGGGTGACGGGGGTCGACCTCTCCGAGGGAATGCTGGCGGTGGCTCGACGCCGCGCCAGCGAGGCCGGAGTGGAGGTAGAGTGGGTGCGCGCTGACGCATGCCGCTATAGAGCAGCCGAGCCGTTCGACGGAGCCGTCTGCCTGTGCGAGGGCGCCTTCGGGCTGCTGTCCGAGGGCGACGACCCCGCCCGGCGCGACCTGCGCATTCTGCGGCGCCTGCGCTACGCGCTGCGTCCCGGCGCGGTCCTCGTGCTCAACTGCCTCCACGCGGGCGCGCCGTACCGTCGCCACACCGCGGAGGAGGTCGCTCAGGGCATCTTCGACCCCACGACCCTCGTGGAGCGATGCGAGATCGAGGCCGACACGCTCGACGGTAAGATCAGGTTCACCGGGCGGGAGCGCTCCTACACGGCGCCCGAGATCCGCCTGCTGATGCAGCTGGCGGGCTTCCGTGTGCGCTCGGTATGGGGCGGCCCGGCGGGCGGCTGGAGGCGGGCCCCGCTGGCCCTCGACGACATCGAGATCATGCTGGTCGCCACTCGCCGCTGACGGGCTGATCGGTCAGGGCGCCTCGAACAGCGAGTCTGGAAGGCCCTGGTTCACCCTGAGATCCGTGTAGGAGAGGACGCCGGCCAGCGCGCCATCGGGGCTCCGGATCTCGATCCGCGTGGGCAGCCAGATGCCCGGCTCCACCTCTCTGAGCGCCTGGTACCGGAAGGTGGCCCTGATGGCGCCGTCGGCCGCCATCCACTCGCGCCTCGCGATGAGGTTAGTGCGAGGGTCGACCCACACGCGGTGGCGTGAACCCTCCTCTGCACTCCAGGCAACCTCGAAGACGTAGGTCTCGGCGCCCTCAAGTGCCTCGTTGCGCAGGAACCGGACCTGCGCTGCCTCCACGTCGGTGGGCGTCAACAGCCCCAGGTCGAACGCCCAGCGCCGGCGCTGGGCCGGCGGTATCGATGGCTCTCTGCGCTGGAGGCTCAGCCTCGGGACGCGGAAGAAACGCGTGTACCCGTTGTAGAGAAGGACCCCCACGGGGCTCTCCATCCGAAGCTTGTCCGGGTCGCGGTAGGACATCCGCACGTCGCGCAGGCGGTGCGCGATGGCGAAGTCACGGCTGATACGCTCGAGGGCGACGCCATCGGCCTTCTCCACTGTGAGTGTTGCCGTCAGGTCGCGCACTCGTTGGGACGCGTGCGCTCGCAGATCGGCCGCGCCTGCGCCAGCGCCAAAGGAGCACAGGGCGACGGCGGATGCCGCCAGCCGCAGCATCGCGGGGGTTGGCAAGACAGCCTCCAGACGGGTCCTCGATGGGTACTGGCGAGCGACCACTTTGACGCTCCCAGTCCGGTTGCGCTATACTGCCGCCTGCCCCGATCGTGTGTGCCGAGCGGTCGCGCCCGGAGATCCTCAATGCTCAGTGCGCCAGAGCTGCGTGAACGACTGCGGAACGCTGTCATGGTGGCCGACGGCGCGATGGGCACAGTCCTCCAGACGCGTGGGATCGCTCAGCCCTACGAGCTGCTGAACGTGACGAGCCCCGAACTGGTCGAGCTGGTGCACCGCAGCTATGCAGCCGCGGGCGCCTCGGTCATCGAGACGCACACGTTCGGCGCCAACCGAGTGAAACTGAGCGCCTTTGCGCTCGAGTCCCGGACCTCGGAAATCAATGCCGCTGCGGTGCGCGTCGCTCGCCGCGCGGCGGAGGGGACAGGCGCCCTGGTTGCGGGCTCCATCGGGCCCTGCGGCAAGGCGCTCGCACCGGTGGGCGCCATCGCCCCTCGTCTGGCCGAGCAGGCCTTTCGCGAGCAGGCAGAAGCCCTTCTGACCGAGGGCGTCGACTTCCTGCTACTGGAGACGTTCAACGACCTGGACGAGTTGCGCATCGCTCACGCAGTCGCGCGCTCACTGGCGGATGTGGCGCTCGTGGCACAGAAGGTCTTCATCGAGGACGGCGATACGCTGACAGCAGGCCTTCCGGCGCGGTTCGCCGCGGAGGTCGGCGCATGGGAGGGCGTGGCGGCCGTCGGAGCGAACTGCGCGATCGGCCCGCAGCGCATGGTGGAAGTCGTGCGCCAGATGGCCGCCGCGACAGACACGCCCGTCTCCGCCATGCCCACGCCCGGTCTGCCGCAACGGGTAGGCGCGGAGGTCCGCTACGCGGTGACGCCCGCCTACTTCGGCGAGATCGCGCCACGCCTCGTGGCGGCCGGAGCGTCTCTTGTGGGCGGCTGCTGCGGCACTGGCCCCGAGCACATTGCGGCCATCGCCCGGTCGCTCCGCTCCATCGCTCCGCGCCCCCGACAGACGCCCCCGAGATCGGTGCTCGTGGTGGACCGCGAGCCGGCGGCGGAGGCGCCCACGCAGCCGCTGTCGGCGTTTCGGGCGAAGCTCGGCGTCCAGTACGTCGCCGCTGTTGAACTTGACATCCCTCGCGGGCTCGACGTGGACAGGGTCTTGGCTGGCGCCAGGGCGCTCCGAGCGGCCGGCATCGACATCATTGACATCTCCGATGGCGCGCGCGCCCGCCTCAGGATGGCGCCCGTGGCTGTCGCGCACCGCGTGCAGACCGAGGCGGGCATCGACGTGATGATGCACTTCGCCTGTCGGGATCGCAACCTGCTGGCCGTGCAGGCCGATCTCCTTGCCGCTCACGCTCTCGGTGTGCGTCACATACTGGCGGTGACGGGCGACCCCGCCAACATCGGCGACTACCCGTCGGCCACTTCGGTCTACGACATCGACTCCATCGGCCTCGTCCGGGTACTGCGGCGCTTCAACGAAGGCCTCGACCTCGCGGGCAACAGCATCGGCAGCCCTACCTCCTTCACCATCGCCGCCGCGTTCGACCCGCTCGCGCCTGACCTCGCTGACGAGCGCGACAGGCTGGCGCGCAAGGTGCAGGAAGGCACCCACGTGGTCTACACGCAGCCCATCTTCGAACGTGCGGTGCTGGACGTCGCGGTCGAGTCGGCGGCGCGCGAGGGGGTGCCCCTGCTGTTCGGGCTGCTGCCGCTGCGCAGCGCGCGCCACTGCGAGTTCATGCACAACGAGGTGCCGGGCATCCGCATCCCGGAGCGGATACGCCAGCGCATCGCGGAGTTGTCCGAGGAAGGTGCGCGGCGCTACGGCATCGATGAGGCTCGCGAGCTTCTCGCTGTCGCGCGAGACAGCACGGCGGGCGTATACCTGATGCCACCATTCGGCAACCACCGGGTTGCCGAGGCTGTGCTGCGCGGCATACTGCCTCCGAAGACGCCCTGAGTGCGTTTGGCGTTTGTCCTGCGCGCCGTCCCGCGACCCGCCCTTCTGCGAGCGCTGAGGTACAATGCGGCGCGTGCCGACCGGCGCCTGCCCGGTGGGCGCCAGCTGCACTACGGAGGCCCCGCACATGGAGCGGACGTTCGTCATGGTGAAACCCGACGCGGTCCAGCGGCGCCTCGTCGGCGAGATCGTGGCCCGGTTCGAGAGGCGGGGGCTCCGGCTCGCCGCGATGCGCATGCTGACGCCGTCGCGCAGCCTGGCGCAGGAGCACTACGCGGTGCACCGCGGCAAACCGTTCTATGAAGATCTAGTGGACTTCGTCACAAGCGGTCCGGTCGTCGCGATGGTTTGGGAGGGAAACCAGGCCGTCCGGCTCGTGCGCCAGATGATGGGTGCGCTAGCGCCCGAGGAGGCGCTGCCTGGTACCATCCGGGGCGACTACACGACCGACAGGCAGCGCAACCTGGTGCACGGCTCCGACTCGCCGGAGACGGCGAGCGCTGAGGTCGCTCTTTGGTTCGCGTCCGAGGAAGTGCAGCCGTGACCGCTCCAGCTCGGGGAGCGTGCATACGATCGCGGCCGAGCTGCTGGGTGCGCCCGGATGGGATGATGGCGTGCGAACTCACCCGCTCAGGACTGGCCTCTCTCGCACGACCGCACCCCGACCTATCCAGTTCGCAGAACGCTTCTTAAGGGGGATCGACATGCCGTCCACGGGCCCGAACGGGCTTGGCTTCCACCACGTCGCCATGAAGGTCGCCGACCTGGAGGCGTCGGTGCGGTTCTACGTTAGCGGCCTCGGTATGGCGCAGGTCTACTCGTGGGGTGAGGGTGACCAGCGAGCCGCGGTCCTCGACATGGGCGATGGTGGAATGATCGAGATCTTCGCCGGAGGTTCCGGGGACGCAGCGGGCCGTCCCGAGGGCGCACTGCTGCATCTGGCCCTTCGCGCCCACGACACAGACGAGTCCTTCCGCAGGGCGCTGATGGCCGGCGCCAAGCCCACCATGGACCCCACCGATGTGACGATCGATGGCACTCCACCGAAGAAGGTCCGGATCGCCTTCTGCAAAGGCCCGGACGGAGAGGTACTCGAGTTCTTCCAGAGCGACGACCTGTAGGTCGGCGTCCAGCTACACGGACCGGCCTCCCCGGGCAGCAAGCGGCGCGGATGCCCTCGCACCGGCAGCGGTGAACGCGAGCCGCCACGGACCGTTAGTCACGGCAGGGCGGCGAGGAGGCTCCCGGTCAGGCGCAGCTCACGATCTCCACCCCGTCGGCCTCGAAGGTTCCCACGAGCTGCGCGGAAAGCCACTGGAGGCCAGGGCGCACCGACGCGGGAAAGCCGACCTCGATGACGACAGTCGTGCTGTTGTCGGCGGACATAAGGTCCCGGGTCGACAGGCCTCCCACCACGAACGCGCCTGCGCCGGCACGGTGCGCGTCCCAGAAGAGACCATCGCTGTGGCCGCTGGCGACCGCCATGGAGCCGATGGCGAACTCCGGTCGGTGGGAGCACCTGACCGACTGCACCTCGAGGCCGTCCTGCACCTGCGCAAGCACCGTGTCCAGCGATACCTTCAGCGGCAACTCGCCGAACCGCCCTCGGCCGTAGGCGAGGCCTGGGTTGCGCACAGGAATGACGTCGTACGCCACCTCCTCGTACGGATGCGCCTCGATGACGGCAGCGATTACGCCGGAAAGCTCCCGCTGGGGCACTACCATCTCGAGGCGGACCTCATCGACGCGCTCCAACCTGCCGACCTCGCCGACCGAAGGCCGAGCGCCCTGCCCGCCGCGGAACGTGCCAGTGCCGCGGGTCTGGAACGAGCACTCCGTGTAGTTGCCGATGCGGCCGGCGCCTGCCTCCGAGGCAGCAGCGAGGACCACGTCGACAGCCGTCTGCGGGGTGAAGACCGCGATCTTGAGTAGCGGCTCGTAGGTGGAGGGCTTCAGCGGCGTGGTACCCGCCAGGCCCAGCTTCTCGGCGAGGCAGTCGTCGAACCCTCCGGGGGCCGCCGCATAGCTGTTGGCCAGGCAGTAGAGCGCGATGCGGTGCTCAATGAGGTAGGCGAGCTTGCTCCCGATCGGGTCGTCTCGCCGGACCGCCATCAGCGGCTCGAAGAGGAGAGGCGCCGCCGTCACGAGGATCGCGTTCTTACGCGATGCGGCGGTCGACATGGAGGGGAACGACACCATCGGCGCAACGACGATGGCGCCGACTTCCGCCGTCGGCGCGCCGACCTGCAGACCGTAGGGTTCTTCCGGAACCGACAGCGCGGGCGGCGCCAGATATTCCAGGAAGTCGATTACCTCGGCGGTGCTCACGGGCCGCCTGCGGCCCCTCTTGCGCCGCTCCTCCGATGTTCCCCCGTGTCCACGGATCATTTGGCGCCTCTCACGAACACCGGACCGTACCGGGTTCGCACGGGCGCTTGCCACGCCGCGTCCCGGTTGCCGATTATAGCGAGCGGCTGCGACTCCCGTCAAACGCGCGGTGAAGCGGTCGGTCGCCGACCCCTCACTCCTCGAAGAGAGAGCTGATGGAGAGGTCCTGGTTCGCTCGCCGGATCGCCTCGGCGAAGAGCCCAGCAACCGACAGCACGCGCACCTTCGGATGGCGCTTCTCGGGCGGCAACGGGATGCTGTCCGTCGTCACGATCTCCGCGATCTCGGGCCGCGAGGCGAGGCGTTCGACGGCATTGTCGGTGAAGACGCCATGGCTGCAGGCGATATGCACCTCCGGCTTGCACCCTGCCGCCATGAGGGCGTCCACAGCCTCCATCATGCTGCCACCGGACGTGATCATGTCTTCGATGATAACGGGGGCGCGTCCGCGAACGTCTCCCGCGAGGTGCGTGACCTCCGTGCGCTGGTGGCCGGGGTGGTGCTTGTAGCCGACGGCCAGAGGCGCGCGGAGGCTCGCGACGGCCTGCCGAGTCTTCTTCACGCGCCCTTCGTCCGGCGAGACCACTACCATGTCGGCGATCGTCATCTCCCGGAAGTGGTTCGTGAACAGGCGGATCGCCGTCAGATGGTCTACCGGCATGTTGAAGAAGCCCTGAATGGCGTCGGCGTGGAGGTCCATGCACATGACGCGATGTGCGCCCGCTGCACCGATCAAGTCCGCCACGAGCTTCGCCGTGATGGGCTCGCGCGGCCGGTCCTTCTTCTCCTGCCGAGCGTAGCCGTAATAAGGCATCACGGCGGTGATCCGGTATGCCGACGCACGGCGCAGCGCGTCGATGCAGATCAGCAGCTCCATCAGCTTGGTGTCAACCGGAGGGCAGGTGGGCTGTATCACGTATACGTCGGCGCCGCGCACCGACTCCTCGAACTTCACATAGGTCTCGCCGTCGGCGAAACGACTGATGCGCAGGTCGCCGAGCCGCAGGCCAAGCCGGTCAGCGATGGCGTGCGCCAGGTTGGGGTTCGCGGACCCGGCGAACACCTTCAGAGCGTGCGGCGACGACATGGTTGGTCTCCCGCATTCGAACCACAGGAACGGCGGAGGAGAGTCGGGCCGGCCCCGAGAGGATTCGGGGCCGGCCCGTGACATCATGGCGCGCTGGTGGGCGCGCGTTGCTCAACGCGTCCCTAGAGCCGGTAGCCCAGCAGGACCGTCAGTCCGTCCAGCCGGATGCCGGTGCCGGTGTAGTCCGTGAGACCGTCGACCCAGTCGTAGTTCAGCTCCACGAACCAGTCCTCGTTCAGCTCGGCGCCGATGAAGAACTTGGCGCCCGGCTGAACGGCGCCGCTGATGAACCTGGTGTTGATGAAGAACGCGCCGATCCCGAGGCCGCCATACGCCTGAACCGCCGCTTCCTCCGGCACGAGTGGCCACTTGATCTTGACAGACAGCGGGATGGAGAAGACGCGGTGTCCTGCGGCCTCACGCCAGTTCACGTCGGCGCTGAAGTAGACCTCGCCAGCCAACGGTCGGTGAACGAAGTTCGGGTTGAAGTCCACACCCACGTACCACCAGGGATCGGCGGCCTGGCGCGACAGCGCCGAGTGGGTGGGCACGAACGCCCCGGCCTTCAGCGACCACTCGTGGCGTACCGGCACGTCCATCTGAGCGCGCGCGGCCACGGGTGCCAGCGCAATGGCACCGGCCACGCCTGCGCACAGGACGGCGCGCCACAAAGACGTCCAGGGTCCGTACCGCACTCATGTCCTCCTTGTTGCCGCTGCCGTGCGCCACACCAGTGGTGCGGCGCCGGAGGCGGCGCGCATGACCCGAGCGACCGAACGCGAGCCCGTGTGCCCTGCCCGAGCTGGCGCCCAGTATACCAACCAGCCTCGGAGCGCGTCAAACCGCCGCGCGCACACCCTCCGCGAGCCGGCCAGCTACCGCGAGCCGGCCAGCTACCGCCGGCGCGGCTCGACCACCGTAAGCGTCGCCTCGGCGCGGTTGCGGCTCACGACCAGTAGCGGGTTGTAGACATAGGGTCGCTTGGGCGACCACATGCCCGCTCTGCGGATCGCGTCCTCGGCCCTCGGGTTCCGGCCTGGCGCCGCATCCTGCTCCGCATAGGCCAACACCGTTATCGGGTGCTCGTCGCGCGGAGCCTGAGGCCCGACCTGGATCTCCGCCCGGTAGCGGTCTCCGCCCACCGACTGCAGCTCCACCATCTGCCCAGTCCGCTCGTTGCGCGCTACCACCACGAACGGCGCCCGGGGCTCGGAAGGCGCCGACAACCGTACGGTCAGGATGGCAGTCTGGCCGCGCCGCACGATGCCAGGCTCTAGGCGAACATCGGAGAACAGGAAGTAGCCCTCGTCAAAGGTGCTTGCCTCGTTGCCGTAGGGTCTTGCCATGGCCACGGGGTCCATCCAGGCGACGATCGCCCTCTGCTCGTGGCCTCCAACGCGATGCACTTCCTCCTGCACCCAGTAGGTCCGCGTCACGGCAACGGCATCCTGATGGCCAGGCGCGGTGACCCTCATCGCGATTGCGCCTGGCAGGCTCCGCACTGGCCGTCGGGTGGCGGGGTCCTCCCTGCTGATGACATCGACGAGGGAGACGGCGAGGTTGCTCGCCGTGCCCACCCCGACGCGGGTAAGCGGGTCCGTGGCGGTGGCGACGGATGCAGCGGCCCGGATGCCGGCCTTGAGAGGCAGGCTCACCATGCGTCCCGCGCCGCCCACCAGTCTCGATACCTGATGGAAGAAGCCGCCCTGTCGCCTGTTGAGGTTCAACTCCCGCGCAGGCGCCGCCAGTGTGTAGTGCCCGTCTGCGTCGGTCTCGGCATAGTCGACGACCCGGTTCCTCTGGTCGAACACCGCTACGGTCGCACCCGCCAACGGCGCGCCTCCGGAGAAGACGCGACCGGTGAGCCAGACCAGGTCATCCGCCTGGGCGCGCTCGCATGCAAACAGAGCCCACGCGGCAACGACTGTACACAGGAAGCTGGTGATGCGCATGGACTACACCTCGCCAAGGTGGGACACGATCGGATTGCGCGGGACGTCGACGACGCCGGCCGCGCTCAGCCATGCTACGCCGGCCGAACATGGCGGGTTCCGGGCGGCTAGTCCGGGTAATGGCAGTGTTTGTACTTCCGCCGGCTACCGCACCAGCAGGGATCGTTCCGTCCGAGCTTGCGCCCGGCAGCGCGCGGCGCGGCAGCAGGAACGGCGCCGGGGACGCCGCCGGCATCATCCGGAGCGGCATCGAAGGTTGGGTACTCGCGGCGCGGCCGCGGAGACTCGGCGACCGCCTGTACGTGGAACATCGTGCGCGCGATCTCGTCCTGGATCGAGTGCTGCATGTCCTCGAACATGCTGAAGGCCTCCCTCTGGTAATCCAGAATGGGGTCCTTCTGCGCATACCCGCGCAGGCCAATACCCTCACGCAGGTAGTCCATGTTCGCCAGATGCTCCATCCACTTGCGGTTGATGGCCAGGAGCGCCACGCGGCGCTCGATGTCGCGCATGGCCTCCGCCTCGCCGGTTACGTCGCCGACCTCGCGCTCCTTTCGCTCGTACGCGTCGCTGACGATGCCGGTGAGCTGCTCCTTGAGCTCATCGCGTCCCTTGCCGCGGAGGTCGTCCGGCGTTACGTAGAGGCTCAGCGGAAAGTACTGGTCGAGCCCTTCGTGCATCTGGTCGATCGCCCACTCCGTCTGGCGCTCAGTCTCCGGGCAGAACATATCGACGGCGCTGGTCACGGTCTGCTGCAGGAACCCGAGGATCGTGTCGCGCAGATCGGCGCCCTCCAGGACGCGGCGCCTCTCCCGGTAGATGATCTCGCGCTGCTTGTTCATCACGTCGTCGTACCGCAGGACATGCTTGCGCATCTCGAAGTGGTGCTCTTCCACCTTCTTCTGGGCGCGCGCGATCATGCGTGACAGTATCCTGGCGTCCATCGCCTGGTCATCGGGCCACGTGCGCAGGAGCGGGTGCTGGGTGCGATCCCCGAACAGGCGCCAGAGCTCGTCCTCCAGGGACACGTAGAAGCGACTCTCTCCGGGGTCGCCCTGGCGACCGGAGCGTCCACGGAGCTGATTGTCGATCCGTCGGCTCTCGTGGCGCTCCGTGCCGAGGATGAAGAGCCCGCCGCGAGCACGCACCTCATCTGCCGCCCGCCCGTGCTCCTCCGGTGTCAGGGTGGTAACCGAGTCCAGGACGCTTCCGGCCTTGCCGCCGCGCCGGAACGAGAGCGCTGCCACGATCTCGTCCTGCTCACCATCGTCGGCGTCGTCGCCAGTCGCCTCGGCGTTGTCGGCGGGCGTCTCGCTGACCGGCGCCAGCTCGGCGTCCTGCCCGGGCGGAAGCTCCATGGCCTGTGGCTTGCCGCCCAGGATGATGTCTACGCCTCGACCGGCCATGTTCGTCGCGATCGTCACGCCGCCGAGGCGTCCCGCTTCGGCGATGATGATCGCCTCCTTCTCGTGGTACTTGGCGTTCAGCACGTTGTGCGGGATGCCGTGCACCAGCGATTCGCGGAGTCGCTCGAGGTAGCCATCGTCCTCTGGCAGCTGCAGCATGCGCAGCAGGGCGCGGAGGTTCTCGTCCGCCAGCGGGTCCGCAGGGACCCCGAGTTCGCGCGCGATGATGGCGAGTTTGCCCACCGTCACGCGGTCCAGGTCGCTGTTCAGGACCTCCGTCCATGCCTCGCGCTTTGCCTTCTCGACGGCCTTCGACGCCTCCATGCGCTCCCGGACGATGGAGACCATCCCGAGCACCTGCAGCCGGTCAGACGTGATGCGGGAGGACACCCTCTCGGACATCTCGATGGAGCGAGTGCCCACCAGCACGGGCTGCTGCTTCGTGGCGAGCCGCAGAATCTCCGCGGCTATCCCCCGGAGTTTGTGCTCGGCGCGCTTGTAGATCACGTCCGCCTGATCCATGCGGATCATCGGCTGATGGGTAGGCACGACGACGACGTCGAGCCCGTAGATCTTGCGGAACTCGTCTTCCTCGGTCTTGGCGGTGCCCGTCATGCCGGCCAGCTTGAGGTAGAGCCGGAAGAGGTTCTGGAACGTGATGGTCGCAAGGGTCTGAGACTCATGCTTGATCGGAACGTTCTCTTTGGCCTCGATCGCCTGATGCAGTCCGTCCGAGTATCGCCGACCGAACATCAGGCGGCCGGTGAACTCGTCCACGATGATGATCTCGCCATCCCTCACCACGTAGTCGACGTCCTTCTTGAACAGCGCGTGCGACTTCATGGACGCGGTGATGTGATGCATCAACTGGGGATCGTCCGCCACGTTGTTAACGCCGAGCGCTGACTCAAGGCGAGCGACGCCGGCGTCCGTCATCGAGACCGTCTTGGCCTTCTCGTCCACAAGGTAGTGGATGCTCGGGTTGTTGCGGTCGCTGCTCGGGTCGTCTTTCTCCTGCTGAGACTTCGCCTCTCTGCCGGACCTGAGCGTTCGGACGACACGGTCCACGCGTCCGTAGACGCTCGTGTCCTCCTCCACGGCGCCGGAGATGATCAGCGGGGTGCGGGCTTCGTCGATCAGGATGCTGTCGACCTCGTCGACGATCGCGTAGTGCAGATCCCGCATGACCAGCTCCTCCGCGTCGAACGCCATGTTGTCGCGGAGGAAGTCGAACCCGAACTCGTTATTGGTGCCGTAGGTGATGTCGCAGGCGTATGCCTCGCGCCGGGAGATCGCGCGGCAGTAGGTGTACCGCGGATCGGGGTCCTCATAGTCCGGATCGAAAATGTAGGAGCCGCCGATGTCTCCTGTCTCCGGGCTCTGCCCCTGAATGATGCCGACCGTCATCCCCAGCAGATGGTAGATGGGCCCCATCCAGACGGCGCCAACCTTGGACAGGTAGTCGTTCGCGGTGACGAGGTGAACTCCGCGGCCGGCCAGCGCATTCAGATAGAGCGGGAGGGTGGCCATCAAGGTCTTGCCCTCTCCGGTCTTCAGCTCGGCGATGCGGCAGTCGTGCGCGACCATGCCGCCGATGAGCTGCACGTCAAAGTGGCGCTGCCCGAGCGTGCGTCGGGCTGCCTCGCGGACGACGGCGAAGGCCTCTGGCAGGAGCGCGTCGAGCACTTCGTCGAGGGCCTTGCGCGTCTTGTCGCGGCGCTCCGAATCCAGATGCCCATCGCGCTCGAGCTGCTCCATGTTCGACGCCCACTCGCTCTGGACTCTGTCCCTGAACTCGTCCGTCCTAGCCCGGAGCTGCTCGTTCGTGAGGGCCTGCACCTGCGGTTCCAGAGCCGTCACCCGGTCGGCAACCACGCGGTAGCGAGCGATATCGCGCTCGTTGCTGTCCACGATCCTGCGAAGAAGGTCGACTACCATCCCGTTTGCACCGCCTGATCAGTAGAGGGGAGTCATGTGTCGGACGCCATCGGCTGCCAAGCACACGCACAGCCGCCGTCAGCCCGTCGGCAGGGCGGATCGGCGGCTGCGGATCGGCCACAGTATACCGTTGCGACCGGCCCGTGTCAAACCCGCGACGGCGCGATCCGGGCGCGGTGGCGGAGGACAGGTTGCAGGCTGTGCCTGTGATGGCGGCGAGCGCCCCTGGCAACGATGCCCGCGGCATGCGCGCGTGCTTGCCATCGTCGGTCTGCGCGCGCCACTCGACGAAGCGACGGTTCGATGCATACGCTCGCCGCCGACGCGTTGGACCCCGAACCGGACCTGGTCGTCCACATTGCGGGAGAGCCCGGCGAGGGCGTCGTTACACTCGGTGAACTCGCCGTACGGCCTCTGGCCTCTCTCGGCTTCCAGGTCTGCACGTCCCACTCGTTTGCCGCCGAGGTCCGCGGCGGGGCGGTGATGTGCCAACTGCGGATAGCGGCCGAGCCTCCACTCACCCATGGCTACGAGGCCGACATCGTGCTTGCGATCGGCGCCGACGGACTGGAGCGCTCTGGCGAAGGCCTGGCCCCGAATGCTCTGGTGCTGCTCGACGAGGGCGCTGCTGCCGACAACCCCTCCTTCCTGATGGCGCCGCATGGCCGCTGCATGGCGTTCGCGGGCGCGCGCTGCTGGTGGCCACAGGAGTGCGCATTGCGACTCCGAGCCCCAACGTGATCATCGTGCCGCGCGATGAAGACGCCTTCTCGATCGGTGCGGAACACATGGATCACTGCGCTCGCCGCAATGCCCTGTGTGGCGCTCCACAACGGGGCGTACGGCGTTGCCATGGGCTAGGTGTCCCCTGCCTCGCCGCTCCTGCTCGCATCGGAGTAGAGCTGTGCCGCCCCCGTGAGACGCTGGAGGACGAGTCCCTATGGGCCTACCGACGCGCCGCTGGACGCCATCGCGCAGGCGATCGCGTGGGACACCTCCTTCGTAGCGCGTGGCTTCTACTGTGACCGGCCAGGCCTCACGGCCACGCTGGCGGACGCGCTCTGCCATACCAGATCTCGCCCTCTTCGACGTCCTGTCGCCCTGCCCGACGTGGAACCAGGTTCAGACCGAGGCATTGCGCCGGGAGCGCGCACGCCGGCTGTCGCCCGACTACGACCCGTCGAACCGCGCGATGGACTTCGATGCTGCGATCCGCGACGAAGCCTGCACGATGGGTGTGCCCTGCCGGAGAGCGTCGCGCATCGAGGTGGTGTCGGCGGCCATCCGCGCCTCAGCCGGAACGCGGCCCCCGGGGGAGGGCCTGCACGACCTGCTCGCGTCACTCAGAATCCCTAGCAGGCGCGGCTCAGGCGGGGTCTCGTGCCTCGGCCAGGAGCCGCTCAGCATAGGCGTGCCCGTCGCCCGGCGGCCTGTCGGCGATGAAGCGCTCCAGCACCTCGATGGCCTCCTCACGCCGTCCGAGCCGGCGCAAGAGCAACTCA
>DATIKM010000072.1:0-11898 GCA_035477595.1 Chthonomonadales bacterium
GGCCGCGACCAGACGCATGACTTCCCGCTCCCTCGCGGTGAGCCGGCGGCATGGATCGTCATGGGCGCTGCACAGCTCGGCGGCGTAGGCCTCTGGGTCGCGCCGCGTGATTGCGGCGTCGAACCAGTACCGCCCGGCAGACGCCTCCCGCAGTGCCGTCAACAGCGCGTCCAGGCCGCTGCTCTTCAGAGCATACGCGCGCGCGCCGGCGCATAGTGCGTCGCGCACCGACGACTCCCGCGAGTCGCCGGTCAGCACCACGAGGCGCAACGCCGGCGCTCCACGGCAGATGCGGCCCATCGCTTCGCGCCCACCGTCCGGGACCGTGCACGGGTCGTAGACGACGAGGTCCACCGGCGCCACGCTCGCCGAGGCCATCGCCTCCGTCACCGAGCCGGCTTCCACAACGACGTACAAGCCTGCGCGGTTCCGAAGGAGAGCGCACAGTGCCTGACGGACAAGCGCATGGCCGTCCGCGAGCGCGACCCCGATGCCAGCCAAACAGGTGCCCTTTCCGTTGTCTGGGAGGAGTGATCGTTCGAGCCGCCAAAGTACCGACACGCAGGGACAGCGCGCCCGGGGCCGTCACCGCCAGGCGACCCCGTTCCTGTGACCACGGAGGGATCCGCCCGTGCCCCAGTGTCTATTGCGTCTTCCGCGCCGTCTCTTCCTCCGGTTGTTGCTGGCGCCGCTCGCCGCGGCCCCCGCCCGGGCGCAGGAGGGCGGCAGGCCTGCGCCCCGGCGGGCCTCGACTGAGCACTGGTGGATGTGCGGGCCCACCTTCATCCAGACCGAGGACCCGAGGCTCTTCGTCACCTCGGGCGCAGTCATGGTGATCCATGGGTTCGGCGCAGACCCGACGTGGGGGCCTTTCGGTCAGCAGCTGCGCTTCGTCGAGGCGCGTGAGGCGTTCGACGCCATCCGGGCGGCGGGCGGGCGCGTCATCACCTACTTTGAGGGGTTCGGCGACTCAATGGCCTACGCCGCGGCGTTCGAGCGGCGCGCTGACGGCGCCTTCACCGAGGTGGCTGGCCATCCCGGGCTCGCACGCGTCGTCCGCAACCACTGGAACTGGACTTCCGCCGACACTCCCCTCGGCAACGCGGTCCGCTGGGTCGGCATCCACAACGTGACGAACCGCGAGGACTTCGTCGCGCCCGTGGCGCGACGCCTGCGGTGGACGCTCCCGGCGCCGCGGTACCCGGACGGCACTGCGGCAACAGGATGGGTGCCTGGGCGCCCCTACCCGCTGAACGCCCGCGTCTACGACGCCTGTGGGTCGAAGAACCTGAACGGCGACCTGGACCCGCACTTCGAGCGAGTCGCAGGCATGGGGCCAGAAGACATACGCCCCGACCGCGCCGAGGGGCTCCTCACGGCGCGCCCAGGGGTAGACGACGTGGCTGCGGCGCCCGGAGCGCCAGATCGCCCGGTCCTGTGCGGAGTGGCGAACATCCACAAGGATCTGAGCGCGCCGTTCTGGCTCGAGGCGGCAAGGTGGTCGGTGCGCGAGATGGCACGGCGCGGCCTCGACGGCATCTGGTGCGACAACTTCTCCCCCTGGGACAACTTCGGCTATCCCCCCGTGCGGCGCGCCTTCGGCGACTGGTCGATCCATCGCTTCGCTCACGAGTACCTGCCCTCGCTGCCCGCGCGCTCTCTGCTCGCGATGGGCGCCGCATCCGCGCGCTCTGTGGATCTGCGCGCCCGCCTGCGCGACACCGCGCAGCGCTTCGGCGCCCGCGACGCGCGGAAGCTGGACGACCCCGCGTGGAGCGATGCGCGCTGGCTCGACGATCCGCTGTGGTGTGCGTACAAGGCCTTCCGGCAGGAGCGTGCCCGGCGCGATCTCGCGGCCTTCGATCGCACCATCCACCAGGCCGCTGCAGAGGCCGGACGCCCGGACTTCCTGGTCGCGGCGAACGACACGCCGCTCTACGGGCTCGGCTGGGTTAGGCCCGCGTGGCTCGACATGGTGAACACCGAGGTGACGCCGGGGTGGCACATGGGCACGGGATCGCGAGGCGTCATGCTTCCCCCGGTGGGCAAGATGGCCGTGGTGTACCGCGCGGGGCTCGCTCACCAGCGCGCGCGCCGCATGGGCGCCTGGTACTACCTCGACGGGCCGCATGCATCCCGTCAGGGCAAGCCGAACGTCGGCCGGCTGCTCTGTGCCGAGGCCCACGCCAACGGCGCCGTGCTCTTGTGCGACGCTGGCATCCCGCGCGTTGCGGGGACCATCGCGAGCCATGCGGCCTGGAATGCGTTCCTCGCCGAATCGGCGGGCGTCCACCGCGAGCGGGCACCCAGGGCGACGATCGGCGTGGCGTTCTCACCGGACTGCCAACTCGGCCTGCTTGCGCCGGGTGGCTTCCCGGACCTCGACAGACAGCCGCACGTCTTTGGCCACTGGGGCTGGGGCACGGCGCTGATCGATGCGCACCTGACCTACCGCGTCGTCGCGGACTGGAACCTGACGAACCACGGCCTCGCCGGGCTCAGCGTTCTGCTGCTGCCGGATGTCGACTGCCTGGCACCTGCGGCGGCTGCCGCCATCGAGCGCTGGGTGCGGGGTGGCGGGCGCCTTGTTGCCACGGGCCCGTGCGGCGAGCGACACGGCCCGAGCGGGCGCTTCGAGCGCAGGCCTCGCCCCTGGATCGCCGGCCTGATGGGCGGAGATGGGGAGGCCGCCTCGCGCAAGCACGGCGTGGGCAGCATCGCGTGGACCCCCGAGCCGCTGGGGATGCGATACTGGCTCGAGCACGACGGTCGTCCAGCGCTGCTCCCCGAGCTGCTGCGCCTTGCCGGCCTGGAAGATCGGTCCGGCCTACCGCCCATGGTGGGCGCGTTCGAGTGGCAGGACCCGCAGGGGTCTGCCGTGCACGTCGACCTTGTAAACTACGACCTCGACCGGTCCAACGACATCGTTCGCCCCGTCGGGCCGCTGGAGTGGCGGACGGCCCTTCCCCAGGACTGGGAGGGTGTACAGTGCCGCACGGTCTCTCCGGAAGCGGTCGCGGCGTCGGTCGTCGAGGTGCGTGACGGGCTCGCAACGCTCCGTCTACCGCGCCTCGAGTACTACGCGAGCGTGCTGCTCTGCCCGTCGGCCGAGACGGGCGCGTAAGCCCCGGGCTCGCGGAGCGCGAGGAGGGCCGCCCCAGTGGCCGGGTCGCACGCGGCCAGTCGCACATCGCAGTCCGCACCCTTCGCGGTGCGCTGCAGCGACGCGGTGAAGGACTCGCGCATATGGGCGCTCGCCCGCCACAGCCCGCCCGCCAGGGAGACCGGCGCCAGCGCGCCAGCCCACGTAAGCCGCCCCACGACCGCAGCCGTCGAGCGTGCCAGTTCTCCCGTCGCGCGGCGCACCAGTGCGCGCGCCGCTCGGTTGCCGCCGCACGCCGCCACCACCGCGCCGCCGACATGCGCGAGGCGCGAGGCGTCGCAGGCGCCGTACACCCACGGCACGACGTCGGCCGCCTCATGCAGGCGCGCCGCCGCGAGGAGCAGCTGGTCGAGCGGGTCCGGAGGGCGCCCAGCATGGTGTCGCTCAAGGAGCCGGGCGAGGGCTGCCCGGCCAATCCAATGCGCGCTACCTCGGTCACCAAGGGCATAGCCGAGGCCGTCCGCGCGCGCCTCCCGTCCGTCGCATCCGACCCCGTAGACCACGGCGCCGGTCCCTGCGACCACCACCACGCCCGGTCGCCCCTCCGTGGCTCCCATCCATGCAGCCAGGTAATCCTGCACGATGACCGTCCGCGTGTCTGGCCACAGGGAGGCCAGGCCTGCGCCAAACGCGCCTCGCTGCTCGCGGGCAGAGCAGCCCGCCACGGCGACGCCAGCGCGGCTTGGCCCCGCTGCAGCTCGAAGGCCTGCCCGCCCGAGCGCCAGCTCGACAGCCTCCTGCACCGCAGCCACCGCCGCGTCTACGGGCATCCGGGCGATGTTGCAGGGACCGGCCGATGCGCGCCCCCATTCCCGGCCGCGCTCGTCGATGAGCACGGCGGAGGTCTTCGTTCCGCCCCCATCGACGCCCGCGACGAGCCGCGGCGTCGCGCTCACAGGAGCAGCCGGACGACAGCCTCCGCCAACAGCGCCGGGTCGTGCCGGACCACGTCCGACTGACTCACGAACTGGCCGGTGCGAGGCCGGTACCCCATGGCTCGGATGCGGTCCGTGTCCGGCTCGACGAGCACGGCGCCCTGCTCGCGGTACTTGCCCAGAAGCTCGAGCGACGGCACCCCGGTGTTGAGCAGCACGTAGTCGAACACGCGTGGCTGGACATGCGCCTCGATGGCCTTCACGTGATCGGAAGCCGAGAACCCGTCGCTCTCGCCCGGCTGGGTCATCACGTTGCAGATGTAGACCTTCGGCACGCGGCTGCGCTGAAGTGCCTCCGGGATGCCGCGCACGAGCAGGTTCGGGAGCACGCTGGTAAACACGCTGCCCGGGCCAATCGCGATGACATCGGCCTTCTCGATGGCGTCGATCACCTCGTCGAGCGGCTGGGCGTCACCGGGCGTCAGCCAGATGCGCCTCAGACGGAGGGGCGAGTGCACGATGCTCGTCTCGCCCTCCAGCACCGAGCCGTCCTCCATCTCGGCGCGAAGGCTGACGCGCGCGAGCGTGGAGGGCAGCACCCGGCCGCGGATGTTCAGGACCCGACTCGCCTGCCGGATCGCCTCCTCGAAGTCGTTGTCGCTAATGCTGCACAGCGCGGCGATCAGCAGGTTGCCGAACGCGTGGTCGCAGAGACCCCCGACGTGCGCGCCGCGGAACCGGTACTGGAACAGCTCCACCATGGTGGCCTCGGCATCCGCCAGTGCGGCGAGGCAGTTCCGTATGTCTCCTGGCGGCAGGATGCCGAGTTGCTGCTGCAGCCTGCCGGAAGAGCCGCCATCGTCGGTGACTGTGACCACCGCCACGATGTTGCTGGTGTACTGCTTGATGCCGCGCAACAGCGTGGACAGTCCCGTTCCGCCGCCGAGCACCACCACGCGCGGCCCCTGGGCCAGGTAGCGGTTGCGGTACACAGCGTCGACTAGGCTGGCGGAGTCGCCCACCGGGACGATGGCCGTGGTGAGCGAGGTCCACAGGCGCGCCGTCGCGAAGATGCCCAGAGCCACACCCGTAGCCGTGACGCACCCGCCCAGCCAGAGTATAGGGCGGCTGCCAGGGACCGGAACCCCTGCCTCCCGCGCCATCCAGACGACCACGCGGCCAGCCTGCTGCAGTGGATCCCAGCCGGCAGCAAGTGCGATGGCAGCCAGGCCGACGACCGCAATGGAGGCCCCGGCCGCCAGGAGCAGCAGCCAGCGCTTCACGCGCATGCCCGGGTAGAGCCATTTGAGCAGGGCGCGCACGCGCCTCACAGTAGACGTGTCCCCGCTTCCCGTGGTGGCGGCAGAACTGGCGTGCCCATCGGCATCGCGCTCACTTGCCGCGCCGCCCGCTGTCCGTCAGCAGGTGGCTGAGCAAGCCGCCGATCAGCCCCATGAGCACGGGGCCAAGCAACACGCCCTGCGGCGTGGTCACCTTGAACCCCACGACTATAACCCCCACGAACATGAAGAGCAGGCTGTTGATGGCGATGGCCGCCAGCCCGAACGTCATGCAGTTGAGCGGCATTGCCAGCGTGCTCAGGATGGGGCGGATCAGCGAGTTGCTCAGCCCGATTACCAGCGTCGCCTTGAGGAGGACGACCAAGTCCCCTCCATAGGAGATGCCGAGACCGGGGATGTTCGCCACGATGGCAAGCGCTAGCGCGCTCGCCACCCAGCGCAGAAGCCAGTTGCGCAACATGGTTCTCCCGTGGCGACCAGAGGAGCCTGGGCCAATGCCCGGCGGCTACGGAGCAAGGGCGGTCGGCTCAGGCGCTGAGCCGGCGCCGTCGATTGGAGGATAGGATCTTCTGCGCGTCCCGATACTTCACCACCGTCCGCCGGGCCACGTCGATGCCCTGCTCCCTGAGAAGCTCGGCGATCTGCTGGTCGGACAGCGGATGAGCAGGATCCTCCTCCGCGATGAGCGCTTCGATGGCCATCTTAACCGAGAGAGACGAGTCAAAGAACACCTCGAACGGCACGACCTCCTGATTCGGGAGCTGGACGTACTTGCCGGCGGTGGCGCGGCTGACGGTGCTCTCATGCAGGCTCAGACTGGTCGCAATCGCGGTGCGCGTGAGCGGCTGGATGAACGAACGCGATCCCGTAGCCAGAAAGCCCTGCTGCCGGCCGACGATGCAGCGCGTGATGAGGCGCAGAGTGCGCCGGCGTTGCTTCAGGTTGCGGATGAAGAGCTCGGCACGCTCGACGTACTCCGTGATGTGCTTCGCTTCCTCCGCATGGAGGCGGACGCCCCCCCGCCGAATGCGCTCGTACATCTCCCGGTAGGAGGGATTGATACCGAGGACGAACGGCTCGGCGCCGACCACGTCAACCTCGTACCCGATGGGGGTCCTCCGGACCACCACGTCGGGGCGCACCGCGGATCGGTTCGCACTCGGTCTGTGGGCCCACGATGCCCGGAACTGCGCTGCCGGGTAGGGGTTCAGGTGACACCGCACAAAGTCAACGGCCTCGCGCACACGCTCGACGGGTACCCCGAGCACGCGGGCGATCCGCGCGTGCTTTCCACTCACCATCAGCTCGAAGTGGCCTCGCACCATGCGCTCAGCGACTGGCTCGCCAACACCCTCCTCCGCCAGGTAGCTAAGCTGAATCATCATGCACTCCCGCACGTCACGGGCGCCAACGCCGGGCGGGTCCAGGCCCTGCAGAATCGCCAACACTCGCTCCACATCCGCCACATCGCGCCCAAGCTCAGCCGCCACTTCCTCAACGGTGGCGTTCAGCCAGCCACGCTCGTCCAGACAGTCGATCAGGTACTGCGCGATCGGGTAGTCGACCTCGTCGATGGCGGCGCGCATGTGCGAGCGCAGGTGGTCCTGGAGGGTGTGCTCCGCTTCGAGATTCCCCATGGTGTCGAACTCGGGGTCGCCATCGGCCCCGCTGGGCTGGTGGAACTCGAACACATCGGGCGGGACGTCCATCGCCTCGTCAGCTTCGTCTTCCGCGTCGGCCGCGCGTCGCTGCGAGCAGTACGGGCACGTCGCGGGGTCGGGGCACTCGCCGTTGCATCCGGCCTCAACGTCCATCACATCGAGGGCCGGGTTGTCCATCAGCTCCGCCTCGATCTGCTGGGTCAGTTCGAGGGCGCCCTGCTGCAACATGGCGTTGGCCATGATGAGCTTCGGATCGATCTTCTGCGCCTGAACCTGGCGCTGATCTTGTCGCAGCAGCAAAGCGATTGCCTCCGGCCGGCGGCGGAGCCGGCTGAGCGCACTTCGAGGATCCCCAGTGCCAAGGCCGGACCCGCGCACGCGCTGGATGCCAGCGCCCGGGCCAAGCGAAGAGGAACGCTCGCGACCTTGGCGGGCCGGAGTAAGCGCTCCACTCGGCACATAGGGGCACAGGAGACGACGGCACTCACCCATACGCATTGTATGGCCCAGGATGCACCGCCGTCAAGCAGCTTGGCACGATTCATGCAATCCGGACGCGGAGCGACGCCGGGCTCCGGGCGAGACCAGACTCCATATGCTAAACTGATCTGCCGACAATGGAGGTGATAGCCCCTCACGGCGGTCCGCCGGGCCGGACTCGCCGCCCCTCGGGAGAGCAGGAGCGACATGGCAGACCAGGCCGAGGGCCTGCGTGCGCTGGCGCGCCGCGTGCGCCCACATCGCCTCAGCGTTGTGCGGTCCGCCAGCGACCCCACCGTTGCCGGTCGTGTCATCGCCTTTGCGGGTGGCCGTGCGGGCGTCGGGGTAACGACTATCCTCGCCAACCTCGGGGTGCTTCTCGCGCGCGCTGGGCGCCGCGTGCTCCTGCTCGACGGTGACGCGGGCGTTCCCAACGCCCACATGCTGCTGGGAGTGCGGCCTTCCGCCCATCTTGGGCAGGTGCTTCGCGGAGACGCTCGGCCGGAGGACATCGCGTCCGCGGCGGCGCCCAACCTGGCCATCGCCGCGTGCTCCCTCGGTGAGGCATGCATGATGCCTCTCGCCGAAAGCGTCGCGCGGCAGGTTCTCGCCTCGATGGCGGCTCGCGCCGAGGTCGTCCTGGTCGATACCGGCCACAATTCGGCCGCGCTCTCCCGAGTGCTCGCCGGTATACCCACCGACTTCGTCGTCGTTGCCACACCGGAGCCGGCCGCGATAGCCGACACGTACGCCGCCCTGCGGCTGGCGGCCCGCATCCATCCGTACACGCCGCTGAGCGTGCTGGTGAACATGGCAACGAGTCAGCGCGAGGCAGAGACGGTGGCCAACCGGCTGTCAGCCGTCACATCGCGCTTCCTGCACTTCCGGCCCCGCTGCCTGGGTTGCGTGCCCGTAGACACTGTCGTTACAACGTCCGTCGGCGTGCGGACGCCGTTCGTCACGTCGTCGGCCGATGCCGCGGCGACACGGGCGCTCGCCCGAGTCGCGCATCAGATCGCACCGCTCACGCCGAGCGCCTTCGTCGCCGATAGTGTCCGCGGTCGGCAGGCCAGGGTCGTGCACGCCGCGTGACCACGCCGGGCCGCATCCGCATGCCGATTTGCTCAAGAAAGGGTAACCAGATGGCCGGTCGCAAGCTGAAGATCCTCCTCGTTGCCGCAGAGGTGGCGCCGTTCGCGAAGGTCGGCGGCCTGGCCGACGTCGCTGGCGCGCTGCCGAAGGCGCTCAAGGCGCTCGGCCACGATGTCCGCGTCGTGATGCCGTGCTACAAGATGATCGAGGATAACCCGCGGTACGCTGTGGGGGACTTCCTGCCCCCGTTCGAGGTGCCCATCCACGCAGGCCTTACGCAGACGGCGTGGGTGCGCCAGACCCGTATCGGTGGGGACGTACCGGTCTACCTGATAGCAAGCCACGACTACTTCGGCGACGCCACCGAGAGCAAGAAGGTCTACAGCATGGTGCCGGAGCCGTACGTGTTCTTCGACCGCGCTGTGACCGAGTTCGTGCCGCGCATGGCGCCCGCCTGGGCTCCCGACGTGGTGCACTGCAACGACTGGCATACCGGCCTGGTCCCTGTGTTCCTCCAGCACTTCCACGCTGACACCCCAGCGTGGTCTCGCGCCTCGACGGTGTTCACCATCCACAACCTCGCCTACCAGGGCGAATGGGATGCCTCGTTGCTGGCGTACGCAGGCCTGCCGGAGAGCCTCTTCCACTATGAGAAGCTGGAGTTCTACGGCAAGGTAAGCTTCATGAAGGGCGGCATTGTCTACTCCGACCTCGTGAACACGGTAAGCCAGACCTACGCCCAGGAGATCCAGACACCGGAGTACGGGTGTCGCCTCGAGGGGCTGCTCCAGGACCTGCACCGGCGCGACCGCCTCACCGGCATCGTGAACGGAATCGACTACGAGGAGTACGACCCGGCCAACGACCCGCGCATCGCTGCCCCGTTCTCCGCCGCGGACCCGCGCGGGAAGGCGAACTGCAGGGCCGCCTTGCAGGCGGAGAGCGGGCTGCCCCAGTCGAAGAAGGCGGCCGTGATCGGTCTCATCTCGCGCCTGGCAGACCAGAAGGGCTTCGACCTCATACACGCCATCGCCGAGCGCATGCTCGAGATGCCCGTGCAGTTCGTCGTGCTCGGCACCGGTGATCAGCACTACGAGGCCTTCTTCCGCGACCTGCAGGCCCGGCACCCCAAGCAGGTGCGCGCCAACATCGGCTTCGACGCGAACCTGGCGCAGCGCATCTACGCGGGCAGCGACATGTTCCTCATGCCCTCCCGCTTCGAGCCCTGCGGCCTCGGGCAGCTGATGAGCCTCCGCTACGGGACCATACCGATCGTCCGGGCAACCGGCGGTCTGGCAGACACCATCGTGGACGCCGGCCCGCGCGGCTCCAAGGGCAACGGGTTCGTGTTCAGCGACTACAGCGCCGACGCGCTGCTCGATACGGTGCAACGCGCAGTGCGCGTCTTCGCCGAGCAGAGCAAGTGGGAGGCACTCGTGGGGCGGGCGCTCTCCGCCGACTTCTCGTGGACCAGCTCCGCACGGAAGTACGCCGAGCTCTACCGTCGTGCCGCCGCCGGACGCGAGGCGGCCGCCGCCTGACGCCAAACCATGGAAAGCATCGCATCGCGCCTGCCGGCGGCGCTGGGGTCCGGCGCTGGTCTGGTCGTCGCGCTGATCAGCTTCATGGCGGAGGTGCCGCCGGCGACGTGCGTACTGCGCGCCACCGCCGCTTGCGCGGTCTTTGCGGCGTTCGGCATGGTGATGCGATGCCTCCTGACTTCCACGCCGTCTAGCACGCCGGAGGCGGAAGGACCCACACGACAGCCGCCGACAGTGGCGGAGATGCTGGGCGAGGCGGCACGCGAGCCTCGCGCTGATGACGGTGCACCGGCCGTAACCAGCTAGACTACCGAGCCCCTCCAGGGCGCGCGTGGGGAAATGCGACGATGATGAGGGGTACCGACCTCGCCGACGCCTGGCGGCGCTACAAGCAGCACGGTGACGGAAGCGCGCGAGCGGCTATCATCAGCCAGTACGCCTACCTCGTGAAGATAACGGCAGGACGCGTCGTTAGCAGCCTGCCGCCAAGCCTCGAGCGCGAGGACCTCGTCAGCGCGGGCGTCGTGGGCCTGATCAAGGCGGTCGACCAGTTCGACACGACGCGACAGGTGAAGTTCGAGACCTACGCGATCGCCCTTATCCGCGGCGCCATCCTGGAGATGCTGCGCGAAGAGGACTGGGTTCCGCGCTCCGTGCGAGAGCGGGTGAAGCAACTGGAGCGGACCTACGTCCAGCTTGAGACGCTTCTCGGGCGCCCGCCCACCGAGAACGAGGTCGCCGAGGAGCTGGCCATCCCGTTCGAGGACTACCAGCGGCTCCTCGTGGACATGGGGCGCACCACGCTGCTGTCGCTCGATGACATCCTCGTCGGCACCGACGGCAACGAGAAGCTGCACCTATCGGACGTGATCGCCGGCGACGCCAACGGCCCATCGCTTGAGGTCGAGCTGACGGAGCGACGCCGCGCCCTCGCCGCATCTATCGAGCGCCTGCCTGAGCGCGAGCGACGCGTGATCGCCCTCTACTACTATGAAGGGCTCACCTTCAAGGAGATCGGCCGCATCCTGACCATCTCCGAGTCGCGCGTCTATCAGCTCCACACCCAAGCCGTTATCCGCCTGCGTGGCTACCTGCAGCGCGACCTGGCCCTCTTCCAGGTTCACTGACCACCGATGGCCGCCGAGGCGGTCATCGGCGCGCCCCCACACACGCGAGAGCGCCGGCGACCCTGACGGGCACCGGCGCTCTCGACCTTCCCACCAAGACAGGAATGAATTAGGACCAGTGCTTGGCAGACGAACTGGCGCTGGACGAGCCACCCCCGACCGACGCCCCGTGATCAGCACGCGTCAGATCCCGTGCGATCCGGGATCTCGCCGCCTCCTCCGCCAAGGTACGCGGCACGGAGACGGTGAGCTCCTGCCCGCTGCGCGGAAACTGGATCTCCACGCGTACGGCGCTCTCCATCGAGTCCCTCACCTCCCTTCTCGGCGCCCCTTGGGCGCCTATGCTTTCACCTCCATTGTTCCATACGCGAACCTGCACGGCCGCGGCCATCCGATTTGCGCCGTACGAACCAGCAATTTGGCGCGAAGACCGTGAGCGCACGCAAATCGCCGACCGCGATGGAGGATGCGAGGGAGGCAACAGCACACGCTCGCATCTGTAAGACGCGTTCGCGGTGCTGCGTGTTCCGCGGCGCCGCGAACGCGTCGGTCCGGCCTCAGTCTACCGCCCTGGGGGGCCGCCAGGTCCGCCCGGGCCATACATGCCCTGCATACTGCCCATCGCCTCTTGGATGAGCCGCTGGCGCTGCTCCGGCGG
>DATIKM010000073.1:0-25605 GCA_035477595.1 Chthonomonadales bacterium
TCCGCATGTGTGGCAGTGGCCGCAGTTACGGACAACCACGCCATCAGAGCCAACGCGGAAAGCTGGCCTTGTGGATTCGCAGATGGGAAGAACGCTCATGGCTTTGTCCTTTGTTCGGCGCGTGGCTCACTGGCCACGTTCTCCAAAGACCGTTTCCATGCGGCGTCGAATGCCTCGCGCGCCTGCGTGGCCAACGCCGACATGCGACACTCGCAGCGGCGCGCGGTGTTGAGCGACTTCGTGCGCTGCCAAACTGCGCGGATGCGGTCATGCCTGCGGATGAGTTTAGCGGCGGTGCTCATGGGAGATTTCCGCGAGTTCTTGCGCCGAAGTTCCGTGCGGCAGCGCGTCGAAGTAGCTCGCGCGCTCGGCTGACTTGCGGTGCAAGCGTCGCCCAGCGCAGTAGCCGCGATTGTAGGCCACGCGCTTCTCCGCGCTCAGTTGCGCGAAGTAGTGTTCGAGGTTGCCGATACGACGTTCGAGCCGCGCCAGCGCCGTGCTGTCCACCGTCACGGGCTTCTCGCGCTTGCGGGCGCGATACTCGGCGGCGTAGGCGCGGCAGGCATCGCACTGCTTTTCGCCATTGTCGTTCGGCTTCGCGCAGCGCGTGCAGCGGTGCGGTTGTTTGCGGAGCGCGGCTTTCCGCGCCCAGAAGGCCAGAGCCTTCGGAGAGTGTTTCCCGTGCGGTGAGGACGATTCCGCGGCAGAGGTGTCAGCCTCAAAGAACACACGTCCCTCTTTGTCAGGCACGAGAGAGCACGAGAGGCCAGCGCCGACAGCGGCAGAAGCTACGCGAGAATTTCGTATTTGAGTTTGAGGTTGAGGAGTTGAGGACATTTGCGGTTTACGGGAAAAATCGGATGGAGAACAAATCGCTAGAGCCAAGATGCACACGAGCACGTCACGGGTGCTTCACGTCAGGGGTTTTGTGCATCTGGCTCACCTCGGCGCTCACGGTCGCGGCGGGTGGCGTGGTGCCAGTCTGGATACGGCATCACGCCTTTCAGGCCGGTGACGTGGGCGGTGGCGATGCCAGCGCGCACTTGCACGCCGCGCACTTCGGCCAGCGACCGCCCCACCCCGTGGCCGACGAGCCGGCCTTCGGTGTTGGTCATGAACCACGCGCAGCGGTCGGTGAACACTTGCACGTGCAGGCGGCTTTGGTCGGTGCTCATGCGACGGCAGCGAGGCTCTCCGGGCGTCGCCACGCCCGCTCCTGGGCGCGGTACAGCTTGGTGAGGTGATTGGGCGCCAGGCGGGCGAGCTCTACTTCGCATCCGTTCTCCGCCCGCGCGCGGAGCACCACGAAGAAGCGCTCATAGTTGTCGTCGCGGCGTTTTTTGGTCTGCGCGGCCTTCAACTCGGCAAAGGCAAACGCATCCCGCGGGCAACCGAATTGCCCGACGTAGCATTGATGCACTTCGCCATCCTTAAAGGTCCGCGTGCGCAACACCCACCACGGGAAGCCAACCAGGCCCACCACCGGGGACGGCGGCCGGGGAGGCGTGCTCTGGTAAAGTCCACTCGGCTGCCACGGGGCATGGCCGGAGGGAACCAGTTCGAGATTCCGGAATTCGTTGGCGAGCACCAGCGCCTCGTCGAGCGAGGTGTAGAGGTTGGTGCGCTCCGCGAACAGGTACTCGCGGATGAAATACTTGAACCGATTGAGTTTCATCGGAGCGCCTCCAGTCGCGTGGTGTGGTGGTGGGCGGCGACGCTGGTGCGCACGAGGGTGCGGGCCAGGGACTGCGCTTCGATGGGGGTGATCACACCATCGGCCATGGCGCCGCGGAGGTCTTCCTTGGCGGTGTCGAGGTTGCGCTCGATACCTGCAGCCGCGCCGGCCGCGGCGCTGACGGCCGCGGTCTCACGATCGATCTGCCGTTCGACGACATCGAGTTCGATGGCGCCGGGACCGCGCACTGCGCGCTCCCGAAACAGCCACGCGCGCAAGAGGCGCATCGGGGCCGGCATGACTATGGTCGCTCTCATAGTGGGTGGTTGGGTGGAAATTGCCGATTGGCGATTGCCGATTGCCGAAGACTTACGCGGCGGGCTTGGCGGCTTCGGCCGCGAGGTCGGCTTCGAGGGCATCGGTGAGCGCTTGCTTGGGGTCGATGCCCCGCTGCCGCGCGGTGGCGCAGAGCTCGAGCAACGCGGCTTGCTCGGGGGTGACGATTCCGCGGGCGGCGGCTGCCGCCTCATCGCGCTCCAACTCGGCGCCGATGGCCTGGCGGATCCACTCGGGGCGTTTGATCCCACGGCGGCGGGCGGCGGCGACCACCCGCTCGTTCATCGCCGCACTGATTCGCAGGGGAGCCAACAAGGCTAGTTTTGAAGGATCGTCGCTCACGATAACTTTTGTTAGCATTGGTTGTCCGTTAATGACAAGAAGAAAGTTATCAGATGTCATCTTTTGCTTAAGCTTCTGGGTATGAAGAAAGAGGTGCAGATGCCGTTTCGTGTGACTTCGACGATGGCTGACGACTTGGAGCGCGCCGCGGCGGCGACGGATGCGAAGGTGCCGGAGCTGTTGCGCGAGGCAGCAGCGGCAATCGTGCGGGCGCACAAGCGCTCGCGCGATGGGCGGGTACCGAAGGATATGGAAATCCGCCCGCGGTATTACCCCGAGGCCGACGATTGGCGATTGCCGATTTTTTCGGAGACGGCGCGTCAGTCGCGGCGCTGCTCGAGGGTTTTGCGGATCCACTCGACGTCGTTTTTCATGACGCGGATGTCGCCTTGCGCGTCTTCGAGTTTGCGGAGGCGCGCCGCCTGGTCGGCGAGCTGCGTGGTGTGGTCAGCCACGGAGGCGCGGTCGGTGCTGATGACGACGGCCCCGGCCGCCACGAAGCCGAGGAGGGCGAGCAGCATCGCGAGCGGGAGGCGGACCTTGGTTTGCTCGCCGACGGTGATGGGTGGGAGTGTTTCCTTGCCCCTCATGGGCGTGAGCCGAGGACGATTTCACCGGCGGAGAAGCGGCCGTTGCGCTCGTAGGTGAGCGCCTCCCACCGCCAGTGGCCGCCTTCCTTGCGGAGGTTTTTTCCGGTGATCGTGACGTCGATCCATGGGGTCTTGTGTTTCACCCGGGCATCGCCGGCGTAGGCGGCGGGTAGCGTTTCATCGAGGAGCCGCTCAATGAGGGAGAGCGGCGGGGTGCCGGCCGGGCGGCTGGCGCAACCGACAAAGAGCGAGAGGAGGCTCATGGCGAGGAGAGGTAGAAGAACCCGAGACACGGGAGACGGAGAAGACATGGGAAGACGGGATCAGGTGTGGAGGGCTTGGGTGAGGATCGTTTCCATCGTGCGATCGAAGTGGGCGGGCTCGAACCAGTCGCCGTGGCCGAGGGTGTTGCACCAGGTGGTCCACACGTGGTGGGGCGCGTTCTCGGGGCCACGGCAGCCGAGGTCGCCGTAGCCGAGGAGGCCGAGCGTCGCAACGCGCGAGGCGCGGGCCAGGTAGGTGAGCACTTTGTCTCCCCGGCTGCAGAGGCAGAAGACGTTGCCGATCTGGCCGCGGGCGAGGCGCTCACCGAGGCCGTTTTTTCCGAAGTCGCGCTCGAGGGCGGCGCTGATGAGGTGCAGGCTGGCGATGGGAGCAGACGTCATGCGCACGGCGCGGGCGATGAGATCGCAGCCATTGCTGTGCCCAACGAGGTGCAGGCGGGCGCCGGGGTATTCGGCGATCGTCTCGGCAAGGGCGACGGCGTTTTTTCGCTGAAACACCCAGCGCAGCAGGGCGGGCGAATAATACTCGAACTTGTCGGCGGCGGCATCGGTGCGGTTGTGAAACCACTGCACGGCGCGATCGGTCCAGGCGCGGGCGTTGCCCGGGTTGGTGAGGATGCCGTTGGCAAAGATGAATACGTCGCGGTGCACGGGGCGGAATAGGGAGAGACGGAGAGAAGCGAGAGGGAGAGTGACTCAGCCGCCGATGACTACGCGCCAGACTTCGGCGCGGTTGGGGTAGTCGGCAAAGGTGGCGACGGTGCCGCTCTGAGGCTCGACGATCAGGATGCCGGCGTCGGTGACGAGGGCCACCAGGGCGTGGCCGTTCTGCCCCGCTGGCATGGCGGGCACGCCGCCGAAAGCGGACACCTGCCAAACACTAATGCGGAGGGCGAGGGGCTGCGCGTGCACGCCGGCACGGGCAGCGGCGAGCTCGGCGGCGAGCGTGAAGGCTTTCGCGAATTTGTCGCAGTCGAGGCTCTCGGCGGTCCAGCGGAAGCCGCGGGCTTCCTTGTTCTGGTGCCAGAGGAAGACGCGCGTCCAGGCGACGAGCTCGCGGGCGAAGTCGGCGGAGAGCGCGGTGAATGTGGCATCGCTGGTGACGAGCTGGGCGCCGGGCGCGTGCTGCTGCACGCCGGCCGCGACTTGCTCCCACGTGACGATGCCGCTCTGGGCCGGCGCGCGCCAGGCGGGCAGAGCGGGCACCGACACGCGGCCGGTGTCGGTGGCCTGGCAGCCGGCGGCGAGCAGCACCAGCGACGCGATGACGAGGCGGCGCACGCGGGGGAATGGCGCAGAGAGGATCACAGCGTCGCGGCGTTCCGGTAGATCGCATCCACCTGGGCCGAGGTGAGCCCGAGCACGGAGGCGAGTTGGGCGACCAGGGCGTGCGTGCGGTCGAACGTCGCGGCCTCGTCGAACTCGATCAGCGCGGCCTCCCTCGCGGTCGGATCTTCGATGGCGGTCAGGGTGGCCCGGATGGCGGCGCGCGTGACGCCGGCTTGGTTGAGGGCGAGCAGGAGTTGCCGGCGCGTGACTGATGTCGGCACGGGGGCCGGTGGCGGGTTGGCGCGGGCATAGGCGATGTCGGCCGCGGCGTTGGCCTCGCACGGGTTGCCGGACTGCGCGAGATAGGCGACGACGGCGCCCGAGGGCAGGCGCACCCGGTAGCCGGATACGCCCTGCGGTTCCAGCACGGTGCCGACGCCCTCGACCACATACTCAACGAACGCGGGCGGCGCTTCGGGCTCCGGTGGCGGCTCGGCGGCGTAGACGGGCGCGAGGAGGGCAAAGGCGAGGAGAGCAAGTAGCTTTTTCATGTTAATCGACTTGTTCGAGGATGACGACGTGGTTGAGCGTCGAGGTGTCTGACGACGTGCAGTAGAGGTTCGCGCTCGCCGGGATGCGGGTCGCCAGCGTGACCTCGTTCTGGGCAGCGGCGAGGACACCACCGCTCAGGTAGGTGGTCCCGCTGTTGGTGTGCGAGAGCGTGACCGTGGGCGTGCCGCTGCTGGTGATGGTCCACGAGGCGATGCGCCACTTTTTCGTGGTGTCGATCACGCTCGCGCCTGCGAGCTGCTGCCAAGTATTGGTGTTGGTCGTCGCACGAATGACCTGCCTCCGCCCATCCGGCGAGGTGGTGACGCCCGTGGTCGAGAGCAGGAAGTCGGTCGAGTCGTTGGTCGCACTCTTGGCCGAGTTGAGCGCAGTCAGCCCGGCGGCGGTGTCGGTGCGGAGGCGGGCGGTGTAGCCAAGGGCGACCACTGAGAAACCGTCGATGTCGGCAGTGAAGGTCGTTGCAGCAAACACGCCCGCGATAGCTGTTCCGGTAATCGTCGGCGCAGTGATGGTTTCCTCATAGGTGCCGTTTGCGGAGCGCGCAGTGCCGTTCGTTTGGCCCCCACTTGACCCACCGATGACCGGCGTGACAGAGCCAGCTGAGTAATTGCTGACAGTAAAGCGGACGCGGTATTTCCGGCCGGGCGAGTGTGCCACGGACCGAAAAAGCGTCGCCCCCGGTGCGGCTGCCGTTGCACTTGCAACGCCGGAACCAATCGCAAAACCGGCAGGCACGGTCCAGCCCGTGCCGCTCGCGAAATCGCCGTTCGTCACCAGCTCAGTTGCACTCGCCCCCACCCACTCCGGCCCCGGCTCGCCGCGCTCGTACTCGGTGCGGAGCTGCGCCTCGGTCAGCGCGACGTTGGCGAGGCGGAGGTCGTAGAGGGAAAACGCGCCGCTCGATGAGGTCGTAGCTTCGGCGACGAGTGAATACACGCCGTTCACTTGGTCAGTCCATGCGGGAGCGGTGCCCGCGGTGCTCTCGGCGAAGAGGTTCGTAATATCAAGCCAGTCGCCGTCAAAACCAAGATACGCCTTGATCCCCGTTGACGACCTGACTGCGGCAATCGTCCCGCGCTTACCGGCGAGAAGAGTGAAGAACGAAGCGCAGTAACGCGTGCGGATGTCGTTCGTTGTAGCCCCAACCAAATAGGTAGAAAGCCCAACGGCCGAGTGATAATATAAAATGAACGCGCGTGCTGCGTTCGCTGTGTCAATTGTGGGGGTAAGCACCACAAGCGGACGTGAGGCAGCGCTTGCATCGGACGGAAAGATACCATCCCACCACAGAGTGAAATCCCCTGTGCTGGGATTTTGGGAGACCAGTGTCGAGCGTGCGAATGCGCCGTTACTGCCATCAATTACCACTGCCGTCCGTGGCGCCCTTGACGGATTGCCTCTCGGGCTCAACGGAACGGCGTGCGTAAGCCCGGAAGTGCCCATGAGCGCAACTTGGTTGTTGCCGCTGCGGTCTTTGATGATCGGCCCGTACCCCTGCCCGCAATCGAGCCACTGATAGAACGAGAGCCCTCCGATGGTTGCCACCGATTGGCCGGTGGTCGCGGACGGTGCGGCAAACGCACAGTACGGCGCGATGCTGCCGGCCGTGTAGATGTCGCGGATCTGCGTCGCGGTCAGGAGGCCGGAGACTTTTGCGCATTCGCCGAATGTGCCGGCTGCGTGCGTAGTGCCGTCGCTACCCCAGAGCAGCGCACCCGTGTTAGTCACGGTCTGCGCAACCGAACCGGATATATCGACCGCGGCACCAAGAGCGACGCCGTTGACGTAAAAAACGAGATTGGCGCTACGATCCTCCGACCATGCGATATGTGCCCACGCGCCATCGGTGACGCCGGTAGCAACAGACGAATCGTAGCGGTAGGTCGTGAAATTGCTGCCGTTGCCGTATTCGAGCCGGAGCACACCCGTCGTCACGAGCCACAGCTTCGTGCCGAGGTTGTTCGCGAACTTCGTGAAGAGCGGGACGTTGGCTGCCGGAGTCCAGTCGGCGAGCCGCACCCACATGCTGCCGGACCGGTCCGACGTGCCCGCCGCCAGCCCCGTGTTGTCCTGCGTCGTGCCCACGGCCGCAGCGCCGGTCGAGATGATGCCGCCCCGCGCCGGCTTGCCCGTGATGCTGTCCACCAGCACCGGGCCGCTGGCGTTGAGGTAGGTCGGGCCGCTCAGCGTCTTGTTGCTCAGCGTTTCCGTGCCGGCGAGCGTTGCGAGGGTGCCGGTGGTCGGTAGTGTGATCGTCGTGTTCGCGGTTGCGGTGAGGGTGGTCGCATAGGCGCCAGAGGTGGTGAGGTTGCCGCCGAAGCTGAGATCGCCCGCGAGGGTGATCGAGCGATTGGAGTCGCCCGTGACCAGGCTCAGCGTACGGTTGCCCGTGAGGTTGCTCGTCGCGCTGAGCGTGATGTTGTGGCTCGAGTCTGAATCCAGGAGCTTGATACTCGGGAACGGGTTCGCGCCGATGAACTGCGTCGCGGTCGGGTATTTCAGCACGTAGGTATCGTCGCCGGCGACGGTGATCGTCTTGGTGCTGGGCGTGGGGAGGGTCGGCTGGGCCGCGGCCGGCACGGCGGCGGCCAGAATGACGAATGCCAAATGCCGAAGGGCGATGGAAAGACGGTGTTTCATGGGAAGACGCTGAAGAACGCGAGACGGGGAAGACTTGGAAGAGAGGGAGACAGGGGCGGTGGGTCAGACTTCGGCGGGGCCGAGGACGAGTTGCTCGGCGCCGGCGCCGCCAGCGATCGAGACGGTGTGCCACTTGCTCTGAGTGGGATTCCAGAGCTGCAAGAAGGTGCCGTTCACATCGGTGACGATGCGGTAGCTGCCGTCGGCGGGAGCCTCGGGCAGGCCAGTGAGCGCCAGGGGCGCGGGGATGATGGAGAGAGGCATCGGCGGATTTTCGATTGGCGATTTTTGATTTTCGATTGGGGGCCGGCAGAAATCGGCAATCGGCAATCGAAAATCGAAAATTCGATCAGGCGTATTGGTAGCGGCCGCTCTTGTTGCCGGAGCCGCCGTGGATGAAGTACACGTCGCGCTGGGCCATGCGGCCTTCGAGGGCGAAGGTCTGCGACGCTTTGATCGTGGTGCCGTTGCTCGTGGTGAGGCGGACGCCGTTGGGATCGCCGATGGCGATCTGCCAGTCGGTATCGCTCTCGTTCTGGATGATGAGCGTGCCGCGGCTGCTGCGGTTGCCGCCGGAAATGAGTTTCTGGGCGGCGGTGGTGACGGTGAGGGTGCCAGTCATGAGGATTTACGATTTGCGATTGTCGATTGACGATTGAGGAGACTCAGACGCCGAGGGTGATGGGGGTGCCGAGGAGGAGCGTCTCCGCGCCGGCGGCGCCGAGGGCGCTCAGTTGGTGAAACTTCGACTGGGTGGGATTCCAGATGAGCGGCACACCGTCGCGCCACGCCGTCTGCAGGCGCCAGCGGAGGGCGGCACCATCATCCGGCGCGATAATCCACGGGCTCGCCTCGGCGGCAGAGCTGGAAAATAGGCGGTACAGGAGCACGTCGCCACTCGTCAAATACACGAGGCGCATGGCGCCGGCCTCGAGCGTGGCGAGGACGGTGATGCCATCGAGCTTGGTGGCACCGCCACCGGTGAGGCCGACGATGGCGACGGGGGTCTCGACGACGTTGGGTTTATCCGGGATGTTGGCCCACGAGTAGCCGGCGGCGGGGTTGGTGGTCGTCGTGGCGATGGAGATCGTGGTCTCTTCGGTGATGTCGTACGCAAACTTGATCGTGCCGCGGGCGACGGTGCGGATGGTGTTGGGGCTCGCCGAGAGCTGCGCCTGGATGTCGAATTCGTAAGTGACGCCGGCGGTGAGCGCGGCGAAATCCGCCGGCACCAGGGTCACAATGGAGGGGTTGGCCACGGTGATGCCGCCGACGGTGCTGACTTTCTGGATGAGCGCATCGAGATCGGCATCGGTCTCGGCGGCCTTGAGGGTGAAGATCAGGGCGCAGCCGGTGGGGGTGAAGTCGGTGCCGTCGTCGGGGTTGGTGAGCGGGATGGAGATCGGCCCGTCGCCGCGGTAGCGGACGAGCTCGAGGAACGTGGAAAAATCGTTGGCGACGGCGGCCACGCTGGCAGCCGCGTGTCAAAATGGCGGACAAAGCGGACGGATACGACTCACGGGCCTGCAGCAACGCCGAGGATGGCGCGGGTCGACGGCTGGGGATCAGGGCTTGAGATCGGGCACGATGCGGTTGAGGGCTGCGCGGCGTTGCTCGCAGCCGCCGCAATGGGCGATATCGGTGCCGAGGGCCGCATCGAGCACCCGGGCTATAGGTAGCGCCACCACGGCGACGGCATCGCCAAGGCCGAAGGGGCGAGCGGGGCGGGCGGCGGCGGTCGCGCGCATCATCGCCTTGTGCGCCCGATCCTCGATCTCGTACCAGCCATCGACAAAGCGACCTCCGTGCCGGGCGATGTCGGCCTCGGTGAGACCGCGAGCGGCCATCATGCGGCGGATGGGGGCTTCGAGGGTTCTCATCGCTTCACCAATCGCAGCGCACCTGGAAGAAAAAAGACCAGTAGGTGCCGGTGCCGCCGGAACAATCCGCCTGAACCTCGATCTGCATAGTAGTGGTGTCGGCCGGGATCACCACCAGACCGGAATCGAAGTCGGTGAAACTGCAGCCGCTGTCGTATTTTACGACGCCGTTGCAGTACACGAGCACGCGGTCGCTGATCGAGCCGCCCCGGGTGCCGGAGATCTGAAACTTGGTCGTGGCACAGGGCGCCATCATGCCAAACACGAGATTGAATCCTTCGTCGCCGCCATCGTCTTCGGCGGCGTACATGCCGCAGTAGCAGCCCAGCGCCGCCTCTTCTCCCGCGGCCGGGGTGTAGGTGCCGAGGGTGCCGTAGGACCAGGTCTGCTTGGTGGGCCGGCATGGCTTGATCCAAGGGTTCATCAATACGCGGCGCTCGCCAGGATATCCATGCTCTTGGTCGTGCCGGCATCGCACACGGAGATGGTGCGGATCGACATATCGCGCGCGATGGAGGCGAACGCGATCGAGCACACCTTGCCGCCGCTGGTGGTGATGGTGACGCCGGTAGAGTCGACGAGGACACTGGTGCTGCCGTTGACCACTTTCAGCACCGGCGGGAAGGCGGTGGGCGTGCCGGCCGTGGAGTGCTTCACGACTTTCACCAGCTTGCCGTCGGAGCCTTGCACCACTTCGACGGCGGTGCCTTCGGTGCCGCTGCCGCCTTTCAAGATGATCTTCGCCGCGGTGACGAGGGCCTGCATGCCGCCGCGGGTTTCGATGTTGTCGAGGAGCGCGACCAGGGCGTTGTGCTTCTGGGCAAACTCGGCAAACGCGGCCGGGGCCTCGGAGATCTTGAGCGCTTCGAGCGACATGGGGTTTAGCGCGCGGGCACGAGGCGCGTGATGCGCACGAAGATGTTGCCGAGATAGCGGCGGCGCGCGCTGGTCTCGGCGACGAGCTCGCCGTTGGTGGCGACCAGGGCAGAGTAGTCGGCCGAGTTGGGGAAGGTGGCGGCGCCGGTGGAGAGGATGGTGGCGGCGACGCCGGTGGAGTCGATGGGGGAAAAGCGTTCGATGAGGGGGAGCACGGTCTCGAGGGTGGTCGCGGCGCCGAGCGCGTAGTCGTGAACGAGGCGGCTGGGCACCACCATGGATAAATCGCCGGTGCGACCGGGAGTGCCGTTGCGAACCGTGGCGGTGATGCTGGAGAACGTGCCGCTGCCGGGGAACCCGCCGGCGATGGTGACCGAGGTACTCGCGACCACCGACTCGGCCTTGGTGAAGAACCCGACGTAGTACTCTTTGCCGGAGCGCGTGAACTTGGCAGCGACGTAGATCTGCGTGCCGGCGAGGATGCCGGAGGTGCTGGCCATGCTGAGCACGTTGTTGATGCCGGAAGCCGTGATCGCCGACACGGTGAGGCCGCCCCCGAGCGAAGTCGCCGCGTAGCCGGGATAAGTGAAGGGGTACTCTTCCGGCTCGCTCCAGGAGGCGGGAATCGTGGCGTACGTGCGTTCGTACTCGATCTGCCCGCCATCGGCATCGCGGCGGGGCGTCTCGCCGACCAGGTACGCGACGGGCGGGGTGAGGGTGCCGGTGCCATCGCTCGTGATGTTGACCACCGTGCCGGCTTTGGCGTTGGCGGCCGTGGTGGCGAGCTGGCCCGTGGTGCTGCTCACGCGCACGAAGTAGTACGTGCCGGCGGCGAGGCCGGCGAGGCCGGAGCTCACGGCGAGGGTGATCGGGGTGCCGGTGGTGAGCTGGTGGGCGGCGGTGAATTCGATGAGATCGGTGGCGGCGGTGCCGGAGATCGACTTGGCCACGCCGTCGAACACGGCATCGACCGCATCGAGCGGCTGGGCCACATAGGTCTCGGCGGGGCCCTGGTATTTGCGCCGCACGGCGAAGTGCTCGGGGCAGCGATCGAAGAGGAGGAAGTCCAGCAGGGGCTGCTCGCACTCGGTGTGCGTGGCCCAGTTGGGAGACTGGTAGGCGGCAGGCATGGGAATCAATCGAGGCTCTTCGGGCGCAGGGTGCTGGCGTTTTCGAGGGCCCACTTCACGGCCTGGGCGGTGGGATCCTGCTGCATGGCTTTATCGAGCCGCTTCTGGGCCGCGGGGGTGGAGCCGGGGATGATGTTGATGCCGCTGCGGTCGATGCCGGTGCGGGTGGCGAGGGCGGCATTGCGGGCGGCGATGCCGCTATCGATGGCAGCATTGCGAGCCTCGATGCCGGCATCGAAGCTGGAACCGCGACGGAGGTTGGTGGCGCCGCCCTCGGCATTATGGAAGCCGACGGCGCCGGCGCGGCTGGTGGCCCGGGTGCGCAGCGCGCGGGCGAGCCCACCGTTGCCGGAGGCCTCGGCGCGGCGGGCGCGCTCTTCGAGGGCCATGACTTCGCCGGCGATGCGCTCCCGCTCGGAGCGGCGGCCGACGGGGTTCATGGTGGCCACCTCTTTTACGGTGAGGCCGAAGGCGCCGCCGCGATCGGTAAGTTCGGAGGGGCTGGTGGGCGCGCGGTTGCGGCGCTGATTCTGAAGGTTGGTGAGCTCGCGCTGGCGTTTCTGGATCTCGGTGTCGGTGCGGATGGCTTCGAGCGACTGCGGGAGGAGCCCGGCGCGTTTCTCGAAGAGGCTGAAGATCTCCTTTTCGAGAGCGAGCTCGCGCTCTTTTTCGGTGAGGCCGGCCATCTGGGCGGAGCGGGTGGCCTCGGAGCGCTCCTTGCGGGCGGCGGCGATCTCGCGGTTGATGCGCTCGCCGTTGGCCTTCAGATCTTTTTCCCGCTGTTTCTGATCGTCCTTGTTGGTTTCGAGGGCGCCGAATTCGGCATCGGAGGAGCCGGTGCCGAGTGCCTGGCCGATGGCGCGCCCGGTGCGGGTGAAGAAGCCGAGAGCCGCAATGCCGGCATCGGCGATCGATTCCTTGATCTGATCCCAGCGGTCGGCGTAGGCAGCGACGGAGGCGGTGGCCGCATCGACGGTAGTGCCGAGCTCCTTGGCCTCGGTGCGGGCGTTCTGCGCGGCGGCCATGATGGCGCGGAAGCCCTGCACGATCGCGCCCGCTCCGAGCATGCCGGCAAAGCTGCCCATGCCGCCGGCGCGGAAGCCTGCCTTGAATATGTTGAGCATCGAACTCGCCTTCTGAAGCCCAGCGCGAAATTGGGAGATATCGGCGCCAAGGTGAGCGGTGACACGGGCGGAGCTCATGCGGCAGCGGGAGGGGCGAGCAGTTGGTTGATGCGGGCGAGTTTCTCGGCGGCGAGCCGGCCTTGGTTGCGGTCTAGGTACACGTAGGGGCGGCCGGTGCGGCCGGCTTCGGCGGCTGCGACCAGGCGTAGGTACTGGAACAATTCGGGCAGGGGCACGGCGCGAATCTCGGCGCGGCTCCAGTGGTACTGGGTCGCGAGGGCCGAGACCCAGTGCGCGGCGAAGGAGACGCCGAGAGGATCGGGCGGGGGATCGGCGGTTTCCTCGGTGGGGCTGCCGGGGGCATCGGCAAACATCTCGTGCAGGTAGTCGCCCCAATCGGCCGAGACACGATCCTGCGGGAGGGCGCCGAGGCGGACGAGGAAGGCATCGCGCGCGGCCGCGGCGCCAGGGGCAAACTCCGGGGAGAGGAGCCACAGGGCTTGCGCCAGGTGCAGGCTCCAAAAGGCGGCGCGTTCGCGCTCGGCGGTGGGCGCCGACTGGGCGGTGACGTAGGCATTGCCCGCGGCGATGAGCGCGAGGTAATCGACGAGCGTCATGGGGCGCACGGGCAGGCCGGCGACGCGGTAGGGAGCATCGAGGTGGGCCGCGTCGCGGCGGGCGGTGGCGGCCGCCGCGGCCTCGCGCATGCGGCCGGAGTACTCGGCCTCGAGAGCGGCGATGGCGGCGGCGGTGGCGGGAGTCATAAAAAAACCCCGGCGGCGAACGCCGGCCGGGGTGAGAGGCGGGAGGAGGGGGAGCGGCTCAGGGCGTGTTGGCCGAGATATCGATGTCGCAGACCCAGAACTCGCCCTCGGGGCGGCTGGGGCTCACTTTGTCGACGACCATCACGGTCGCGCCGTCGATGGGATCGGTGAACTCGGCGAAGAGCGGCGGTAGGGCGGTCGACTTGGTGGCGATCTGGAGGGTGAGGCCGCTCTGGCTCCGGGGCTCGGCGCGGCGCATGATCTCGGCCTGGTCGCCATTGGAGTCGTTGCGGCGGATGGCGCGCGAGGCGGTATCGGGCTTGTAGTTGAGTGCGCGATACGCGACGCCGTCGATGTAGAGGGTGACGCCGCCGAAGGGAGCCCGGGCGACGCCGCCCGGGATGTTGGTGTACGAGGTGACAGGCATCGGGAGGGGCTCACATCACCGCGCCGGAGGCGACGGGCAGGAGGTTCATCTTGGTGGTGGACTTCGGCAGGCCGTAGCACACGGGGTAGGCCCCGGTGGTGGGGATGTCGTGCGCGATGCCGCCGGCCGTGGTGGAGGCGTAGACGGCGGTGCCGTTGGTGAGCGGGCCGCCGGGGGTGAAATCGGCATCCTTCAGGCACACGGCCGCGGGCTGGCCGGAGGCGCCGCCGTGGAGGGCGATGCCGCGCTTGCGGGTGATCTCGTGGTTGGTGGTGCCGTTGGAGTCGTAGGGCTGCCACTGCTCGTTGTCATCGAGCACCACGCCCTGGCCCCCCGTGACGGTGGCGCCGAAGGTGTAGCGTTTCTCGATGACGGCGGAGGAGGAGGCGAGGACAGAGGCGGCGGTGATGGAGATATCGGCCATGGGAGGAAGGGCGGTGAGTTATCGAGGGGAGTGGGGTGTCAAATGGGCCAAGCCTCCTCGCGGATGTACCACACCACGGCCCACTGGCTGTACCACTCGGAGAGAAGTTTCTCCTTTTCGTTGGTGAAGCGGCCGCGGGCAGCGGCGGTCTCGGTGAGGGCCGCGATCTCCAGGTGCGGCAGGTTGGCGGAGCCGATGGCGGCAGTCTCTGGCGAGAGGAGGGTGCGCAAAGCCCCGCGGAAGGCGGCGGCCTCGGCGGCCGTGGTCTTGGTGTGATCGTACACCAAGCGGAATGAGATCTGCCCGGCGTAGGCGATCTGGGCGCCAGTGGCGGGGCGAGTGAGATTGGCGCCGGCGGGGCCGGGAGGTTCGGCGAGGGCAAACTCGTACTCGAGCCGCGGCACGGTGAGCTCGGCGGTGGCGGTGTGGTCGGCGAGCTGGAGGCTATAAGGCGCCGCTTCGAAAACGGCGAGGAGATCGGCGAGGAGATCGTCGAACTGGGTCTCGAAATCGCGGAGGACGGCGACGGAGGCGGCGGGCATGAAAAACCCCGGCTGTCAAAGACGGCCGGGGCTGGGGGTGGAGAGGGATCAGGGTTGAGGGTGGCGGCGGCGGTAGGTGGCGATGATTTTTTCGGCGATGGCGGGGTCGAACTCGATCTCGTCGAGGATCTGAGTGAGGCCATTGAAGAGGCGGATGCCGGCCCAAGGACTAGCGCTCAGGCCGCGAAGCCCGCGGTCCGGGCATCGGAGCCGAGGCGGTGGGCGATCTGGCGGGTGAGATTGTTGGTCGCGTAGCGGATGGCGTAGGGCACGTTTTTGAACTGCATTTCCTCGTGCGGGCTGTTGGCGGCGGCCAGGCAGACCATCTCGATGGAATAGCGCGGGGCGCTGAAGCGCATGGAAATCGTGCCGCGAGCGGTGCCGTGGCGGGCAATCCACGCCGGCACGGCGGCACCGAGGGCGCGCGCCGCGGGCACCCAGCCGGCGGCGAGTTTGCCGACGCGCGCGAAGAGCTGTCGGCGAAGCGCACGCAATTTCACTACATCGACGTAGTAAGCCTGGGCGCGGCCGCGGGTGAGTTTTTTTCCAAAACGGCTGCCGCTACGGAAGCGGGCCGAATGAATTTCTGCGACGTTGGGCCAGCGCTCGCGGCGTTGGTGCTTCAATTGCACAGGAATAAAGACCGCAGCAAGATCCCGGTCGATAGCCGCTTCCCCCTGGCGCTTGCCCATGGTGCCGAACATACCACCTCCGGATGGGGGAGTGATCTGCAACAGTCCAGATCCCTGCCGGGGGTTGGAAATCGTCATCTTGGCCGAGGTGCGAAGAATCTTTTCGATACTTTGGCCGGTGAGCCGGCTCCACTGTTTCACGGCAGCATCGAAACCGCTCGAGTCGACTGTGCCGGGAATACGCATCCGGCTGCGGCACGGAGTCAAACCCGGGCGCCGAGAAACGTCGCGTAATAGGGGCGCTTCAACTTCACCAGGTCGCGCGTACGGCCCGGGGCGTAGGCGAGACCCGGGGCGCGCAACATGAGGCCTTCCCCTCCGCGCGCATGCACTTCGCCCAGGATGCGGGCCGCGTGCCGCTCCCCTTCGCAGAGCCAGGCCGCCACAACCCCCACGCACTTCGCCGGGCCCAGCGCCGAGGCGGCAGAGCGGAGGCGGGCGGGCCAGGCCCCGACGGCACTCGGCGCATCAAATATCATGAAGCGGAGCCCGCGGGAAAAGCGGCCGTGCACCACGGCCTCTCGCGCGGCATCAAGCGTACCGGGTCCACCGTAGATCTCGCCGTCGAGCGCGATGCCGGCGGGCAGCGCCGAATGCAGCGCGGCCGGCAATCGGATGGGAGTGCCGCCGCGAGACCACATCGCGGCGCCATCCCAAAAGGCACGGCAGCCGTCGAGTTTTTCCGACATCCACCACCCGCGGAGCCGCTGCCCGCGGTAGGGAGTGCCGTGCTGCATCTGGGTTTCGTCCACGGCGTGAAGCATACCCGAAAAATGGATGGAATGCGATGGGCGCGATTCCACCCGACCCCCATCAACCGGAAAGGCGCACCACGTCGCAGACGATCTCGGCCGAGAAATCGGTGTCGGCGCCGGTGGCGGAATTGCAGCGGTAGCGATCGCCCGTAGCGACCACGACGAACTCGGTGCCTTCGGCCGGAGACCAGGTGCCAGTCTTTAGCACGCGCAGGCTGGCCTTGTGCAGCGTGATGAATCCGGCCTCGCCGAGCTCGCGCTCGATGCGGATCGGCGACAGGAAGACAGCCACGGGGGCGCCGTCGAGGGCGGCCGCACCGGCGCCGGTATAGGGCTGAACAGTGGTGAGGGCGAGCGCCTGGCGCTCACGGGCAGCCTGGGTGGCGAAGGCTTGGACGGAGGTGGCGAAGCTCATGAAAAAGCCCCGGCTGTCAAAGACGGCCGGGGCTGGTGGGGGTGGAGAGGGATCAGGGTTGAGGGTGGCGGCGGCGGTAGGTGGCGATGATTTTTTCGGCGATGGCGGGGTCGAACTCGATTTCGTCGAGGATCTGAGTGAGGCCATTGAAGAGGCGGATGCCGGCCGGGCCGGTACGGGGGGCCACCGCCAGCGCAATCAGCGCGAAATCGACCACGTGGGGCACGCTGCCATTTACGTCATTGAGTTTGAGCTTCATGCGGCACCTCCTTCGCGCAGGGTGATGTTGTAGCGGCGGTGGCGGTTTTTGGCGATGGGCTCGCAGTACACGAGGGATCCGCCTGCAAGCTGCAGCCAGCGCTGCATGTAGCCGCGGCCTTGGAAGAAGCGGCAGAAGCGGCTCACCTGGTGGAAGTCGCTGGGGTCGGTGAGGAGGTCGCGGAAGAGCCGCTGGTCGAGGGCAGCGCGGGCGATTTCGACCGGATGCACCAGCCGCTGCGCATGAGGCCAAGCGATCGTGGCCGCAAGGACCTTGGCGAAATGCGCTTCGACAGTGGGCGCGGGCGGAAGAGGCAGAAGAGAGGAAGACTTGGGAGACTGAAAGGGCACGGGAGCCTCCAGGCGCTCAAGGCGGCCGAGGAGGGCCATCTGCGTGGCGACGATCTGCTCGTGGGAGGCGACGATGCGATCGAGCACGCGAGAGACGCCGGCGAGGTCGACGCCGACCGGCGCCCCACCCTGCAGGATCCGGCGCACGGTGCGGTTGCACCAGATCGAGAACTCGGGCGAAAGCCAGCGCGCGAACTCCAACGCGAGATCGGGGTGCATCCAGGTGCCGGGGCAGGCGCCGCCGTGCGTAGCCAAGTGGAGATTTTCTCCACTTGCTCCGAGGTCTTTTTCCAACGCCGCAATAAATGCGTTTGCAGTGGGTAGCTTCAGGAAGTCGCTTGGCCGTTTTCCGAACGGCTTCGCCATCTGGGTGGCGTTGACCCAGCCATCGCCGCGGAAGGCTATTTCGGATTGGCCGTAGACTTCGATGATGGCTCGGCTGGGAACAGGATCGGCCATAGGCGTTGCAGAGTTGAACCTCGGGGAAAACGATCCCCGTGCTCCCAGCTTTGGAGCGTCTTGAGTGGTACTTTCCAGGCAACCGACGCTTGGCTTTGACTCAGGTTCAGCCGTTCTCTGGCTGCTTTGAACTGACTTGCCAGTTCCACGGTATTTGTGATCATGCATGAACTTCGACTCCTTGTGTGTAAATGACCGACGAGTTGAGGTATGGGCCGCTGGTGCTCTAACACTGGCGGCCCTTTAACAGGCGACGCTATCCCACAATGCGCTGGATAGTGTCAAGCGCAGAATTGGATTGCCGGCAAATAGGGCTGCAATTGAACGTCAGCACATGGGAGAATGGCCGAAGGTTATCCAAGCAGCGCTGCAAACCGGGACCTTACGCGCTGGAGACGTAGTTCATTTTCCTCCCGAGGCGCACTACCTTGTTTGGGGCGAAGCGTTAAAGATTCTCAAGTGGACGTTTCAAGTGAGCTCGGCAGCGAGTGCGGATAGGAATTACCCGGGGAGCGTCTCCGGCAAACTTTGGCGACCTGATTTAGCAAGAACGGGTATCGAGGAAGTGGAAGTGCTCGCCGGTACCCAACGCGATATTTGCGCGACCCTCCTCGCGGCCGCAGATGATAAGACCCAGAAGTCGACGACTCTATGGAAAAGATAATCTTCAAAGTGCAGGGCTCGGCTGAGGATCCATACATCGTGGAGTTCTGCAGGGACGGGGGGCTTCTAGGTGCGCACTGTACGTGCCCGGCCGGTGAGAATGGACAGGCATGCAAACACCGAATCCGAATTCTGAAAGGTAACGCCGAAGGAACCGTCGACTGCAACCAAGCAGACGTTGCTATCGTAGGGCAATGGTTCAGCGGCTCTAAAATCGCAACTGCGCTGACCGCGATCGAGAACGAAGAAGTCGTTCTTGAAAAGACTAAGAAGAACTTAGCCTCACTCAAAAAGGAGCTGGGCCGGTTATTTGAAACCGCCTAGCGCTCCCCCTCAATCGTCCGCCGGCGGGAGGGGCTCGACGGAGACGCGGCCGATGATGAAGCCGACGGAGAGGGCGGCCAGGGCGACAACTACGATCACGAGGCTCATGCCTTGGGGAAGCGAGTCAAAGCGCGGAGGAAAACGGCAAAAAGAAGAAACCCAGGCGGCTCGATGCCGGTTTGCTTCGGTGCTGCTGCCACATTCCCACAGCCCCAAGAGCGAAAACCCCGCACCCGGGAGCGACTCCGGGGGCGGGGGTTAGGAACTACCGACTAGCCTCGCGGCGGAGAAGTTCTCAGGCGCTGCCTTTATGCAGCCGGGCGTTGACGAGTGTGGTGCGCAGTTCGTTGACCAGAGTCGTGAGCGCGGCCACGTCGACGAGCAGGGTGTTGATGCGCGTCGTCAGCAGATCGCCCTGCGCCTGCGTGGCGAAGCCATAAGGGGAGGACTGCGTGACGGCAGTCGTGGCGAGCGCGGCCCCGCTGGTGCCGGTGACCTGGGCGCCCGCCGAGCCGGTACGACGCGTGACCGGAAGGCCGAGTTTGCGAAATGAGGTGGGTGAAGCCATGGCAGGAAGAGACGAAGACTTGGAATACGCGGAAGAGAGAAAGGCGGGTCAGCGGCGGGCAACCCGGGTGGAGGCGGACCTGGCGGCGACCGCGGCCCGGTTGGCTTCGGCGCGAGGATTGTTTTTCGGAATGCCGGTGACGTGCGGCACCACGATGTGCCGCGGATACGGCGAACCTTCCATGGCGGCGCGCATCTCCTCACCGCTGCGACCGAGGTAAACGAGGGCGGGCGGAGTGGCGCTGCGGGCGTCGGCCAGGCCGATGACGAGGGAGATGCGGCTCATAGCGGGGAAGGACTTGTAAAAAAGAGGCGGGGCAGGATCACCTCGCCGCGGACTGGGAACCGGTGTTGGTCCGCGGCGAGGGTTTCGGCATTATACCCAACCGGTGGATACGGGTTTATGGGTGAAGATCAGCTCGCGCCGGAGCTGATGCGGAGGCCGGCGTAATCCATCGCCGTGCCGGCGACGTTGGCGGCGGCGAGGATCGAGTTGGCGGCGGCGGTGTTGCCCGCGACGGCGGTCGAGCCTTGTTTGCCGGCGTTGGTGCCGTAGATGAAGGTGGGGCACCAGTAGACATCGCCGGTGGCGGGCTCCTGCCACTTGGCGGCCGCCATGGTGATCTTGGAGTTGGGATCGGTGACAACATCGAACATGAGCGTCTGCACGATGCCGAGCTGGGCGGCCATCTCCTGCATGCCTTGGGGCACACCGGCGAGGGAGGCGAAGGCGCGGCCATCGGCGGCGAAGGCGATGAGGTTTTCCGTCTTGGTGACGGTCATCGAGGTGCCGTCGACCGTGATATCGATCGCGGTGCCGGCGATGGCATTGGCGTAGCTGGTCGCGGCCTTGAAGGTGGAGCTCGAAGCCTTGATCGCCCAGTAGCGGGTGTTGATGGAGAGGCCGGTGCCGTTGGTCATCGCGGAGATGACGAAGGGGTCGCCGGTCTCGAGGCCGTGGGCGGCCTTGGTGATGAGGTCGTCGTCGGCCTCGGCGGAGACGCTGGTGAGGGCGCTGCCGTTGTTGCTCGGGAGATCGGGATATTCCTGGATGAGGGCGAAGCCGCCAACGTTCTGCCACATGCGGTAGCCCTGGCCGGTGAGGAGCTGGCCGGCGAAATCCTTGGAGATCATGCGGGGATCGACCGCGAGCACGGCGGCGACTGAGCTATTCACGAAGAGCACGCGGCCTTCGGGCTCGACGCCTTTGCCGTTGAGCGCGGTGGTGAGGGTCTGCAGCCAGTCGTAATCGCAGTCGGCGACGGCGGTGACGGTCTCCTGCGAGAAATAGCGGGTCGTCATCTTGGCGAAAAAGCCGTTGTCGATGCAGCTCTTGCCGAGGGTGTAGCCGCCGCCAGCCATGACCTTGGCATATTGGTTCTTGTCGTCCTTGATGCCATCGAGGTGCAACCACTTGAGCGGGTAGGTGGGTTGGACGTCGGTGATCACATCGACATCGACGAGGCCGTTGCGCGCGGTGTTGGCGCCGTTGGCGTAGCCGGTGGTGGTATCGTAGGTGGATGCGCTACCGTACACGGCGATGTGCGCGGTGTGCTTCTTATTCAGCTTGAGCGACTGCGCGGTCCACTGCGCGCCAAACATGTTGATCGCCGGGAAGCGTTTCTGAAAGGCGCCAATCACATCGAGCAGGAGCTGCTGCACGGTGAGGGTGGGCGCGTGCACGCGGCCATCGCCGTGGCGGTAGGCCAGCGGGGCGCAGAGCGCGCTCGCGGCGACGAAGGCGATGAGGCCGCCCGCGAGGCCGGCGCTCGAAACACCCGCCGACACGCTGCCGACAATCGCGGCGAGGCCGAGACCAGCCGGAGTGGCGAGGGCAAGGCCGATACCGAGCACGATCGCGAAGGGCAGCCAGGCGAGGTGCAGCGCACGGAGGACGATGCCCGGGAGGGCGAAAACGGCGAAACCGCCCGACCGCTCAAAGGCGTTCGCGACGGCCACCGGAGAAGACGCGCGCGGGGCGCGGAACGGGTGTTTCAGGTAGTGCATGGACGGGAGGTGAGAGTGAGAGTGAGAGTGAGAGTGAGGGTGAAAGTGACGGGGGGCTCAGTTGCGGCCGGAGGCCCACTGCTGATCGCGGAGCTTGTTGGCGCGGGCGGCGATCTGGCCGGCCTTGACCGGGTCGCGCTCGGTCGCGAGCTGCGCTTGCAGGTCGGCGTATTCATCGCCGGTGCTGCTGCTGCCAGCCTGAGTCGATGCGGGCAGCTTGTTCTCGGGAAAGCCGAGCTCGGCAATCTTCTCGCCGGCGAGGGCACCGAGCCGCTTCTCGACCGCAGTGCGCACATCGGCCTCGGACTTGCCGGCGAGCTCAGCGGTCTTGATGCCGAGCGCGGTACCGAACACGGCGAGCTGGGCATTGAGTGCAGAAACGGTGCCCTGCTCGGCCTTGAGATCATCGCGGAGCTTTGTGACATCCGCGGAGGCAAGCGCGCCCTCGGGTAGAGCGGGAGTCGCAGCCTTTTCGGCGGCCGCCTTGAGCTGGCTCTCCAGTTCGGTGATGCGCGCGGTGGCCTTGGCGAGATCCGCGCCGAGCGTCTTGCGACCGCTGACCGCCTCCATCAGCGCGACGCGGAAACCGCTCGGCGAATCATCCTCATCCTTGCCTGCATCGGGATTGGCGGACGCCAGCGCATTGAGCCAGGCGAGCTCGAGCTGATCGGCGGCGGAGAGTGTGCCGGTGCTTTTCTTGCCGAGCAGTTCCGTGAGGCGAAGACGCTGAGACTTTTTCATCGGTGAACGTGGTGATGGGTGATCGAGTCGCGTGGACGGTTGCTGGCGCCGGCGTGTCAAACGGCAGCGGGGCTACGCGGCGGCGAATCTTTCCAGGAACTCATCCCAGCCGCTGACGATGCTGTCGGCCATGCCGTTCTCGATCGCCTGCTCGCCGCTGAAGGTCTGCCCTTCGAGGCAGGCGGGGTCGATCACTTCGGCGATGTCGGCCACGCAGAGCGCCTGGGCGCGGCCGTGCTGCACCGAGGAGGTGAACCAGCCGTTGATGCGATCGACGCGCGCCTGCAACAGCGCGCGGTCGTCGGTGGAAAGCGGCCGGCCGGGGAGCCCGATGCCTTTGTGCTTGCCCGCGGCGAAGAGCTGGAGGGCGACACCTTCGAGCTCCATCTTGATCGACTCATCGAGCCAGGCAAGATAGGTGCCGACGCTGCCGACGGTGCTGCTGCGGGTGACGTGAAACGCGCTGCACTGACTCGCGAGCCAGTAACACGCGGAGCACGCGCCGGCATCGGTGAAGGCTTCGACGCGCTTGACCTGCGCAGCGGCCGCGATGGCGGACGCGAACTCGGGGATACCGGTGACTTCGCCGCCGGGAGAATCCATATCGAGGGCGATCTTCTGGATCTCCGGGGCAGCCAGCGCCTGACGCAGCGCCTCCATGGGGGCATTGATATCGGTGCCACCGCCGCAATCCTCCTCCCACGCGCTGAGGTTCTTGGCGAGGACGCCGTAGACGGGAACCACGGCCACGCCGGGCATGGGGCTGGTATAGAACCGCGGATCGATGATGGCGCCGGTCATCGGGTTTACCACCGGAGCGGCCCGCTGCGACCGCTTCGCGTTGTACGGCGAGCGCGTCTTGCGCTGGTTGAAGTCCTGCCCGGCGGCGTGGAGCTCGAGCGGGGCCTTGCCGGTGAGGCGCGGCAGGAGAAACGCGTGGATGCTCGCAAAGCGCTCGGCGGAGACACACACCGGGTTGAGGTACACGCGCTCGAAGATGCGGGGATAGTTCATGAGTCGGTAGTGGGCCGGTCCGGCGAAGGGTCGGCGGCGGGCTGCGCGGCAGTGCCGGGCCGGCCGTAGATGCGATCGAGGGTCTTTTCGCGATCGAGCCCGCGGGCGGCCGCCTCGTCGCCGATGAACTTCATCTCATCGAGCCACTCGCCGAGCTCGCTCTGGGACTCGAGCCCATCCCACCCAAACATGCGGCGGAAAGTGAGAGCGCCAGAGCGCACCTGCTCAAGGTAGAGTTTGCCATCCTTTCCCCGATCGACCGTCCAACGGGCGGGAGGAATGACGGCGTGCTTCCACCATTGAGGGTCGCGCGGGCGACGGATGCGTCCGGCAGCAATCTCGAGCGCGGTATCGAAGATGTAGTAACGGCAGACATACGAATCGGCGAGGTTCTGTTGTTCGAGGTCGATGAACGACTGGGCATCGGCCATGACGAAGCGGGTGTTGGCCCCGCCGAGGGCGGCGATGTCCCAGAGGACTTCGGGCGACATGTCGGTGCCCCAGCATATATCGCGCGCGAGGGATTTTAGGAACTCGACACTGTTGGGGTGGGGCCGCTCATCGAGGAGCTGCTTCAGCTCGGAGCCGGGAGGCAGGCCGGGGATCTCGCCACCCTGGGAGAGGAGCTGCTCCAGCGTGCGCTTGGTGCCATCGGGGACTTCGACCTGAACCTTGGGGTTGGCATTTTCCCCCATCGGCGGGATGCCGCCGCCGGTGGTGCCCGCGGCCTGGCCGATGTAATACGCGATCTGGTTCGAAATCTTGATGCCCTTCTTCGTTGCCGCGTTGATCTCGGTGACATCGAGGAGGTGGTTGCACGCGCGGTGCAGGATCGATGGCGTGCGATGTTTGCCCGCGCTCGCGTAGTCGCCGACGTAAAAGAACTGGCCGACGGGAATATCGCTCTGCGTATCGTGGTCGCCGACGATGCGATAACCCTGCGCGGCGTTGTTGCGGTCGACCAGCACGCCGTCGATCACGCGATCCATTTCCTCGGTGGAGAGGCGTCCGCTCGAGATGCGATGCGCCTCGAAAAAGGAGCAACGCGCCAGACCGGACTCGGACTTCACGAACGCGCCGCCGATATCGCCATCGCGGTAGCGGCAGCGCATGACTCCGCGCTGCGAGCTGTAGAAATCCCACCGGCCGCCGGTATCGAACACGTAGCGGGAGCCGTTGCGCTCCTCGAAAAGTTTCTGCCGCTCGGTGTTCCACTCGCGATCGTCGGTCGTCGGCCGAATCATCAGGCCGGTGCCGGCCACCATGCGCGAGAGGCCGTTGATGATGCGGCCGGCAAAGCCGACGTTGGCATCGAGATAGCGGGCGCGACGCAACACCTCGGTGCGCGTGTAGGTCGTGAGTTCCTTCCGGGTATCGAGCTGCGGAAAGTAGACGAAGCCGCGCATCGTCGACTGGTCGGCAGCGTTGTAGCCCTGCCCGCTGCCCCAGCCCATGAAGGCGGTGGTGGTCGCGGCGTGCACGTTTGGCTCGCCCGGGAGCGACACCGGAGCGGCTGGCGTGGCGGTGCGGCCGGCGCGGCGGGCGAGCTTGGCGGAACGGTGACTCATGTTTCGATGCAGCGTTGGGAGAAGTCGAAGATCCGCCCGGCGGGCTGTGAGTCGGGGGCGTTGTCGGGATCGAGCTCGCGGAGGACATCGAGGGCGGCGCGGAGGCGGGCGAGGGGCTCGAGCACGAGCTGGCCGGCGGCGGAGCCGTCGACGAAACTCTGCGAGGTGATGACAACCGAGTCGGCCGCGGAGCCGTCGCCGAGAGCCTGGACGTAGCGACGCAGGCCGACGACATCGCCCGCGTATCTCACGCGCAACCACTCTTTGAAGGTCTCGATCTTGGCGGCTTCGTCCACGCGGGCGGGAGGGTGTCAATCTGCCCGGGAAACAGAACGGCCGCAGGGAGCGACTCCTGCGGCCGTCTGTGACCCAACACCAAGCAAACGAGGAACTGCGGACGCTGCGGAGCGGGTGTCAAAATGCGCGCAGCCGCGGTTGCGTTACGGGCGCGCGCCGGTCCCCAAATGTCCGCCCGGCTCTGCCTCGGGCCGGCGCATCCGCGCCGCCGAGGCGGTAAGCCCGCGCACCCTCCGAGCGGCCCGACCGCGGCAGCGAGTATGAAAAGGGGGCGCGGAAGAAGGTCAGCCAGTGGGCGCGGCGGCGGGCAACGCGCGGTGGAAGTCGACGTAGAACACGTCGCCCGAGTTGATCTTGTCGAACAAGGCGGGGTTCGCGATGTGGATCGAAAGGTCGGCGCTGGGAGACCAGCGAGCGAACGAGTTATCCTCATCGCTGCCATCGGCCGGGTAGCAGGAGTCCTTCGCGACCGCGGCAGCGCGAACGGCGATCGAGCGGTAGCTGTCGCCCTCTTTTCCCTGGGAGGTGCGGTCGACGGAATGAATCCTCATCTTGGCACGCATGACGTGCTCACCTTGTTTGGAGTTTGGCATAGTGCTGGCGGGCCGAAGTCAAAGCGCG
>DATIKM010000074.1:0-9589 GCA_035477595.1 Chthonomonadales bacterium
TCGGTGGAGGCGAAGCGGCTCTCCGTTGGGCGCGGCCGCCACGTGGCCGTTGGGCGCATGGATCAGCGCCGCCTCCAGTCGCGGCTGGAGGGCGGCCGCGTTCTGGCGCTGGACGACGGCTCGCTCTGGGAGGTCGCACCTGTCGACCGGTTCAAGACGGCGCTGTGGCTGCCGCGCGAGGAGCTCCTGGTGGTGCGGAGCAACAACCCCTTCCACCCCTACCGGCTGGTGGGGGAGCGCGAGTCGGTGGAAGCGAAGCGGCTCCCCGTTGGGCGCGGCTGGTAGCTGTGCTCTCCCTGCAGGTCAGGTGCTGACGACGTGGGATGGGCGTACAGCCGATCCTATCCAAACGCGCGGGCACGCGTCCGCTGCCTCGAACCTTGGCTCGCCTACTACAACGAGCACCGACCCCACGGAGCACTCGGAGGAGCACCCCCTACCTCACGGATGCCTAACTCGCCTGGAAACGACAGCTAGCCACCGGTGACCGAACCTTGGGAGGGGTGGCGGTCCGAACCTTCACGTGCGTCACTGCAGGGGAGGGCTTCACCGCGACCCGTCGGACGCCTGCTCCGCGCCGAATCACTCGTGCGCCCGCCCCGGATCCGCCCTACCAGTTGATCGGGTAGGCGGTGATGCCGGTCAGACAGGCGACGAGCGTCGTCAGACCGCCCGACACGAAGTCGCCCACGATGACGCCGAAGAAGAAGGGCAGCGACCGGCGGTAGAGGGACATGCCTCCGTAGCGCAACACCACCACCTTCGTGATCCACGCGATGAAGAAGGGCAGCCATACCTGGTTCATGGTGGGCGTGTTCGCGATGGCGTAGCCGACGGGGTGGAACACCCACCAGGTGAACTGCGCGCGCAGGAGCATGAGCAGCGTGGTGATCGCCATGCCGGCGCCCACGGCGAAGGTGCCCGGCACGTCCGTCCTCACAGGCGTGTTCAGCGTGTCGGCAAGCTGGTCGAAGGGCTGCCGGCCCATGAAGGTGCGCCAGCTATCGGTCTTCGCGCCCGCGCCGAAGGCGTACCAGATGACGAGCGCAATGGCAAACGACGCGGCGGTCCCCAGCACGATGGCGAGCACCAGCGCCCAGGTGAGCCGGCGCTTGTGCAACCCGACGGCATCCGCCATCCGGTAGGCGTCGAACTGGTTCGGCATCGAGATGCAACGAAGGTCGAAGCTGGCGATGGCGGTCCGCAGATAGGCCAGCACGGTGAGGTCGGCGGGCGTGTAGGCGGCGGTGCCCACTGTGGTGGTCATCAGCCTGTAGGCGTCCACGTCCGGCCCGAAGAGCCACGCATTGCCGGTCTCGGCGCGGATGCGCGCGGCCGCGGTGAAGTAGCAGAGCGCGAGCAGCAGCACGACGATTGCCACCGAGGGACGCATGCCCGCCGCGACGCACCACGCCACGAGGGCGGCCAGGCAGGCGGCGAGCCCGATGAACGCGGCGCGGTAGGACATGGGCTCGGCGGCGTCCGGCGCGGGTGCGCCGCGCTCGCGTCTGCCGAACGCCATGCCCCACACTTCGCGCAGGTAGCCGCGCGATAGCCACAGCCCGATGAGCGCGAGCGCCATGAACGCCCCGGCGCCCTGGTGCCCGATGAAGGGCCACGCGCTCTGCCCGCCGCCCGCCGGGCCCGCCGCGAGGCCGGTCGCGGCGCCGAACACCGCCTGCCCCTTCGTCATCAGCCAGAAGAACCAGCACGAGAACGTCAGCTCCACCGACAGCAGGTAGGCGATCCCGATGACGAAGGGATAGAACGAGATCGGCGTATGGCCGATGGCGTTCCAGGGAGGCGCGTTCAGCAGGTGCACGAGGTCCGGCTGGCCGGCGGTGCGCGTGGGCAGGTAGGGCACGGCAGGGGCGTTGAGGTGGAACGTGTTCATCACGTTGATGCAGAACGGTATCGCGAGCCCGATCCAGAGCAGGCGGTTGCTGAAGAAGCTCCCGCCCTGCTGCATCATCTGGATGGGCACCGCGACGGTGGGGAACGTCAGGCGCTCGCGGTCGATCCACTGCCGTCGCAGAATGGAGACCAGACAGAGCGTGGCGAGCGCCACGAGCACCATGAAGCCCACCCAGGCGACCATCTGCGACCGCCACGCGTCCCAGGGGACCATGGCGTTGCCCACGTAGAACCCGCGGAGAGCGGCTGCATCCTTCTGCGCCAGCCAGTCGGGGATGAACGGGTGGAAGAGCGCCGCCCAGTTGTTGCTCGCGTTGGCGTAGTAGAACGCTGCCGTGATGCCCGGCACGATGAAGTGGATGCCGCCCGACGAGGAGATGACGGTGGACACGGTCATCATCACGTAGATGACGAGCAACTCGGCGGGGCTGAAGGCGAGCGGGCGCAGGAAGCGGCTGAGGATGATGTTGGTGATCACCAGCGCGAACAGCACGTTGAACGCGCCGACGGGGATGCTCGTGTTCGCCAGCGCCGTGTGGCCGCGCCCGCCGAGCACCAGCTCGGCCCAGTGGATCCACAGGTTCGTGAGAGCGCTGAGCGCGAGCCCGAGAAGTACACTCCGCCAGGTGACAACGGCGGGCAGCCGTATCCCGGCGTCCGCGCCTGCCGCGCCGCCGGCCGGTGGCGCGGAGCGAACCTCAGGGCCGGTGGGGAGGGCTGAGTTCATCGGCTCTCCGTGCGCACCACGTGCCCGCGCGGTCAGACATCGGGGCAGGCCAGGCGCGCGGGCTGCTATTCGCCGCGGTCGCCCGCGCTACCTCCCGCGCCCTGCGCCCGCTCGCGCCGCGCAAGCAGGAAGTCGCGGAGCCGCGGCAGGAGGTTCACGTTGAGCAGATCGACCCCGGCTGCGAGCAGCTCTTCCCAGACCGCCTCGCTGTGGGGGATGGCCCAGAAGCGCACCCGCCTGCCCGCCGAGTGCGCCCGCTCCACGATGCCCCGCAGCTTCCGGCGCTCCTCCTCCGGCATGGGGCCCTCCCCTCGCCAGCGGAAGTGGCTGGGCCAGTTGTCGCTCAGGAGGGGCATGGCGTGGACAGGAAGCGTGGACTCGAGGTCCTCGAGCCGCCCGTCGATGGCAGCATGGCGCGTCCGGTCGGCGAGGATCTGCTCCCGGGGCCTGTCGCCGCTGATGACCACGGTCACCGCGCGCTCCGTCACCACGCCGTCCCGCACCTCCGTCAACATGTCACGGTACCGGGCGAGCACCTCGCGCAGTCGCTCGTAGACCTCCGCGCCCTGCTCCTTGATGTCGATCAGCAGGATGAACGGCGGCCCGCCGGGGTGGACGCGGCCACCATTCGCGCGGACCCGCGCGCGGAGCGGGTCTAGGTAGAGCGCCTCCAGGGTCCTTGTCGGGCGCAACGTGGCGCGCCCGTGGGCCACGAGCAGCGCGTCGCCCACGCGGAAGATGTCGGCCTCCACGCTGCAGAAGCCGTGGTCGAGGGCGTCCAGCAGCGGGCGAGAGCGGAGGAAGTCGTTGTGCGAGTGCGCCTGCGGCAACGGAACCACCTGCCCCGCCAGCGCGACGCAGAGCGCCAGAAGCAGCATCGTGGGCCTCCCGGTTGGCGATGCGGTCCGCGGATCAGCCAGGCCGGCTGGCGCCCCTCACCGTGCCGCCGCGCTGGTTCAGCGCGAGAGAGCAGTACGCCGCAACGACCCGGTAGGGGACCGTTGGGTTGCGGGGCAGCGCGCCCTGGCCGGAGCCGATCACCTGAGCCAGCCCTTGCGCTTGATGAAGATCAGCGGCAGCAGCGCGGCCGAGAACGTCAGCACGATCGACATGGCGAACCCGTATCTCCAGCTCAGCTCGGGCATCACCGCGAAGTTCATGCCGTAGAACGTGGCCACCAGCGTGGGCGGTAGGAACACCGCGGTGATCACGGTGAACACCTTCACGATCTGGTTCTGCTTGATGTTGAGCAAGCCGACCACCGAGTTCTGCAGGTACCGCACCTTGTCGTGCTCGAAGGCCGCGTGCTCCTTGACCCCGTTCACGTCCATGATCAGCTCCTGCACGAGCGACTGCAGCTCCGGCTCCTTGTAGCCGTCAACCTCGCCGTTCAGGTAGCGCACCACGCGTGCCAGGCCGAGCTGGCTCTCGAGGCAGTTGGAGATGAGCTCTTCGCTGTCGTTCAGCTCGAGTAGCGTCTCCGTCAGATCGCTTACGCCCAGCTCGCGCCCGAGGCTGCCCGAGGCCTCCGACAACCGCCCGATCGTGTCGGCGGTGGCCTCCAGGTCGCTGGCGATCTGCTCGATCACCTGGCTGGTGCCGTCGTTGATGCCTGCCAGGATCATGCGCATGAGCGATCGGGTGTCCGTCGCCTGCTGCGGCCTGCGCCACAGGCGCTGCATGGCGCGGTTGAGCGGCGTGAGCTCGGCGGTGTCGTGCAGCGTCACCAGCAACCGGTCGCCCAGAACGAAGGTCACCTTGTGGAACGACGGTACGTGCTGCTCATTCATTGCCACCAGCTCGGCGAAGAGATACACGTACTCCTCGTCCTCATAGACGCTGGAGTGCTGCATCTGAGGGTCGACGTTGAAGCGCTTGCGCAGCTCCGCCATGATGGTCTCGTCGGACGCGCCGACGTCGATCCACAGGAAACCCTCCGGTGGGAGGTCGCTGATGCCGGCCTGCGTCTCGATCTTGTTGTTGGTTCGGAAGATGGAACGGATCACAGGACCTCTCCTGACACGCGTCCGGAAGCCGACCTTGCCGTGGAGCGTCAGCGCGCAGGGGCGGGCCTGGCGGCGATGAGGAGCGTCTTCGCATCCACTTCCACCAGCCAGGCCTTGCCGGCGTTCAGCGCGACGGCGCGATAGGCGCCGCCCGTGCGTTGAAGGTCGCGGATCTCGCGGTATCCCAGGCGCGTGAGCAGATCCTCCACCTCGCTCTTGCCCAGGCCGGTGGCGGCAGGAACGTCCCACTCTTGCGTCGCCGCGCCGCTGAAGTGCTCGTGCGCAGGGGAGGTTGACGAGGTGACCGTGGCGACGCCGGGCGGCTGGAGGTAGTGGATCAGCAGCAGCGCCGCGGAGATCAACACGTACAGGATCACCACCGAGAGGATGATCTCGTTCTCCAGGCTGGACTTGCGGATGGGTGCTCGCTCGCGCTTAGCGTTCATGGCCGATTCCCCCTGTGGCAGCCTGAGCTGCCGGGGCAGGAGGCGGAAGCCGAGCGCGAGCAGAATGGCGCGCTCGATGTCGTCCGGGTCGGCGACGCGGCGGGCGCAAGCAGACCCGCGCAAAGCGCCTCTAGCAGCGTGAAGCTCATGGTGGTTCTCCGTGATGGCCCACCTGCTCCACGCGCTTCATGGCGTGCTCAGGCGGGCTCTTGTTCCTCAGCGTCCGGCATGGTTAGCGATGCTCCTGTGACAGCGTCGATGTCGCGCAATGTGCGGCGACTGCAGGCCCCGTCCGAACGGCAACCGGCGCACCTGAGTGCGGCGGAGCCCTGTAGCACTCCCCACGGAGGCGCCGCGCCACCGTCGACGCATGCATTCCGCACGCGTGACGCGAGATACGGACGCGGTTCGGCGCCACTGGCCCGGACGAACGTCGGCCAATCAAGGCCTGGAGGGGGACCGACCGCGGCGGAATGCCGCGATCAGATGCCGCCTCTCGCACTCGGCAAGATAGCGGCGGGGGAATGCCTGCGCGCTACCCTGCTCGGAATGCGCCCTGTAAGTGAACTGGCAGACTACTGTCGCCCGAACAAGCGTCCACGCTGAAGTCTCCGCGATTGGTGCAAGCAAAGCATTGTACACGATCTGACGAACACATTCCACAGCAAGGTGCAGGGATTCAAGCCCCTTTTTGGGTGTTTCCGCCAACCCCGACGCGGGCCGGCGCCGGCCGCTCCAGGATGCGCGCCGAGAGGCGTCGCGGAGTTGCCATACGCGCCGCGCGAGCGGAGTGCCCTGCCGCCTCGGCTCGCCATGCATCCCGCAGGACGAGCGCGCCCTCGCGTCGAATGACCCCGTACGCTTCGTCCCGAGCGCACGACAGCGCGCCCATCCGGCGCCACAGGCCGGCGGCGCGGAAGGGAGCGGAACCACATGGCGCGCATCGGCATCGGCATCAACCTGGAGTTCGTGCGGCACGATGACAAGCCCTTCGAGTGGGGCGTCCGCAAGGCCGCCGATCTCGGCTACGAGTACGTCGAGCCCATGGTCCACCTGGGCCGCGAGCTGCTGAGCGAGGCAGGATACTTCCACAGCGTCTCCATGCTCGACGACCCGCTCCGCGTCCTGCGCGCGTGCGAGGCCGCCGGCGTCCGCTGCTCCGGCCTCTCCGCCCACACGCCGCTCTGCAAGCCGGAGATCGGAACCGAGTACCTCAAGCAGGCAGTCCGCTTCGCGGCCGAGTGCGGCGCGCCGGTGGTGAACACCGACGAGGGCCCGAAGCAGCCGTGGACCAGCGAGGCGGAGGACCACGTCCTCATGCGCTACGCTCTGCGCGAGGCCGCGAGCGTCGCGGAGCCGCGCGGCGTGCTGATCGGAGTGGAGCCCCACCAGCAGTACAGCAAGAGCCCCGACGGCCTCGACCGCATCATGGGGCTCGTCGACTCGCCCGCCATCGGCGTGAACTTCGACACCGGGAACAGCTACCTCTGCGGGCACGACCCCTACGCCTGGCTCGAGCGCGTCCTGGGCCGGCTGGTCCACCTCCACGCAAAGGACATCTCGGTGCAGCACTCCGAGGCGGAGCGCGGCAAGGTCACCGGCACGCCCGTGGGCTGCGCCTGCGGCGACGGGGTGATCGACTGGCGTCGCGTCATCGAGCTCTGCCGGCGCGCCCCGCGCGACATCGTGCTCTCCGTGGAGTGCGGCACCGTGGAGCAGGCCGAGCGCAGCATCGCGCACCTGAAGGCCTGCGGCGCCTGACGGCGCGACGCAGGGAGGGAAGGAGTCCCGGATGCGTATCTGGCTCGCGGGAGCGGCGGCTGCCCTGGCGTGCGCTCTGGCTGCCGCGGGAGCGCCCGGCGCCGCGGGGGCGCTCGACGTCGAGGCCACCCCGGACACCGTGCGCGTGCGCCAGGCCGGCGCGCTCGTGCTCGCGTACCGCCGGACCGGCGTGCCGGCCAAGCCCTATGTCGTGGAGCTCCGCTCGCCTGCAGGCGTGAATGTGCTGCGCGACAACGTCGCCGACCACCTACACCACCACGGCCTCATGTTCGCTGTGACCGCCGGCGGGGTGAACTTCTGGGAGGAGACGCCCGGCAGCGGGACCCAGACGAGCCTGCGCACTCGCCCGCTGCGTGCCGGACTGCTCGACTCGCTGGAGTGGCGAGCGCCGAGCGCGCCCGCGCCCATGATGCTCGAGGAGCGCCGGATCGAAATCCTGCGCTCGCCGGACCCCCGCGCCACGCTCATCGCCTGGCGGAGCGATCTCACGCTGCCGCGGGGCGCGGGCGATCCGCTCCGGCTGGACGGCGCGCACTACAATGGTCTGGGCATGCGCTTCGTGGCCGAGATGGACGGCGGCACGTTCGCCAACGCGGATGAGGACCCCGGCGTCGTCTTCCGCGGCGAGGAGCGCCTCATGCGCGGACGCTGGTGCGCCTACCGCGCCACCGTGGGCGGCCGCCCGGTGACGGTGGCCATGTTCGATCACCCCGCGAACCCGCGCCCCGCCACGTGGTTCACCATGCCGCGCCCGTTCGGATACCTGTCGGCCACGTTGCGCTATCACGAGGAGCCGGTGGAGCTGCGCCCGGGCCAGCGGCTCACGCTGCGCTACGGGGTGGCGGTGTGGGATGGCGACGCGGCACCGGAACGCATCGAGAGCGTCGGCAGGGCGTGGCTGCGCCAGGCCGGCGGAGGAGGACGATGATGGAGCGATCGGAAGAGATGTCGCGCCGCGAGCTGGTGCTGCGCGGGAGCGCTCTGGCCGCCGCGGGGCTTGCAGCGGTGCCGGCGGGCGCGAGCGGACCGCGGCAGGCCGGGCCGAACTCCCGCCTGGGCGTGGGCTTCATCGGGTGCGGAGGACGCGCGGGCGCGCACATGCAGGCGCTCCACTGGCTCCGAACCGACGGCGGCGAGGCGCTCGACCTGGTGGCGTTCTGCGACGTCTACGGGCCGCGCCTGCGCGCCGCAGCGGCGGCCCACAATAGCCAGCGCACCTACACCGACTACCGCAGGCTGCTGGAGGACCCCGCGGTCGACATCGTGTGCATCTCGACGCCGGACCACACGCACGCGCCACAGGCCATAGCGGCGCTGAGGGCCAACAAGCACGTCTTCGTCGAGAAGCCGATCACCCACTGGCGCCAGTTCTCGCAACTGCGCGAGCTGGCGCGCACCGCGGCACGCTCGCGCGCGCATCTGCTGTGCGGCACGCAGGGCATGAGCTGCTCCGCCTGGGAGCAGGCGCGCAAGCTCATCGCGGCGGGCGCCATCGGCCAGCCCATCCACGCGGAGGCCGGCTACTTCCGCGTGGGCGACTGGGGCGAGCGGGCCATGCCGATCGACGACCCGAGGGCCCGGCCGGGACCCGATCTCGACTGGGAGGCCTTCCTCGGCGACGCGCCGAGGCGGCCCTTCTCAGTCGACCGGTTCTTCCGCTGGCGCCTCTTCATGGACTACGCCGGCGGGCCTGTCACCGACCTCTACCCCCACGCGTTCACGCCCGTCGTGCACATGCTGGGCGTGAAGTTCCCATCCTCCGTGGTGGCGAGCGGCGGCACCTACCGCTACCCCTACGCACTGCGCGAAGTGCCGGACACCTTCAACCTGCTCATCGACTACCCGGAGAAGGTGACGGTGGCGCTGATGGGCACACAGGGCAACAACCACTCCGGAACGGGCGACGCGCCCAGCCCCTCGGTGGGCAGGGCGCCCGTGATACGCGGCTGGGACGCCACTCTCACCTTCGCCGGCCGGAACATCGTCATCACGCCGACCGACGGCTCGAGCAAGCAGCCCGCCACCATACCGATCGAGGGCAGGGAGGACCTGGTGGACTTCTGGCGGAGCCTGCTCGCGGCCGCGCGGTCGGGTCAGGGCGCCACCGCCAGCCCCATGGACCTCGCCTACTACGCGCAGACGCCGCTGATCATGGGCATGGCAGCGTGGCGCGCTGGCCGCACCGCGCGCTTCGACACCGCCCGCGAGGCCATCGTGGTCTAGGAGGGGCCAGAGAGTCTGCACGCGGCTTGACGGCGCGGCCCGCGCGTGTTACGCTCCGGGAAGCGGGACGGCGCGCGCTCCCGCCAACGCGTCTCCAGGAACGGAGGCCCCCGACGTGCCTGAGAAGGAAGCAACCGCCCGCATCAAGATCAATAAGCTGCTCGAAGCGGCAGGATGGCGCTTCTTTCCCGAGGGCGCCCAGCCGGCGAACGTCCGCCTGGAGCCCAGCGTCGCCGTCCGGCGCGCCGACCTCGACTCCCTCGGCGAGGACTTCGAGAAGGCGGGGCGAGGCTTCGTCGATTTCTTGCTCCTCGACGCGCGCGGGTTCCCTCTCATCGTCCTGGAGGCCAAGGCCGAGAGCAAGAACCCCTTGACGGCAAGGAGCAGGCGCGCAAGTACGCCCGCTCGCAGAACTGCCGCTTCGTCGCCATGCCCTCCTCCTCCTCGCCGCCTGGTCGCGTCCTTCATTCCGCAAGCTCGGCGACGGGCGC
>DATIKM010000075.1:0-4621 GCA_035477595.1 Chthonomonadales bacterium
GCTGGGCGCGAGCGAGGTGTCGCCCATCGGGTACTGGAGGATGTCGCCGTTCGCGTCGGGTGTCGTGTTGAAGAGGCCCGGCACCAGCACCGGCGTCCCGTCGAACAATCGCCACTCCTTCCACCCGTCGGCGGGAAAGCCGAAGCGGGTGCCCCGGGGCCTGACGCCGCCGACGTCGACGCCGAGGGCGTCGAGCAGATCGGGGCCGGTCTCACCGAGCATCTGGTAGCACTCGCTCACCTTCACGGGTGTGCCGGGCCGGTCGAGGCCGAGCGCCTGGCGCAGGCGGTACACGGTGCTCGCGTGCATGCCCGTCACGGTGGTGCTGCCGAGGTCGAGCGGCACCCGGTCGGGCTCCCGGTGGGCGAGGGCCGTCTCGAGGCGTTCGCGGGAGGTCATGCCGAAGATTAGCGCGCGCACGTGCGGCGGCTCAAGTCACGCACGGGTCGCGTTCGCCGGAGCACGTTCCCCCTTGGACGCCATTCCCGTTTTTGGTACGCATCTCGAATGGCGAAAATCACCTTCATGGGCGCCGGCAGTACCGTATTCGCGAAGAACGTGCTCGGGGACTGCCTCGCCACCCCCGCCCTCGCCGGCGGCGACATCGCCCTCTACGACATCGACCCCGTGCGGCTGAAGGACTCGCAGATGATGCTCGAGAACCTGAAGGCCACGGCCGGGGCGACCGCGACCATCCGGTCCTGCACCCGGGAAAGCCGGCGCGAGGCCCTGCGGGGAGCCGACTTCGTGGTGAACGCCATCCAGGTAGGCGGCTACGAGCCCTGCACGGTCACCGACTTCGTGGTGCCGAAAAAGTACGGCCTGCGCCAGACAATCGCGGACACCCTCGGCATCGGGGGCATCTTCCGCGCCCTGCGCACCATCCCCGTGATGCTCGAGTTCGCGCGCGAGATGGAGGAGGTCTGCCCGGAGGCCTTGTTCCTCAACTACACGAACCCCATGGCGATGGTGACCGCCGCGTTCCTGCGCGGGAGCGGCATCCGTGCGGTCGGGCTGTGCCACAGCGTCCAGGTGTGCGCGGAGTGGCTGGTGAAGGGCGTGGGCATGGCGTGGGACCCGCGTACCCTGGCGAAGATCGCGGGCATCAACCACCAGGGATGGCTGCTCGAGATCTCGCTCGATGGGAAAGACCTGTACCCGCAAATCAAGCGCCGGTCGGCGGCGGGGCAGGTGCCCGGCACGGACCGGGTGCGCCACGAGCTGATGCGCCGGTTCGGGTACCACGTCACCGAGAGCAGCGAGCACAGCGCCGAGTACGCTCCCTGGTTCATCAAGGGCACCCATCCCGAGCTGATCGAACGCTTCAACCTTTTTTCCGCAGGTCCGCATCTCGATATCTCCCCCCAAAACAGCCCGCACCGGCTCGGTCATTCCAGATCCTGACGGTACCGCGTGAGGGGAATGCCAAGTAACTTCAAGATCATCTTCTGGAGAACCGTCACCTCGGGCAAGAATACCTGCGCCACCTTTCCTCCCTTGCTCAACTCATGGCGCTGAAGAGGTGCGAACAGCTCGAACACGCGCGCCGCGGTAGGCGCTTCGCACTCCCGCTCTTCGGGATACAAGGCAAGCTTCTTGACTCCTTGCTGCTGCATCGCCTGCCTGAGCTCACGCTCCACCAGCGCGTGTACCGTCAGTGCCACGTACTCGAGAAACAGGAACGCCTCAACGCGAGCAACGTTCTTGAGGAACATCGGCGTGGCTGCCAGAACCGTTTTCAGCATTTCATGACGCTTTTCGATCAACGGCTGCTTCCTGCGGTAGGCCTCCAGCACCTGCTTCATCGACAGATCATGGCAGTTGGTCAGGAGGGGAAAGACCCCGTCGCGCAACGCATCTTCGCCGATCCGCTCCAGCAGCGGCTGCCAGCTCAGGGTGTAGCGGATCTTCACGGTTCGTCGCCATCGCGTCTGTGCCCCGCTGCGACCCCGCTTCTCCTGGCGGAATGTCTCCTGCCTCACCTCATCGATGATGTAGCGGATCCACCTCTGGGACCCTCGATGCGCAAGGATTCCCTCCACCTTCTCTGCGATACCCTCCCGGGTGGTCAGCCGACTGCGAGGACCTTCCACCTTGACCTTCAGCTGCTGAAGCTCCTCCACCGCCCGATCGATCGCCTCCTGTCGCTCCTCCGCGTCCCGTTGCTGCTTCTGCGAGCTGTGAAACCACAGAAGCCGAAACCCGTCCGGGTCGGGAAACGGGGAGTCCAGCGCACGGATGATGTCCGGGGGGCCATCGTTCAATCGCGGGTGGGGATACTGAGCAACCTCCTGCCACGCGGGCGTCTGCGAGGTAAGCCAGGTTCTGAATCGTGAATCCTCCTTGCGGGTTCGGGGCAGCACCGTGATGAATCGTCCACCCTTCTGCTGGATGAGCCGCAGGGTGGATCGTGTGCACAGCTTGCTGTCGGCGACGTAGAGAAAGTCGGGGCGCCCTACAAGCAGGCACAGGGACTGCCAAGTCTCGACGTGCGTACGGGCGTCGGCGGTATTACCGTCGGCGACCTTGAACTGCACGGGCACCCCTTCCTCGGTGACCGTGAGGATCCACAGCAGCTGTTTCAAATCGGGACGGTGCTCTTTCGAATGGCCGAAGGTGATCCTGAGGGTGGGGCGTCCGCGTATGGGGGTCCCATCGGCCGCGGGGTATTCTCCATGCAGGGTCAGGGAGGTGGAGTCGTTGTGCAACTGTTGGAGGGGGATACCGAACTCCTTGACCATATGCAGCACGAACTCGGTGAGCATGGCGTTTCTGTCGGCGTCGAAGAGCCGGTCGAGTGCTCTGCCGATGCGGTCATCGTTGAGCTGACTGAGCTGGGCGGGGGAGCAGCCCAGCAGCGAGGGACGGAACAGGGAAGCCCATTCGATGACGGAATACAGGGGGTTTCGACAGAGCACGAGGGACTTCAGGTATGCGGTAAGGGTGATGGAGGGGTCGAGGTGGGTACGCTCATCGGCAGGGGGAAGGTATCGGGAGAGCATCTCGCTGAAGCGCAATCGGGAGAGGAAGTGATTGACGATGGGGAGGGCGGCGACGGATGCGGAGCGCAGTGCGTACGGCATGGCTTGACACCTCCGATCATTTACTGTATATTCCAGTAAATGAGCCGTTCTGTCAAGAGGGGTATCGGGCAGGAAAGCGCGGCTGATGCGCGGATCCTCGAGCGGTATCAGCTTCGCTATCGAGAGATGGCGGCACGGTTGTCGCAGGTCGGTTTCCTTTGGAACGGCAGCATCCATACCCGATGGCTCACCTGCGGGAGAGCGGATTGCCCTTGCGCGAAAGATCCTCAAGCACGCCATGGACCGTACATCTACTGGACGAGCAAGGAGAACGGGCGCAGCGTAGCCAGGTTACTCCATTCTCCTGAGGCTGAGATCCTCGCGAAGTGGGTACGGAATCGTCAAGAACTTGAGAAGACCCTCGGAGCGATGAAAAAGCTTTCACGGAAAGCTCTCGCGGTGGTCCTCAGAATGAGCGTGGGAACCGTGCCGAAGCAGTGAATCGAGGATGAACCCGTCGGGAGTGGGGTGAGAAATCGATCACCTGACCTGCGGAAAAAAGGTTCAAAGGAGTCGCTTTTTGGGTTTCCCGCACGCATGAAGCCGGTAGCGGACGAAGCCGGACCTTGCGTTGACCCGGTCCCCTGCGGATTCCGCTCCTTCGACCGGCAGTGGATCATTCCCGACAACCGAGTTATCAACAGACCGAATCCGACGTTATGGGAGTTGCGGTCTGAGAGGCAGGTGTTTCTCACTGCGGTCGACCGGACCTCTCCCTCAGCGGGACCTGGATGCACATTCAGCGGACTTGTTCCGGATTTGGACCACTACAACGGCCGCGGTGGCCGCGTGTATCCCCTCTGGTCCGATGCCGGCGCGAGTAACCCGAACATACGTCCGCGGATGCTGAAAGTTCTGTCCGAGCGTATGCAGCGCGAAGTGACTGCCGACGCACTCTTCTCCTATATAGCCGCGGTCGCCGCGCATCCCGGTTTCACCACCCGGTTCAAGAACGATCTTTCAATGCCCGGCCTCCGCATTCCCCTTGCCGCAGACCGCGCCATCTTCGAGGAGGCCGTCGAACTTGGTCGGCGCGTCGTCTGGTTGCACACATTCGGGGAGCGGATGGCGAACACGGCGGCCGGCCAGCCGCCGGGGCCTCCGCGTCTTCCGCCGGAGCGAGCGCCATTCATCCCGAAGGAAGGTGCGATCCCCCAGGATGAGTCAGGAATGCCCGATTCTATCAATTACGACCCAACGCTCCGTCGGCTTCATCTAGGACGAGGTTTCATCGAGAACGTATCCCCCGAGACCTGGCGTTATGAGGTGTCAGGGAAGCAGGTGCTGCTGCAATGGTTCAGCTACCGCCGTAGAAATCGGGAACGCCCCATCATCGGTGACCGCCGTCCTCCGTCGCCACTCGGTGACATCCAACCCGAAGCCTGGCAGGCGGAGTACACGAGCGAGCTGTTGAACGTCCTGCACGTTCTGACGCTCCTGGTTGACCTGGAGCCGAAGCAAGCGGCCCTGCTCGAACATATCTGCGCAGGATCGATACTGACGAACGACGAACTCGTGGCAGCAGGGGCGTTCGAGCT
>DATIKM010000076.1:0-3617 GCA_035477595.1 Chthonomonadales bacterium
GTCGCGACGTTCGCGGGTCCCGTTGTCCCCGAGCACCGGCCCGAGGCGCCTGGGGACGTCGCCCCTGCCTGATCCTCCCGTCGCGCTGGCGAGCCAACGGCAGGCGCTATGCGCGCAGTGAACGGACCTGCCCCCCGACGCCCCCACGGGATGTCTCTCACCTCATGCCGCATGGCGCGCACGTCGGTGGTCCTGGGCACCTCCGGGATGCGGGCTGACTGACGCCCAGCGCCGCGCACCGGCTGTCTCGCTACTGCAGCGGAGGACACAGGGGGAGCTCGCGGGCCAGGCGTCAGCTCATCGGCCGCGCGGGCGCGATCGCCGCCGACGCGATGCTCGGGGTGGCGTCGGACGGGCTGGATCTTGCTCGGAGGCACGCCAGGCTCGTGTAAGGCCTCCTGGACAGTCGGAGGTTGCCAGCCGACACGGCAGAGGCGCGAGCCCGCGTCCGCCAGTTGGAGGCTCTGCTCGAGGGGGCGGAGCGGAGGGTTAGTCTGAAGGTGGAGAAGGCGTGGCGTGACCTGCGCGACGCCGCCACCAGGATCGAGGCCGCCACGCGCCAGACGGACCTGGCGCCGGCCGCGCAGGGGATCACGGCGGTGCGCTACCAGGTCTGTCAGGCCCATCAGATCGAGGTCTCGCGCTCGCTGCTCGCACTGCAGCGAGCGCGCGCCAACCGGTCTCAGGCGCCCTACGACCAGCATACCGCCGCAGCCGTGTGCGAGCGCGCGACGTGAACGCCGGCGCTCCCGCCCGCACCGCCGCTCACACGTCGCTGAGCATCTCCACCGCTTCCGCCACCGACTCGCGGAACGCCCCGATGGCGCGATCCACCTGCTCGTCCGTCACCACAAGCGGTGGCTCGAAGCGGATCACGCGGGGGTTGTTCAGCGTATAAGCGGCGATGATGCCGCGGCGCGCCATGCCGTTGATCGTCAGCTCGGCGTAGTCCTCCACCTCGAACTCGACGCCGATCATCAGCCCCTGCCCACGCACAGAGACCAGGGCGCCGGGATGCTCGCGCTGCACCGCGCGCAGCCCCTCCATCAGCCGGGCGCCAAGCACGCGCGCGCGCTCCGCCAGCCCCTCTCGCACAATGACTTCGACGGTCGCCAGTCCTGCGGCGCAGGCGAGCGGGTTCCCGCCGAAGGTGCTGGTGTGGATGAGCGGGTTGGCCCCGAAGGTCTTCTCCCATATGTGCGGCGTGCCCATCACGGCGCCGATCGGCATGACGCCGCCGCCCAGCGCCTTCGCGAGCGTCATCACGTCGGGAACGACCCCTTCGTGGTCCACCGCGAACATCGCGCCAGTGCGCCCCAGTCCCGTCTGCACCTCGTCGACGATGAGGTAGGCGCCGCGCTCCGAGCAGATGCGCCGCACCGCCTGCAGGTATCCGGGCGAGGGGCAGTTGATGCCGCCCTCCCCCTGGATGGGCTCCACGATGACCGCTGCGGTCTGGTCGTCCACCGCCGCGGCGAGCGCGTCCGCGTCGTCCCACGGCACATGGTGGAAGCCTGGCACGAGCGGCTCGAACGGCTTGCGGTACGCCTCGCGGCCGGTCGCGGACAGCGCGCCCATCGTCTTGCCGTGGAAGGCGCCGACCGTGCAGACCACGTTGGGCTTCCCAGACGCGATGCGCACCATCTTGACGGCGCCCTCGACCGCCTCCGTGCCGCTGTTGCAGAAGAAGGTGAAGCGCAGGTCGCCGGGCGCGATCGACGCGAGACGCTCCGCGAGGTCCGCCATCGGAGCATTGAAGAAGGTCCGCGTGGAGATCGGAATGCGGTCGAGTTGCGCGTGTACCGCGGCGACCACAGCGGGGTGGCGGTGGCCCACGGTGAAGACGCCGTACCCCCCGAGGAAGTCCAGGTACTCGGCGCCCGAGGCGGTGCGCACCACGCATCCCTCGGCACTCACTTCCACGTCGCCAAAGCCGCCAAACTTCATCAGGCTGGCGAGCCCCGGGTTCACGTGCCTCTGGTAGCGCTCGATCACCGCGCCGATCCAGGCATCCACGCCCTGCCCTGCTTCCGTCATGGTCCTCTCTCCTTCAGCCTCATCGGAAGCCACACGCCTTGCGTGGGCTGTCAGGTCCTCCGCAAATGGAGGCGTCTGCACAGTTGCCTGGCCCTCCGGCGGGCCGGTTGCCAGCGCGCCGACGTTCCCCGCCGTTCGCTGGTCCAGCCACCGCAGCCTCCAGGCGCCCGGCGGAGGCCGCAGGGCGACGCGGCTTCCTGCGATCGGCTCGACCGCCGACAGGTACACGAGCACGTGGCGCGGCCCCGCCGCAAGCGCTGAGGCCTGTCTCCGCGGGCCACGCGAGGTCCGGGGCCGCGCGCATCCGCGGCAGCCGGGCGTCCTTCGCGATGCGCGCCAGGCACCCGAGCCAGCGCAGCGCCTCCTCGGCCACGCACAGAAGCAGCCCCCAGTAGGCCGGGTCGAACGGCTCCAGGTCCCTCCCCTGGCCAGACCCGCCCGAAGGGCGCCGGTCCCGGCTCGCCCGGTGCGGCAAAGACCCACAGGTCGATGCGCACCCCAAAGAGCGCGTGCGGCGAGCGGCGGCCGCGAGGATGCCGAGGTAGGCGCGCCAGGCGTCGAACCGGGCGCAGTCGCATGCCGCGGTCCGCGCCAGAGGCAGCGTACCGGCGCCCGGAAGGCGCACTGCCTCTCCGCCGAAGAGGAAGCGCCCACGGTGGGTGCGGAGGCCCCGACCCGGCTCGCCGCCGATCACGACCTCGATGCGGTCGAAGGCGCGCTCGGAGCGGTCCATCGGCAACGGGCCTCCTGCCGGGGCGCGAGCGCCCTGTCGCGCCCATCGAGGACGACATGGTCGTGATGCGCCCAGCCGTCCGCGACGCACGCCAGCACCGGCGCGCCGAACCGCCAGGCGCATCCGCCGGATCGCAAGCCGCACCAGGCGGCCCCGCGACACCTCGCCCGAGACCAGCACGCCGCGGGTCGCGCGCAGATCGCGGAACGCGAGACGCCGCAGGTGCGCGGGGACCACCGGCAGAGGGATCGTGCCGCGGGCGTCCACCTGCACGAGCAGGGCGGCCAGCCCGTAGAGCCAGCCCCCGACCCCGGCGGTGAACCACGGTACCTGAACGCCGCCGTTACGGTCAAGGTGGTCGTTCGGGCTCAGGAGCGGGCCCGCCGCGCGCGGGCCGGAGGTCAGGCGCCTCCCACGCCGCTTCCGCGTGCCCCTGCGTGGCGAGCCCGATCGCCAGGCGGCCCGCCCTCCAACTCCAGGCCGAGAACTCAAACACCTCCGAGACCCCAGGCTTCCAGCCGGCCGCCGACCGGCAGAGGTCGTGGATGCGCGCCGCGCTCACCCGCGCCGCAGCGGTGTCGATGGGGATCTTGAAGGTGACGGCGGGGCATGGCACCGCGTAGTGCAGCGGCTTGCCGCCAGGGATCCCACAGCCGCCGGCCGACTCGGGGCGCAGGTCGGTTGCCGCGTCAGCCTCGGCCACGACCGCGCCGACCACTACCTCACCCAGATGGCCCTCGGCCGCGCACCGGAGCCACACGCAGACCGGACCGGGCCGCTGCCCCGAGCTCGCCAGACCAGACGGCCTGCGCGAGGATTCAGGAGTACCAGAGCCCGACGGAGCGGG
>DATIKM010000077.1:0-9722 GCA_035477595.1 Chthonomonadales bacterium
GGGGCCATAGCGCCACCGCTCGAGGCGCCATCCGCGCAAAGACACAGCCACTGACTGAAGCGCGGGCGGCAGACGATGGTAGAGCGCCAGCCAGCCGTCACTCACCTGTCACCAGCCTCGGCTGCCCGGCGGAGCAGCGCATCCCACTGCGGCAGGACCACGGACCAGTCATGTAGCCGGGCCTTCGCGCGGGCGGCGCGGGAGAGCGCCTCGGCGAGCCCGGGCTCGGTCAGCACGCGATCGACGGCATGCGCCATCGCGCCTGCGTCGTCCGGCGGCGTGAGCAGCGCGTCCACGCCGTCCTCCAGCAGGTAGGGCAGCCCGCCGACGTTGGTGCTGACCACGCAAAGGCCCGACGCCAGCGCCTCCAGCACGCTGACGGGCGTGTTGTCCACGTTCGTCGTGTTCAGGAAGAGGTCGGCTCGATCGAGCCACTGGGGAACGTCCGCCTTGGGCACGCCTCCCACGAACTCGACGCGATCCGACACGCCAAGCCGCGCGGCATCCGCCTGGGTCTCCTGCATGCTACCGTCGCCCTTGTCGGGACCGACCATCCAGAGCCTGGCGCCGGGATGGGCTGGCAGGACGCGAGCCAGCATGCGCGGCGCCAGCACAGGGTTGTATATCCGGTGCACCCCACGAAGCCAGAGGATGTCGGGCGAGGGCCTAGACCGCAACCGGAACGTGTACCCATTGATGTCGATCGGATTGAGCAGGAGCTGGATGCTGTCCCGGTACGGGCGCATGCGCTGGTGGAGGTAGCCGCTCGGCGCAGTGACCGCGGAGGCCGACGAGAGCAGCCGCCGCACGCGCTGGGCATGGGCCTGCGCCATCTCGGGCAGCGCCCCGCCGTGCAGGGTGAGCACATAGGGCCGGCGGGCGCGGCGGAGCGCCCAGGCGCAGACCTCGGCCCACAGGAATGCCCGACCGCTGAAGACGTCGACCTGCGCCACCTGGTACCTGGACCTGCGCACCACGATGGCGGCGACCATCGTGGCGAGGCGACTCGCCCTGTTCAATCGCGTGGAGGTGGTTAGCACTTCCCAGCCACAACCCCGCAGGCGGGCAGAGAGCTCCTCGTTCACGCTGGGCGTGAACCCGTGCTGCGAGAGGAAGTTGCCGACCAGCAGGATGCCTGGCATCGCTACGTCGGCCTCGTGTCCTCCGCCCGCACGCGCGCGAGACAGAGCCCGAGCAGGAGAGACGGCAGGACGAGTCGCATGGCGGCGTGAAGCATGAACAGGAGCGCCCAGGCGGCCATGGCCGCAGTGAGCGCGCGCGGTGCGCCAGGCGGCGCTCGGAGGACCGCGACCACGGCGGTTCCGAGCATCAGCAGGAGGGCGAACAGGCCGAACACGCCGTGCTCCGACAGAAGGCGGGTGTACTCTGTGTGCGCGGCGGCGCCAGCCGCGTCCTCCCGTTGGCCGGCCGACTGACCTGGGCCTACCCCGAGCACGAAGTGGTTGCGCCAGACCTCGAGATCCGCTCGCGCGATCTCCTCTCGGCCGGTACCCCTCGTGTCTTCGAAGCGCGCCTCCAGTGCGCCGCCCGTGTAGGCGTTGAGCGCCGGGAACACCACAACCATGAAGACGATAGCGGCCGTTGCCACGCTCAGCGCGTACCGGAGCGCCTGCGCCGGATCGCGGAGCACGAACAGGCCGGCGACCGCGATCGCCCCCACCGTGTTGTAGACGCCACCGCGTGAGAACGTGAACATGCTCTGGGCAAAGAGCCAGACGGCGATGGCGATCGCGCCCGTGCGCTCAGCGGGCGTGCGCGCCGACATCTGGGCGTGCGCCAGGGCGAACACGGCGCCCAGCCCCAGCGCCGCCGACACCTGGTTGGGACCGTAGCCGCCGGCCGTCTGGAAGAGGGACTGCGCGCTGAACTCGATCGCGCCGGCGGCCGCGATGCCGAACAGGGCGGCGAAGGCGACCCCGCAACAGGGCCCCAGGTAGGCAAGGAACAGGGCGCGCAGATCGCGCGGCCCAAGGCTGAGGCGATGGAAGAACCACGCGCTCACGAGCAGCGCGAACGGGCCGGACAGGTTAAAGGACAGGCTCCTGCGAATCTCGGCGATGCCGTGCTCCACGTAGACGGGTACGACAGAAGGCATCAGGGCGGCGAAGTAGAGCAACGGCAGCCAGGGGGCTCGCAGGCGTCCGCTTCGCGCGATGGCCACCAGGAAGAGGAGCGAGCTGCCGTACTTGCCCGCCTCCCAGAAGACCCCGTGCTCGGCAACCCCCATCATGCGCCAGAGCACTTCGGCGCCCGCGATGTACATGGCGACGTAGGCGACCCGCTCTGAGCCGCGCCACTGCAGGGCGATCGCCAGGCCGACCGTCATCACCAGCGCGAAGTGGGCCACTCCAACGAGCGGCGAGAAGCGCATCGCGTAGACGAGCGGCGCGTGGATGGCGAACCAGGCAAGGGGCATAGCCCATGCGCGCCAGGCCGGCGTCGCCCTCGACTGCGCCCTGACGTCGGTCCGGCGCAGGGCATCCGCTACCATGCCGTCTCCACGTCCTCCTGCAGAACGTACCTACGCACCGCGCGCAGGTACTCGCCGTAGCTGAACAGCCGCGCCGCCTCCACGGCTCGGCGCGAATCCTCCAGCCACCGCTCGGGCGATCGGGCATACCCCGCGATCGCGTCCGCCATCCCCTCGACATCATTCCATGGCAGGGCGTGACCGCAACCGAAGCGAGCAAGATGCTGCGGGATGCCGCTGACATCGCTGCAGACCGGCGCCGCCCCGTACGCCATAGCCTCGCTCAGCACCTTGGGCCAGCCCTCGCTTGCGCTGGGGAGCAGCACGACGTGAGCGCCTTCGTACAAGCGGCCGAGATCCTCTCTCTCCAGCCAGCCATGGAACGCCGCCCGGCCATCGAGCCCCGCCTTGCGGGCGAGCTGCTCCATCTCCAACCGCACGGGGCTGTCGCCCACCAGATCGATGGTCGCATCGATGCCCCTCTCACGCAGCAGCGCCGCTATCCTGAGGCTGCGGTCGGCTCCCTTGGCGCTGTCGAGGCGGCCCACGAAGAGCAGGCGCACCGGCGCCGTCATGCTCTTGCCGGCCGCCACCCGCCGGCCCTCTGCCAGCTCGTCCTCGGTGACGCACGGGTTCAGGAACGGGCGCACATGCGGCGGGTCGCCCGGCCACACCCCGTTCACCGTGACTGTGGCGCGATGCCAGCCGTGCCGGAGCCACCACCGCTGGAACGTGTACGACCAGGCCTCGCGGCCCTCCGGTCGCCAGTTTCCAGCATACTTGATCCACCGCAGCCGTGGCTGTCGCGAACCCGCCAACAGCACCGCCGCGGCCATGCTGATGTTCGCGGGGCACCGCACGTGCACCACATCGGCGCGCCGCAGCTCGCGCAGAAACACCCGCGCGAATCGTGGCAGCGCCGCCGCGACACCCGCCTTGGCCCGCAGCCCATCCCCGCCGGCTGGCGGGATTGGCGCCAACGCCACGTTGGGCGCCCGGTACGGGAGCGCACTGGCGGGCGCGCTTCCCGAGTGAAGGGTCGCGATGTGGACAACGCGCTCAAAGAGCGAGGCCAGGTGGTCGATCTCGCGGACCGTCGCGCCCCAGCCGACGGGCCTGCCGTCGCGCAGGTAGTGCTCGGTGTGCGAGACAATGAGTAGGTGACCGCGCGGACCTCTCTCGCTCATCGGCGCTTGTGAGCCACTACCTCGCGCAGCAGGTGATCGTACTGCTCGCCGCGATGCGCCCACGTCTGCTCGGACTGCGCGCGCTCCAAGGCGGCGACGCCCATTCGCTCGCGCATGGGCGCGTCCGTGAGCAGACGGACGATGGCGGAGGCGGTCGCCGCGGCGTCGTCCGGAGGCACGGCGAGCCCGGTGCGGCCATGCTCGATGGCCTCCACCAGGCCCGAACCCTCCGACACGATGGCGGGCTTGCCGCACAGCGCGGCCTCCACTGCCGCGATGCCGAATCCCTCGCAGTCGCCGGAGGGCGTGGTCCGGCTTGTCATGACGAACAGGTCGGCGACATTGAGCAGCTCCACGACCTCATCCGGTTCTCGCCGGCCCAGAAAGCGCACGTGTTCGTCCACGCCAAGTTCGCGTGCGAGACGGGCGTACTCGGACTCGCGCGAGGGAAGGCCCACGATCAGGTAAAGCGCCTCCGGAACGGACTTCAGGACCTCCGGCATGGCGCGGATGACCGTGTCCTGCCCTTTGCGCTCCGACACCTGTCCCACCGTCAGAAGGACCCGTCTCCCGTGGAGCCCCCAGCGCCGCCGGCAACGCTCGGCATCGGGTTCAGGCAGCACGCGGAACCGTGCGTCATCAGCTCCATTGGGGACCACCTTGATGCATCGGCTGCGCACGCCAGCCGCTAGCACCAGGTCACGCGTGAACTCGCTGACGCACACGAGAAGATCCGCCCGTCCGAATGACCAGCGGGAAACCCGCGCACCCCAGCCCCTGGGTGACCCGAACTCCGTACCATGACCGAACGCCACGAACGGCACGCCGGCCGGCCGTCCCAGAGCGGCCAGCCAGACGGCGCGGTCGCCCGAGGCGACCAGCACGTCGGGCCGACGGCCCTGGGTGAGTCGCCGCAATGCGCGCAGACGCTGGACGCCGTTCCGCAACGCCCCCTTGCCGCTCGGTGCGCGTACCACTCCGAACGGCTGCTCCGCGTTGAACCGCTCCGCCTCCTCAACGGGCACGTAGTCCTGCGGCGTCAGCACGCGCACTTCCCAGCCCCGCGCCTGCAGTTGTCGGGCCACGTGCCAGGCATGCGTGCCAATACCCCCCGGCCCTGGCGGAAACTCGGACGACACCAGGAGAGCGTCCATGGCAGAGCCTACGGACACCGCATTCCTCAAGCGCTCAGCGCCCCTCGTGGCGGAATCCGGACCTCTTCCATCGAGGCGAACATGTTCGGCGGCCATGCGCCAGGCGATACTCTCTCGCCGCGCATGCCGACCAGGTAGCGATAGCCCGTCTCCTGAAGCAAATCGTAGATCCCTTGCTGTTTGTCGTGCATCTCCACGACGACCAGCGGCCGGTGCTCTCCAAGGAGCTGCCTCGCGCCCACGAGCACGTCTAGGTCCCCTCCGTCCACGTCCACCTTCAGAGCCCGTACCTCTGCGATGCGGTGCTCACGACAGGCATCATCGAGCGTCACCGTCTTGACCAGTGTGTTCCCGAGGTTGAGCGCCTCTCCGGCACTCCCCCCGACCGCCCGCCGGTCGAGCGTCAGGTGGCTCAGACCGTTCGCGCGGATGTTATGCTCGGCCACCCCCCCCACATCGTGTCGGGCTCGAAGCTGAGCACGCGTCCACGGGACCCGACGGACAGCCCGAGGACGAGCGTTACGAAACCAGCGTTGGCGCCGACATCGATCGCCGTATCACCAGGGCGGCAGTGCGCCATGAGGGTGCGGCAGATGGTCGCCTCGATGCCGGACCGGCGAGCGTGCGCGAAGACACGACGAGGCGCGCGAAACTGGAAGCTGTGGCGTTCGAAGGCGATGGTCCCGGAGCACATAGCGGGCTCAACCACGCTGCCCATCAACAGGCGCTTCAGCACACGCAGAACCGCGTGACTCCCGGCCAGTCTCCGCGCCCCTGGACCCACACGGCGGTCGAGCCATTCAAACAACCATTGGGCAGGCTCCAAACGACCCCTTCGATAGCTCATTTCATGGACTCCCCCAGAGAGATATGCGGCACAGCGGACGGCGGCACGGACGAGGGTCGCCATGACGCGGATGCGCCGGTGTGCTCCAGTCGCGGTATCTACGGGAACCGCTTCAGCATCTCGCGGGAGAGGCGGTCGCGGCCGCGAAGCTCCAGCAGGGCGTGCGGGAGACAGGCAATCGGCCGGGCCGAGCCTACTCCAGGACAGCCAGGCGTCGCCCACGCCGACGTGCACGGTCGGACTCGTAGGAATGCCGGAGAGCGCCGAACGCATGCGTTGGAGGGCACGTTCGTTGCAAGCTCTGTCACTGGAGATAAGGAACATGCTGGTTGCTCCGGCTCATATGCGGTCCTCCGGTATCTCCGGGAACCGCTTCAGCATCTCGCGGGAGAGGCGGTCGCGGCGGCGAAGCTCCAGCAGTGTGTGCGGGAGGCAGGCTAGGCTGACGAGCGCCTTCAGCAGCTTGCGCGCCCGCCCGCCCCGGACGCTGAAGGTGCCCAGCACGCATCGCCACACGCCCTCGCGAACCTTGCGCTCCGTCCCATACCGCCGCGCGAGGTAGAACTCAGTGGCGCTCATGAGCTGGCGGTGCGTGATGCGGGTCCGGCTGCTCGCGTAAGTGATCACGCGGGCGCGGTGCTTGCGCAGACCGCCCGATGGCGCGTGGTGGTGCAGAACCGAGATGGCCGGGTTGAGCACCATCAGGGCGCCCGACAGGTGGATGCGCGTGCCCAGGTCCCCGTCGGCGCGCTGGCCCCGGTTGTAGGCTACGTCGAAGAGGCCCGAGCGGCCGAGAACTCTCCGGCGGATGAGCGTGTTGTTCGTGGGGAACACGTCGCTCGCCCTCACGTAGCGGAAGTTCGCCGGCAGGGGCCCGCCGCCGACCTCCTCAGCGACGCCGCTCGATACATCGACCCGGAAGCGCCCCAGCGTGCGCAGATGATCCTCGATGAGCGTCGGGCCGACCTCGTCGTCGTCATCGACGAAGAGCACATAGTCGCCGCACGACGCGAGCAGCCCGGCGTTGCGCGACGTGCACTGTCCCGGCTCGTCCTGCACCATCCACACCAGCGGAAGATCGCCGAACTCCCCGGGCAGCGTGCCGTCGCGCCGGCCGGGCGCCGTTTGGTCGATAACGACGATCTCGGTCGGCCGGACCGTCTGCCGCCGCAACTGGTCGAGCAGCGTCCGCAGGTATGGGTACCGGTCCACCGTGGGAATGAGAACGGTCACGCGCGGGCCGTCCATCGATGCGCCCGCGTCCCGAGCCGCGTACCACTCCGTGAACGGTCCGGGCGAACCGGGAGTCGCCGAGGCGCTCACCTCGCGCCATGCCCGGTAGGCCTCGGGTAGCGAGCAGTCTCCCACCATGGCGGCGCGGAGGAGCGCCCAGCGCGCCCACGCGGTGCCGGAGCAGTCGCGCACGAACCGCACCTCGTCGACGAATGGCAGAGACGGCGGCGAGGGCGCCAGCGCAGCCGCCGCCGGCAGCAGCTCCGGCATGTGCCGCACGAAGGCGCCCATGTCCAGGCATCGCCTGCCCCACTCCAGCGCGGCGGCGTCGAGCGTCCGATAGCCGGCGCCGGGCCCGCCGAAGTGGCGCAGCACGGGCGTTCGCGCGAGACAGGCGCGGAACGAGACCCGCCACGAAGTGGCCTCGATCTCGGCCGGCGGGTCGGCGTCCCACATGCCGGCGCCCACCATGTCGCGCAGGCGCGGCAGCCCGCCCGTTCCCAGCCGCAGCCCGGCGTGGAACACATCGCCCGGTCGCGCCAGGGCTGCCTCGACGGCTTCTGGGTCGGGCGCGCCGAGGGCGGGGTCCCAGAACAGCCACGCGTCGGCGATGGAGGCCGGAAGGCGCTCGCCGATCGCCCGGGCGAGCCCTGCCGCCGAGTCCGGGACCGCCCACAGATCGCCCAACTGCCAGGCGGGGACGGCCGGCGGCTGGCCGACAAGGACGAGGTCTACGCGCAACGCGCCACTCCGTCGCGACCATCCAGAACCGAGCGATAGAGGCGGTCGAACGCCGTAATCTGGTCCTCCACCCGGAAATGCTCGAGAACGCGCCGGCGGCCGGCCTCGCCCATCCGGCGACGCAGAGCCGGGTCGCGTGCGAGCAGCGCGAGCTTGTCGGCGAGGGAGACCGGGTCGCGCCGGGGCGCGACGAAGCCCGTCTCGCCGTCGACAACGTTCTCAGGCAGCCCGCCGGCATCGGTGCAGACGACCGGCAGCCGCATCGCCTGCGCCTCCAGGACGGCGTTGCAGAAGCCCTCCGATACGGCGGCGTGCAGGAACACGTCGGCCTCCGCCAGCATCTTGCGCACGACCTCTGGAGGCTGGGCAAAGTGCAGCTCCACGCAGTCGGTGAGCCCGAGCTGTCGCCGTGCGAACGCGACGGCCTCGAGGTACGCGCCGTCCCCCACGACCGAGTAGCGGACTGGCACACCTTCCGAACGCAGTCTGGCGATCGCCAGCAGCGCGAACTCGTAGCCCTTCTTCCACTCCAGCCGCCCCACGCTCAGCACGCGCAGCGGACGCTCATCGAGGCCCTCCGACTCGTCCGCGGGCCGGCCCGGCCGCTGGAAGCGCTCGGCGTCGATGGCCGGCGGGATGAGGGCGTGGGGCTTGTCGGGAGGGCAGCCGCGGGACACCGCGCGCCTCCAGAGGTCCCGGCCAAGAAGATGGAGCGCGTCCGCAGCCTGCCAGACGGCGTCGTAGTAGCCCGGCTGCTCGAGGCCGGCGAAGTTCGCGTCGTAGCCCCGGAAGCTGACAACGAGCCGGCAGTCCAGCATCTCGCGCAGGTGCTCCCGGCCCACCGCGAGGGCGCCGAACTCGATATGGACGATGCTCGGCCGCAGCGCAACCAGCGGCGCATCCACGTAGAAGTGGCGCACGACGCCCGGGCCGAACCGCCTCCAGCCGCGCAGCAGGTAGCGCAGCGTCCCAGCGGGGCTGCGGAGCAGACACCGCAGCAGGGCGGCCGGCCAGAGGATCGGAACGATGGGCCTGGGATGCACCGGCAAGGTCAGGTGGACCCGCCCTCGCAGCTCGGGACGCGCCGCCAGCGCTGGGAACCGGTCCCACTCCCTCAGGTCGCTCGACGCGCACACCACGTGCACGTCCCACCCGCGCTCCAGCAACCCCAGGAACTTGGAGACGATGAACGTCTCCGAGAGCTTGGGGAAGGCCGAGAGGACAAGCGCTACGCGGTATCGGTCGGCGCGATCATCCATGGCGCGGTAGTTTGCGTGCCTCGCAGTGGACGAAGTTCGCATGAAAGTTAGGCCAGGGAAAGCGCCTTCGATTGGCGTAGAACCTGACCCTCGTAACCGTAAGACCTGCCCGCTCCACCATCGTCACCACGTGTCTGGGCGCAAAGAGCCACAAGTGCTCGCCAAGAAGGCTGCGTCCAGGCCAAATGACTCGGTACAAGCGCGCAGCCATGCTATGGCCGGAGGGCACTCCTATATTGAGCTCGCCATCCGGTCGGAGCCAGCTCGATATCGCCGCAAGCACGCCCATCGGGTCGTTGGTGTGCTCGAGCACATGCCAGATGTTTGCGCGATGAATCGTTCCACGGGCAATAGGAGCATCAACGGGTTGGCAGCAGTGTATAACCGCCCTGGGGACCGTGCTCTGGGCGATGCGCGCCATCTGGGTGGAGACCTCGATCCCGATGAGTTCGCGGTAGGGATGCTGCGCCTGGTATGCGAGCCACTCGCCCTCCGCACACCCAACGTCGACCACGCGCGCGTCTGGCCCAAGCCTGGCGAACAACTCTGATGCCTGGCGAGCGTACTTGTCGTGCAACCTGCCCAGAGAGGGGCGGAGTCGTTCACGCACTGCGTGGTAATGATCGGAATAGTGTGCGGCGAGTGTTTCTGGAGTGGCCTGCGGATTGGCGTAGATCAGGCCACAGTGGCTGCATTGCACGGTCATGGGGTGCAGCTCCTGGAACCTCGCCCCCCCCCGCGCTCTTCCGATAGCGCGGTCTGGAGCATCCGGACCGCAGATCGGGCAATGGACGAAAACGTACGCACGGT
>DATIKM010000078.1:0-15357 GCA_035477595.1 Chthonomonadales bacterium
CGAGCGCCAGCGAGCAGCAAAGGCAGTTGCGCCTGATCCGCTCGTATGTCGCGGAGATCGCCGCCCACAGCCCACCGATTCCGAGGAAGCCGAGGAACCAGGTGTACGGGACCCACCAAGGGAAAGCCGTCGCAAAGTGGATGGCCAGGGCGGCGCAGCCGAGCCTTTATCTTAGAAACGAAGAAATAGCCAGAGAACTGGACCTGTCGCAAAAAAGTAGAAGGCCAGGGCGGCGCAGCCGCAGCAGCAACAAGTTTCGAGATGCTCATCCTGCGACACCCGCTCCGCGCGCTCCGCTCCGCGCGCTCCGCTTCGGCGCGCTCCGCTTCGGCGCGCTCCGCTTCGGCGCGGTCTGGATCGCGCTCCACTCCCGGGTCGGTCGCTCGGAGGCGGTGTCAGCGAAGGGCGGCGGCCCAGGGGCTCTGCTGGCCGACGAGGAGGGCTGCGGGGGAGGGGCCTGCTGCGCGGCGGCCGCTGCCCGCATGGCGCGCAGGTGCTCGTCGTACTCCCTGCGGGCCGCCGGGTCCTCGAGCACCTCCCACGCCTCATTGATCCGGACCGCGCGCTCGTGGGCATCCTCTAGGTCTTCCGGGTTGACGTCAGGATGCCACTTGAGGATCAGCGCCGTGTACGCGCGCCTGATCGTTTCCAGGTCGGCGCTTTCGGGCACGCCGAGCAACGCGTAGTAGGTCGGGTCAGGCGGGGGCATACTCGTTCGCTCCGTAGCGCGGCGGAACCGTCGCCTGCCTGCACGCCTCGCATCGGTTGGGACAGGCCCGGAGTGTCGACACGCCATTGCGCCATGGATGCCGGGGTTACCTGCTCTCCATGCCGTAAGTGCGGTAATCCATGGGCGACGCAGGACGCCCGATTGAGGAACGCCACTCAGGGACCAGGGGTGTGACAGCGATTCACGCATGCGGTCGCCGCCGGGAAGGATGAACCTGCTCCTGTGGCGCCGCCCCCTCCGCGTGAGCATGCATCGCGCCCGCATCGACATCGCGGCGCCCTGACACCTGGGGTCGTGCGGAATCGTATGAAGGAGTGGCTGGGGCCGTGGGTTGACGACCAGACTGCCCTCAGCCTATAATGCCGGTACAGGGGGGTGATTGGTGTCGACCTGGGCGATGGCGTCCCGAGTTGCGAGCCGAGGAGCCGCTGGCCTCGTAAAAAGCGGCAAAACAACAAACGCGAACACTAACCAGTACGCGCTCGCGGCCTAATACGGCCGCGCGTCCCGACCGCTCCGGCCGGCCGAGCGGAAGCGGGGCGTCACCTATGCCGGCTAGCGACCTTGGGCCCGTTCGCCGCCTGAGCTAGCGAAACCAAGACGAACTGGCGCGGCGAGTCCCCGTCTGCGGGGCCGCGTCGCGCGAGATCCAAACGCAGACTACGCTCGTAGACGCTCGCGACGTGTCTCCGGGGACCGGGGTTCGAGTCCCCGCACCTCCACCACGTTGAGCGCCCCGCCGCCTGGTGCGGCGGGGCGCTGGTCTTGAGAGCTGGAGCAGGAACGCGCGATCGGGCGGCGAATCCTGCCCGCCGTGCCGCCGCCATGGCGGCGCGGGAGACCGCTCCAGATGCGCCTGGCGGCCCGTCGTGCTCGGTGCGCTCGTCCTGTCGCACGGCGCACTGGCATACCGGACAGCGGGGGAGCGGCTCGGGCGCACCGGCGCCTGGCGGGGAGCAAAGCCGTGGCGGTGAAGGGTCCCTACCTGCGGGCTGCGGATGGCCGCATCGTCGCCACGCGTCGCCTGCGGGCGGGCGACGCGGGTGCGCTGCAGGCCTTCTACCGCTCGCTCAGCAGGAAGACGCTCGACTTCTTCCCCGTCGACCCCGAGAGCTTCGATGCCATCGCACGGCAGGTGGCGCGCGCGATCTCCGGTGAGGATCTGGCCTACGTTGCGGTCGTGGACGGCGCCATCGTGGCCTTCTACTTCCTCTGCCGCATCCGGGGGCCAGTGCCGACGCTCGGGATAGTCATAGGAGACGCCTGGCAGGACCAGAAGCTCGGCCGCCAGATGCTTACCGCACTGCTGGAGGAGGCGCGGTCTCTGGGTCGCGAGGCTGTCGATCTCACCACCATGGTGCACAACGACCGTGCGTTCCACCTCTACCAGAGCGTCGGTTTCCGCTATGTCGGCCGCACTACGCTCCAGGTCGGAGGCGGGCAGACGCGGGTGGAGCGCCGGCTGGTGTATCCTCTCACCGCCAACGGTGTAGCCCGCCTCGGAGCCCTGCGCGCCGACTGACCGCGTCCCCCTCCTTAGTCCCGTCGACCGGTGAACCCCGGGCCTGCTGATGCGTCTGCATCCGCAGGGGCCGGCGCGCCTGCTGGCCTGGGCGGGGAGGGGGCTGCGATGATGAGAGGGATGACGCGTACGGTTGCCGTGGTGCTCTCGGCGCTGGCGTGGGCCGAACCGGGGCTGGCTGGCTACGATCCGCTCGCCACGCCCTCCGGCTTCCAGGCGCGGACTCTCGACCTCACAGTGCGGGACGCGGCGCGCTCGCGCGACATCCCGGTACTCGTCTACCTTCCGGAGGCTGAGGGGGCCGCGCCCGTCGTGCTCTTCAGTCACGGGCTGGGCGGCACGCGCCGCGGGAGCGCATACCTCGCAAAGCACTGGGCTGCGCGGGGTTACGTTGCGGTGTTCCTCCAGCACCCCGGGAGCGACGGCTCTGTGTGGAGGGGCGAGCGCCTCGCGAACCGCATGGACGCGATGCGGCGCGCCGCGAGCGGGCGCAACCTTCTGCAGCGGGCAAGGGACGTGCCGGCCGTGCTCGACCAGCTCGAGCGCTGGAGCAGGCAGGACGGCCACGCCCTGGCGGGGCGGATGGACCTCCAGCGCGTCGGCATGTCGGGCCACTCGTTCGGGGCTGTCACCACGCAGGCAGTGAGCGGACAGGCCTTCCTGGGCGGGCGGGCGCAGCTTACCGACCGACGCATTGGTGCAGCAATCGCATTCAGCCAGAGCAGCCCCAGGTAGGGCGACGCCCGGCAGGCATTCGGAAGCGTGCGCATCCCGTGGCTCCTGATGACGGGCACGCGCGATGTGGCGCTGATCGGCGATGCGGGCGTGGCCTCTCGCCTGGCGGTGTTCCCCGCCCTGCCCCCGGGCGGGAAGTACGAGCTGGTTCTGCACGACGCGGAGCACTCGGCGTTCACCGACCGCGCGCTCCCCGGCGACACGCGGCCCAGAAACCCAGACCACCACCGCGCGATTCTGGCCATCAGCGTCGCCTTCTGGGACGCGCATCTCCGCGGCGATGAGGGCGCTCGCGCCTGGCTGGACGGCGACGGCCCTCGCGGCGTCCTCGATCCGAAGGACCGCTGGCAGCGGAAGTAGGGGCTGCCGCGCCCGTCCGCCTGCCTGAGGCGCAGGCAGCGCCGTTTCCCGGGGGTTTCCGAGCCCGAGCCCGCGCGCGGTACACTACTTCGCAGACTGCCGACCTCCGGGGGCGCCGACTACATGCCGCTTCGATCACTCTCCGTCGCGGGGCTTAACCACCGCACCGCTCCGGTTGCCTTGCGCGAGCGCTTCGCGTTCAGCGTGGACCAGATCGCCAACGCGCTGGCCGCGGCGCGAGCACTCGGGGCCGAGCACGCCGCGCTCCTCTCCACCTGCAACCGGACCGAGGTGTACGCCACCTCCGCAGTGTCCTTCCCCATCGAGCGCTTCTTCCTGTGCAACGGATGCCTGTCGGAGGACGATCTCGAGGGCGTCGTGTACGTGCACCGGGGGCGTGACGCCGTGCGGCACCTCTTCCGCGTGGCGGCCGGCATCGACTCACAGGTGCTGGGCGAGTCCGAGGTGCTCGGGCAGGTAAAGAAGGCATGGAGCGCCGCGCGAGACGAAGGCGCCACCGGAGCGATCCTAGATGCGGCGTTCCAGCGCGCGCTAATCGTGGGTAAGCGGGTTCGTTCCGAGACGGACCTCGGGCGCGAGGTGGTCTCCATTGGCTCGCTCGCTCTGCGGCTGGCCATCCAGAGCGTGCCGGACTTCTCCAGCGTCACGGTGCTCGTGGTAGGCACCGGCGAGATGTCATCGCGGATCGTCCGCGACCTGCGCGAACGTCCGCCGGTCCGCCTGCTCGTCGTGAGCCACACGCTCCATCTGGCGGAGCGGCTGGCTGAGGAGGCGGCGGGCGAGGCCCTCGCCATCGGCCAGTTGGGAGACGCGTTGGCGCATGCCGACGTCGTGTTCTCCGCCACGGCGGCGCCACACCCGGTGATCGAGCGACAGGCGCTGGCACAGATGGCCGGCGCTCGCCGAGGGCGCCCGCTCCACGTGTTCGATCTCGGCGTGCCGCGCAACACGGAGCCCGAGGTGCGCGGCCTGGACTTCGTGCGACTGCACGACATTGACGACCTCAAGGCCCTCTCGGAGCACCATCGCCGCAAGCGCGAGGGCGCCGTACCGGATGCCGAGCGCATCATCCGCGAGGAGATCGGCGCGCTCGCGGAGTGGTGCGCCCGGAGGGACGTGGCGCCGCTCATCAGCGCGATGCGCGCGCGGGCGGACGCGATCCGGCGCCACCAGTTGCAGTGGGCGGAGTCCCGGCTGGAGGGCATGACCGCCGAGCAGATGGCGGTAGTCGACAAGCTGACGGAGCGGCTGGTGAGGCACCTCATCCACTTCCCAATTCACGAGTTGCGGACCGCGGCCGGCGAGGCGGCAGCGGTCTCCGTAGTGGCGCGCATGCTGGGTCTCGACCGCCCGGCGGAACCTGGGTCCGGAGATGACGCCTGACCCGGTCCGCGTTGCCACACGCGGCAGCCTCCTCGCACGAACGCAGGCAGAGCAGGCCATCGGCCTGCTCGCGGCGGCCGCTCCGCCGACGCGGTTCGAGCTGGCGATCGTGCGGACAGCGGGCGACCGCGGCCAGCGCGATGTGACGGGCGCCTTCGTGCGCGAGATTCAGCAGGCCGTGCTGGCTGGCGAGGCAGACCTCGCCGTCCACAGTCTGAAGGACCTGCCGGTCGAGCCGTCGCCCGGCCTGACGATCGCTGCCATCCCGCCACGTGCCGATCCGCGAGACGTCCTCATCACGCGCGGGCCGGGATTGGCGGATCTGCCCGCGGGCGCCCGTGTCGGGACCGGCAGCCCGAGGCGCGCAGCGCAGCTTTGGCGAATGCGCTCCGACCTCTCAGTGGAGCCGCTCGTCGGGAACGTGGACACGCGGATAGGGAAACTGGCAGCCGGCCACTATGACGGCATCGTGCTCGCGGCAGCGGCGCTGGAGCGGCTCGGGCACGCGCCCGCGATTGCGTGCGGCCGGCTCGCTCACGACGGCGCCTGCCTGGCAGTGCACGCGCTGCCGCTCGACGCGATGCTCCCCGCACCAGGGCAGGGCGCACTCGCCATCGAGTGCCGCGCGGACCGCGCGGACATGCTGGAGTTGGCACGTCGCGTGGACCACGATCCCACGCGGCTCGCAGTGGCTGCCGAGCGCGCGCTGCTTGCCGCCCTCGGCGGCGGGTGCCGTGCGCCGGTGGGCGCGCACGCGGCGGTCGAGGGCGGCGCATGCCGGCTCCGGGGCTTCCATTCCGCGCAGGACGGCTCGCGGTCCGCGCGCGCGGAGGCGGAGGGCCTGGCTGCAGGCGGGGAGGCCCTCGCGTCGAGCCTCGCGGCGCGGCTGCGCCACCGACTCGGCCTGCCGCTCGCCGGCCTGCGCGTGGCCGTCACGCGGCCGCGGGACCAGGCGGGTCCGGTGCTGGAGCGGCTGGAGGCGCTGGGGGCGGAGGCGATCTGCGTACCGGCCATCGAGATCGCGCCCCCGGAGGACTGGAGCGGCCTCGACGCGCTCCTGCGCGGTCTCCGGGAGCGGGACTGGGTGGTCTTCACCAGCGCGAACGGCGTGCGGTTCGCTGCGGAGCGCGCGCGCGCTATCGGCGTGTCGCTGCCGGCGGAGGCTCCGCCGCGGCTGGCCGCCGTCGGTCCGGCAACGGCGCGCGCGCTCGAGGCGGCCTGGCGCATGCCGGACGCGATGCCGGAGGCCTATCTGTCGGCGGCGGTGGCGGGCGCTCTCGGCGAGGTGGCGGGGAGGCGTGTTGCGCTTGCCCGCGCCGACATCGCGCGGCCCGAGCTGCCGGACATGCTCGTGCGGAGGGGCGCGCGGGTCGAGGCGGCCGTCGCCTATCGGGTGCGCGCCATAGAGGAGTCCGGTGCGCTGGTGGACCTCGCCGGTCCGCCGGACATCGTCGCTCTGGGAAGCCCCTCGGCCGCGCGCGGCCTGCTGGGCCTGCTCCAGGGCCTCGGCCGCGACGACTGGTTCCACCGGTCGGCTCTGGCCTGCATCGGCCCCGTCACCGCGGACGCCGTGCGGGAGCTCGGCGCCACCGCCCGCTGGGTCGCACCGGTCCACACGTGGGACGGGCTGATCGATGCCATCGTAGGGGACAGGAGAAGCGATGAACGCTGACGCTGCCGGGCTCGACCCGGCCCATCGGCTCCGCCGCCTGCGTCGCTCGCCCGCGCTGCGCCGCCTGGTGCGCGAGCACAGGCTGTCGGCGGACTGCCTCATCCGACCGCTGTTCGTGCGCGCGGGGGAGCGCGTCCGAGAGCCGATAGCTGCCATGCCGGGCCAGTTTCGCCTCAGCGCCGACCGCGCCGTCGAGGAAGGCCTCGCCACCTGGACGACGGGCGTTCCCGGCGTGCTGCTCTTCGGCGTGGCTGACCCCGGGGACGGGCGCCCCACCGCCGCCTCGGACCCGAACGGCCCGGTGCAGCGCGCCATCCGCGCGCTCAAGGCGGCCGTGCCCGAGCTGGCGGTGGTCACCGACGTGTGCCTCTGCGCCTACACCGGCCACGGCCACTGCGGGGTGCTTGAGGATGGCGAGGTGGACAACGACGCCACGCTTCCCCTGCTGGCCGAGATGGCCGTGTCGCACGCCGAGGCCGGCGCGGACGTCGTGGCGCCCAGCGCTATGATGGACGGGCAGGTTGGCACGATTCGGGAAGCGCTGGACGAGGCCGGTTACGGGCGCGTAGCGATCATGGCGTACGCCGCGAAGTACGCCTCGGCCTATTACGGCCCGTTCCGCGAGGCGGCGGGATCCGCACCGCGCTCCGGCGACCGCCGCTCCTACCAGATGGACCCGTCCAACGTGCGCGAGGCGCTCCGCGAGATCGTCGCCGACGAGGAGCAGGGCGCCGACATCGTCATGGTGAAGCCTGCGCTCGCTTACATGGACGTCCTGCGCGCCGCACGCGAGATCACCGATCTGCCGATCGCCGCCTACAGCGTCAGCGGCGAGTACTGCATGGTGAAGGCCGCGGCGGAGCGCGGATGGCTGGACGAGCGCGCCGTGGTTCTCGAGACGCTCACCGGACTGCGGCGCGCTGGCGCGGACATCGTGATCACCTACCACGCATGTGAGGTCGCCCGTTGGCTGAGCGAGCCCTGATCGACCTTGCGCGCGTGGCCGTCACGGCGCCACGCCGGGGGTTCGTGCCCGCGATGCGGAGCGGCTATGCGCTCTGACCTGAACTCGCGCCCGCTCCTAGTCTACTGGGAGCTCACGCGCGCGTGCGAGCTGGCGTGCCGCCACTGCCGCGCGGAGGCCGCGCCCGAGCGCGACCCGGGCGAGCTCTCGCTCGAGGAGGGGCTGCGCCTCCTCGACGCGCTGCGCGGCTTCGGCGAGCCCCTTCCCCACATCGTGCTCACGGGAGGCGACCCACTCAAGCGGTCCGACCTATGGGAGATCATCGCTGCCGCCCGCGAGCGCGGGTTCACGGTCGCCATCACGCCGAGCGGCACCTATGCGCTGACCCCGGAGATCGTGCGCCGCTTCAGGAGCGCCGGCATCTGGATGATGGGCCTGAGCCTGGACGGCAGCACCGCGGAGCGGCACGACAGCGTGCGGATGGTGCCCGGCAGCTTCGTCCAGTCGGTGCAGGCCGCCGAGTGGGCGAGGGAGGCGGCGCTCCCCATCCAGGTGAACACGCTGGTCTGCGAGCAGACGGCGGACGACCTGCGCGGCGTCTACGATCTGGTTGCAGGCCTCGGCGCAGCGCGCTGGAGCCTCTTCTTCCTCGTCCACGTGGGGCGCGGCCGCGGGCTAGCGCAGGTGGGCCCCGAGCAGTCCGAGGCGCTCATGCACGAGTTGCTCGCGATGGCAGGGGAGGGCAGGCTGGACATCAAGACGACGGAGGCGCCGCACTACCGCCGTGTCGCGCTTCAGGCAGGGAGCGCGGCGGCCGACGGCCTCCGACGGGCCTTCGGCATCTGGGACGGCAGCGGCATCATGTTCATCTCGCACACGGGCGACGTTTGCCCGGCAGGCTTCCTGCCGCTCGCAGCCGGCAACGTGCGGGAGACCAGCCCCGTCGAGGTATACCGCTCATCGGAGCTCTTCACCCGCCTGCGCGACCCCGGCCAGTTGCAGGGCCGGTGCGGCGTCTGCCAGTACCGGCGGATCTGCGGCGGATCCCGCGCGCGAGCCTACGCCACCACCGGGGACCCGCTTGAGAGCGACCCGCTCTGCCCCTACGAGCCCGGGAATGAAGCCATTGAAGCGATCTGACGAGCTCTACGAGCGGGCATGCCGCGTGATGCCCGCCGGTGTCAACAGCCCCGTGCGCGCCTTCCGGGCGGTGGGCGGAACGCCGCGCTTCATCGCCGAGGCGAGCGGATGCCGCCTGATGGATGCGGACGGCAACACCGCGATCGACTGGGTAGGCTCGTGGGGCGCCCTGATCCTGGGCCACGCCCACCCGGCGGTGTCCGATGCGGCGGCGGCCGCAGCCCGGCGCGGGTCGAGCTACGGCGCGCCCCACGAAGGCGAAGTGCTGCTCGCCGAGGCAGTCGTCGAGGCGATGCCGGCCATCCAGATGCTGCGCTTCGTGAGCTCGGGCACCGAGGCGGTCATGTCGGCCGTCCGGCTGGCGCGTGGGGCCACGGGCCGGCCCTGCATCCTGAAGTTCGACGGGTGCTACCATGGCCACGCGGACGCGCTGCTGGCGAAGGCCGGCTCCGGGGTGGCCACGTTCGGCCTGCCCGACAGCGCAGGCGTGCCGCCAGAGACGACGGCGCACACGCTCGTCACGCCCTACAACGACCTGTCCGCCGCTGAGGAGGCGCTGCGCCGGAACGAAGGACGGGTGGCCGCCGTGCTGGTGGAGCCTGTGGCAGGCAACATGGGCGTGGCGCCGCCCACGGAGGGGTTCCTGGAGGGCCTGCGGCGGCTCTCCACGGAGCACGGTGCGCTGCTCGTGTTCGACGAGGTCATCACCGGCTTCCGTGTGGCGCGAGGCGGCGCCAGCGAGCGGTACGGCGTGCGGCCGGACCTCATCACCATCGGCAAGATAGTGGGCGGAGGCCTGCCGGCGGCGGCGTATGGCGGCAGGCGCGACCTGATGGAGCAGATGGCGCCGCTGGGGCCGGTGTACCAGGCAGGCACGCTCTCCGGTAACCCGGTGGCGATGGCTGCCGGTCTCGCTACGTTGCGCCACCTCGACGCGGCGCTCTACGAGCGGCTGGAGACACTGGGGGCGGCGCTGGAGCGCGGCCTGGTCGAGGCCGCCGCTGCGGCATGCGTACCGGCGCGCGTGAACCGGGTCGGCTCCATGCTCAGCGTCTTCTTGACGGACTGTCCGGTGACGGACATGGCTTCCGCGAGCTCGACGGACCGCGCCCTCTACGCGCGTCTGTTTCACGGGCTGCTGGAGCGCGGCGTGTACATTGCGCCGTCGGCGCTCGAGAGCTGGTTTGTGAGCGCTGCCCACGGGGAGGCCGAGGTGGAGGCGACCCTGGCGGCGTTCCGCGAGGCGCTCGCAGACGCCGTCGCGCCGGGCGGCGCCTGACCGATGAATGAGCCCCGCGACCGCTTTCTCCGCGCGTGCCGGCGCGAGCCGGTGGACCGCACGCCCATCTGGATCATGCGGCAGGCCGGTCGCTATCTGCCGGAGTACCGCGCCATACGCGAGCGCCGGTCGATGCTCGAGTGTTGCACCACGCCGGAGCTGGCCGCCGAGATCACGCTGCTCCCGATCCGGCGCTTCGATCTGGACGCCGCGATCCTCTTCTCGGACCTCACCATTCCCTTCACCCCGATGGGCGCGCCCTTCACGCTGCAGGAGAACGTCGGGCCGGTGATCGAGAGCCCGATCCGCTCTGCCGCCGACGTGCAGCGCCTCCGGCCAGTCGAGCCGGAGGCGGACCTCGCGTTCACGCTGGAGGCCATCCGCACCGTCCGGCGCGATCTGCGCGTGCCGCTCATCGGGTTCTGTGGGGCGCCGTTCACGTGGGCCTGCTACCTCATCGAGGGACGCGGCTCGCGGGACTTTGCGCGGACGCGCGCTTTCCTCCATGCCGAGCCGGCCGCCTGGAACCGGCTGATGGAGCTGCTCACCGAGAGCGCGCTGCGCTACCTCACTGCTCAGGTTGCGGCGGGTGCGCAGGCGGTGCAGCTCTTCGACAGCTGGGCGGGCATTCTGGCGCCGCACGTGTACCGGGAGGCGGTTCTGCCGCACGTGCGCCGGCTGTTCGACGGACTGCGCCCGCTTCGAGTGCCGGCGATCCACTTCGGAGTGGGGACGGCCACGCTCCTTGAGGCGATGCGCGACGCAGGCGGAGATGTGATAGGTGTGGACTGGCGTACGCCGCTGGGAGAGGCGAGACGCCGGCTGGGTGACGGCGTGGCCCTGCAGGGCAACCTGGACCCCACCGCGCTCCTCGCCGGGCCGGACGCGCTCCGGCGCGAGACGCAGCGCGTGCTCGATGAGGCGTCCGGCCGGCCGGGCCACGTCTTCAACCTGGGCCACGGCGTGCTGCCCGCGACGCCGCCTGAGCAGGTGGCCCTGCTGGTCGACCTGGTGCACGCCGGATGAGCGCCCCGCACGTCGTCGTCGTGGGCGGCGGGATGACCGGTCTCGCGGCGGCCTACCACCTGGAGCGCCGGTCGCAGGACGCGCGCGTCACGCTGGTCGAGCGCGACGGTCGGCTGGGCGGCAAGGTGGCCACCGAGGTCGTGGACGGGTGCCTGCTGGACACGGGGCCGGACTCCTTCCTCGCGCAGAAGCCGTGGGCGCTGGAGCTCTGTCGGGAGCTGGGGATCGAGGGTGAGGTGATCCGGCCGCTGCAGCGCCGATTCCACCTGCTCATCGGCGGCCGCCTCCATGCAGTGCCGCACGAGCTGGTCGCTCTGGTGCCCAGCAAGCCGGAGGCGCTCTGGAAGGCGTCGTTTCTGTCGCTGCCCGGCAAGGCGCGCGCGAGCATGGAGGGCCTGGTTCGGCCGCGCCGCGACGAAGAGGACGAGAGCCTTGCCTCCTTCATGCGGCGCCGGTTCGGGCGCGAGTTCGCGCTGCGCTTCGCCGAGCCGCTCATGGGCGGCGTCCATGCCGGCGACCCGCAGCGCATGAGCATGGCGAGCGTCTACCCGCTCTACTGGGGCATGGAGCGCGAGCATGGCAGCATGACGAAGGCGCTCCTCGCCATGCGACTCGCCGCGAGGCGCAAGGGCGCTCCGCCCGCCGGCTCGCCGTTCGTCGCGCTGCGGAGCGGCATGGCGAGCCTGGTGATGCGGACGGCGGCCGCCCTGCAGCGGACCGACGTGCGTCTCGGTGTGGGGGTGCGGTCTATCGAGCCAGCGCCCTCGGGCTGTCTGCGCCTCGCGCTCGCCGGGGGCGAGTCGCTGGAGGCGGACGCCGTGGTTCTGGCCATCCCAGCGTTCGACGCCGCCGCGCTAGTCGAGCCATGGGCGCCGCGCGCGGCGCCCATGCTCCGCGATATCCCCTACGCATCGACCGCCGTGGTGTCGCTCGCCTACCGCGTCGAGTGCCTGGCGCGGCAGCTCGATGGCACCGGTTTCCTGGCACCGCGCGAGGGCGCGCTGGCGCATGGCGCCGGCGAGCCGCTGCCCATCACCGGGTGCACCTGGTCTTCCGCCAAGTGGGAGGGGCGCGCCCCCGAGGGCATCGTGCTGATGCGCGCCTTCGTGGGCTACGCAGGCCGGGACCGCGAGGTTCGGGAGCATTCCGAGGCCGAGCTCGCGGAGAAGGCGCACCGCGCGCTGGCCGGCCTGCTGGGCATCGGCGGCGAGCCGGTGCTACGGCGGGTGCACCGGTGGATCGACTCCATGCCGCAGTACGAAGTGGGTCACGGTGAGAGACTGCGGCGCATCGAGGAGGGGCTATCGGGCCAGCCGAGCGTGGTGCTCGCTGGCTCGGCCTACCGGGGGGTAGGACTGCCGGACTGCGTGCGACAGGGGCGGGAGGCGGCTGACCGGGCCCTGGCGGCGTGCGTGAGCGAGGGGCAGCGGGCGGCAGAGGCGCCACGCCAGTGAGCGTGGAAGCCGAGGGGCCGCTGGGCGTGCTGCTGATGGCCCACGGCACGCCGGACAGAATCAAGGATGTCGAGGCCTACTACACCGACATCCGGCGTGGCCGACCGCCGTCGCCCCAGCAGCTTGCGGATCTCGTGGCGCGCTATGAACGCGTGGGCGGGACCGCACGCCTGCGCGCCGTCACGTTCGAGCAGGCGGAGGCGCTGCGGCGCTCTCTCTCGGAGACCGGCGTTGCCGCATGCGTTCAGGTCGCGATGAAGCACTGGCGGCCGAGCATCGCCGAAGCGATGCGCGCGCTGGCAGCCGGCCAGGTCCGCAGCGCGGTGGGCGTGGTGCTCGCACCGCACTACTCGCGGCTGAGCGTGGGGCAGTACGTCGAACGCGCGGAGGCGGAGCGTGCTCTCTCGGCGCCGTCGATGCAGGTGGCGTACGTGGAGCGCTGGGGCCTGAACCCCTCCCTGATCGAGCTGCTGGCCGGCCGCGTACGCGAAGGGCTGGCGGGCTGCGATCCCCGGCGCGCGCTCGCGCTCTTCACCGCCCACAGCCTTCCGGAGCGCATCCGCACCTGGGGAGACCCCTACGAGCAGGAGGTCACGGCGACGGCCGGCGCGGTGGCCAGCGCGCTCTCACTGCCGCTCTGGCGCGTGGCCTGGCAGAGCGCCGGCGCCACCCCGGAGCCATGGATCGGACCTGACGTGCTCACAGTACTCCGCGAGGCCGCCAGGGAGCGAATGTGCGACCAGGTGCTCGTGTGCCCTGTCGGCTTCACGGCAGACAACCTGGAGGTGCTCTACAACCTCGACGTCGAGGCCGCGGGCGTCGCCGCCGACCTGGGGTTGGGCTTCCGGCGGACCCCCTCGCTCAACGCGCACCCAGGGCTCATTGCCGCGCTCCAGGCCGAGGTCCTGGCGGCGGCCGCGTGGCTCACGCCACCGGCAGAGCGGGGCTGACTCCATCCGGACAGCGTCCGGACGCCTGCGTGGATCGTCCAGTCAGCAACGAGGCGACGGCCGCCGCGCGGGCTGGCTACACCTCGACGAGCGTGCGCCGCCACTCCGGGTGCGCCTCGGTCTCCTCGAGCGCGCGCTGCAGATCGGCGAGCGGGTAGACGGCGTCCACCATCGGCAGCGGGTCGATGTCGCCGCGCTCGAGCAGGCGGGCGGCTGCCTCCCAGTAGGTCCGGCCATGTCGAGCCTGGAGCGCCGCGTTGGAGGGAAACGCCACGGTGAGGCCGCGCTCGCGCAGGGGCCGGTACAGCAACTCGACCCGTACTCGCGAGGTGCCCATCACCACGCAGACGCCCAGCTCGCCCAGCAGCGCCGCCAGCTCGTCGAGATCGCTGGCCCCGCAGCACTCGACGGCGCCGGCCGCCGGGCCGTAGTCCTCGCGGATGCGCGCGAGCGCATCAGGCTCCCGCGCGTTGCGGCAGTCGATGCCGAAGCACCGGGCAGCCTCGATCTTCGCGGGCTCTACCTCGAGAGCCACCGGCGTGGCGCCCGCGGCGCGAAGGAGCAGCGCCACAAGGACGCCGATGAAGCCCATGCCGCGCACGACGACCACCGGCGGCTGCCGGCCACGACGCGGCCTACCGATCGCGACCCGCTCGAGCGACCTGCCGGCCCGACGGCCCGCGAACGCGGGGTCGAAGACCGCCTGCGCGTGGATGAGCGCCACGGCCAGCGGGTCCGCGAAGCAGACGCGCCGCGGATGGCCCTCGTTCACAACGATGGGGCGGTCGGCGAGAGCGTACTCAGCGAAGCAGCGCATGTCCCAGTCGCGGTCGCGCACCAAGTTGATGCGCACGACACGGTCCCCGACGCGGACGCCGCGGGCCCTGGCGCCCACCTCCACGATGACGCCGGCCGCCTCGTGCCCGTGGCTACCTGGTGGCGCGGGTGGCGGGTGGAGCTCGTTCAGCGTGTGCCGAAGCTGCCAGAAGGAGAGGTCGCTTCCGCAGATGCCGACGTGTGTGATGCGCACCAGCGCCTGGCCCGGGCCTGGCGCGGGAACGGGCGTCTCGACGAGACGGTAATCGCGACTGCCCACGAGCTGAGCGGCCCGCATCGTCGATGGGCGCGCTCCGGCGCTCCGGTCGCGGTTGGCCACGGAGGACCTCCTCGCGCTCCTCGCGACGGCCGCGCCGGCTACAGGGGCTCCGTGCGCTCGACGATGTAGCGCTTCACGTCCGGCGGCCCCGCGGCGAGGCGGCCAATCGCGCTCAGGAAGGCCTGCGTGTGCGGCTGCTGCAGGTGAGCCGCCAGCGCCTCGGGACCGGTCCACTCCTCGAACACGTGGAACCGGCACGGGTCCGCCAAGTCCGCGTAGAAGTCGTAAGCGATGCAGCCGTCCTCGCCTCTGGTCGCCGCGACGACTGCGGCCGCCGCGCGCACCGCTTGCTCGCGCGCCTCCGGCCGGATGGGCACGGTGCCCGCCACCACGATCATCTCTCTACCTCCCTTTGTGCGCGCCCTGCGACGCGCACCCCCCCACTTCCGGCTGCGCCCGCGGGAGTCCTCCCGATTTCGGCTGCCTGTGGAAGGCGTTGGTGTCCTGCCTCTCCGAGCGGCTCGGCATGCGGTGCGCTTGCCGGGCCCGATACAGCGCTGTCGAAGGACGATGCCCCGGACCCTCGACGGTGACTGCGCGCCCCTGTGCTGCTGGCGAGGCTTGCGTCGCAATGAGGCTCCGCCGGCCCGTTATGGGGCCTGCGGAGGCGCTCCTCGGGCACTCGCCTCTGCGCCATTGGGCCCTCGCGGGCACAAACCGGTACTCCTGCGGGGGGCTTTGGGCCGCTCGCACGCGTGTTCGCTCTTGCCGGTGACACGGCGCCTGGGCGATAATGCACGCGGTAGATCGGCTTACTGGCACTCGGTGCCGCGGAGGGGCAATATGCGGTCGATGCGTGGCGTGTGGTTTCTAGGGGTGGTTGTGGGTCTGGGCGTGTGGGCCGTCTCCCCAGCGGGTGCGTCTCGAACGTACTCGTTCACATCGGGTAACCACGCTGCGTCGGCCGCGTTCGCGATCGACGGCTCGCACCTCGTCATCACCCTGACGAACACCTCGACGGAAGA
>DATIKM010000079.1:0-4777 GCA_035477595.1 Chthonomonadales bacterium
CGCACGGGCCGCGCGCCTACCTCCGGCCCCGCCGCACGGGCCGCGGTCACGGTCCGGTGGAGGCCGCGCTCCGGCGCGTCGCGGTAATCCCGCTGCGCGTCGTCCCACAAGGACACCGCGAACCACGTGCCGTCCGGCACGTCCGTGGCTGCGCCTAGCCGCAGTCTGCTCGTGGTCTCGCTCATGATCTCGATCTCCTCGTCAGCACCGGCTACCGGCCGGCTCGGTCACTACGTGGGGCGCAGTGTGACGCGCTATGTTGTCGGTGTCAACAACCGTTCGTCGGCTGGTCTGTTGTCTGGAGTGTTGACAGCGCGCGCAGACCGCGCTACCGTGAGGGGTCGCCGCCTACGCGAGGACCGCACCGTGCAGACACCGCAGACCGACCACGTGCCGGGGACGACGCCGCCCCGGATGGCACGAGACGAGATAGCAGCCACCGTCCGACTGCTCGGCGGCCCGACCGCGGCAGGGCGCGTCGCCCGAGTCTCACGGCAGGCCGTGTACCAATGGCTCCACGGCGTGTGTCTCCCGCGCCGGCTCGCAGAGTCCCGCATGCGCCGAGCGCTGCGGGCGAGGGGGATCGCTTGAGCGGGGCGTTGACGCGCTACGACGCCGCGCGCACGGCCGTAGCCGAGAAGACCAGGGGCCATGAGAGCCGCCGCGATCACTTCCCCCGGCTGGTGGTGCGCATCGGCCCGCGCCCGCGAGACACCGTGATCCTGCAGCCGGCACTGCTGCAGCGCCTGGACAAAAACCCCGAGACCCTGAGCGGAGAAAGTAGAACCGAAGGATGAGCAATATTGAGAAGGTGGTGATCGGAAACGCCACCCTGTACTGGGGCGACTGCGTGGAGGTGCTGCCCACCATTGAGCCGGTCGGTGCCGTTATCACGGACCCGCCCTATGGCATCACCTACAAGAGTGGGCATGCCACGACCGACCTCTGGAAGGCCGGCCGGACCATTGCCGGTGATGAGACCACCGCAGTGCGAGACTGGGTGATCGACTGGGCCGGAGCAACACCAGGCATGTACTTCGGCACATGGAGAGCAGAGCGACCGGCCGACACCCGAATGGTCCTAATCTGGGATAAGGGTGGCGCGTTGGGCATGGGCGCGCTTGATCTCCCATGGAAACCAGACCACGAAGAAATCTATGTGCTGGGTAAGGGTTTTTCTGGGAGCCGGGATTGCGGGTCTGTGATTCGCCACGCTCCAGTGCAGAGCATGGCCAAGAACGGCCGACAGCATCCAACCGAGAAGCCGGTGGGGCTGATGAAGGAACTCATCCGCAAAACCGCCGGCGTGGTGCTGGACCCATTCATGGGATCGGGCAGTACCGGAGTGGCTGCAGTGCAGATGGGCCGGACATTCATTGGCATCGAGCGCGAGCGCGAATACTTCGAGATCGCTTGCAAGCGAATCGAGGATGCCCAGCGCACCGCCGACATCTTCGGGTTCACGTGTGCGCCTCATGAAGCGCCAAAGCAGGAGGTGCTTCTGTGAGCCTCACCATCGTGCTCCCCTGGCCGCCCACCGGCCTGAGTCCCAACGCCCGCAACCACTGGGCCAAGCTGGCGAAGCTGAAAAAACAGTACCGCGAGGCCTGCGCCTGGACGGCGACGACGAAGCTGCCACCGAAGGAGCGCGAGGCGGTGCGCGAGCGCCACGTCACGCTCACGCAAGGGGATTTATATACTTGACCCCCTTGACAACGGCTATGGAGTCATCTACTATAGGAACTGTCGATACCGACACACCGCGCCTCGGGAACAGGGGCAGGAGAGACAGATGAGCGAGCAATTCACCCACGAATGCGGCGGCACCATCCTGACCGGCGGCACGGGCGCCCAAGAGCACAGCTACTGCGACCGTTGCGGCGCCTTCCGCTACACGGTCCACTCCGGTCCGTTCCCCAGCGGGACCGACAAGCAGGCCAACAATGCAGCGTGGGATGCGGGCAAGGAATGCTCGCCGAGCGCGTGAGCAACCACCCAAACCGCAACTGGCGGCGGCGCATGGAGCAGGCCGCCGACCAGTTTCTGGAATCCTCGGCCGGCAAGGTGCTGGTCGAGGTTCCGCTCTCCCCTGGGTCAGTCCAGGGTCTACGTAATCGCATCCGCGAGGCGTACCTAAGCGGCTATCGCGACGGAAGGAAGCGCACCGACGATGAATGACAATGTGACCATCAGCACCATGCAACTGTTCGCGCTGTTCCCGAACCAGGAGACGGCGCGGACCTATCTGGAGTCGCGCCTCTGGCCCAATGGGGCGCGCTGCCCCGTCTGCGGCCTGGGTGAGCGCGTTACGCCACGCAAGGGCGGCTACTATCGCTGCAATCAGTGCCGTGAGGATTTCACGGTCCGCACTGGCACCATCTTCGAGCGCTCCCACGTCCCGCTGCACAAATGGCTCTATACCATGTATCTGCTCGTGACTGCCCGCAAAGGCATCAGCTCGATGCAGCTCAGCAAGGAGATCGGCATCACGCAGAAGTCCGCGTGGTTCGTCCTGCACCGACTCCGCGAGGCTTGCGGCGACGATCTGCCGCAACTGAGCAGCTTCGTGTCCGCGACGAAGGGCAAGCGCATCACGTACAAGGAACTCATCAAGTGAGCGCGCAGAAGACGCCGGCCGCACTCGACCGCATCGTGGATGCAGTGCTCGCTCACCGCCCGAAGCCCGCCAGTAAGCCCGCAAAGAAACGGGCGCGGCGGAAGAAAAAGCTTCAGAGGGAGTCATCTATATAAGTCCCCACGCAAGCCATGCGCCAGATCAGCGAGAACAAGGCGAAGGAGTCGCTGCACCGCCCCGTCGAGACGGCGCTGCCGGCCGACAGGCAGGCGGCGTCTGAGTCGGTGGAGGCGTCATGAGCTTCGCCTTCATGCCACTCTACACCGGCGACTACCTGCGCGACACGCGCCACCTCACGCCGCTGCGCCACGGGGTCTATCTGCTGCTGCTCATGCACTGCTGGGACCAGCGCGGACCGGCACCGCTCGACGAGCAGGAGTGTGCCGGCGTCGCCAACTGCCGATCGGCCGACGAGATCGAGGCGCTGCGCTACGTGCTGGCGCGGTATTTCGTCCGCGGCGACGACGGCTACTACAACGTCAGGATGCAGCGCGAGGTAACGCGCGCCGAGGTGATCAGCGAGAAGAGATCAGTCGCCGGATTGGCCAGGCACGGATTGTGCAAGACAACCGATTCAGCAAGTGCTGAGCAAGTGCTGAGCAATTGCACAGCAAGAGGTGCTACCCCCACCCCCACACTCACATCCACCGCCGTACCCAAAAAAACACACAGCGCCGCTCCACGGCCCGAGCGCTCGCCTCGCGGCTCGCGTCTCCCTCTCGATTGGCAACCTGACGCAACACTGACGGCGTGGACCACCTCAACCCGCCCGGACCTTGACCAGACGGCCGTCCTCGCCGAGTTCCGCGACTACTGGGCAGCGATACCCGGTCAGCGCGGCGCCAAGCTCGACTGGCCCGCCACCTGGCGCAACTGGATCCGACGCACCGGCGCCGCCAAGCGCCCCGGCACGCCCTACGATCCGATCGCCACCGCACACGAGGCAATGCGGATAATGGCCGCACGAGCAGCAGCCGACGCCGACCAAGGACCGACACCGTGACCCCAGCCGATACCCCAGCCCTCGCACTCCGGCTCGCGCACCTCGCCGACGTGCTCGGCGCACGCGCCCCGTCCTCCGCCGCACTCGCCCTATGGGCCGACGCGCTCGCCGAGTGCGCAGCCGCCGACGCGTTCGCGACGCTCGCCGACTGGCCGCGGTCCAATGCCCGCATGCCCACCCCGGCCGACATCCTGCGCATCACCCGCGAGCGCATCTCCGAGCGCATCGAACGCACCGCCGCCGACCACGCCCGCGCCAACCGCCAGCCGTGGTCGGTCGAGCGGCTGCGCAGCGCGCCCGGCTCCACCGCCCACGTGGACGCCCTCGCCGCAATCCGCCGCGCCCTCGCCCAGCCCAGACCGCACCCGCGCGCCTGGGCCGAGCGACTCCGAGACCGCGAGCACGCCGGCGAGACACTCGGCTACCAGCAGCGCCGGCTCTGGCGCGCAGCGCTCGACACGCCGGCATGACCCGCCACCCGCACGACGACCGCCGCACCTGCGCCGAGTGCTCGCGCTGGCGACCAGCCGCCACCCCAGCCGGCCGCTGCTCCGTCCCGCGCGCACAGCGCGGCATGCACGACCCGATCCTCGGCGGACCGCGGTTGCTGGCGCGCTGTCCAGCGTTCGAGGAATTACCACAAGGTGCGAATCGGCGGAATCGGCCAAAAAACCGCCCAGGAGACGACGACGGCGCCGGGACAATGCGGAAGGCGTCCGCCGGCGCAAAACCCAGCCAGCGCAATCCTGACCAGCCAGAGAGGCAACTATGAGGCTGCTTGTAAACGCACTCCTCGCCGCGCACCTCACCGCGCTCCTCGCAACCGCCGCCGCACCAGCCCCCGCCGCCGACCAGCTCTACGGCTGCCGCGCCATCGACGGCGATACCCTACGTTGCGGCGCGGAACGCATCCGACTGCGCGCCATCCACGCCCCAGAACTCCATGAACCCGGCGGACCCGAGGCCCGCGCGCGCCTCGAACGCATGCTCTCCTCCGGCGCCGACCTCGGCATCGTCCGACGCGGCACCGACCGATTTGGCCGCACCAGAGCCGACATCTACATCGACGACCGGCGGATCACGCAAACCGACATCGGTCCGCCCGGCGGACGGGGGACGCGGTGAGCAAGCAAGCCGCT
>DATIKM010000080.1:0-2979 GCA_035477595.1 Chthonomonadales bacterium
GATCGCTTCATCCTGAGCAAGGGACACGCGGGCGCGGGCATCTATGCCGCCCTCGCCGAGCGCGGCTTCTTCCCCATCGGAAAGTTGGACACGCACTACGCCAACGGGTCGGACCTCAGCGGGCATGTGTCGCACCGGGGCATTCCCGGTGTGGAGCTCTCGACGGGATCGCTGGGCCACGGTCTTTCCGTGGGGGCGGGCCTCGCCTACGGCGCTCGTCTCGGCGACGCGGCGTGGCGCACCGTCGTGCTGATGGGTGACGGCGAGTGTGACGAGGGCTCCGTCTGGGAGGCTGCGCTCTTCGCCTCCCACCACCGGCTGGACAACCTAGTCGCCATCGTCGACCACAACAAGCTGCAGAGCCTGACTACGGTCGAGAGCACGCTGGGGCTGGAACCGTTCGCCGACAAGTGGCGGGCGTTTGGATGGGAGGTCGTCGACGTCGACGGCCACGACCATGAAGCGCTGGACGCTGCCTTCTGTCGTGTGCCCTCACGTCCCGGATATCCGACGTGCGTGCTGGCTCACACCGTCAAGGGCAAGGGCGTCTCGTTCATGGAGGGCTCGGTGCTCTGGCACTACCGAACAGCATGCGGGGAGGAGTACGCGGCGGCCCTACGCGAGCTGGAGGCAGACCGATGAGAGAAGCCTTCGTCCGCACCCTCACGAGCCTGGCGGAGGAAGACGCGCGCGTCGTGCTGGTGACAGGCGATGTAGGGTTCGGCGTGCTGGCCGACTACGCACGCCGCTTCCCGCGGCAGTTTCTGAACGCTGGGATCAGCGAGCAGAACATGACCGGCGTCGCCACAGGGCTGGCTCTTACCGGCCGCGTGGTGTACACGTACTCGATCGGGAACTTCCCGACGCTCCGGTGCCTCGAGCAGATCCGCAACGACGCCTGCTACCACCGCGCCAACGTGAAAGTCGTCGCGGTCGGCGGCGGCTTCAGTTACGGCGCTCTCGGTATCAGCCATCACGCCACCGAAGACCTGGCGATCATGCGGTCCCTACCCGACATCACTGTCGTTGCGCCCGGAGACTGCTGGGAAGCCGAGCACGCCACACGCGCGATCCATGCCCACTCAGGCGCCTGCTATCTCCGCCTCGATCGGGCGAGCATCTACGACGCTCAGCCCGACGATGGGGAGTTCAGGATCGGCAGAGCCCGTATCGTTCGCGAGGGACGCGACATAACGCTCATCTGCGCCGGGGGGATCCTGGATGAGGCGCGCATCGCTGCGGACGCGCTGGCCGTCGAGGGCATCCAGTGCCGCGTTGTGAGCATGCACACGCTGAAGCCGCTCGACTCCGCCGCCATCTTCGCGGCGTGCGCCGAGACGGGCGGCATCGTGACGGTCGAGGAGCACACCGTTGTGGGCGGGCTCGGGAGCGCTGTAGCTGAGGTATGCCTGGAGAGCGGCCTGCTACCGCGGTGCTTCAAGCGGGTCGGGTTGCGCGCGGGGTTCTCCTCCATCGTGGGGGATCAGTCCTACCTCAGGCACTGCTACGGCATGGATGCGGATGCGATCGCAACAACGGTGCGCGCCCTGATCTACGGAGCCGCCGATGGCGCGCTCGGCGTTGCGGCCGCGGTGCGCGAGCCGCAGGCCCAGCGGACGCGCTGACCCGCGCGCATGCCTTAGGACCGGTGGTGCGTTGCGCTCTGCCCGTGATCCCGGGCGGGCCACGCCGCCGATGCCCGCCACGGTAACCGTGACGCTCTGCCCGGACGGGCCCCCGACTGCCCTGCCCTCTGCGCGTGCTACGGGCAGGTGCCGCGCGTGGTGGCTTCCGCGATCCGGCGCCCGCAGGATACGCGGCCGTTCAGATGTCCGACCGCTCCCGCTCGCTTACCTCCTCCACCGTACGGCAAGCACGCAGGGGGCTCCGCTTCCATGCGTTAGCTCACCTCCGACACCGACCAGAACAGGCTCTGCTGGTCCTGGATCCGTCCGACGCACGAGACGATCGCGCCGCCAGCGTTGGCTGGCACGTCGGTGACCGAATGGACTCCCTGGCTGGCCAGCACGGCATCCGCCTCGCGCGTCGTTGGCCAGTTCTCCCCCTCCGCCAGCACGCGCGCGGACGCGGTGCGCGTTTGCCGCTGTGAACTGGCTCTCCAGCGCCGCCGGCACGAGGAGGTCCACGTCGGACTCGAGCAGGTCCGCATTGCCGAAGGGCTCGCCCTGCCGGAAGCCGGCGACGGCGCGTCCGCGCGGTGCATGCCCGGTGAGCGCCGCCACATCGAGCCTGCGGGCGTTCCGCAAGCCCCTGGCGGAAGCCGGAGACGGCTACCACGCGGGCCAACGCGCTCGACGAGGATGTGGCATGCCGCAGAGCCCACGTTGCCCGAGCACTCGATGGCCAATGAAGACTCCCCGGCCCGCGGCGTCGACGCGCCCTTCGGAGGCGCCTATCGAGAGCGGCTTGCCCGTCACCAGGGCCGGCGCCGTGTACCCGCGGTGCATGGGAGTTCGTCCCCATCACCCACACCCTCACCTGCGGGTTCGTGGCGACGTTGGGAGCCGGGATGTCGTTCGCCGGCCCCAGCAAGGTGGTGGTCCCTGTGGTGTAGCGCCGCATCAGGCGCCCCAGCTCGGCCCCCGGGAGCGGCTTCGGGTCGCACACCGCCCCGCCCCTCACACCACCGAACGGATTGATCACAATCGCGCCCTTCCACGTCATCCACCTGGCGAGCGCGCGCCCCGTCCAGATCCGTGATCGGGCTGCAGCGGAGACCCCCTTCGAGGGTTCACGGGAGTTGTTGTGCTGAGCACGGTATCCGGTGAGGAAGCGGGTCACGCCGTTGTCCATCCTCACCTGGGAGCCAACCGCCATCTAGCGCTCTGGCGTATGCAGCAGCGCATGCAGGCCGGAATCGAGCTCGAGCCGGAGGGCAGCGACTTCAGACTGGCGCAGAGCGTTCCCGTAGGGGTTGAGGCTCTCGCGAACGGCGGTGCCCGACCTGCCGCAGGAAGG
>DATIKM010000081.1:0-1754 GCA_035477595.1 Chthonomonadales bacterium
CCCACGATGATGTACGGCAGAGTGTTGCCGGAGGCCCGAAGACGAGCGATCAGCCGTTTAGCGGCGTTGATCTCGCAGTCCTGCTTGTCGTGGCCGTCCTCGTTGGCGATGAACTCAGGAGCCAACGGGATGACCTGGCGCATGTCGGGACGCACGATGGTGGCCTGCAGGATCTGGTGCGAGTACTCCCGTCTGCCGTCCCGATGCTCCTTGACCAGACAACGCGGGCACTGCAGCGCGTCGCTGCCGAAATACTGCGATCCATCAAGGGTCAGCAGATACTGCTCGGGCAGGAACTCAAATCGGGCCAGCACTCCGCTGTCGGCTAGCCGCCCAAGCATATCGGCGTACACGTCGCTCAACGGCTCGTGCGTATGACGGTCGATCAGATCGCGGAGCTGGCTGTCGCCGGGAATCTCCCCCAGCTGAAACACGGTCTTGAGGTTGTTGCTCTGAACTGTCTGCTGGAACCGTCGCTGGAACTCCAGCAGCGAGGGGTCCTGGAGGTAGAACATCGCGAAGGCGCCGAGGTAGCAGTCGCGCAGAGCGTAGTTCACCTTCGCCTGCTGGCGGGTGTCGGCGATCCGATCGACGTGCTCTGCCAGGCAACCCAGCAGCGCCGAGAACCGTAATCGAGGTGGCCCCCGGTCTGTTGCTCCCCCACCCATACCTGAGAGTGTTTCAGAATCCCGTCATTTCCGGAATCCCCAACATCTGTCCGGTATTTCTTCCAGTCCCCGTAGCCCACCTTGACCGGGGCGTAGGGATTGCATAGCTCGATCACGGGGGAGCGATGGCCTCGGGAAGCCGGCCGCGACCTGCCTGGCCTCGTTCACCGAGAATTGCTGTCACTTCCCCCAGGTCCTTGCGCACGATGGCGAAAATCCTACGCCGGTTCATTGGTCATCCTCCCTATGTGCTGGAAATACACGTCTTCGAGCGTGGGCCGGTTGCGCCGGACCTCGAGGACCTGGCGACCGCCGTCGAGCGCCTTCCTGAGGGCGGCGGAGATGTCGGCGGCATCCGTGCAGGCGGCCACCAGGTCGCCGGTGGTCGTGGCGATGGTGACGGTCCGCTCGCGGGTCGCCGCCTCGACCAGCTCTTCGGTGCGGCCGACCGCGACGAGCCGGCCCTCGTTGATGAACCCGAAGCGGTCGCAGGTCCGCTCCGCGAGGGGCAGGTTGTGCGTGCAGAGGAACACCGTGGTGCCCGATTCCCTGGCCAGCTCGCGGATGAGCCCGGTCACCTCGAGCGCCGCGTCGGGGTCGAGCCCCGACGTCGGTTCGTCCAGGAACAGGATCCGCGGGCGGTGCAGCAGGGTCCGCGCGAGCTGCGCCCGCTTCCTCTGCCCCGTGGACAACGTGCCCAGCCGGGCGTCCCGCTTCTCCCACAGGCGCAGGCGACGCAGCAGCTCATCGATGCGCTCGCCGCCGATGGCGTCCGGGTCTCCATACATCTCGGCGAAGAAGCGGAGGTTCCGCGCCACGGTGAGACGCTCGTACATGCGCGCCTGCTCAGTCAGGGTCGCCGTCGAGCCGCGCACCGTCCCGTCCACCGAGGCGGCACCGAGGACCCGGCTCACGCCCGAGGTGGGCTGGAGGCTCCCGTTCAACAGCCGCACCGTCGTGGTCTTCCCGGCGCCGTTGGGCCCCAGGAAGCCGAAAATCTCGCCCGCCGGCACCGCGAGACAGAGGTCGCGCACCGCGTCCACCCCGTTCGCGTACCGCTTGCCCAGCCCGTGCGTTTCCACGGCC
>DATIKM010000082.1:0-2293 GCA_035477595.1 Chthonomonadales bacterium
GCGGCCCCCATGGTGGCGGCGGATACGATTGCCGAGGTGGCCCAGGAGACCGGTGCCGAAGGCGCCGCAACTGCCGGAGGCGCCCCGGATACCGGACGTGTGCAGGGGCGCCAGGGCCAACTGCGAGCTCTGCCAGCATCACTTCCACAAGGAGTGCTTGAAGGAGAGGTGCCCGGGCCTGTGCTACGCAATCGGTGCCGCGTGCCAGGCCTATTGCGACGACCAGTGGGACGGTCTGAGAGTGATGGCGTGCTGGAAGTCAGGCGGCAAGGCAGTTTCCAAGATCGATCAGGCGGTAGGAGGGTTCCAATGACCAGCCACGCGTGGACCGTGCCGGTCTCATGTTGCGTCGCGCTCCTGCTGGCAACGAACGCGCAGTGCCAGACCTCCCGCGCCCGGCCAGGAACCGCCGCCTCGAAGGGCACGACGGTCGGGCGGTATGTGGTTCCGGACGTGCCCGGCTGGACCAGGGAGCTGATCCGCGGTGATATCATCGCCAGCGTGAGGTTCCGGACGCAGAGCGACGGCCACAGAATCTTGCTGAAGTTCGTGTTCACCCGGGCTCCCGAAGGCGTGTCGCCGATGACCCCATCCGACTATGAACGCGTCTTACATGCCTCCGTCGAGATGCAGAAACGCCTGGCGCCGGCACTCGGGGAGACGATCCTCAGGCTCGACCTTCAGAGGACCTCCTTTCGCGGGTTGCCGGCTTACGTGACCCATCGGACCATCCTTGCGCGAGGTCAAACCTCGCGATGCCGGATCCTGCAGTTCCAGGGCGGAGGGGGCAACTACCTCGTCCACCTGACGGTCCGCGGGAGCGGCAAGTCGGCAGTCGCGGATCGGACGGCCGACCGGGCGTGGAGGCTTCTCACGGAGCGGCTCCGGCCCACTTAGGTCTGGCGAGCCCCTGGGCGCGGCGGGGGCGATCACCGGCCCGGGCGGCGTTGTGGTCTCGAACGGGCTGTTCGATGCGTTCGGCGTGGCTCGGTTCGCGGCGGGGCATGCGGCGACGCCGTGGCGTTGGATGCGGACCGGCGAGGAGGGCCTGGTCTCCTCCGGCGACGGCGAGTACCTGCCGCGGGTGGCGGCGTGGCTGCGAAGGAGGCAGCGGCCCCCAAGGTGGCGGCGGATACGATTGCCAGGGACACAGATGCCGAAGGTGCTGCTGCTTCCCCGGGAGTGCGGCAGTACGGGGCGGCGAGTGAGTTGCAAGGCCTGTCTGAATGCGCTCTTCGATGAGTGTAGGAAGCGAGCGGGCCTTTTCGGGTTCATCGTCTGCTCCTACAGGAGGCGCGCCTGCCAGGTCGAGTGCGCCCGCCGTGGCGAGGACCGGAGCATTGGCGTGATCGCGTACTTTTGCTTCCTCGCCGGGGCGCCCAGGTGAGCTGCGCCTGCAGCTGCTCAGCGGGAAGGTCCGTGCTCGTTGCTCCCTGACCTGAGCAAGCGGGCCGGCCCGCAAGGCGTGTGCGCGCACCAAAGTGCAGCTGCCCGGAAGGTCAGAAGCGCTGAGCATGAGAGGGACATTGTCCCTGAGGAGGAACACGAAGTGAGGCGCGCCGTGCGAAGGAGGACTGCCGTCTTGTGCGCGGCCTCGGCCCTGATGCTGGGGCTGCCGCTTGTCGCCACCGCTGGGCTCGACGGTCCGCCCACGGAGGAGGCGGTGCTCGGTGACTGGGTAGTACCGGATCCCAGGGGTTGGCGTGTGCGGCACTTCAAGGCAGTCCGGGGGTCGGAGGAGTGTTTCAGCAGCGTCACGGCCACGCGGTCCGTAGGAGGCGTTCGGCTGCGACTGATGGTCACTCGGTTTGGGATTCCCAAGGGCGTTGACCCGGCGCTGATACCGGACCGGCCGGGGTTTGGCGAGACTGTGCGACAGCTCACGAGGGATGGCACGAGGGCGGAGCGTGCCGATGAGAGCGAGACTGCGTTTCAGGGCAGACGCGCCTGGCTGAGGAGGTTTGTGCTGGTCAGCAACACGGGTCGCACGGAGCTGACACTCCTCGAGTTTCGGGATGGGCGAGCCGACTACCAGATCGCCGCGAACGCCACCGGCAGGTCGATCTCCGCGCGCGCCAGGAGCGAGTTGGAGGCGGCGCGCTCCGCGCTTATGAGGGGCATGCGGCGCCTGCCGGACGCTGCCGGACGCAGCGCACGATAGGCCGCCAACCTGCCGGGCGTGCGGCGCCGCCTCGAGCGCGGGGGAGCCTCCTGCGCGGGGGAGCTTCTGGAGCAGACGAGCCCTCTCTCTGGCGGGGCGTGGACGACGAGCGCGCAGATCCTGAAGGGGCTC